>CAYTAU010000005.1:2362-84291 GCA_964435855.1 uncultured Bacteroidales bacterium | reverse complement strand
TTAGGGTTAAAAAATAGAGGAAAAATGGGGTTAGCCCAATTACTTTATAATTCCGAAAAGTTATTTAAAAATGACAAGGAAAATTTTAATGTTGCTATGGATAATCTTTATGATGGTAATGATGCCTACCAAGATTCATCGTTTGGAATAGCATTAAATAGTTACATTAGAGCTAACGATTTTAACCCGAATAATTCTGAATTAAATTATAAAATTGGCATTTGCTATATTAATTCGGCAGACGCTTCAAAGGCTTTGCCTTATCTACAAGAAGCATACAAATTAGATAGAGAAATAGCAAAAGATATAAAATATAGAATTGGACAATCGTATCAATCTATGCTTAATTTTGATAAAGCAATTGAAGAATATAATGGTTTCAAAATTTCATTATCACCAAATATTTTATATAATTGGCATACAACACTTCAAAAACGTTTTAAAGAATGTACAGCAGGTAAAGAATTAATGAAAAAACCAACAATCGGAATGATAATAAGCTTAAACGAAATTAATTCTCAATTTGCAGAATATTGTCCATTAATTTCTGCCGATGAATCAATGATGATATTTACTTCAAAACGCAAAGAAACTACCGGTGGTTTAAGAGACCCTTTTAGCCTTGAATTTTATGAAGACATTTATATCAGCTATAATGAAAACGGGATATGGGGCACTCCTACAAATATCGGTGCTCCCGTAAATACTGTTAACCATGATGCTACTGTTGGTCTATCTCCTGATGGACAAGAATTGTATGTATACAAAGGTATTAAAAAAAGTGGCGATATTTATGCTGGAGATATATATTATTGTGAATTAAAAGGCAGTGAGTGGTCAAAATCTAAAGCTTTACCAAATAGTATAAATTCACCATATAGTGAATTTTCTGCAAGCATTTCATTTGATGGAAGAACTCTATATTTTACAAGTAACAGACCAAATGGTTATGGAAAAAAGGATATTTATATATGTACCAAAGAAGCTAATGGAGACTGGGGTAATGCTACAAATATTGGAAATATAATTAATACAGAATATGACGAGGAAGGTGTTTTTGCACACCCCGATGGTAAAACTTTATATTTTAGCTCAAAAGGTCATAACACAATGGGTGGATATGATGTTTTTAAATCGGCTAAAAATAAAAATGGAATATGGTCTAAACCTGAAAATATTGGTTATCCAATAAATACAGGCAATGATGATATTTTCTTTGTTACTTCTGCTGACGGTAGGCACGGTTATTTTTCATCGATAAAACAAGGAGGGAAAGGCAGTACAGATATTTATATGATAAACTTTACTGCTTTTGAAGATGATAATAAAACGGTGAATCTTACTTTAGTAAAAGGGAAAGTTAAAGATAGCAAAACAGGCAAATTTATTGAAGCCAAAATTGAAATATTTGATAATGAAAAAAACGAAATTATAGCAGTTTTTAACTCAAATAGTGAAACAGGTGAATATCTCATAACATTACCCTCCGGTAAAAATTATGGAATTGCTGTTTATGCTGATGATTATTTGTTTAATTCTGCTAATTTTGATTTGCCCGAAAGTAAAGAATTTGGCGAAATTATTCTAGATGTAGAATTAGAATCATTAGAAAAAGGTTCAAAAATTATTTTGAATAATTTATTTTTTAAACATGCCAGTTCCGAATTAGAACATGCTTCTCTTACAGAATTAAACAGGATTGTGAAAATTTTAAAAGATAGCCCTGATATGCGAATTGAAATTGGCGGACATACCGATAACACTAACAGTCTGGCTACAAATCAGCGTTTATCTACTAACAGGTCAAAATCGGTAGTTGATTATTTAATTAATAATGGAATAAATAATAGTCGATTAGAATATAAAGGCTATGCTTTTTACCAGCCAATTGCAGATAATAAAACCGAAGAAGGGCGAAAACAAAACCGGAGAGTAGAATTTAAAATATTAAACAATTAGCTTGCTTTATTATCACACTAGCCTGCAGCTATAATCAAATTTTTTTTAAATAATAATTTTTCATGTTAAATGATTAAAGTTGACAAAATAAATTTCTTTGTCTAATGCTAATTGTATAGATTTAAACAACACCCATATCTGCAGAATTTTGATAATTTTTAACCTGAATTCGAAATGAGATTTTCTTTTTGGAGAATGTCATATATTTCATTTTGCCTACTGTTAATTGTCTATTGTCAACCCACTTATAATATATTTACTACTCCTCTTATTTTAACAAGCTTATCAAGTAAATTTTCCAGTTTATCAAGATTTAACATATTTGCTCCATCCGATTTTGCTTTTGCAGGATTTGGATGTGTTTCCAAAAATATACCATCAACACCTACAGCAATTCCTGCTTTTGCAACTGTTTCAATCATGTCGGGCAAACCACCTGTAACTCCTGTGTTTTGATTTGGTTGTTGCAAGGAATGTGTAATATCTAAAATAACAGGACAATTGGTTTTTTGCATTACAGGTATTCCTCTATAATCTATAATAAGGTCTTGATATCCGAAACTTGTTCCTCGTTCGGTAAGCATTACATTTTTATTTTTTGTTGAATTTACTTTGTCAACAGCATATTGCATAGCTTCGGCAGAAAGAAACTGCCCTTTTTTAATATTAACAATTTTTCCGCTATTGCCTGCCGCGATAAGTAAATCTGTTTGTCTGCATAAAAAAGCAGGTATCTGAATAATATCTGCTACATCTTTTATTTTTTCAATATCTTCTGCTGTGTGAATATCGGTAACAATGGGCAAATTATATTTTTCTTTTACCTTTTTTAAAATTCCAATTGCCTGCATATCGCCAATACCTGTAAAAGATGATAAACTGGTACGATTAGCTTTTTTAAATGATGCCTTAAAAACAAAAGGTATTTTTAATTTATCAGTAACAAACTGTACTTTCTCTGCTATCTCAAAAACTGTTTGTTCGTCTTCTACAACACACGGACCGGCAAGCAAAAAAAAGTTATTGCTTTCTGTATGCTTTATGTTTTTTATATTTTTAATCATAGTTTATTCATTTTTTGCGATAAACACGGATATAATCAATGTCAAACGAATTTGGTAATGGAGTTGTGTTATCCACTTCTCCCGAAAAATTACTTCCTCCAAGTCCTAAAGTTAAAATCAAATACATTCCCGTATTTGGAATATTTGTTTCTGACCGGAATACTTTTTTATTGTCAAGATACCAAATAATTTCTTTCGGATTCCATTCAATTGCAAAAATATGAAAATCCTTTGAAAAATCAGGTCCATTAATTGTAATTGAATTTTGTCTGTGTATTTCATTTTTATTCATGAAATGATTTGCCATATGTAACCTATTGGGTTCTCTGCCACTAATTTCAAAAACATCTATTTCTGGTGGCCAAAAATTTCGCTCCATAAGCCAAAAGGCAGGCCAAAATCCTGAACCATAAGGAATTTTTGAACGAATTTCAAAATAACCATATTGTTGTGAAAAGCAATCGGCTGATTGAAGCATTCCCGATGTTAAATAAAAAAGTTTGTAAGAATAATTATAATTATCATCATGTACCAAACCCATAACTGTATCTCGTTTTGCCTGAATATGTAAAATGCCATTTTTTATTGTAAAAGCAGAATCAATAAAACAATATTTATCATCATTTGAGGATAATTGCCCCCAAGGGAATTTAGTTTTCCATATTTCTTTGTTTAGTACAGTATCCGAAAATTCTTCGTTAAATGTTAATTCCCAATCACCTGTGTCAAAAGGAGATTCTTTTTTGCAATTTGTAAATAAAACCTGACAAAGAAAAAATAATGCAATAAGATTTTTATTTACGCTTATAAATCTCATAAATACTTGTGTTTGTCTCAATTTTCATATAGTCTTTATTTATTTCGTTTTCACAGTCTTTTTCAGTAATATAAAATTCATGTTGATTTTTTTCATCCATGCTATTATTAAAATATCTCATCATGTAAGCATGTAATCCCCAATCGTAAGTCAAATTAGGGCAAATGGAAATAATTGAATTTCTTGGCACAATTTTTCCAATAATGTATATGTCTTTTACGGTTTCTTTGTCTCTTCCTATTTTTCCTGTTTGCATGAATGAGAAAATTAAAGTTCCACAAAACAAAATCATTGTTATAATTGTAACTATTCTAAAACTTCTGCTTTCGGATTTTATTTTTTGCATCAATACATTTAATCGGGGAGCAGCAATGATTCCTGCAGCTAACGCATAAAAAGGAAATGAAGGAACAAGATAATAGCCTGCTTGTTTCAAGCTAATTAAGATTGGTAAAGAACCAGAAAGCGCTACTGCTAAAAAGAAAAATAATAATTTTTTATTGTTTAAATTTGTTGCTATTTTCACTTGCTTGATTTGGTTTATGACAAAAAGGACTAATAATAAAATCATGACAGGAATTAACTCGCTAAGTAATCTGCCAGCAATATAATATCTGCTAGAGGCCAATTCTCTTTTTCCTTCAATGCTGTTTGCCACCTGCTGACTTAGAAATTTTGATATGCTATGTAAAGCGTCTGGTTCAAATAAAAATAGTAACGACAATAATAATACTGGGACAAAGAAAACAATGGCTGAATATTTCATTGCTTTAAAAAAGGATAAGTTTTTAAAACATAGCCAATAAATAAAAACAGTTGCTAAAGGAAAAATTCCAACGGGTCCCTTTGAAAAAAATGCTGCAAAAATCAATGTTCCCGTAATTACAAGTCTTATAAATATTTTTTTATTTGTATCTAGTGCTTTTATAATGAGGTAAATTGCAGCTATGTCAAAAATTGCCATTGTGTTTTCCAACATATTGTTTGAGTATGACCAAAATACTACTGGAGTAATTATCCAAAAAAGAAACGGAAGCCAGCTCAATGCCACTAACTCATTATTATCCCTGAATATATGTTTCCATATTTTAATAATAAAAATCCCAGTTATTATTGCAGTAAGAATACTATAAATCCTTTCTACAAATAAATGGTCTCCGAATAGTTTAAAAAAAAGAGATTGCAATCCAATTGCTAAAGGCAATTGGTCATAAAAAGGATTGCTGAAAGTTTTTGAATATTGAAGTACCCATAATCCACCTTCACCTTTTGCAAGATTTCTTGCAATGGAGCTATTAACTAAACCATCCAAAAACATTCCGTCTTGTACCAAAGTAGGTATGAGCAACGCCGAAAAGACAGATAATATAAATAACCAATATGGAAGATTTTTATTTTTCAAAATTATATCCTATTCCTATCATTAATAAGCTGCTTGCATTAGAGTCTGAAAATATATTTCCACTCGAATATTCGCTTGATAAACTAGGGTTGTCTTTAACATCAGTTTTACTTGTATAATTATAAAATTCAATTCCTATGCTCATGCTTTGATTAAAGTAGAATCCTTTGTAAATATTTATATTAAAACCATAACCCACTTGATTTTTCAATGAGTGCCACCTACTTTTAAAAGAAACATCATAATACTGTTTCGGAATATACTCCATATTCTTTTCCCATTCGTTTTTTTCAAAAGTAAACATTAAATCATAAATGAAATAGAAATTTAGACACTTACGATTTCTGCTTGGGAAAAATCGGTATGACAGCATTCCTCCTTTAAAAATATTTCCGTTTCTGTTTTTATCAATCCACCAAACAGGCGCAATTGATAAATTATGATTAGCTTTTTTTATCACTGCCGCTGTAATAAAAGAAAATCCATCCTTGAAACTCAAATCAAAATTCATTAAATACGAACTGTTTGCACTAAAAGTTATTTTCTTGTTTTCCTTCTTTAAAATTGAAACAGAATCTGATTGAGCAAAACTTGACATATTAGTCAAAAGAAATATGTTCATTACTATTAAACTCAAATTCTTTAAAATATATTTTTTTTCGCACAACATTTATTGTAAAATTGTATAACATTAATTCTACAAATATAACAAAAAACTCTCTCTTTATATTTTATATTTAAAATATCTTTTATACTGACTGAAAACCTGTATTTAGTGGCTGAGGGCGTGTATTCAATGACTGAGGATGTATATTCAATGACTGAGAACCTGTATTCAGGGACTATATTTTGAAAAATGCTCTATCACTCTGCTATTGTCATCAAGCACTTTAATATTTACAGATGTTATTTCTTGCGGAAGTATATTTTTTATTATTGGTAGAGGCCATTCAATAAAGCAATAATCAAAATTATTAAGATATTCTTCAAAACCTATATCATATATTTCTTCATCTTTTTTTATTCTAAAAAAATCGAAATGATATATTTTCTTTTTATCAACAGTAATATATTCGTTAACTATTGAAAATGTTGGACTATTTACAATATCATCAACTACTCCAAGCTGCCTGCATAAAGCTTTTATAAAAGTAGTTTTGCCTGCTCCCATTTGTCCGTAAAATGCAATTATTTTATGATTTTTGTAAATATCAATAAATTGCTTTGCAGCAATATCAATGTTTTTAAGTGATGATATTTTTATATTATTCATTATTTTGGCGTAAGAGTAATAAGGGGAACCAACATTTCCTCTAAGGATACTCCACCATGCTGAAATGTATTACGATAATATTTTACATAATGATTATAATTATTGGGGTAGGCAAAAAAATCATCGCCCTGAGCAAAAATATAGCTTGAACTAACATTGGTGCTAGGCAAATATGCTTCTGAGGGGTCAAGAATTTCAAAAACTTCTTTTTTGTTATAATTCAAATTTCTTCCTTGTTTATATCGCAAATTTGTTGTTGTATTTCTATCGCCAATTACTTTTATTGCATTGTTTACACGTATTGTGCCGTGATCGGTTGTAATTATCACTTTTATTTTTTGTTCGGCAAGTAATTTAAGCATTTCCAACATTGCCGAATGCTGAAACCATGATAATGTTAATGAACGATATGCCGATTCGTCGGCTGCAAGTTCGCGTATCATTTTCATATCGGTTCTTGCATGCGAAAGTATATCAACAAAATTGTAAACTACTACCATTAACTGATTACTGATAATATCTTTGAATTTATCTACAAGTTTTTGTCCTGCTTTCTGATTACTTATTTTGTCGTAATAAAAGCTGTAATTTTTCCCTATTCTTGATAACTGACCTTTAAGCATTTCTTCTTCGTGCATGTTTTTTCCGCCATCCTCTTCATCGTTCAACCAAAAATCGGGATATAGTTTTTCAATTTCTGATGGCATTAAACCCGAGAACATTGCATTTCTTGCATATTGTGTTGCTGTTGGCAAAATAGTGCAAAAAATATTTTCTTCTGTTAAGTGATAATACTCGCGTATAATTGGCTGTAAAACTTTCCACTGGTCAAATCTTAAATTATCGACCAGCATTACAAATACCTTTTCGTTATTTTCTAAAATCGGAAAAACTTTATTTTTAAAAACATTTGGAGATGTTATAGGTTTTTCTTCGTTATTTTCATCAAAAAATGAGCAGTAGTTATTTTTAATAAATTTTGCAAAAGAGTTATTTGCATCGGTTTTTTGCATTTTCAAGACTTCATCCATTGTATTTTCATGCGATTTCTCCAGTTCAATTTCCCAATATACAAGCAGTTTGTAAATTTCAACCCATTCATTAAAAGAATTTGCCATATTGATCTGCATCCCTATCTCATTAAAAGTCGATTGATATGCTGATGTGGTTTTTTCTGTTACTAATCTGCGATGCTCTGTATTCTTTTTTATTGCAAGTAAGATCTGGTTTGGATTAACTGGTTTTATAAGATAATCGGTTATTTTAGCACCTATAGCCTTATCCATTATATTTTCTTCTTCGCTTTTGGTAATCATTATTACCGGTATGGCAGGGTACATTTTCTTAATTTCGGCAAGCACTTGCAAACCACTAATACCCGGCATGTTTTCATCAAGAAAAATAATGTCAAAATTTTGTTCTTTTACCAGTTCAATTGCTTTATCACCATTATTTGCCGTTACAACATCATATCCTTTTTGTTCAAGAAAAATAATATGTGCCCTTAACAAGTCTATTTCATCGTCTGTCCATAAAATTTTTATTTTTTTCATCAATTACATTTTTTGTAACCCTGTCTGCCTGTCTGCCTGTCTGCCGTCAGGCAAGTGTTTACTCTCAAGTACTCGGGTCAATTGTCAACTGCCTACTGTAAACTTAATACTTACTTATTCTGTTAAATATTTTTGGCTAAAGAATTTCATATACTGCTCTACATTTTTATCACCAAATAACACAGAATAGTTATCCGGAGAAATAATAAAATGGGTGTAATTATCTATTTCCAACTTGTTAAATAATTCCTTTTTATCTTTTTTCAGTCTGTTGAAATAAGCCATTGCCTGTCTTTTGCTGTCCAACATTTTAACTGAGATTAATTTGTAATTATCATCAAGGTCAACAGCACTAACATTAAAATCGAACATACTAAAATAATCAATATTATAACTGATTACATTAAATTTCAGACGATTGATATCAATTTTTTTGTCAACTATTATAACATAAAAATGATTTGAGCTTTCGTTGAAACTGTATACTTCATCAAGATTAACATCTGCTACAATAGTATCAATTGTTAATGAATCTTGTGGAAAATCATCCTCTACATCTTCAATATTATACATGGAATCATAAGCATTATATGCAACAAGTCCGCTGTCAGAAAAAGCAAAATCGGGGGCATTAACTTTTGCAAACAGAACGTCGGCAACAGTTTTTTCATCTGTTTTAGGATATGTTTTTATAATGTATCTTAATGCTCTTTTAAAATTTTTCAAATCGCGTATACTGCCAATAGAAAGAGCTTTTAATAATGAAAATTTTGGCAGTAAAGGATTTTCCTGCATTGTAGAATCTGCAATATTACAGTTTTTAATAACTTTAAAATAATTGTGCTTTAAATAATGATTATAGGTTTCAAGATATAAGATTTTTGACTTTTGCTCTTGTTCTTCAAGCTCTTGTAAATAATTCGGATTAGTTAGTGCATTGGCATAATTACTTTTTGGATAATTGTTAACTATTAAATTTTTATACTTTTCTGCATCCGGTTTATTGTTTTCCAAAACATTTAATTTGTACAATTGATAATATGAATCTAATAAATATTCATTTTCAGGATATCTTTTTAGAAGCAATTCATAAGTTTCAATAGATTTAGGAAAATCCAGTAATTTGTCTTTATATACTCCTGCTGCTTTGAATAATCCTTCTCTAATTCTATCATGAGATAATACTAACAATGAATCGTTAAATGGTAAATCCTGAAGATAAAATTCTCTGGTTTTATTATCCATTATTTTTTTTGTAGTATCTTCAACTTCTTCTTCAAATTCATTTTCATCTATAGCCATAACAATAGATTTGTTTTTTCTTCGCCAGTTATCTTCTGATTTTCTGTTTCCCCATTTTTTAATAAACTGAGATCTTCCAAAACTTAATGTAGATGGATTATAAAAATACCATTTACCACCCTGATTTGAATTGTCTTGATTAGATCTGTTTTCATTTTGATAATATTGAGATAAATTTTGTTGTTGTTGTTGTTGTTCTAATTTTAGGCGTTCTTCCTCATCTTTAATTTCCTGAATTAATTTGTCAATTATTTTAAATCTTTCTTTTTCACTCATTTGAGCAATCATTTGTAAACTGTCTTCATTGTTTACAACATTCAAATGTGTAATTAATTCGGTAAGATTTTTTGATTTAAGAGCAATTTTATCATAATCGGGATATTCTTGTGTTAAAAACACTATTGTGCTATCATAGTACATTTGTGAATTAATATAATCGGGTCTAGAAAAATATATGTCAGCAATAGCAAGAAATGATAAAGCTTTTTGGTCAGGGTTAATAGTACTGCTCTCTGCAGATTTTTTGTAAAGTTCTATTGATCTTTCGATATTCCCTTCTTTATATTCAATATTTGCAATTGCATAATATATTTGATCCTGATATTCAATATTTTTATCATCCCTTAACATTTTACGCAGTTGTTTTTTTATTTCTTTACTATCTCCATGCGAAACATCAAAAGATGTTGCTCTGTTAATCTTTGCATTAAATGACATTTCATAAGGCGGGTTAGACTTTATAACCTGTTTGTATAAATTTGATGCATTCTGATATTGGTCATATTTTTGATAAATCTGTGCCAAAATATACATATATCTTGCACGTTTTCTCTTTTTCTTTTCTTTTTTTACGGCAACTACCAACTTAGGAATAGCATCCTCATACATTTTCTGTTTTAAATAAAAATCAGAATAAGTTGTAGTAAGTTCTTTTTTCAAATTACGTGGAAAATCCTTATCTCCTTCTGCTCTTTCAATAAGGTCAGCAGCTTTATTATATTCTTTCAGTTCGTTATATGTCCGTGCTAACCAAATCATTGCATCAAATTTGATGGGGTCGTTGCTATATTCTTTTATAATATATTCAAAATTTTCTTTTGCAAGATAAAAATCATGTTTGTAAAAGTGCGATTTTCCCATTAATAACCAACTATCATCAATCCATTTGCAATATTCTTTTTTATTGTAAAATTCTTTTTCTTTGGGAGTCATTCTGCCGCCTTTTTTCCTTTTTGGTTTTGCTGTTATTGAGTGTAATTTAATAACTTTAGATGATTTTTTGATAGCTTTGTCCATATCTCCTCTCGAACCACTTACTGCATCAGGACTACTATGAGGGAAAACAGGAATTATTAGTGTAAAATTATCAACAATAGATTTATCTGTTTTTTTAACCCCTTGTTTATATGCATCTCTTCCATTAAAATAAGCATTATAATGAGAAGTTAAATTATGATACGCTCTGCTTAAACCTGTGTTTTTTTTAACAGAACAACTACCAATAAACAAAATGATAATAAAAGAAAAGCAATATTTTAATATTCGATTTTTCATTATGATATTTATCTGTAAACAGATGAAATGCAAAAATATTGTATTTTTTTATTTTTTTTCATAAAATTAATATTTGATTTTGATAATAGCTTATTATTAGCTCGTTTTCAACTAATATATCCTTTAAAGATAAGTTTTTTATAATATCTGTTGTTTTGGTTTTTCCATCAAACAGAGCTAATATTTCAATCATTTCAGTTGAAACCCTAAACGTACTATATGGCGAAGATATAATAAATTCATTATTTGCGACAGGACTAATGTTAATATTCGTATTTAATCTCAATTTTTCAGGCAACTTGGGATTTTCCATTTTAAATTTTGCCCTGTTTATTTTATGCAATAAAAAATCGTTGGAAATTCCCATTATATTTTGAAAATCACTTTTAGATAATGAAGAAACTATTTTGTGTGATTTTATGTAAAATTCTTTTTCTTTATCTAACCATTTCCCCCAGATATTGTCATAATCAGGAGGTTTTGTTTCATCTATTTCAAACAACTTGAAATTATCATCAGGTATTTTTGTATTAATATCCGGGATAGCATCGAGTTTTAACATTGCATAATGCGAAAGATGCTTTTCTGTTTCCTGTAAATATTTTTGAATATTTCTCCAGAATTTTTCACCACATATACCATTGTTGTATTTGCAAAAAAATGTTGTACAAATAGCACTTCTTCCGTTCCAAACAGAGCAAGTATCAAGCTTTTCGTCATAAAAAGGACATTTCAAGCTTTCGCTTTTTCCAAAAGCATCTATTTTGCCCTTTTGATATTTAAGATTATAAAGCCTGGAAGGTTTAATCCCTTCGGGTGATACACCTATTCCACTATTGATAATTTTTATAATTCTGTTTCTGCCATTTTCGAAATAGGCGGATTTATCAGATAAAATAAGCCCAATTAAATAATTTGGTATTTCCGGGGAAAAAGTACAACACTTACTTTTTGAAGAATAATAATTTTGAGAAATAATAGCATTCTCAGGTTTCAGCATTATACACTCATTGCATGTTGTAATTTTTTCTTTTTCAATAGATTTACTGAAAAAATCAGGAAAAATTTTTGCATACAAATCCGGAAAACAATCTAATAGTTTTATTCTCATTATTCAATTATTATTTCCTCAATCTGCTCTTTCGGATTTGAAATCCGAAAGAACAATCCAAATTCAATTTGGAATTTATCAAACCAGAAATAAAAAACTTTTGTGCGGAAAATTTATAATTTAAGCTTTCTTGAAGAAGAAACATTTACATTTTCACCATTTACCAGTTTTATATCTTTTTTCCCGAATGTCTTAACAGTCTTTGTTTTATTGCTATTTTTTGCTTTCATAATTAATATTTTTTTAATGATAATTGAAAAAAAATTTGTTTCTTTAAAGGTAAGTATTATTTAGTATCTAATTTGTAAAATTTTTATACTTTTTGGGGGGAAATCCAAATCCAAAAAAACAAAAAACAAATAAATATCAACTAATCAATATCTAATGACCAAAACTTAGTTATTGCAAAAAGATAAACTTAATGTTATTTTTGTGCAGATTTTTGGGTTTGAATTTATAATTATAATGTTCTACCTTATATCAAAACTAACGATAAACGACTTCAACCATATAACCAGTTATAAATATTATAAAAAATATGCAAAAAAAATTATTTCTCCTTGATGCTTATGCACTTATATTTCGTGCATATTATGCTTTTATAAAAAATCCAAGATATAATTCTAAAGGATTAAACACTTCTGCAATTTTTGGTTTTACAAATACGCTAATTGAAATATTAAATAAAGAAAAACCAACGCATATTGCTGTCGTATTTGATCCTCCCAGACCTAATTTCAGACACGAAATGTATTCTGAATATAAAGCAAACCGTTCACCTACTCCTGAAGATATTAAATTATCTGTTCCATATATCAAGCAAATTATTGAATCATTTAATATTCCTGTAATTGAGGTTAAGGGATTCGAAGCAGATGATACTATTGGAACTCTTGCAAAAAAAGCAGAAAAAAAAGGCTTTGTAACTTTTATGATGACTCCCGATAAGGATTTTGCTCAACTTGTATCAGAAAATATTTTTATGTTTAAACCAAAGCGTTCCGGCAACGAAACAGAAATTGTTGACGTTGAGGCTGTAAATAAAAAATATAATATCAAATCACCACTACAATTTATTGATATCCTTGCATTGTGGGGCGATGCTTCTGATAATATTCCCGGAGCACCCGGTATTGGAGAAAAAACAGCAAAAAAACTGATAGAGGAATTTGGAAGCATTGAAACACTTTTTGAAAATATTGATAAACTTAAAGGAAAACAAAAAGAGAATATTGAAAATAATATTGAACAAATAAAATTATCGAAAAAATTAGCTGCTATTAATATAAATGTTCCTGTTGAACTTAACGAAACAGAGCTTGCAATAAGTGCTTTAAATAAAGAAAAAATAACAGAAATTTTTAATGAACTTGGATTTAAAACCATTTTACCAAGAGTTTTAAAATTTGAAGTTTCAAATACACCAATTACAATTCCTCCTAAAAAAGAAGAAGTAAAAGCTCAAACAAAATTATTTGGTAATGATGCACAATTAGACCTTTTTTCTACTCCTGTTGCGTCAAATTTAGAAAGTATAAATACCATTTCGCATAAATACGAACTTATTGATACAGAAGAAAAAACTAATGAGTTAATTTTAAAATTAAATCAACAAAAAGAATTTTGTTTTGATACTGAAACGACAGGAATTAATGCAAATAATGCCGAACTGGTTGGTATTTCTTTTTCATTTAATGAGCATGAAGCATATTATATTCCAATTCCTGAAAATCAGGATGAAGCACAAGTTTGTATTAATAAATTTAAGCAAGTTCTTGAAAACAGCGATATAATAAAGATCGGGCAAAACATTAAGTATGATATTTTAATGCTAAAATGGTATAGCATTGAAGTTCAGGGTACGCTTTTCGACACTATGGTTGCACATTATCTTCTCAGACCTGAGCTCAGACATAATATGAATTTTCTTGCCGAAAAATATCTTGATTATCTACCTGTTTCAATAGAAAGCTTAATTGGCAAAAAGGGAAAGAATCAAAGAAGCATGAGAACAGTACCATTAAAGGATATTGTTGAATATGGTGCTGAGGATGCAGATATTACATTTCAACTAAAAAATATTCTTGAAAAAGAGTTAAAAGAAAATGACCTGTTTGAGCTTTTCCAAAATGTTGAAATGCCCTTGGTTTATGTTCTTGCTGAAATGGAAAAAATCGGTGTAAACATAAATTCTGAAGAGTTGAATGTTTTTGCCAAAAATTTAAAAAAAGATATTGATGGTTTAGAAAAAAACATATACAAACTTTCCGGTACTACTTTCAATATATCTTCGCCAAAGCAATTGGGTATTGTATTGTTTGAAAAAATGAAATTGCCCTCAACATCAAAAAAAACGAAATCGAAACAATATTCTACTTCTGAAGATGTATTGTTAAAATTGAAGAACGATTATGAAATAGTTCAACAAATATTAGATTATCGTTCGTTAAAAAAATTATTATCTACCTATGCAGAAGCATTGCCAAAATTAATTAATCAAAAATCTGGAAGAATTCATACTTCGTTCAATCAGGCAAGAGTGGCAACCGGCAGGTTAAGTTCAGACAACCCTAATTTGCAAAATATCCCTATAAGAGAAGAACGGGGACGGGAAATAAGGAAATCGTTTGTGCCAGCCAGTGATAATTACATATTTTATTCTGCAGATTACTCACAGGTGGAATTACGAATAATGGCTCATTTGAGTAAAGATGAAGGAATGATCATCGCTTTTAATAACAAGGAAGATATACATCAGGCAACTGCCGCAAAAATAAACAAAGTTCAAATTAGCGATGTAACAAGAGAAATGCGTAGTGCCGCAAAATCGGCAAATTTTGGTATTATATATGGAATATCATCTTTCGGTCTTTCACAGAATTTGAATATAACACGTTCCGATGCAAAAAAATTAATTGACAGTTATTTTGAAAATTATCCTAAAGTTAAAGAATACATGGATAAAAGTATTCTTGTTGCCAGAGAAAAAGGATATGTGGAAACAATTTTTAAGCGAAGAAGAATTTTAAGAGATATAAATTCTAACAATCACTTTGTGAGAAGTGTTGCAGAGCGAAATGCTATTAATGCACCAATACAAGGCTCTGCAGCCGATATTATTAAAATTGCTATGATTGGTATATACAAGGAATTTAAAAAGCATAATTTGAAAAGTAAAATGATAATGCAGGTACACGATGAATTAAATTTTGAAGTATTTAAAGAGGAAATTGACATAGTACAAAAAATAGTTAAACAACAAATGGAAAATGCTGTAAAATTAGATGTACCTTTAACGATTGACATGGGAATTGGTGATAGCTGGTTTGATGCGCATTAATATTAACGTAACCGCTCAATAAAGTTAATAAAGAACATAATTGACAATTGTCTCGTCCTAAAATAGGCTTACACAAAAAAGTGTAAAAAATGAACAAAAAAATAAAGTCAGATTTCAAAAATAACGTTAATAATAATAGCAAACTTTTTACTTTTGTTTTTTGGCTTTTGACTTTTGACTTATGAACGACTACAATATGCCTGATATTTTATTATATGCTGATGTAATACTCCCTCTACCCTTACCAAAATTATTTACATATAGCATTTCAAAAGAGCATATCAATAAGTTACAACCGGGAATGAGGGTTGTTATTCAGTTTGGAGCAAAAAAATTCTATACAGCAATAGTAAAAGAGATTCATAAAAATAAGCCTGAGAAGTATGCAGTAAAAGAAATTGCATCAATATTAGATAATGAAGCAATAATAAGTAAAAAGCAATTTGAATTTTGGGAATGGATAGCTAATTATTATATGTGTTCGCTGGGCGAAGTTTATAAAGCTGCTTTGCCATCGGGATTAAAATTAGAAAGCGAAGCCAAAATATTGATTGATAATAATTTTACCGACACATCAAAACTTAACAAAAATGAGACAATAGTCTTTAATGTTCTTACAAATAAAAATACCTTAACAGTAAAAGAGATAAATAATTTGTTTGAACAAAAAAATGCCCTGAGCATTATAAAATCCTTATTAGATAAAAAAGCAATTATAGTTTTAGAAAGACTTAAAGAAAACTACAAACCAAAAACAGAAAAGTATATATCGCTAAGTAAAAAGTACAGAAATAAAATAATTTTAGACAAAACATTAAGCGAACTTGAAAAAGCTCCCAAGCAATTAAAAATACTGATTTACTATTTGCAATTATCAGATTATTTCAGCAATAATAAAAAAGAACTTGCAAAAAAGACTTTACTAACCAAAGCTAAAGTTTCCACAAATATTTTAACATCACTTTTGAAAAAAGGTATTTTAGAAGAACATGAATCTGAAGTTGGCCGATTAACTGCTTCTGTAGAAAAAACAAGCCCTATTAACAAACTAAATACATATCAAGAAAAGGCATTAACGGAAATAAAACAAAGTTTTAACGATTATAATGTTACATTATTATACGGTGTTACATCGAGTGGAAAAACTGAAATATATATTCATCTGATATCGGAAATTATTAAAAGTGGTAAACAGGTTCTTTATTTGCTTCCCGAAATTGCTTTAACAGCACAAATAATAAACAGATTAAAAAAAGTTTTTGGAAATAAAATTGGAATATATCACTCAAAATTTAGTGATGCCGAAAGAGTTGAAACATGGCAAAATGTAAGGCAAAAAAAAAACTATCAGGTAATACTTGGAGTACGTTCTTCCATTTTTCTTCCATATAGCAATTTGGGATTAATAATTGTTGACGAAGAACACGAAAACACATACAAACAATACAACCCTGCCCCAAGGTATAATGCACGCGATGCTTCTATTATGCTTGCAAAAAAACATGGAGCAAAAGTTCTGCTTGGTACAGCTACTCCCGCAATTGAAACATATTATAATGCCACAAACAATCGTTACGGACTTGTAAATCTCACACAGAGATATAAAGACATTGATCTGCCTGAAATTATTCTTTCAGATGTTAGTGAAGCCCGGCGAAAGAAAAAAATGCGGGGTATTTTTACTCCAATTATGCTCGAATATATTGATGAAGCACTATGTAATGGCGAACAAATAATTTTGTTTCAAAACAGACGAGGGTTTTCAAGTTATTTAATATGCAATGTTTGCGGATGGGTGCCTAAATGCACCAATTGTGATGTTAGCCTTACATATCATAAAGGAATTAACAGATTGGTTTGTCATTATTGCGGATACTCTACAAGTTTGCCAAAAAATTGCGAAGCTTGTGGTATGCCATCAATGCGAACAATGGGATTTGGCACAGAGCAAATAGAAGATGAGATATCTGCAATATTCCCCAATTGTAAAGTTGCAAGGTTAGACCTTGATACTACAAGAACGAAAACTGCTTACCAGCGTATTATTGGCGATTTTGAAGTTAAGGCTGTTGATATTCTTATTGGAACACAAATGCTTTCTAAAGGATTAAATTTTGATAATGTAAGTGTAGTTGGAATTTTAAATGCCGACAATATGTTACATTTTCCCGATTTCAGATCCTTTGAACGTAGTTTTCAATTAATGACACAGGTTAGCGGCAGAGCAGGCAGAAAGTATAAGCAGGGAAAAGTAATAATACAAAGTTCAGATATTACTCATCAAATTATTGTTGATGTACAGGAAAACAATTATCAAAATATGTATAAACAGCAGCTCGAAGAAAGAAAATGTTTTAAATATCCTCCCTTTTACCGCCTATTAAATATTACACTCAAACATAAAAACAGCAGTATTCTTAACCATGCTTCAAAATTACTTTCTGTTGAGCTTAGGCAAATGTTTGGCAACAGAGTTTTAGGACCCGAAATTCCTTTAATTGGCAGAATACAAAATCTGTATTTAAAAAGTATATTAATTAAAATTGAAAAGAAAATATCGCATCAAAAAGCAAAAACATTATTGCACAATGCCATTAACAATATTAAAGTTGATAGCCGATTTAAATCGGTGCAAATTGTGGTGAATATTGACCCTATGTAATTTTTTTGTTATATTTGGGGAATGGTTTTTACAATAAACCACACTACAATTGTGTAACGGGGGAATATTAATATATAATGAAAAAATTTAAACATATTTATATAGCAATTTTAATTATTTCATTTATTAGCAATAAAATTGATGTTTCTGATTTAAGCAATGGTATTTATCTTATTAAAATAAGAAATAAGGTTCAGAAGTTTATTAAAAACTAAGTTTCTTCCCCCATAAAAAAAACAGAGATTAGGTAAAAATGTCTATAATTGGATTTCTTTCTTTTTGGATTGTCTTTATAACATCCAAAATTTTTATTACATCTCCTTTCCATGAAAATAAATCACTCTTATGAATTATGGCTTTTTCAAAATACTTGTTATACCGATTAGTAATCAGAATTACCGATAAATTCACTCTGTTCTTTATCGGTATTTGATTATCTATCGGCATTATACCTTTTACAATTATCGGGAAACCCGCCTGCAGGACGGGCAGGTTGGAAATCAAGTTGGTATTATTTTCCTTATCTGTTTGAATATAATTCAAATCTCTTTTTGTCTCTCGAAACGGTTTTGTCCATTTATCTTCGAGAATAAAAGTTATGTTAAACCACCATACTTAAATTGGAGATTTTACATTTTTTTAGTATCCAATCAGTAATGAAAACTCTTGGGATGCTTCAAAATCTTTTTCATTATCTTTAAGAGATACGCTAATTGATAAAAACTCATTACAACCTTTTTTTTTGAAATAAAGTGTTATTATAGATATAAAATCTGCAAAATTAAATGTAATTTTGTCAAATTCATTTGGTTTTGGAGTAACCAACTCAACATTAATAATATCAAAATATTAAAACAGGAAAAGAAAATGGTTAGAACAGAAATTGAGAATAAGGTAAATGAGTTTCTTATTGAAGAATTTGAGATTGAAGAAAGTGCAATAACTGAAGAAGCACATTTAAAAAAAGATTTAGGTATAGAAAGTCTTGATTTTGTTGATATTGTAGTAATAGTAGAAAAAGAATTTAAATTTAAGGTAAAACGTGAAGATATATTTAATGTGCGAACGCTAAAAGATCTTTATAGCTATATCGAAGAACATGTAAATTAAACTCACTATCGTGACTTCTTGGTTTTGAAAAATCAAGGAGAGGAAAATTTGGTTACAGATTTTTCATATCCTTATTAAAATGTAAAATAAGAAAATAAGCTTTGTTAAATACTAATAAAATAACAAATTACATTCCTCAAAGAGAACCCATCGTTATGGTTTCTGAATTATGTAGTGCCAACGAGAAAGAAGCACTTACCAAACTTTCAGTTACAGATGACAACATATTTTGTCACGATGGTTATCTTCAAGAGCCTGGTATTATAGAAAATATTGCTCAAACTGCGGCTGCCATGACAGGATATAATGCAATTAAAAATAACGAAGACGTTAAAAGAGGGTTTATTGGAAGTATTAATAATTTAGAAATTTATAGTTTGCCAAAATCCGGTAAAGAAATAAAAACCGAAGTTGCAATTGTAAATCAGGTAATGAATGTGCATATAATTAAAGGAGTTGTTCGACAGGATGGAAACATTATGGCAGAATGTGAAATGAAAATTTTTTTGGAAGAATAAATTAAATTGCTCAAAAAAAAAACCTGCTCTAATTAGAACAGATTTTTAATTTTTATATTTTAAAAAATTTAATTCAACACAAATTTAACCATAGTATCTTTTTTTCCTTTTATGTAAATTTCCATAAGAAAAATTCCGTCACCGGCTCTCAAAATCCTCCATGTTTTGAATTGATAAGCTTTATGGTTATTGATATTATTTAAATCGCAAATGGTGTGCTTCTCTATAGCTCCTGTAGCATGGTCAATTTTATAAGTAGTAAGGTATCCACCTAAACCATCTTTATGTGCAACCGGAATTCCGTCATTTGCATTGAGTTCGATATTTTTTGGATTGTCAACATAAGTAACATAATCTGCTGTTTTGCCCTCCATGTATGCAATACTCATTTGTCCTCCTCCCATTATTCCAGCTTGATTTTTCGTTAGTTTTTTCATCCATGCAAGATCCCCGTTTTTATTTACTTTAATGGCTACAACATTTGAGAAATGGTAAACTTGTTTCTTTTGAGGTCCGTAATATTCGTTTCTTACGTATTGACGCTCACCTATAAAGAAAGCACTGCCGTCTTCTTTAACAACAAAATCAGTTAGGAATAAATCCAATATCCCGGCTTTCCCATCTTTTTCTCTTTTTTCAACGGCCTTTTTTTGTCTGTCGTTTAGGTTTTGTTGAATAAATTCTTTGCTGAAGTTAAAGTTTTTGTTTTTTAACAAGTTTCCATCTTTGTCCATTTCAAAATACATAAGACCATTTACATTAAAAACGAATACTCCCCCGGTAAATACGTTGAATTTGAATTCAATGCCATTTGCATAATATCCTGCACATATGAAATTCCCTGATTTATTTTCTTTGATTTTCATGTTCCGAACCAATTGATCTGTAGACATCCCCAATTCTTTGGCAATTAGTTTTCCCGAAGTATTAATTAAAAACACTTCGTATGATTTTTTTTGATTGTTTGCAACAAGCATTTTTGCTTCACCATTGCTGCTTATTGAATAAGCTATATTGTTTATTTGTTTTTCGGTATAAGGCATTTTTACCTCTTTACCCCAAATTTTTTGCATCTTATTATCGAATACATAAAATCCGATTTCATCATAGTTTTTTGAGTCATCTTTAGAGATGGGATAACATCTATAATTAATCATAACTTTTGATTCATCAAAAGACTTATGTATCTTAAATTTAGGTCCCGCAGCAAATGCGGCAAATCCGACTCGTGCTCTTGATAATTCTCCGGTTTTTCTAGGATTAACAACACGTCTGCTTGTTGTAAAAAGCACAACCTGTTTTTTAAATGATGCATCATTGGTGTTAATTTCTCTGCTATAAACTTTAAATGTGCCTGCTTTTTTATCAAATACTTCAAATATGTAATAGATGCGATCTTCCAGCTTAATTATATCCTGAAAAAAAGCTTTTTTTGGAAGGTCACTATAAGTATTACGGGATACTTCTTTCATCTGATTTACATCAAATTTCTGAAGGTAAACTATGCCCTTGCTCATCTTAGCCATAATAACAAACCCATTATCAAGAGAAATATATTCTTTACTTCCTGCATCGATAACATCATAAGGTTTAGCTGTTGAAACGGTAAAGTCTTTTGAAAGATTTTGAGAAAAAACTAGAGTTTGTGCTAACAATAAAATTGCGATAAAAGTTTTGAATTTAACCATAATTTTAATTTTTATTTAAACATAATTTTAGTTTTTTAAAGATAGACTTTAATTTTTAGAAATTGACTAACTTTTTAATTTTTTTTACCAAATAAGTTTTTTTTTAAATATAATTCCTATTCTAAAACAGCGTTTATAAATTTTTCACAGTTAAAAAAAACAATTGGAAATTTTATCTTATATTTGACACTTTTTAATTTTATAGGTGAAATTTTATCATCGAAAAAATTGATAAAATAAACCTTGAATTAACTGCTTGTATTCTTTTTTTTGATATTAAAACAAAAAAAGTGTAGAAGGTTTTGGTTTTAAAAATTGCTGGATAAGAGGAATTTATAATATTCTGATGAGAAATGGGGAAAATTTTAACAAATGGCTAAAAGAAAAAGATTAATAAGTAGAGTTGAAACTAAAACACGTTTTAGTGAAGTTGACTCTATGGGAATTGTGTGGCATGGAAATTATTGCAAATACCTTGAAGATGGAAGGGAATCATTTGGAGAAAAGTATCAATTAGGGTATTATGATGTTCTTAAACACGGGTTCATGCCACCAATTGTAAAATTGGATATTGATTATAAGCAAATGATTAAATATGGGGAAAGCATAATTATTGAAACAGAATATATCATATCCAAAGCTGCTAAAATAATTTTTAAATACAAAATTTTTAATGCTGCTACAAACTCAGTTGCATTAACAGCTAAAAGCACACAAATTTTTATAAATGAACAAGGAGAACTTCAACTCACAAATCCGGATTTTTATATTGAATGGCAAAAAAAAATGGGGTTTGATTTAATTTGAAGAAATTGATTATGATGAAAGTATTTATAGGGCAGGATAATATAATTACTCCTTTGGGATTTTCAACAAAAGAAAATTTGGATAATATCCTTAATGGAGAAACCGGTATAAGAACATGCACAAACACTCCCTTGTCTTCAAAACCTTTTCCTGCATCACTTATTGATAATACTGAAATTAATGAGAGATTTCAGGCTTTAGGAGATATACAAAAATACACTCGTTTTGAAAAACTTTCTATACTATCAATAGAAAATGCTCTTAAAAATTCTACCATACCTCTTTCTGATCCTCGTACACTATTTATATTATCTACAACAAAAGGAAATATTGAATTGTTAGATGATGATTTACGAGAAGATTTTTCTAAAGAGCGACTAAACTTATACACAACGGCAAAAATAATTTCAGAGTTCTTTAGTTTGTATAATACTCCTATGATTATTTCAAATGCCTGTATTTCAGGTATTGCAGCAATAATTTTAGGTCAAAGATTAATTAGCCAAGGGCTATACGACAATGTTATAGTTAATGGAACTGATGTTCTTTCAAGATTTGTTGTTTCCGGATTTCAATCATTTTTATCCCTTAGCGCAAGTCCTTGCAAACCATTTGATGCAAATAGAGATGGTTTAACTTTAGGGGAAGGTTCTGCCACAATCATTCTTACAAAAGATAAAAGTAGTATAGAAATTGTAAATGGAGCTACCAGTAATGACGCCAATCATATCTCTGGTCCGTCGACTACAGGAGAAGGTCTGTTTATTGCAATAAACAATGCGACAAAAAATTATAAAAACATAGATCTGATTTCTGCACATGGAACAGCTACTCTGTATAATGATGATATGGAGTCAAAAGCTATTTCGCGGGCAGGTTTAGAATCAGTTCCTACCAATAGCCTTAAAGGTTATTTTGGGCACACATTAGGTGCTGCAGGAATTATAGAATCTTTAATCAATCTTGAATCTCTTAAAAAAAACATATTAATAAATACAATAGGGTGTACTACCCCCGGGACTGTTGAAAACATCAATATTATTCAAGAAAAAAAAGATCAACAACTTAATTGTTTGTTAAAACTAGCATCAGGATTTGGAGGCTGTAATGCAGCCGCATTATTTTTAAAACATGAATAAACTATATATAAATAAACATGTTAAGCTGTTGAACAATACAGTTTATATAGATCAGGAAAAAAAATTCTCAGTAGAAAGTGATGAAAATTTTTCAAGTTTTGCAAAATCTGTCTATAAAAACTATGAAATAAAATATAGCAAGTTTTACAAGATGGATGCATTATGTAAACTTGGGTTTCTTTCTGCAGATTTACTTTTAAGAGATCTTAACAGAGAAAATATTTTACCTGAAGAAATAGCTATTATTACTGCTAACTCATCATCATCCTTGCATACAGATAAAAACTATCAAAAAACACTATCTGAAATACCCAGCCCGGCAGTCTTTGTATACACATTACCAAATATTGTTTCCGGAGAAATTAGTATTAAAAATAATATTAAAGGAGAATCCTTGTTTTTTATTCAAGATAAATTTGACACAAAATTTATATCTGAATATGTAAAATATCTTTTTGAAAACACCAATACAAAGCTTTGCATTACAGGATGGATAGAGATAAATATGAATGAAGACTACCAGACTGATTTATATTTAATCTCTAAAAATGAAGGAAGTTTAGAATTTATTGAAACTAATTTAAATGTAACATATAATCATGAATGAATTAATTGAAAAATTAAAAACGCAGTTAATCGAGCAGTTAAATCTGGAAGATATTGAGCCTGATGAAATAGTAGCAAACGAAGCTCTTTTTGGAGATGGTTTATGCTTAGACTCAATTGATGCATTGGAAATTATTGTTCTTTTAGAAAAAGAATATAATATAAAAATTGGAAATCCTAAGGAAGGAAAGGAAATAATGTATTCTATTGAATCATTAGCTAAATTCATTACAGAGAACAAAGGAAAATAATATTTAAGCTTTTGCTTATGCAAAAAGATATTTTTGTAACAGGAGTTGGTGTCATTTCTGCTATTGGAAACAATGCTGCACAGTGTTTTGAATCCCTGAGAAATAAAAAATCAGGATTAGATTTTATAAAAATTCTACAAACCATTCACAAGGATAAATTCAAAGTTGGAGAAGTCAGATTAACTAATTATCAGTTATTAGATATATTAGGTCTCCCACATTCTGAAATAAAGAAATTTTCCAGAACGTCATTGCTTGGTATAATTGCTGCAAAAGAAGCGGTAAATAATTCCGAGATTAACATTAATAATGAAGAATTAAAAACCGGATTGATTTCTGCCACCACAGTTGGGGGTATGGATAAAACAGAAATTGAAATTACTGACTCTGATTCAAAAATGGATTTCTTGTTAACACATCCTTGTGGCGATTCAAGCAATAAAATCTGTGAATATCTGGGGATTAATGGATATAGAACAACAATAAGTACAGCATGTTCTTCAGGAGCCAATGCAATTATTCATGGTATTAAATTAATTCAACACGAAATTATTGATAGAGCTATAGTTGGTGGTGTTGATGCTTTATCTAAATTCACACTTAATGGTTTTAACACATTAATGATTTTAGACAAGGATTTCTGTAAACCATTTGATGAAAATAGAAAAGGGCTTAATATTGGTGAAGGAGCAGGTTTTTTGGTTATTGAGTCTGAAAAATCAATGATAAAAAGGAAAAAGCAATCTATTTGTAAGATTACAGGATATGCAAATGCAAATGATGCATATCATCAAACGGCATCATCACCAGACGGTGAAGGAGCATATAAAGCTATGTATGAAGCCTTAAAAATGAGCAAAATAGATTATTCAGAAATAGATTATGTTAATGCCCATGGTACAGGCACACCTAATAATGATTTATCTGAAGGTGCAGCATTAAAAAGAATATTTGACAATAAAGTACCAAAATTTAGTTCTACTAAGGCTTTTACAGGGCACACATTGGGCGCAGCAGCAGGAATTGAAGCTGTATTTTCTGTTCTTTCAATACAAAATAGCATAATTTATCCTAATCTTAATTTTGAGACTCCTATTTCAGAAATTGGAATTAAACCTCAAACTGAAGTTGACGAAAGAAGTATAAATAATGTATTATCCAATTCATTTGGTTTTGGAGGAAATAATTCATCAATAATTTTTTCAAAATAATTAGATATGAATGTATTTATTAATTCGGCAGAAGCTATTACTCCTCAAAATACATTTAATACAAATGAATTTTTAACAAATATAAATGAACTAAAAGGGGATTATTTCTCCTGTGTTAAACCTGATTATAAAGAATACATTAATCCAAAACTACTCAGACGAATGAGTAAAATTGTTAGAATGGGGATAGCTAGCTCTATAAAAGCTCTACAAACAGCCAATATTGAACAACCTGATGCTATAATTATTGGAACAGGTTTAGGTTGCCTTGATGACACTATAAAGTTTTTGGATCAGATTATCGAAAATGATGAATCATTATTAAATCCAACACCGTTTATACAATCGACACATAATACCGTTTCAGGACAAATAGCTTTATTAATAGATTGTAAAAACTACAATTTTACTTTTTCACAACAAGAAGTGTCGTTTGAAACTGCTCTTATTGATGCTTTTATGATGTTTCAGGAAAAAAATGCAAGTAATATTCTTTTGGGAAGTATTGATGAAATTACCGAAAAAATATATTTGCTACTTAAAAAAGCAGGCTGTACAAAAGTACCTGTAAATAACATTCTTAAGTCAAATACTAAAGGATATATCCCGGGAGAAGGAGCATGCTTTTTTTCCTTATCAAATCAGGAGTCAGAGAAAAATATTGCAGAAATAACAGCTATATCGGTTTTTAATAAAATAGACAATGAAAATAAGCTCCCAATAGATCTTCAAAAAATCTTTACTCAAAGAAAAAAGTTTATAAATGATATTGATGTTTTGATTTCTGGCATTAATGGAGATGTTTTTGAAGATAAAAACTACACTTCAATGCAACAAATTTTTAAAGAAAGCATACATGTTGGATACAAACATTTAGTTGGCGAATATGATACTGCTTCTAGTTTTGCAACATGGTTAGGTACAAAAATAATACAAAACCAATTTGTTCCTGATGCAGTAAAAACAAACAGTAAAAGCAAAAAATCTATTGAAAATATTTTGATCCACAACTACAGTAAAGGACATGAACATTCATTTATTCTTTTATCTAAATGTTAAGATTTTATTTTTTATTAATTATATATTGCTTATTAGTAACCTGTTCACTTCTGTTTGCTAATGAAATTTTTCAATTAATTATTCTGTTATCTGGTTCAACTATTATATATTTGGCTGTAATTATTTGGGGTGTTTCTAATATTCGATCTCAAATGTTTGTAAGGTCCTCTAACTCTAATCCTAAAATAAAAGACAAGGTTGCTATCACTTATGACGATGGTCCACATGAAGAAAATACGCCTAAACTTCTGGAGATATTAAAGAAAAACAATGCAAAAGCCAGTTTTTTTATAATTGGTGAAAATATTGTAAAATATAAGAAAATAGCAGAAAACATTTTTTTTGATGGTCATTTGATAGGAAACCATTCGTATTATCATAGTAATACGTTCCCAATAAAGCTACCAAATAAAATAAAACAAGAGCTTGTTAAAACACAAAATGAAATAAAGAAATTAACACAACATGAAAATTACTACTTTCGCCCTCCTTATGGGGTTACGAATCCATTTGTTGCCATGGCATTATCA
Source organism: uncultured Bacteroidales bacterium (assembly GCA_964435855.1). GTDB lineage: Bacteria > Bacteroidota > Bacteroidia > Bacteroidales > CAYTAU01 > CAYTAU01. The sequence continues at coordinate 57,335 of CAYTAU010000005.1, read as the reverse complement.
AAGTTAAAATTAAAAGTAATTGGTTGGAATATAAGATCTTTTGATACATCAGATAAGAATAAGGAGCTCATTCTAAAACGAATTACAAAGAAACTAAAAGGAGGAGATATTATCCTTTTGCATGATAGAACAAAACATATTTGTTGGCTTACAGAAGAAATACTTAAATATTTAAAAGAAAACAAGTTAAAAGCCGTAACAATAGAAGAGCTTTTATTTTAAAACTGTCAACCTATTTTAAGACGACATATAACTAGTTATCCTAATATTTTATTTCTCAAAGATATTAAGGGATTCTTTAAATGACCTTTCTGAATAGAATTCTTTCCAACATTTAATGTACCCATTCAATAATTCATTTTCTGTAAAGTTTTTCGGTTTAAAAACGACATTTGATGTATTATATTTTGTCCAGTTGTAATGTAATATTCTACCCTCTTCTCTTAATCTGTGCCAAACCGGTGATTGTGGAAATGGGGTAAGTATATAAAACTCTGTGGTCTTGATTTTTGCTTTTTCAAGAAATTCCAATGAAATGTCAAAAACGTAATTATCTTGAAAATCAAATCCAAAACCGATAGATGTAAATACCTGAATTCCGGCATCCTGAATATCCTTTACTATTTCGAGAGCCCAATTGAAATATTTTGTTTCCCCTTTTTCAAATGCTTTTATTGAAAATGGATCACATCCGGTTACTAAATATAAACTAACAACACCTCCATCAACTAAGGTTTTAAGATAATCAGGTTCTGTATTCATATTTAATGACCCGGACATAAATAACCTCGGTTTAGGCGACATCTTTGAAAAAGCTTTCATCAAATCTTCTCTGAATTTAAAACACGCCTTATGAGGTAATACTAAAGTATCATCAATAAGATAGTAATCGCCTTTAACCTGATGTGATTCTATTTCTTCCACAACCTTATTTATATCCTTAAATCTAAATTTTTTACCAAATTCCGATGGAATAATGCAATTTTCACAATTAAAACTACAACCCCTCATCGTTTGAATAAGTTTTGCTCCCCAGTCATACTTATTTTTCTCAAAAAAAATAGCTCTGTCAGGAATAGGAACAAGCCCCATGTCAGGAGTGCCACCATGATATATTTTTTTCAATTGCCCATTTTGAAAATCTGATAATATTTCATTCCAGACACCTTCAACTTCACCAACACATACAGAGTCAAAATACTCGGATGCTTCTTCAGGCATTGAAGACGGGTGCATCCCTCCTGCTATAACAGTTTTATCTTTTGCAGTAAATTTTTTAGCAATTTCATATGCGTAATTCGCCTGAGGAGTAAAAAAACTAATTGCTATTAAATCGGCATCATCGTTATAATCTATTTCTTCAACATTCTCATCATACAATTTTAAACTATGGTTTTTACAAGATAATGCAGAAAGAATAGGAATACCTAATGCAGGTGGCATCTTAAAATTACCAAGATTCTTAACATATGACAAATCGCATAATTCTGGTCTAGACTCAAAAAATCTTTCAAACTTTGGATAAATGAATGTAATCTTCATTAAGATTAAACTTAAAAATTTACACAAGAATACTATAAATAATTTAGATGAATGTCCATTATATTTATTAAATTGATTTTTTTAAAGAAAAATATTCGATGGTAACAAAATTTATTAATGACAATTAAATAGGAGTCAGGCCAGTTTCAAAAGTAAAAATAAAAGGTAATGGGGGAATTTTAATAATTCAATCTTGATGCAAAGGCGAAAGCCCCTCGAATTTAAAGGATTTGTTTGCTAATGCCGATAAGGATGAAATTTTTAATTAAAATTATTTTTTTGTATAGTATGAAATTTTATTATACCTTTATCGCGATTAAGTCTTAATTATAAATTAAAATAATTGTTTTATGAAAAAGTTATTAGGTTTATTTTTTGTTATAGGAATTCTTTTTTTATTCTCAAATTGTAAAAAAGAATATGATTGTACTTGTACATCATTAACAAGTTTAGAGACATATGACAAAACTGGAAAAGGTAAAGACGCAACTGAAGCATGTAATGATGCTGCGGACAAAGTTCTTACTATTCCTGTAGAAAGTTGTGTGCCTAAATAAATAATTGAAAATATTGTTTAGGAAGGAGATTAATTCAAATTATTAATCTCCTTTTTTTTTATTTTTTATCATGATATCACAAAAAAAAAGATTAATTACTACATTAATTAGAATAATTATAGGTTCTGTTTTTATTATTGGAGCTATTTTAAAACTATACCCAATAGAACCTCTTGAGATACTTCTTGTTAAGCTAAATATTAGTAATTGGTTTCTATCATCATTTTTTGCTCGTTTTATTATTTGTTTCGAACTTATTTTAGGAATACTATTAGTATTTAATATATCTCTTAAAAAAACATTATACTTATCAGCAATAACACTTGTTGGGTTTACATTATTCTTGCTTTATTTTAGATTTATTTTTGGCAGTAATGATAATTGTGGGTGTTTTGGTTCAATAATACAAATGAAACCCATTGAATCAATAATCAAAAATATTGTGCTTTTAGCACTAATTGTATTTCTAATTATTAAATCTGATTATAGATATTGGACTTGGAAAAAAATAAAACCATTTCTTACAGTCTTTATAATAATAGCAGGAACAGCAACTCCGTTTATCTTAAATACTGTAAATATTTATGATGATGAAGGATTTTATGTTATAAAACCGGGAATGAGAGTAGAAGGAAAAGACTTGGAAAACATAAATTTTAACAATAAGCAAATAAATTTGCTTGAAGGACGAAAACTATTATGTTTTTATTCTGTGGAATGTCCTGTATGTAAATACTCAGCAAGTAAACTGTCAGTTATTCAGCGAAAAAGTAAGAATACACTTTCTATATACATAATATTTCTAGACAATAAAAATAAAGATACTCTTCTCCCAGAGTTTTTAAAAGAAACAGATGTTAACAACATTCCTTATACCATTTTTGATGCGAAAAGATTTTATAAAATTTCGGATAAGGATATACCTTTTTTAATGTACCTGGAAAATGGTGAAATTATAAACCTTAGTAATTACAGAGACATGGATCCTGACTATGTTATTAAATTTTTAACAGAACAGTAAATTATATCACATCTTCACCTTTTTTAATTAACCATAAATCGGATACACTTTTATAAAACTCTTCGAGCGGAATATTGGTAGGTAAAACACAATTAAAGAAATTATATTTAGATAAATCAAAATCGTTAATTAGGTGCTTCATTTCATTATAATAAATACTTCCGGGCATAGGTGTTAGAATTGTATATCCTGCATACGAAACTTTATAAGCTCCTGCGAAATCAGACATAGCCTTAAAATCACTAAGTGTATAATTGTTAGGAATCACATAATTCCCTCTTAACATGATATCATTTTTGTGAAATATTTCAATTGCACGAGTAGTAAACGAAACAGAAGAGCTCTTATTATATTTTTTAAGCTCATCTTCTCTAAAAGATTCAAATCCGCAAATTACCACTTTGAGACCATTGCGAGCCAATTTCTCAATTAATCCGGGATATTTAACGGCTATATCCGACCTGATGTCCATAATATAGGTCTTCTTAATCCCCTCTTCTTCAATCCTGTCGAATAATTTATTAATAAAATTTATATTTACAATTGTATTAGCATCAGCAAACCGAACAATTTTATAATCAATAGTTTTCAGTTCCTGTATTATACTCTCAACTTTTCGCTGTAGGTAATTACCTTCAAATTCTCTCCAAATAGTACAAAATGTACAGGAATAAGGACAACCTAATGAGCTGAATAAATAAGTGCTGGGATAAGGAGCATTACCTACTTTGTAAGTTTCTTTCCATCGGTCAAGCAACGATCGGTTAGGAAAAATAAAATCTTTACCTGCCGGATGCCAATCCAAAACTTTACCCTTGGTTTTTTGTGGACCATTATCAGTATTTAAATAAATTCCACCTACCGATTCTAAAGGCTTATTCTGTTCTTTGGCCTCAACAACTGCTCTAAAAAGATGTGCAGATTGTCCACGACAAATAACATCTATTGATTTATCTGTAAAGTCTTCGATACAAAGCGTTGCATATAATCCTCCAATAATAGTAAGCACATTTTTGTTAACTGCCTTTGCCGCTTGCAATATCTCTACACCAAAATAAAATTCTGAAGTAATTACTGTAGTTCCAACTACATCTGGCTGATGTTCGTGCATTAAGTTTTGCACCATTTCTTTTAACTGCGGTGCGTTTTCATTTAAATCGTATTCTCCTTTTGTATCCCAAACAATAACATCGTGATTGGGAATAGCACCGGCTAAAGTTAATAGGCTTAAAGGTGGTCCAATTAATTTTTTATGTATGTATTTTTTTGCTTTGTCAGAGGCATATTTTAAAATACTATTGTGAGGCGATCGAGGGGGATTTATTAATAATACCTTCATAAACTAATTACTAATTTGTTTAAATTTTACATTTATTCTGTTTTTAATGATTTTCCTATTCGTCGTTCGTAACCTATGAATAACACTACATATTTTGGAAATCCTGGAATTATTGAAACAGAAAGAAAATTTCTTTCATTAAAAGCATAATTATATTCAATATCTCCTCCATACCAAAAGAATTTCCATTGAAAATAATCATCTTCATCACCATTAAAATAACCTAAATTTTGATAATCATCAATTTTAGCGTGCCAATTTCGGCGTACTAAAATAGTTGGACCAATACCACCATTAAGTGAATGTTTTCCTATAGTAAAAATAGTTCCTCTAAAACCAAAATGGAAAAAAAGATCAGAAACCATGGCGCAGTCTAAAGAATAAGACCCCATTAACTCAAGGCTTAACTTTCCATCTTCTTTAAAATACCTTTCCAAACTTCCCACGAGTCCAATATTTAGCATAAAAGTACCATCTTCGTCAAGTTTAAGTGGCATTTTATCTGCATTCATTCCTTCATCTGACGGATGCCAACCAAGTCCAACATACTTAATTTCCAAATGATGCTTTTGCGAAAACACGATAAGAGATAAGAAGTTAAATAAAAACAGAAGAAATATTTTTCTTATAAAAATTGTCATAAAAGTAATTTTAGTGTTGCAAAAATATTGGTTTTTTTCTGAAATTAACAATAATTATAAATATTGTTAAACCCCGATTATGCAATAGAAATTTATTTTTATTTCTATTGCATAGTTTGGGTTAAAAACTAATTCGCATATTTGCCATTGGATAAAACCCCATTTTATATGTATTAATTATTTCACCTGTAATAACATCTATTCTTTCCAGATATATGTTTGTATAATCTGATCTGTATTGTAAATCTAAAGTAGTTTCCATGCTGACTTTTTTAAAATTACGTTTTATTCCTATTCGCAAACTGGCCCTTTTGTATTCTCCACGTCTAATATTATATGCATGTTGCCAGTCATACATAACCCTGCCATATTTAACAGTAGTTTCCTGGTCGAAAGGAACATAAGGACTTCCTCCTGCATAAGTAAAGTTAATGCCAAAAATCATGGCTACATTTTTTTTAGGAAAATTAAGTTCATATCCCCCTAAAGCATTTAAAGCATATCTCCCATTATATGCTGTATTGCGGGTTTTATTATCGATACTGGTATAATTTGATTCAAATAATGAAGCAGTAAACAGGTAGAAGAAATTATTTTTTAAAAATTGTTCAAATGTAAATTCAATACCATAATTTTGCCCGGTACCCTCATTAACTAAGCTGTCTTTTCGTTCTATATAATATTCGGTGCCAAAATTAATAAGCGAATATTCAGGCTGGGTGATTCGTACCGGAACATCAAATAGATATTGGTAATACACCTCAATTTTTAATCGCAAATCTTTATTTATTTGATAATTATAGCCCAGAGTATTGTGAGTGCTCTTAGTAAAATCAAGCTTACTATTGGTATATTCAATTTGTCCATTAGGTTTTTCGGTTTGTACAAAATAGATCACTTTTGGTTGAAGCTGACTGTGCCAACCTAATCCATAGGAAATGTCACTTTTTTCATTAATAATAAATTTCAATCCCGCCCTAGGTTCAATTACCTTTGAATTATTATAAAAGAATAGCTGACTATGTAATCCCAAATAACTTTCAAATCGCACTCCAAATCGCTGTTTATATCCAATATGTAGCCGTAAAAGGTCAGCATGAGCATTCGAAGTATCGGTATAATTTACATAATTATTATTAAGGTATTGAACATCGTTAAACGACATTACATAATGGTTGTAAATTGCCCCTGTTGTGATATTTGCCCTTTGTTTTATTTTGTAATTTACTTTAGTACTTGCCGTGTATTTAATTTCTTCAGTATTTTCTAAAGCCCACAAAAAAGATGATTTTTCAGCAACCGAAAAAGTGTCAATATTGTTTTTAACACTATTACCTGTAACAGATATGATATTTACTATTTTTGATTTTTCATTGGGATAAATCCTGTTTGTGATTCCTAAAACACCCATTGAGGTATAATTATCTAATATTTCGCCATACGAATTAAATGTTCTTTCATCATTGTCATATTTTAGTTCGTCAAAAATAATCCTGCTATTTCCACCCATACCAATGATAGTCCAACTACCCAGTTTTATGCCGGGAAAGTTTAATTTAAAAGATAAGTCTTTGTATTCAATTTTTTCTTTATAACTAAATCCAAGTCTATATGCAATATCGGTAAGTGAGTGTCTGTAACTAAAAAGATAAGAGGCTTTTCCACCTTTTTTCATTGCGCCTTCTGCACCAAATTCTAAGCCGTTCCACCCAAGTTGAATCCACTTTTCACACTTTTGAAGATTACTTGATTTCATTTTTAAATCGAATATTCCGGCAATAGCATTTCCATATTCAGCAGGGAAAGCCCCATTAAAAAAGTCGGATCTCGAGAGTAGGTTTGTATTGATAATTGTTATTGGTCCACCGGTAGTTCCTGATGCACCAAAATGGTTTGGATTCGGTATTTCAATATCATTGATACGCCATTGTAATCCGGAGGCCGAATTACCTCTAATAATAATATCGTTCCTATTATCGCGAACTGGTAATACTCCTGCATAATTCATGGCCATGCGTGCCGGGTCGCCATATGCTCCTGCATAACGATTGGTTTCTTCCAAAGTAAAAGAACGAGCACCAATCACTGCCATCTTATTCAATGGCTGGTTTTTACGCTCATACGCACTTACAAAAACCACTCCTATTTCTTTTGTTGATTCAGTTAGCCATATTTCTAAATTGATTGCTTTACCTGATGTTAGGTTTAAATTATCTATAGAATAGCTTTTATATCCAATATAAAGGGCAGTAATAGAGTATTTTCCAATAGGCATGTTTTCAACAATAAAAAAACCGTTATTATCAGTAAAGCACCCAATTAATACAGAATCTTTTTTGATACCTATGTTTACATCGGGTAACGGAGCTCCGGTAAAATCATTATAAACTTTTCCCTGTATTGTTTGTGTTAAACTTTGGGCATTTAAAGCATTACCTAAAAAACAAAAACCTAAAATCAACAAATATCTTATAATTGATAATTGCCATTTAAACCAATTCAATAAATTCCAATGTTTATTAATTCTCAACAAAATAAAACATTTTAATAAATAAGTTATTGATTATTAAGTTTCAATTTATGATTGAATCATTTTTTCAACCTCGTCTCGCGTAAGTGGATGCCAATCTGGATTTTGTAATTTTCCTTCTAAGGTTTCAAAACAAACCTTGTAAAAAGCCTCACTATAAAAATCAAGACTTGAATTCACTTCAGGAACATGGTGAATAAAAATCAGCTTATTGTTATCAATGTTAAACTCCTTACATATCAACATGGCTAGCTCGGCGCAGAACTCTGTAATTGAACCACCCGGGTTTTCTTCATACAAATCGGTGACAATTACAATAGCTGTTTCAGACTTATTTACAAGCTTTAACCCACATTTCGATTTACGCCCCCACAAACCATCATATTTATATATCTGATTGATAAAGTTGTATTCAAAATTTTCAAGTTCCATTATTGTTAATTTACTGTTTATATGCTAAATCTCAGCAAAATATGTAATAATTATCTAGTTATTGGTTTGCCAAAAGTTGAGGTCGCCAAATCTTCTTTCCGTGGACGATAAGTACCATCACGCATCTCTTTTTCAATTACATCCAATATTAATTTAAACATTTTTTGTTCCTGTGTTTCATCTTTATAAAAAGTATCCCATGCATATTGGTACAATTCCTGAAGCTTATCGGGACTCATGTGTTTAGGTTGAAAAACCACTCTTTCTGCATTATAATGATCATAATTAGTGTCAAAAATACGTTTTTGACGAATCATATCGTCGTAAGCTTTAGTATGATGAAACGGGGTTAATATAGTAAATTCAGCCAAATCAAGATTCATTTCGAGCAAAAAATCGATTAATCGATAAATATCATCTTCGGTTTGGTTATCAAGTCCTAATAAAATAGTGCCTTCAACCTTAATACCATGATCGTGGTATCTTTTAATTCGTTTTCTTATATAATCGGAGGTGTCGAAAATAGCTTGATAAACATACCATGCCCCGGCTTGTGCGGCAAGGTCTAATACCTCAGCATCATTTTCTATAGGATGGCTGCACCATTTCTTTTTTAATGGGATCATTTCACGAAACAACTCTTTCTCCCATTCTTTATCCTGAGCCAATGAGTTATCTACAATAAAAAGGCGGTTGTTCTCAATGGTTTCTAATTCTTCAATAACGCGCTCTATCGGGCGAGGTCTAAATTGCCTGCCTCCTAAAAATGAAACACAACAAGGATAACAATTAAATCGGCATCCACGCGATGCATGAAAGAGATCAACCATTTGAATACCTTTGTGGTAATATTTTTCCCGATTAAGAATAGAGCGTTTTGCTGTGCCAACAAGGCTAATATCCGGGTGCTTACCCATATAGTTGTACACAGGCTTTAACTGGTTATTTTCAAAATCTTTAAAAACCTCTGTCATACGACCTTCTACTTCACCTAAAAATATAGAATCAGCATATTCCTGAGTTTCCTTGGCATGTAACATGGTTGAAATTCCTCCAAAAATTACTTTTTTACCAAGGCTACGATATTTGTCTGCTATTTGCCAGCCTCGCTTTACTTGTGCAGTAAGCATCATTGAGATTCCCACAAAATCAACCGAATCGTCATAGATTAATTCATCTACATTTTCGTCGGTAAATTGAATATTAACATACTCGGGAATTGTAGCAGCCATTACTACAGGACCATGTGGTGGCAAATTAAAATTTGTTTGTTCTTTGAGTTTCGACCACGAAGGATATATTAAATGAAATTTCATTAATTATGATGTTTAAATATTAAAAATATTCCGGTATTGTATCAAACAGTATTTCTTTTATTTGCTTTTTATCGTTATCGTTAACATTATACTTATTTTTTTTATAATCATTTAGGTCATTACAGTAGTTTATTAAATTATTTTTGTATTCAGAAGTAAATTTCATGTCCAATTTCTGATAAATGTTTTCAATGCAGTCTATCGGGTTTTTTTCAAGATGTTCAAATTTAATTTCAATTGACTGATTATTACCCAATTTTTTCAATTGTTGGCGAACCGATATAATAATTTTCTTATATAGCTCAGATAATGATATAACTGTTGGTGAAACCCAATTGCCTTTTAAGATGTTCTGACTTCCTACAATATTCCACATATGCATGGCCGAAGGTATTACATCATTTGGGTCTCTGTATATGTGAATAAATTTTGCTTCAGGAAAATTCTTTTGTAAAAGCGGTATTCTTAATGAGTGAAAAGGGTTTTTAAATAGTGCTTTTTTATCAGATTCAACACTTAGTTTTTTTGCCAGCAACTGCAAGGCTTTCATAAATTCTTGCTCATTTTCAGGCACAAAATCGTTATATCCATCTAAAAAGAATTTTTCGCCTTTTTGGAATATTAGTTTTTCAAGTGGCAAATTTTTACACATCTTTAATAATGCATACTCATCTTCCTGAGGCTCGTCAATACCGATTTTAACATTATCCATTGGGCGCTTATTACCTAAAACCTTTGACATTATTGGGATATAATACTTTTTTGATACTAAAAAATGATCAGGATTTGAAACCTTAAAAACAGTAGGTGTTGTAAACTGATAATCGACTGATAATAATTGATGCAAGAAAGTAGTTCCTGTACGCCAGTTTCCTACAATAAATACCGGAGGTTTAAGTTTGTTAGTCGAATTAATTTTGTTTTTATACTTCCTTTTTTCAACAATAGAAAAAATACCTGACCAAATACCTGCATTTAACAAAAATAAAACTTTAAAAATATGCTTGCAGGAAAACCCTTTATTTCGAGTTATCATTGAAATAAAACGCCCGGCTTTAATTCCCACAAGTAAATATGAGTGTTTCATTAATTTTAATTTTAATTAAAAATTTGGTGTAAACACTTGGGTTATTTTCTTTTTATTATATTATTTTTTTAGTAGCATTTTCTTTAGTCAAGAAATCTACCAGTGATTGAATAGAATAAAGAATTTCACGAACCGGCAGTTCATTATTTATTCTAACGCCATACGTTTTTTGTAGCTCCACAACAATTTCAATAGCATCAATAGAATCCAAATCAAGTTCGTTATCATCACCAAATAATGGTGAATTAATATTGACCTCTTCAGCAGTAACATGTAAAATATTCAATTTTTCTATTATAAGCTTTGTTATTTCTAATGCTAGTTCAGGATTATTTTTTTCAGTCATAATTTTCAAATTTTCAATATACCTTCTTTAGATCAGTGAAAAATTTCTTTTCAGCATCGCCTTGTTTTCTAATCAATTCGCTTAATTCTTTAATGCGATTGGCACCTAAATCTCTGTTTTTTCCAATTTTAGCAGCAAAATAGGAAATATTTCTCCAATCATCGCCAATTTCCATTATTCTTTCAGACATTTCATTGAGTACAGGATTATTCAAAATATTACTAGCTTGCTTTAAAAAGGTGGCATACATATATCGAAAACCTGCTCCACCGGTACCCTGATCTTCTAATAAAATATTTATTTTCATAATTTCATGAGACAGATGCTCAATATCACGAGTAAGTTGCGGCCATGTATTAATTTTATCCGCAAACTTATATATTCCTTTTACACCAAGAAAAGGTATAGGAATATTTAACATATTGCGGCAGGCTTTTTTAATACCGTTTATTATGGGCTTCTTTAAATCGACGTCAGGATTCACTTTTAAAGGATAGTACAAAAATCCATTTGGAGCCATATATCCTCCTGCCCATCGGGCTTTTTTAAGTAAACTGCTGTTTATGTTGGCTGTTCTTTGATGATAACTATCACTAACAATATAATCAGTATCCTTTTTCCCAATGATATTTACAAAGTGAACGTTATTGTGTACCCGAATCCATTCAGGTAAATAATCCATATAAAAAAAATCTACTTGTGTGCCAACTACATGCCCCTCATCTAATAGCGAATCTAATTTTTGCATTCCCTCCTCCTGATTTTTAAACTTAAACCTTTTAAGCTCAATTTTAAGCGCATTAGACAATTTTTCTCTAATTTCACCAGGTCGACTTCTTACAATGAAAGTAGGGAAAGGGAAATTCTTAGATTTAAAATAACCAAAGAATATACCGTGAGAAATACCAAATGCCATTGGCTCAGTAATCTCTAGCCCAACATTGCTCAATAAACTAGTTAGCGTACCCGTTTCGCAATGTGCCGACATTTTATGTTGAAAATCTATTTTTGTATCCATTGTTTATTTTACACTAACTTTTGTAATGTGATATAGTTCATTTTCTGTTGTCTCTTGTTCTAATACAAGTTTTTCACGATCATCATCTTTTATTAAAAATGTTTGAAATAAGTTTGATACGGGAATATTAAAAATATCTGCCAAAACCGTTAGCTTTTCAACTTTTAATTTTTTAAAATGCTCAGGGTTAAAGATTCTCTTTAATTTCAGATAGCTTATGCCTATTCTACTGGCAAGATCTTTTGGACCCATTTCCTGCAAAGTCATATAATAAAAAACCGGGCTTATTTCGTTTGCAATTATTCGTTTTCTTAGCTTTTTTTCCAAATTTCGTCTTTTTATCCAAAAATCGTCAAGATAGTTGGCCGACAGTTGTGAACCACTAATAATCGGTCCATACGATTTATCATCCTTTTCAACATAATAAACCAATTTTTGAGGTTCAAATTCTACATATAAATCTTTTTCTTTCATGTGAAGTATATTATCCTTCCTAGTAAATCAATCCCTATGTTTAAGCTGCAATATTAACAAAATAATTTTTATTGGACAAGATATTTTATTTAATGATGATTTCTGCAAATAATACCAATTTGATTTCCAACCTGCCCGTTCGGCAGGCGGGTTTCCCGATAATTGTAAAAGGTATAAATCGTTTTATTTGGCATTTAGGCATGCTGTAAATATTGATTATGTGATTATCAATACATTAAATTACGATGTTGTTTTATTCAATAAATTTCTTGACAATAAAACAGATGTAGCATAAAATTAAGTTCTGGTAAATTAGTGTTTTTTAAAAACCAGAGTTGAATTATGACCACCAAAAGCAAACGAATTAGAGAGTGCACATCGGATATTCAAAGCTCTTTTTTCATTTGGGACATAATCGAGCTTAAGTTGAGGGTCGGGATGGTTAAGGTTTATAGTAGGGTGAACCATACTGTTATATATAGAATTTACTGTAATGGCTGCCTCAATAACTCCGGCAGCTCCAATAGTATGTCCTAACATTGATTTCGAAGATGAAATGGCAATTTTTTTCACCTCTTTATCAAAAACTTTTTCAATAGCCAACGATTCATATAAATCGTTTAAAGTTGTAGAAGTACCATGGGCATTAATATAGTCAATTTCGTCCTTATCTATATTGGCATGGGCAATAGCCTTTTCCATAGTTTTAGCCATTCCCTGCCCGTCAGTTTTTGGTGACATAATATTAAAAGCTTCGCTGGTGAGCGCATATCCGGCTAATTCTGCATACACTTTTGCATTACGCTTTTTGGCTATCGATTCTCTTTCCAGAACAAGTATTCCGGCTCCTTCACCAATAACAAACCCATCCCGGTTGGCAGAAAAAGGGCAACTGGCTTTTTCAGGTTCATGATTATGAGTAGAAAGTGCATACAAAGCATTAAATCCGTTTATTTCTTCTGGATTTATGGCGGAATCAGCACCTCCAACAATAACCAGATCGGCCTTGTCTTGCTTTATTAAATCGTAGCCATTGGCAATTGCATATGCCGATGATGCACATGCGGTAGCAATAGTATAGTTGGGACCTTCAAAACCATATTCCAGCGAAATCCACGCCGAAATTGCATTATTCATTCCTTTTAAAATGGTGTTTTGAATATTGGTGCCTTGTTCAACGCTTGAGTTAGCAGTGTTTACTATGCCAAGTATGACAGCACATCGTTCCGGATCATAAGTTGATACCGGAATATTATGTTCTTCAATTGTCGCTTTTGCAGCCGTTAAACACATACGAGAAACTCGCGTCATTTGTTTAGACAAACGCTTTCTAATGAATGTTTTTGAGTATTCTTCAAATTCTTCGGAAACCTGACCGGCAATTTGTGTATCCAATGTTTCTGCATTGAATAAACTTATTTTTTGTATTCCGCTTTTTCCATTTATCAGGTTTTGCCAATTTTCGTCAATAGTAAATCCTAATGAACTTATTATATTAATTCCGGTTACTAAAACTTTTTCACTCATAGTTAAACTAAATTACGCCATTGTCTGGTATTTGTGTCAAGGTACTCATTTATGCAAAAATCTAAATCACTTGTTTTGTAATTTCCCATGGTAATTGCCCAATTATAAATTACAAGGTATGAATTAACAAGATATTTAGCTATTTGTTTTTTATTGTTGTCGGTTATTTCTGGGGCTGAAATTGTACTAGGGTAATTATAAAATCCTTGTTGGGTTTTAATGCCTAGTTTATTTTCTTGTATACATTGTTTCATGAAATTTATAAGTGGCAGAAATACACTTTTATCTTTCTCCTCTTTAATATAATTATTAGCCGACTGATAAATAATATCAATACCCACATGGTCCATCATTTCAAAAATACCTATAGGGAACAAATACTGTTTTACTGCTGCATCTATTTGTTTAAAAGAACTATTATGTTGTGTTATATAATTAAATGCAGCTGCCTGCAATTTAAGCATTATACGGTTTAATATAAAAGCATTCTGGTTATTTTGAATCAAATAAAATTTATTAATTGATGTCAGAAATACTTCCATTTTTTTAATATTTTCTGTCGTATTATAAACCGATAAAACTAGTTCAGCTATATGCTTTATTTCAACAGGAAAGAAGAAATGCAAGCCTACAATTCTTGTTTTATAATTATTGTGCGTACTCAAAACCTCAGGTTTAAACGATGACGAATTTGATGCAATAATTGCATCAGGGTTGATAATGGTAAACAGCTCTTTAATAAGCGCTTGTTTGGACAAAAGGTTTTCGCTGATACATTCAATAACAAGGCTGGAATCAGTTAAATCGGTTATTGAATTTGTTATTACCTGATGTTTAATTTTAAAGTTGAAATCTTCTAGGGTTATAAGATTGTTTTTAAGTGCCCGATTTAGTTTTCGGATATTTTTTTTATTTATTTCATTCGTATTTGTTCGAATATGCCAAACAATTTTAAAATTATATTGACTCAGGAAATTAAATACACTCGTACCCATTTTACCTCCCCCAACTATACCTATATGCTTAGTTTTCTGAGTCATTCTATAATCTTAATGATATTCTAAAGTAAAGCCTGCTTGCATAAATTTACTAACCTCAGTAACAAAGCTAATTACCGTATCTCCTTTTTCCAGTTTTTCTTCTGTAAAAATCTTATGTAAGGTAATAAATACCATAGGTGGTCCGGTATATCCCATACTTGTCATTTTAGAGTAAAGGGTATTTTTGTTTATGCCTAATTTTTCACACTCTTCAATAATAAGTTCCGAAATGTGCTTTGAAGGGAAATTAACTTGAAAATATTTTAGTTTCGATATATCAATATTATATAGATCTATCATTCGCTTTAAGCCATTATAAAAAACCGAATTGCCGTTGCTTTCATTAAAATGTTTTCCAAGTTGCTCGTTAAACATTTGTGCTAAATGATGATATCCTTTTTCATATTCTTCTTTGGGATTCATCCAGTAGGCAGGTCTCTTATTCAGCATGGCTGCCGGTTTGTTGCCTCCAATTGATTCAATATACACATTATTTACAAAAAGACCTACTGCGGCGGGATCATTTTGTGCCTGAAGTATTACTGCTCCGGCACCATCACTCAAAAAATATCGTAAAAACAGTTCTTCTTTTTTCACAATTTCCTGATGGTAATAATCGGCTCGTAATTCCGACGAAGACATACTTGATGATATTACCAGTGCGGTTTTGGCACGTCCAAGTCTGATAAAATCGAATGCCGTTAAAAAAGCTTTATATGCCGAAGTGCAATTGGCATGAATAGAAATCTCAGCACAATGATTAATTCCTAATTCTTCCTGAATACGAACCGATGCAGTAGGCATTTGGTCTTGATGGGCACTTCCGTAGGCAATAAAATCAATTTCATTTGCTTTGATACCGGCGTTGTCAATAGCCATTTCTGCCGCTTTTACCGACATGGTAATATTATCGTCAGTAAATTCTTTGCTTATAGGGTCAATAGCATAATGGTAAAAATCTACCTCCAGCATTTCATCCATTAGCTTACGCATTCTGTCCAACCATTTGATAATTCGTTTGGGGGCTCTGGTTAATCTACCTAAAATATCATCCACCTGATGTATAGTTAATTTTTTACCTGGTAGATAAATTCCCGTTCCTATTATTTTTACAGCACTATTATGCATTTTGTTATTTAAATAAGCGTAAATAATTAAGCTTAAATTCCTTTTTGTAGTTTTTACTTATTTTTTTAATGAATTTAACAGCACAATCCTCCAATTCGTTCTTGTCTGCAAAAATATCAATTAATCCATTTTTCTTGGCATAATCAGCCGAAATTGTGTTCCCTGATAGTATAAATTGTAGTGTTTTTGCACTCCCCATGCATTGTTGAGTATGATAAATGCCTGCTAATCCGGGAATAATATTAAAGCCGGTTTCAGGTAAGCTTAAAAGAGTATTAGGAGCTGCTATCCTAAAATGAGCACAGAGAGCTAATTCTAATGCTGAACCAAAGCAAATGCCTTTAATACAGGCAACAATAGGGAATGGGAAGTCTAATAATTCCTGAAAAGCACGATGATTATTTTTTAATGGTTCAGGGATTGAATAATCAGATTGATAAAATAATGATAGAAGTTGCTCAATATTAGTTCCTGATGAAAAGTGTCTACCTTCTGAATTAATTATTAAACCGCTTATTGAATTGTTGTTTTTTATTTCATTTATAAGATACGAGAATTCATTAAAAAAAGTGGTGTCCATCTCATTTTTAGGAGGTGCAGATAATGTTAAGTACCCCAAATTATTTTGTATCTGCCATTTTATTGAATTAAGCTTCATGGTTTTCGAAAATTACAAGTACAGCAACCATATCTTTTGAATGTGATAATGAAAAATAGATATGTTTTGTTTCAATAGAAGGTTGGTTATAAATTTTTAATGTTGGTTTACCCGTTGTGTCATTCAATATCTCAATATCTGTATGTTTTATTTTGTTATTAAAATGTTCAATAAGTAGTTGTTTTAGTATATGGCGGACTGCCATACTGCCTTTTTTTCGTTTTTTCCCAAAAGAGCTAATCTCTTTTTCCGTAAAATATTTGTGGTAAAGATTCTCATTAATCAGCTTAGTAAAAGTTTCAATACTGTATGATCTGGTATGTTTTTTAGGCATCATTTTTTTTCTAAAGCTTTTTTAGCAAGCATACAAAACAGCTCGGTTTCCCGTTCAATAGCTTTTGAATATTCTAAATTTTCAGCATTTCTCAACGATTCTATAACAGCTTTAATAACTTCAACAGGGCGTTGATGAGTTATTGATCCAGCCAGATCTAATCCGGCTGTAAGTGTTGTTTTTGGTTCATTAATGTAATCTATAATTTTAAGGTCTTTAGCTGTTTGGGCATCAATAATATCACCATTAAGTACAATTTCCAGTGCTTTGCTTTTTCCGGTAATACAGGTGAGACTTACGATTCCGCCGAGTCCGGGAATAATGTCCATGTTGGTTTCTGGAAAAGCAAAAAGGGCTTTACTGCTGGCAATTTTAATATCGGCTTGTAAAACTATTTCAAACCCACCACCAAAACATGTACCCTCAATACAAGCAATAATTGGAAGCTTAAATGATTTCAATGTAGCAAGAAGCTCTTTACCTTTTTCTATTTCGGTTTTTAATGAACCATTGATGGTCATTTCTTTCAAATGGTTTATATCAGCACCAGCTGAAAAATGCCGTCCGACTCCTGAAATAACTATTGCTTTACAATTATTTTCATTAATAGCACTGCAAAGCTCCTTAGTTTGAATAAATTCAGGATTAGTTAAATAATTATGGGGTTTGTTATTTAACGTAATTACACAAATGTTCTCTTGTATGTCAATACTATTCATGCAGGTAAGGTAAAATTATATTAGGGATATCAATCGGATTTTTTTGTTGATCTACAAATAAACATTTTACTGTGGCTTTTGATATTTTTTTCGAACTTGCTTCAAAAATATTCTGTTTGAATTCCAAAAAGAAACCTCTTCGGTACATTTTTGTATCAATATAGGCTTTATCAAAAATATTTAGTTCAGTAATGTATTTAATATTGGTTTCAACAACCACTAAAAAACTATTTGTTTCTTTAAATAATTTAAGCAAGCCCAGTTTTTGCACAATTTCCCACCGAGCCTGTTCCAGATAGTTTAAATAAACGGCATTGTTTACATGTCCGAACGAGTCGATCTCGTAACCGCGAACCTGAAAATTATATTTAAATGTTTTTTCCAATTTTTTGAATTAGACCTTTGTTTTATTCATAAACTATTTTTTACATTCTATTTTTTGTAATAAAAGCAAAAATATAAAAAATAATTGAAATGTAAAGTTATAATATTTTCCCATTGGAAATCGCCTGAAAATCAAAATCACCTTCAATAAATTTACTGCTTTTAAGTAAACTGGTACCTGCTCCAACTTCTATAAATTGTTTAATGCCCAAGTCATTTAAGGTTTGAATAGTTTTAAAAAAATTTAAAGGTTTGATAATGTTTTTTACCATCTCGCTTTTAACCTGCTTAATGGTAGTTAATTCGGTCTGATCTGTCATCGAAATTAATGGTATCTTCGGATTGCTTATTTGGTATTTATTGGCAATTAATTCAAATGTATGGGTATGGTTTCTAAGAATTTTTGAATGATAAGGAAATGATACATTAAATAAACTTACATGAATAGCTCCCTCAAGTTGTAGTTTTTCCAGTAATGGTTTTACTACTGCTTCTTTTCCCGATATAACAAATGAGTAAATTCCATTTTGAATAACTATTTCAACATTTTTCAGCTTGAAGGTGAATAATTCTAAGTCGGATTGGCTAAAGCCAATAACCGAGGCCATTACATATTTTTTATTTGATAAAATTTGTTTAATCTCATTAAATATATCATTTATTAGTAACAAGCCGGTATTAAAATTAATTGACTTAGCATGGTATAAAGCGGCATATAGTCCCATACTAAATCCTGAAATTAGCTTCGGAGTTTTTTTATTTTCATATAGTATATCAGAAAATATACAGCTAAAAATGTATGAAAAAACCTGATTTTTTAATTCTTCGTTAGTAAAATTGTTTTTTATTATGTCAAATTCCTCTAGGTTTAAATCTAATAGCTCGTTGCTTAATCTAACTCGTTTATGAAAGTCGTACCCGTATTTTTCTATGATATTCAGCTCTTTGCCTGTGTATTTTAGTACAAAAGCCGGGAATAAATGAGTTATTTTGTTTTGCATACTAAAATTGATTCAAAAATAATGGATGATTCAGTAATTGTATAATCAAAATAGGGAGGATAAATAAGATTATTGCTGACAATTAATTCTTTCGCGTATCCTGAAAAAAACACCGAAGCTATTTTTTGTTCCGGAGAGTCGGCAAAAACCAGTTCAATATCTTTCCATTGTATATGACTATTGTTCCAACTAACTCCAAAAGCTTTAAAAAATGATTCTTTACAACAAAAACTTATTGCAAAACTCAGGTGAGTATTAAATTTTGAATAGTTATTAAGCTCTTTTTCGGTAAATATCGACAACAAATATTTTATGTTATCTTTTGACCTTTGGAATTTTAAAAAACGATTATGGTCTTCAATATCAACACCTACGCCAAATAACATCTTTAATTATAAGTTTATAATATTGTTTTCGTGTTCAATAATTAATAGTTGCATATCTATTAATTCGCCAATGGTTCGTACCGGGTGTTTAACACTATATTTACCAATTGCTTTGAGTTCAATATTTAAGTTGTATTTTTTTTTAAAAATCTCAATTAATTCTAAAAACATGAGCGAATCACCATCAAGATCATCAAAAATATGCGTTGTGTCAGTTATTTTAGACTTTTCAAATTCACACTCTTCCGAAAAGAAATCAATTACATTTTCTCTAACTTCTTTTTTTATTTGGTCCGTTAATTCTGCCATTTTAAATTGCAATTTAATTTTTTACAAAATTAAAAATAAAAATGTGAGAATCGTTAAATATTAAATAAAAAAAACTATCTGTCGGTCTGTTAACCTAAAATATTAATTCGTAATCAAAAACTACTATTTGCAAATTAATATTTTGTTTAATGATTGAAATAAAGTATTTTTGGGTATAAATTAAAAGATTATTAAATGCAACCAATTGTTAAATTATTCTATAGTTAAAAAAAGAAAATATTTAAATCTGAATATAATGAATTAGGGACATTTTAATTTAATTTTAGTCATTTTAATTTTCAAGTATTTTAGTCATTATTATTTGTAATAATCAACGTTTAATTAAAGAATGAAAAAAACAATTTCATATATTATTTTATTGTTATTGGTTATAAATTCATATTCACAACAATGGATATCATTTGAGGAAGATAGTTTAGATTCCAATGTTCGTTCTTTTTATCCCGATGATAGTTTATTATATGTAGGTGGTAGTTTCCATTTTGGAGGAACTCTTTCATTAATGGGTGCAGGAATATGGAATAATGTTCAATGGGATAGCATGGAGAGTGGAGTTAATGTTGGAGCAGGAGGTATTTATTGCTTTACTAAATATAAGAATAAATTGTATGCGGGGGGGGGGTTCTGATGCAAGTGGAGTAGCAAATACTGCAAAAATAGCCAGTTGGAATGGTGTAAATTGGGAATCGTTACCAAGTACCTATGGTGGGTTAGGAAGTGCGGTAAAAGATATGGTTGTTTATAATGACACATTAATAATTGGAACAAATTTTCCGAGTTCTTCTACAAGAATATGTGCCTACGATGTTGATATAAGTGATTACATTGATATAGGCTCTGTACCATTTGCATCTACATTAGCATTGGCAGTTTTTAATGGAGAATTATATGCAGGGGGGGTATGGAATGTTTTAAAAAAATACATTGGTGGAACAGGCTTGGCAGCATGGGAAGATGTAGGTGGACATATGAATGATTATATACTGGATATGACCGTAGATACATTTAATAATTTCTTATATATGGGAGGCGGATTTACGATTGTTGATGATAGTATTTTTACTGATAATGTGGCTATATGGAATGGTTTTTATTGGGAAAAAGTGGGTTATGGAAATTCTTATCAATCAAGTTGTCTGTCAATTGCTGTATATAATGGAGATTTATACTCAGGACTGTCGTATGATACAATTGGAGGGGTTTATACAAGTAGATTAGCTCGTTGGGATGGAACAAACTGGCATAATGTAGGAGGTAGTGTAAAATGGGGAATAAATGCAATGGAAGTATTTCAAAACAGACTATATATAGGAGGGGAAATTGATACAATTGGCGGAATACATCAAAAAGGTATAGCCTGTTGGCAAGATACAACACCAAATTGCAGGCATTTAAAACCACGAGTATTTTCAGATACAACAACATATTATTTGGTTAATGATACAGCACAGGTACAATTTTATAATAACAATGCCTATGTGGATACTTGGGCTTGGGATTTTGGAGATACAGGAGCATCTACAATAAAAGACCCAAGCCATATTTATACAGACACAGGTACATACACAGCAGAAGTAATAGTAACACATGGAACATGTGTAGATACAGCAACAAAAACCATTGTTGTAGATTATCCTGTAAATGTGGGAAAGGTAAATAAAAAGGAAATTGGGTTTAAGTTGTATCCTAATCCTACTTCTAATACTTTGTTTGTTGAAATGACCCCTAAATCCTCCCGAGAAATCGGGACAGGCTCTAAAGGGGACTTAAAAAACAAGAATTTACAAATTATTGATATTAACGGAAAAGTTGTTTTATCAACGTCATTAAAATACAACGTCATTGCGAGCAACGAAGTTGTGAAGCAATCTGTTGATATTTCAGCTCTGTCTGATGGAATTTATTTTGTAAGGATTGGAAAACAAACGGAACGATTTGTAAAGGAATGATAAAACAGAATGTCATTGTGAGCAGAGCGAAGCAATCTGTTATACAATGGCAGATTGCCACGGGCTACGCCCTCGCAATGACGTTAAAACATAGCAATACATTCCCGAATTAGCGAAGCGAATATCGGGAATCTGCTAATAAAAAAACGTAATATTTATTAATAATGTTTTGCAGCTTTTTTTGTTAATAACTTGCGGATTTTAGGTCGAAGCGAAGCCCTGACTATTAAAAGACTTCCTGTATGTTTTTAAAGTAATCCCTAATGAATTCATAAAAAAGTTTTATCTTTGCGAGCCAAAATAAATACAAATTATCATAAATAATCCAGAGCACTCAGGATGAAAATTTAACAGTTAAAGATATGAGGCAATTTTTAATTTTAATTTTATTTATGCTTAGCTTAAGTTCTTTTTCGCAAGATAAAGCAAAATTTTATCCTATAAACAATTTAAAAGAACTGGAACAAGATCTTAATGCCAATTCTGCAAAAACCAATACTATTTCAAGTGATTTTATACAAATAAAACACTTAGAATATCTTGAGGACACAATTATAACAAAAGGAAAGTTCTGGTTTAAAAAAGAGAATAAATTAAGATGGGAATACACAAGCCCTTTTAAATATATTATAGTCATTAACAATGGTAAATTTGTTATTAAAGACAAAGATAAGATCAGTGAGTACGATATTAATTCAAATAAAGCTTTTCAGGAAATTAATGACTTAATAATAAGCTCTGTTAGAGGAACTCTTTTGGAAGAAGATAAATTTAATGTAACAGCACTGAAAAATGCTTCTACCTATTTGGTAAAACTTACACCAAAAGATGAAAAGATGAAAGAGATCCTGAATAAGATAGAATTATACTTTGATATTGCCAGTTTAGATATTGTTAAAGTAAAGATGATAGAAAATAAAGATGATTTTACTATAATTTCATTTATTAACAGAAAACTAAATGAAGAAATTCCTGCCAATATTTTTATTGTCGATTAGTTTTCTTTTTCTAAATGGATGTGTTTCCATAAAGAATTTCGAAAAAGAAAAAAACCTGTCCTCTGGTCTTTCTGCAGTTTTAGATGATGGATATAAGACTGCTTTGTATAGAACTACAATAGATATTGGGTCTAAACATTTTTCCGGACTGTTTTATTTTAAGACATTTTCAGATACGTCATATAGAATTATTTTTATGTCTGAGTTCGGTTTAAGTATGTTAGATATGGAATATAAAAACAATGCTTTTAAAACTGTCAGTTGTCAGGAATTTATGGATAAAAAGGTAATTATAAATACTTTGCAAAACGACTTAAAACTCTTAATTGATTTACCAAAAGATACAAGTAAGAAGCAGACCTATAAAAGTACAAATAGTAAGACAACATTGACTAAAATAAAGAATAGATCCAAAAGATATTACTATTATTACACGCAGAATGGTGAGATATTAAAAATTATTCAAACAAAATGTTTAAAGCACGTAGAAATATTAATACCGGAATATAAAAACAATATACCTCAGAAAATAGAGATATATCATAAAAGAATTAAACTCAGTATAAAACTAAGATTGATAAAATTAAAATAATGCTATTAGAGAATTTTTATAAGTATACAATTACTGCACAGAAAGAAGGAGAAATATGTTCATTGATCGAGATAAATAAAGAACATGCTGTTTTTCATGGGCATTTTCCTGAATTCCCTGTAGTGCCGGGTGTTTGTCAGGTGTTAATGGTGAAGGAAATTATAAGTAAATTCTTAAATATTAATTTACAGTTGAAGACTGCAAAAAGCATAAAATTCTTATCTGTACTTAACCCGAAACAAAATAAAATACAAGCCACTATATCCTATAGCAAAGAAGAAGAAAATGTATTTAAAATTAATGCAATACTATATTTTGAAGGGCAGAATTATTTAAAATTGAAAGGGGAGTTTTGTGAAAGAAAATAGATCACAATATAAACAAAGATTCAAAGAAAAAAAGTGTTGTGTATTAATTCCCACTTATAATAATGCCACAAATATAACAAATGTTATTAGGGAAGCATTAGAATATTGCGACGATATATATGTAATTAACGATGGAAGTACAGACGAGACACTTTCTTTGATAGAAGAGTTTGGTGCATCAATAAAATTTATTAGTTACGAAGTAAACAGGGGTAAAGGAAATGCCCTAATACTTGGCTTTAGAAAAGCCATTAATGATGGTTTTGAATATGCTATTACTATTGATTCCGATGGTCAGCATTATGCTCATGATTTACCCATATTTATTGAGAAATTGGAACAAGAGCCTAACACCGTTCTTATAGGTGCCAGACAATTGGATAAAAAAAACATGTCAGGTGGAAGTAGTTTTGCAAATAAATTCTCAAATTTTTGGTTTAATGTGGAAACCGGAATTTCTTTAAAAGATACTCAGTCGGGTTATAGGTTATACCCATTGGTGCCTATAAGTAAAATGAAATTTTTTACGAAGAAATATGAATTTGAAATTGAAATTATAGTACGTCTTTCCTGGAGAGGCTGTAAAGTTCTTTCTGTACCTATTGATGTCTATTATCCAACAAAAAAAGAACGAGTTTCTCATTTTAGACCCTTTAAAGATTTTCTTAGAATAAGTATACTGAATACAGTCCTTGTTTTCTTGGCTCTTTTATTCTTTTTACCAAGAAATATTGTCAGGAAGTATAAAAACAAGAAGCTAAAGCAAATTATTAAGGAGGATATTTTTAAAGTAAATGCACCCATACACAATACTGCAATATCTGTAGGTTTTGGTGTTTTTATGGGAATTATTCCGATATGGGGATATCAATTGGCTGTAGGGTTTTTGCTGGCACATAAATTCAAATTAAACAAGACCATATTTTTTATATTTGCAAATATCAGTCTTCCACCAATGATCCCTTTTATTTTATATCTAAGTTATATTTTAGGTGGATATATACGGGGCGGTGCAAGCTGTGGAATAGCATTAGATGATATTTCTTTTGAAACAATAAAAATGAATTTTACACAATATTTGGTGGGAAGTGTAGCTCTTGCTATATTGTCAGGAATTTTATTTGGACTTGTTTCATACATGATATTATTATTTACAAAACGTAAAAAAAAGAACAGTTAATGCTGAATATATTTGTAAATACTTATAATTTCTATACCAAAAGAAAATTTATATTTGCATTAACGCTAGTCGTGCTTGTTGCAATAATTGCTTTCTTTTTATCTAAAGTAAAACTGGAAGAAGATATAAGAACAATTATTCCTCACGATGGTAAAATGGACAATATCAATCTGGTACTAAACAGTTCTAAGTTCGCCGATCAGATTATTCTAAATTTTTCATGTAAGGATACAAGTAAAACTGATGCAGAGCTTCTTAAATCTAAAGCACAGGAGCTTGTTTCTTTTCTTGAAGAAGATACTGCCCTGATTAAAAAAATTACTTTCAAAATAGAGAGTGATTCTTTTCTGGAGATTTACGATTTTTTCTACAATTATTTACCGTTTTATTTATCAGATGCAGACTACAAACATCTTGAAAAACTTCTTACGGAAGAAGAGGTTGAGAACACCCTGAAAATGAATTTAAAATCATTAATTTCTCCTGCAGGAATTGTTACAAAAAAATATATTTTTAAAGACCCATTCAGCATTACTCCTCTGGCTTTAAAAAAATTACAGAATTTTCAATTAGATGACAATTTTGATATTCACAACTCATGTATCTATACAAAAAACAAGAAAAATTTACTAATCTTTATTGAACCCGTATTTTCCTCTAGTAATACCGAACAAAACAGATTTCTGATTGATTCAATAGAGCATGCAATTACCCAGGTTGTTAATCCCGATTCTGAAGTTAACGTAGAGTATTATGGAGGTACAGCGGTTGCTGTGGCAAATGCTAACAGAATTAAAGCAGACATAATGCTTACTGTTACAATAGCATTTGCAATAATCTTTATTCTATTTTTTCTATTCTTTAGAAAAATAAAGATATTACTATTATTATTTCTTCCTGTAATTTTAGGAGCAGGTTTGGGAATTAGTCTGTTAGCTATTATTTCGGAAAGTATTTCTGCAATTGCATTAGGCGTAGGAGCTGTATTAGTTGGTATTTCAATAGATTATTCCTTACACATGTTTACACATTTTAGGAGTAGTGGCTCTATAAAACAAACTTTAAAAGATATCTCTCTTCCTGTTATAATGAGTAGTTTTACTACAGCATCAGCATTTTTATGCTTGTTTATTGTTAAATCCGAGGCTCTAAACCAATTGGGAATGTTTGGGGCATTTAGTGTATTCTTTTCTGCTCTAATTGTACTATTGCTGATCCCTGTTTTCTTATCAGGAAAAGGTTTTAAGAATTCTGAACCGAAAATTAAGTTTACATTTTTTGATAAAATTGCTGCGTATAAAATTCATGAGAAGAAACCGGCTATCTTTATTATTGTTCTGTTATCTATTGTTTTCGGTTTTACCTTTAGAAACATTAATTTTAATAGTGATATTGCTTTACTTAATTATCTCCCCGACCATTTGGCTAAAGCAGAAAAGAATTTAGAGGCAATAAGTTCTGAAACGAGAAGTGCTGTGTATCTTGTTACAATTGGCAACTCCTTACAAGAAGCATTACAGAAAACAGAATGCCAAAATAAATTACTGGATAAGGCACAAGATAAAGCTTTGTTTTCTTCAATGTCATCAGGTATAGATCTATTGCTATCTACACAACGTCAAGAGGAGAAAATAAAGCAATGGAACTCTTTTTGGGATGATATGGATAGAGCTAAAATAGAATCGTTGATAAAAGAAAAAGGTAAGGAAATCAAATTCAAGGAAAAGGCATTTAATCAATTTTATAATTTAATAAACAAACATTTTGAACCTATTCCATTAGAGGATTTCTCTTTTCTGCAAAATAGTTTTTTGGGCAATTATATTAGTACCTCTGATAGTTTATATTCTGTAATTTCAATTTTAAAAGTAGAACATAAAAATAAACCCGAACTATTTAGCCTGTTTGATGAAATAGATGATGTAATAATATTCGACAAGCAGTATTTCTCTAATCAATTTTTTGATATTCTAAAGAAAGACTTTAAAAAGCTTGTTTTACTGTCTATTCTTATTGTTTTTGGAATTCTTTTACTCGCTTTTGGACGTATAGAATTAGCCTTAATTACATTCGCCCCAATAATTCTAAGCTGGTTATGGACACTAGGATTAATGGGCTTGTTTAATATTGAGTTTAATATTTTCAATATTATAATATCCACATTTATATTCGGACTGGGGATTGATTACAGTATTTTTATCATGCGCGGCTTGCTTAATAATTATAAGCATGGAAACCATCCCGTTACACCATACAAGCTTTCGGTTCTTTTATCTGTGATAACTACAATATTAGGAATTGGTGTATTAATTTTCGCTCATCACCCTGCCTTAAGATCTATTGCATTGGTTTCTATATTTGGAATAGCCTCTGTTGTGATAATATCTTATACAATACTTCCTTTATTGTTTGGTGTACTTACCACACAAAAAGGAAAACCAAGAACCGAGCCTATTACTATGCTAAATAGTGTAATATCAATATTATCATTCCTTATTTTTTTATTCAACACTTTTACCCTTACACTTTGTATCCCTATTTTATACATATTACCTATACCAAGAAAACATGTGAAACGTATATATCATTCGTTGATTTGCATAACAAGCCGATTTATTGTTGGAATTAATCTTACAATTAAAAAAGAAGTATTAAATAAAGACAAAATTGATTTCTCAAAACCTTCGGTTATTGTGTCTAATCATCAATCTCATTTAGACATAGTGCTTATTCTTAGATTACATCCTAAAATAATAATAATAACAAATAAGTGGGTTTGGCACAATCCTTTCTATGGTTTTGCTGTAAGATTTGCTGACTATTTCCCAATTTATCAAGGCATAGATAAAGGTTTTGATAAAATAAGAAAAAAAGTAAAAGAAGGTTATTCGATATTGGTTTTTCCTGAAGGATCAAGAACTATTGATGGAACAATAAAGAGATATCATCAGGGTGCTCTTAAATTGGCCAACGACCTGAATCTGGATATTCAACCTCTTATTATACATGGAGCATACCAGTGTTTGCCTAAAACAGAGTTTTTTATGCGATCAGGAAAAATTACCATGAAGTTTTTTGATAGGATCAAGGTAAGATCAGTAAATGTAGAAAAGGGTGAAACATATAGACAACAGACTAAAGATCTGACAAAATTTGTAAGAAAAGAGTACGAAGAATTAAGTTTTGAAAAAGAAAACACAAGCTTTTACAGACAACATCTTGTTAACCAGTACATATTTAAAGGACCGATTTTAGAATGGTATGTTAAGGTTAAACTAAGGCTTGAAAAGAACTATAGCTTTTTTAATGAAATAATTCCCCGTAAAGCAAACATAGTAGATATTGGTTGTGGATACGGTTATTTAGCATATATGTTAAGATGTACCTCTAAAGAAAGAATTATTACAGGCATTGATTATGATGAAGAAAAAATTAAGCTTGCAAATAATATTGCTGTTAATGACGAGAAGTTAAACTTTATTGTAAAAGATATTACAGTAAATAACATTCCGGATGCAGAAGTATATATTTTAAAAGATGTATTACATTACATGCCCGAAAATTTACAAATAGAAATTATAAGTAAATGTATGAACCAATTATCGACTGACGGATTGATTATTATCAGAGATGCCGATGCTGATTTAGAAAAACGAACAAATGTTACCAAAAAAACTGAAATACAATCAACCAAAATATTCAAGTTCAATAAAACAAAATTCGAATTAGAATATATTTCAGGAAGAAAGATAAGTGATATAGCCAAAAGCAAAGGATTTATTTGTGAACGATTTGATAATTCGAAGAAAACATCTAATATTACATATATTATTAGAAAATGAATAACAAATACGATGTAATAATAATTGGTGGTGGATTAGGAGGTTTACTTTGTGGTAACATCCTGAGTCGAGAAGGCTTTAGTGTTTGTATAATTGAGCAAAACAATAAGTTAGGAGGCAGTATTCAGTCTTTTACTAAAAACAAAACCATATTTAATACCGGATTAAATTATACAGAAAGTCTTGGGGAAGGAGAAGTACTTAACAGATATTTTAAGTATTTTAAAATAATGGATAAACTAAAAATAAAGCAATTAGATATTGATTGTTTTAATAAAATCAGCTTTGGCAATGACAATACTGAATATCCATTTGCACAGGGTCATGAAAATTTCATTGAAAAACTATCTGCTCATTTTCCGGGTAGTGAAGATAATTTAAAAGGGTATATTAAAACGCTTAAGGAAATATGCGATGCCTTTTCGCTATACACATTCGACAATTCTTCTAAGATAGCATCTGCAGAAGATGCATTAAGGCTTAGCACATATAAATATCTTCAATCAGTTCATCCAGATAAAAAACTTCAACAAGTTTTAGCTGGAATAAATACTTTATATGCTGGTGTAGCTGAAAAAACCCCACTTTATGTACACGCCCTGATTAATTATTCTTTTATAAAAAGTACATGGAGATTGGTAGATGGAAGTTCTCAATTAGCAATAAGAATATCCGAAGTAATAAAAAATAATGGAGGAGAAATATTATTATCTTCAAAAGTTACATCTATCAATGGAAAAGACAAGCAGGTAAAATACATAAAACTGGAAAATGGTGAAAAGATATATGCAGATAAAATAATATCAAATACACATCCTGCTAACACCTTAAAAATGATTCCTTCTGACTTGTCAAAAAAAGTCAACAAAAAAAGAATAACCTCTCTTGAAAACACTATAGGAATGTTTACAATATACATAGTCTTAAAAAATAAAAGTTTCCCATATCTTAATTATAATCATCATTATTTTTCAACAGAAAATGTATGGACTGTAGATTACAAGAAAAGTACATGGCCTGAACACTATTTTTTATATACTCCTTCTATTTCAAAATCAGATCAATGGGCAGATGGGCTTATTGCAATGACCTATATGAATTATAGCGAAGTAAAAAAATGGGAAAATACATATATTGAAAACAGAGGAGAAGAATACCTTGATTTTAAACAAAAAAAAGCAGAGAAATTAATAGATTCTATTGAGAAGAAATTTCCAAATATAAGACAACATATTGATTGTTACTATACTTCCACGCCTCTTACTTATAGAGATTATACAGGAACACCGGAAGGCTCTTCTTACGGAATACTAAAGGATTATAATGATCCTTTATCAACTATAATAACACCTAAATCCAGAATAAAAAATTTGTATTTTACAGGCCAAAATTTAAATATGCATGGTATTCTCGGAGTTACAATTAGTGCAGTTCTAACATGTTCAGAAATAATTGGTTTTGATTATTTGTTTAAAAAAATACGGAAAGAGTAAAATGGAGAAAAGATATGACATAGTTATTGTTGGCAGCGGATTAGGAGGCTTATTTTGTGGAGCAATATTAGCAAAAGAAGGTAAAAAAGTATGTATCCTTGAAAAACATTACCAGATAGGTGGAAATCTTCAGGTATTTGAGCGTAAAGGCTGTCATTTTAGTGCAGGAATGCATTATGCAGGCTCACTGGATAAAGGTCAGATTCTGCATGATATTTATAGCTATTTGGGCATATATAAGAATCTTGAAATTAGCAAGCTAAACGAAAATTGCTTTGAAAAAATAATCATAGGAGATAATGAATATTCCTATGCCATGGGAATGGAAAATTTCAAAAAAACTCTTATTAATTATTTTCCTGAAGAAAAACTAGCAATTGAAACCTATACCCAAAAATTGGAACAAGTGTGGGAATCTTCTAATCTTTTAAATTTAAGAGAACTGAATTTTAATGATATGCCTCAATTTGATGAATATAAAGAAAATGCATATGATTATATAAATTCATTAACAAAGAATATTGAACTAAAAGCTTTATTGGCCGCAACAAATGCGCTTTATGCTGGTAATAAAGAAAAAACCCCTCTTTATATTCATGCTAACATCAATAATTTTTTTATTAAAAGTGCCTGGCGAATTGCTGAAAATGGGAAAAATATAGCAAGCTTGCTTAAAAAAATTGTTGAAGATAATAGAGGAAATGTTTTTACACATAAAGAAGTAAAACGATTTGAATTTGAAGGATCTAATATTTCTTCTGCTATAATAAATGATGGGGAAAAAATATTTGCAGATAATTTTATCTCAAATATACACCCGATTTCAACTATTAAGCTTATAGAGCCTGGAAAACTTAAAAAAGCATACATAAATAGAATTAGAAATTTGGAGAATTCAATATCAACTTTTACTCTTTTTATAGTATTAAAAAAAAGAATTTTAAAACATATAAACTCAAATATTTATTACTCAAGTACTAATAATGTGTGGGATAACTATAAATACACACAGGAGAATTGGCCTAAAGGTTATATGATGTACACTACGGAAGATTCTAACATCAATGGATATGCCGAAAGCATTGTTATTATTTCTATGATGAATTATGAAGACGTTAAGCCGTGGGAAAATACAAGTGTTATGCAAAGAGGAAATGATTATCTAAAATTTAAAGAAGAAAAAACAAAAAAACTATTGAATTTAATAGATGTAAAATTTCCTGAAGTAAAAAATGCAATAGATACCATTTACAACGCAAGTCCCTTAACCTATAGGGATTACACAAATACTCATGAAGGATCTATGTATGGAATTGTGAAAGATTGTAATGACCCTTTACGCACATTTATTTCTTCGAAAACTAAAATACCAAATTTAATGTTAACGGGTCAAAACATTGGTTTACACGGAATGTTAGGTGTTATTATGACATCTTTTCAAACTTGTTCTGCAATTATTGATATTAATGAGGTAATTAAAAAGATTAAAAAAAATTAAGCATTATGCAAAAACCTTTTTATAAAAAAAAACGATATAAATTTCTCTTTGTTTTACTTGCCCTTATATTAAGTTTTATAATCTATTTTAAGATAATTGTTATTCTAACTCTTCCTGTGATATCCGATACATCTGCATTAAAATTAAAAAGAAACAAAATTGACAATGATTTTTACTCTCTGGATAATTCATGGCTTAAAAAAAACAAGTATGGTTTATGGGAACTTTATATAAGCGGTAACGATTTTGAATTAGGTGCAAAAAACGGAATTCTTACCAAAGAGCTTATAGAATATCAGGAAGAAGCATTTGTAGAAAAAATAAAAGAAATGATTCCTTCAGAATTTTATTTAAACTTCCTAAAATACTTTGTTTCATGGTTCAATAAAGATATGGACGAGCATATTCCATTGGAGTATCAAAGAGAAATTTATGGAATATCTTTAAATGCTTCAGAAGAATATGATTTTATAGCTCCCGGTTACCACAGAATATTAAATTACCATGCTGCTCACGATATTGGACATGCTCTTCAGAACATGAATTTAGTTGCATGTACTGCTTTTGGGGTAAAAGACTCAAGATCTAAAGACAGCACTCTTTTAATCGGGAGAAATATGGATTTTTATTCTAGTGATAAATTTGCAGAGAACAAGATTATTGCATTCTATAAACCGGAAAATGGATATAATTTTGTATTCATCACATGGGGAGGATTAATTGGTGTTTTATCAGGTATGAATGATCGGGGTTTAACAGTAACTCTGAATGCTGCAAAATCTTCTATACCTTCTTCTGCCAAAACACCAGTTTCTATTTTAGCAAGAGAAATATTGCAGTATGCTTCAACTATTGAAGAAGCTTATGAGATTGCTAAAAATTATGAAATATTTGTTGCGGAATCTTTTTTAATAGCTTCGGCAAAAGACAAGCAAATTGCTGTAATTGAGAAATCTCCTGATAATATAGGACTATACAAACGTGATGATGATGAAATTATTCTCACAAATCACTTTCAGGGCAAAACTTTTAAAAATTCAAAACTGACAATTGAAAATAAAAAAGAAAGTGGCTCTGTTTACAGATGGGAAAGAACAGAAGAGCTACTTAAAGAAAAAGAAAAACATAACGTAAATTCATTTGTTGCCATTTTAAGAGATACAAAAGGAAAAGGCAATAAAAATATAGGAATGGGTAATGAAAAAGCTATAAATCAGCTTATCGCTCATCACTCCGTTATCTTTAAACCCGAACAACTTCAAATATGGGTTTCTACGTCTCCTTATCAATTAGGAGAATATCTGGCATATGACTTAAACACTATCTTTTCAGATTCATTAGATTATACAAAAGAAATTTATGATACTTCTCTTACTATTAGTACCGATCCTTTTAAAAGTTCAGAAGATTTTAGGAAATTCAATAAGTATAAAAAGATTACCACCTTGTTAAAGGAATACTTAGACAGAGAGTCTATATATCCTATTGATGAAGCATATCTTGAAAAATACAGAAAACTAAACCCAGAATATTTTTACACTTATTTTATGATTGGTGAATATTACAGTAATTTAAAAAATAAAGACAAGGCCATAGAATATTATAATATAGCTCTTGAGAAAGAAATTCCAAAACAATCAAATGTGGATTTAATAATGGAAAAGATAAAAATAATTAATGAGGAAAACTAAGATATAATGCTAATTATTGAAAAATATAAAATCCCAATTTTTTCATTTTTATTATTTATGTTAATTGGATTTATAATATGGATATTTAGAGATATTCGTTATTTTTATTTATTTACAGGCATCGGAATGAGTGAATTAATCTCAAGAATTGCAATAATCCATTTCCCAAAATCCAGACAAGTTTTAAGACTATTCACTCAGTTTCTTATTGGTGGTTTTTTGTTTTGTTGGCTTAGTTTATTTATTGGAGTTAATTTTCAGTTTCCTCAAATATTTTTTGATGCTTCTGCAGGAATAATAACAGGTACACTAATCCAAATGTTGATAGCTCGTGTTATACTTCCTTTTTTTCTGGGAAATGCATTTTGCTCCAGAGCTTGTTGGACAGGTTTTTTCTTTGAAATGACCAACTCAAAAAAAAGAATATCCAAACAGCCTAGAAAAAGATCGGAATTTCTTGCCTGGGGATACTTAATTATCTTAATAATCCTTCCTCTAACGGTTTCGCTTTTCCATAATCCTGCTGAAAATGAGGAAGCAAGAAGATTTTGGATTATTGGCGAGAACTTATTTATAATAAGCATTGGATTTATTCTTACATTTTTTACCGGTAGCAGATCCTATTGCAGATTACTTTGTCCTTTTATTACAATTTCAGGACTTATTTCCAGATTTTCCTTATTCAAAATAACACCTGTAAAATATAATGATTGTACACAATGTAATTTATGTAATGATGCTTGTCCAATGCTAATTGATGTAAAAGAATATGTTAAGAATAAACAAAAAATTTCAAATAAACTTTGTATAGTTTGTGAAAGATGTGTTAGTGCTTGTCCTAATGATGTATTAAAATTAACTAATAAAAAAATAAAATGAGCTTAAAAAATAACTTGAATTCTTAGTAAACAAAAATTATATAAATAACAACCTACTTTTTGTCTATTAAGCCCATTTTTTATTATAATGTCTTATCTGTAAATATCTGAAAAATCTCTAATTAAACGAAAAAGGTTTTCAAATTTGGTGAGTTTTAGACTACTTTCAATATCATAAATATTGTGATATTCGGAATAACCTCCAAGAGTATAAATAAATACTGATTTAACTCCTTTTTGGTAAATATAGTGGTGGTCGCTATTCATTGCCTCGCCACGAGGACTGACTTTTTCCAAATAGTTGTTTTTTTCGTTAATATTAACAAGCATTTCAAATTCTTTTTTCAATACAGAACCATTTACCACTTTTATTCCTTCTTCACCGGTTCCAATCATATCTAAATTAAAAAAGAATTTGATTTTTGATAATGGTATTATTGGATTTTCGGAAAAATATTCAGAGCCAAGTATCCCAACTTCTTCAGCACTAAAAAAAATAAAAGCCATAGAATAATGCGGCTTAAAATCGGAATTAACATAATGTTTCGCAAGATTTAAAACCATTGCACAACCGCTAGCATTATCATTAGCTCCAGGAAAATAAGCGCGTTTTCCCATATCTCCAAGATGATCGTAATGTGCACCAAAAAGAATAAAAGTATCTACTTCTCCTTCAACATACCCTATTACATTTTGAGTTTGATATTTTTTATAAAATTTATTTTTAAATTTAATTGTAATGTTTTCAGACAAGGAATCAAATTTTTCTTTTTTAATTTGAATATTTACCCAGTTGTTAGCAAGTTTGCTTTGTGTTTGAAGAGTATTGGAATTAACAACATCAATAATGCCTCTGGCTTTAATAAAATTTGTATATTTAATTAATTGGTATCCTTTTTTAAGATCTTCTGATTTGAAATCATTTTTGTCAATTACAATAAATGTTTTTGAATAATCTTTTAAAACAAAATCTGAAAAAAAAGTGCTGTCTATTTTTTTTATCGGAAAAATTCCCTTGCATTTACCCGATGAATTTGAAATAATATAATCTTCGCCGGGAATAAGTTCTGTTTCATCAATTTTTAAACTAATTTTTGAAGGAATAGTGTTGACTGAAATATTAAAATCCTGAAAATAATTATTATTAAATGACTTTACATTTAACTTTACTAATTCTTCTTTTAGATATTTAGCCGCAATTTTTTCACCATTATTTGTAAATCCTCTGCCATGAAACTGTTCAGAGCTTAATGTTTTAATTACTTCTCTTGCATATTCAATGTCCTGTGCATTAATGCAAAAAGGGAAAATAAATAAGAAAAAAATAAATTTGTACTTCATTATAACCGTAGTTTTAATTAGGGCGTTATATTTAAAAATCGACGATAAATTAATTCGAGAAATTCTTTAAAACTTGTTTTAGTATCATTCCACTCAAAATTTTCGTTCAAATATTCCATTGCTTCGTCAAGGTTATTACAAGAATTAAGTTTGTTAATTGATAAAGCATATTGCTCGCTATTACTATTAAATAGTTCTTTGATGAAACGAATTTTATCATTTAATGAAATTACAGTTTTTAAATCTTCTATGGGTTGATATTGCAGGTGTGTAGCGAGGTCTTTTTTTTGTTTAAAATCAGAAAAAATATCGTTTAATGTTTTTTTATTATCAATAAGTTTTTCACCAATTGTTTCATTTTTTTTTATAATTTTTTCTTCTGGTTTTACAATATCTGTATCATAAGGTTTATTAACGACATTGTCTATTTCATCTGGTTTTGTTTCATTGTCGCCAAATAGCTTTGGTTCAGAAGAAGTTGTTGTTTGTTCGTTTGTTTGTTCATTATCTGAAACAATATTGGTTTCTTTTGTATCATCTGCAAGTTCATCAGTTTGTATGTCAATTTTAGGAGAATTGTCAATCTCTTCTTCTGCAATTTCTGCGCTTTTGACATCTTGATTATTATTAATTTTTTCTTGCCCTGATTCAGTTTCAAATAAGCTTGATTGTTTTGTAGATAAATTATCTTCTTCATTTTCCGGAGATTCTTTTTTTTCAATTATTGGTTTCTCTTCAACAATTTCTTCATTGCTTTCAATAATGTCATTTTGTGGTTCAGGTTCTTCAGCAATTTTCTCAACAACTATTTCTTCTTTTATTTCAGTATCTAATTTTTCATCAATTTTATTGATATCTCTTAATCTAAGTAAATTATCATAAATTTTAATAATTTTATCAATACTTAAATCAATATCAATTTGTGGAATATCATCAAATGTTTTAAAATTCTCTACTAAAACTTTACATTCATTTGTAAGGTCTGTAATTTCATTTAATAAAGTTTGTTTTTTCATGAATGATTATATTTGATTAAGTAAAAATATTATTTCATTTTTCTTACTTTTGTAAAAATAATGTTGAAAATTTGATGTAAAAATACAAATTATATTATAATGTTTCTTGAAAACAAAATAAAAAATCTTAAACATAGTGGATGGATAGAGGTAATTGCAGGTTCTATGTTTTCAGGAAAAACCGAAGAATTAATAAGGCGTTTAAAAAGAGCAGAAATAGCTAAATTAAAAGTTGAGATTTTTAAACCCAAAATAGATATTCGTTATTCTGATGATGAAGTTGTTTCTCACGACGAAAATACAATTAGATCTACACCTGTAGAATCGGCAGGAAATATTTTATTATTGGCAGGAGATGTTGATGTTATAGGAATTGATGAAGCTCAGTTTTTTGACAAAGGATTAGTTGAAGTATGTAATAAATTGGCAAATCAAGGAATAAGAGTTATAATTGCAGGTTTGGATATGGATTTTAAAGGTAATCCTTTTGGTCCTATTCCCGAGTTATTTGCAATTGCAGAATATATTACAAAGGTTCACGCTATTTGCGTAAGATGTGGAAATCTTGCTCAATATTCGTTTCGTAAAACAGAAGATGAAAAATTAGTAATGTTGGGAGAAATTGAAGAATATGAACCATTATGTAGATTATGTTATTATAATGCAATAAAAAAAAATAACAAATGAAAAAAATTCTGTACATATTGTTATTATTACTGTTGACTTCTACAATGTTCTCACAAACAGGAAGTAAAATTGATAGTCTTGAGGGTTTATTATTAACAAAAAATCAGCAAAAAAAACTAATTGTTTTAAATGAACTTGCCAAGGAGTATCTTAAGCCTTCAAGTCTTGACATAGCAACTGAATATGCAAATAATGCACTTTTAATATCGAAAAACATAAAAAATGAAACTGAAGAAGCAAAAGCTTATAAGACGATAGGAAGCATTTATTATTATAAGAAAGATTATAAAACGGCACTTAATAATTATAGTAAATCATTTGAATTAAAAAATAAGCTTGGAGATAAGGAAGGCTCTGCTGCATTGTTATATAATATTGGTATAATATACAAAAACGAGGGGAGTTACAAGAAAGCAATTCAGAATTATGAGAAATCTCTGCATATTTATGAAGAATTACAAGATACGATGAATGTTGCATCAACATATCACATAATTGGAATAAGTTATTTTTATTGGGCAAGATTTGAAAAAGCAGTTGATTATTATCAAAAATCTCTTGCAATTTACAAGAAATTAGATGATAAAAAAGGAATAGCAAATTGTTTGCAAAAAATAGGTGTAATATATCATGAATGGGGAGACTTTGAACAGGCATTAAAGTTTAATAGGGATGCTTTAAAAATATTTGAAAAGATTGACGATAAATATTCAATTGCTAATACAATAATGAATATTGGAATTGTTTTTAAAGATTGGGGAAATTATCAGATTAAAGCACTTGAATATTTAGATAATGCATTGGTATTGATGGAAGAAATTGGGAATAAACAAGGAGTTGCTTATGCTTTAAATAATACAGGTACTGTTTATGAAGAATGGGATAATTACGATAAAATTGAAGGAAATAAAGAAGGTGAAAACTATAAAATGGCAATTGAATATTTTGAAAAAGCATTAGAAATTGAAGAAGAAATTGGAGACAAACATGGTTATGCCGGAACATTACAAAGTATTGGAAATGTATATGGCAAGTGGGAGTTTTTTTCAAAGTCATTAGAATATCATCAAAAATCATTTAAAATACGAAATGAGATAGGAGATAAGGCCGGAGTTGCAAATTCATATCATTGTATTGGGCTGGTATTTAGAGAAATGGAGAATTATTCAAATGCTTTAAATTATCTGAACAATGCCCTCAAAATAGCCATGGAATTAAAAATGAAAGACTTAATAGAAAATATTTATAAGTCAATGTCAGGAGTTTATTATTCGAAAGGTGATTTTAAAAATGCGTTTGATTATTATTGCAAATATTCGGAAATGAAAGATTCGATATTTAATATTGAAAGCCATAAGCAAATTGCAGAAATGGAAGAAAAATATGAAGCAGAAAAAAAAGATCATCAAATAGAACTTCTTGCAAAAGAAAAAGAATTGCAAAAACTTGATTTGAAAAAGAAAGAAGAAGAAAATAAGCGCCAACGGTTTTTTATTTACGGCTCTGTACTTGTATTAATTATTATTTTGATATTTTCAATTTTATTATTCAGTCAACTTCGCCAAAAAAAGAAAGCTAATATTTTATTAGCAGCAAAAAATCAGGAAATTTCAGACAGCATTCATTATGCCAGTCGTATTCAATCTGCAATACTTCCACCCATTGAATATATAAATGAAGTATTACCTGAACATTTTATTTTAGATAAGCCAAGAGATATTGTTAGTGGTGATTTTTATTGGTTAGCAAGAAAAGAAAATAAAATAATTATTGCAGTAGCTGATTGTACGGGGCATGGTGTACCCGGAGCTTTTATGAGTATGCTGGGAGTCGCTTTTCTAAATGAGATTATTAATCAATATGAGAACATCCCGGCAAACGAAATTCTCAATAAATTAAGGGCTAATGTAATTAAATCTTTGCATCAAACAGGGAAAGAAGGGGAGGCAACGGATGGTATGGATATTTCCTTGTGCATTATTGAAGCAAATAAAAGCAATATACAATATGCAGGGGCAAATAACCCTTTATATATAATTAGAAATAATAAATTATTAGAAACTAAAGCGGATAAAATGCCAATTAGCATACATATTAAAGATGATGTTCTTTTTTCAAATCATGAAATAAAAATTGAAAATGGAGATGTGATATATATGTTTACTGATGGTTATATTGATCAGTTTGGAGGAGAAAAAGGCAAAAAATTCAAATATAAACCATTTAAAGAATTGCTTTTAAATATTAATGAAAAACCTATTGCTGAACAAAAAGAGGTACTTGTCAGAAAATTTGAAGAGTGGCAAGGTAGCTATGATCAAATAGACGATATTTTAGTTATGGGAATTAGAATTGCTTAAATTTATAATCAACTATTTCAAAGCCTGTATGAACGGTTACATTTATGATTAAATATAATTCTAAAAAGATTGCTCAGATTGTTGATGGAAAACTTGTCGGAGACGGAGAAGAGGAAATAAAATATCTTTTAACAGATAGCAGGACTATTGTATCTGCTACAAATTCTCTTTTTTTTGCGATTACTGGTGAACGACACAATGGGCATAACCACATTGAAGAGTGTATTAATAAGGGAGTTAGAAGCTTTATTGTTAGCAATATTACAGTCCCGAGTACCAAGGATAAAGAGCTTAATGTTAATTATATTATAGTTGAAGATACTTTAAAAGCTTTTCATAATTTAGCTACTTTTCATAGAGAGAATTATAAAATACCGATTATTGGAATAACAGGAAGTAATGGTAAAACTGTTTTAAAAGAATGGCTATTTCAATTACTAAATGAAGATTATCGAATAGTTAGAAGTCCAAAAAGTTATAATTCTCAAATAGGTGTGCCACATTCTGTTTGCTTATTAAATGATTCAACTGAATTGGGGATATTTGAGGCTGGAATATCTTTTTCGGGAGAAATGAGTAAACTTCAAAAAATAATAAAGCCTACAATTGGAATATTTTCAAATATTGGAGATCCGCATCAGGAAAATTTTATTGACCATAAACATAAAATATCAGAAAAACTTAAGTTATTTGAAGATTGTGAAATTCTGATATATTGCAAGGATTACCAACTAATAGATCATCAAATACATACGAATAAAAATTTTGAAGATTTTAATTTTTTTACTTGGTCATCAAAATTTCCTGCTGACCTGTTTATAAAAAATATTGCGAAAGAAAAAGACCATACATTAATAACAGGAAAATATCAAAGTAAAGATATTCAAATTAATATTCCGTTTATTGATAATGCTTCAATTGAAAATGCAATACATGGTTGGTGCTTAATGTTGTATTTAAAGTACCCAAACAATTTAATATGTAATAAGATGAACTTGCTTTCATCTGTTGCAATGCGTCTTGAATTAAAACAAGGTTTGAATAATTGTACTATTATTAATGATAGTTATAATTCTGATGTAAATTCATTATTAATAGCTCTTGATTTTGCAAATCAACAGCAACAAAATGCTAAAAAAACATTAATTCTATCTGATATTTTGCAAAGTGGAAAAGATAAAAAGGTATTGTATAAAGATGTTGCAGATTTAATTAAGAAAAAGAATTTTGATCATTTTATTGGTATTGGAGATATAATTTCTCAACACAAAGATTTTTTCACTATAGAAAAAAGTTTTTACTCTACAACTGAAGAGTTTTTGCAAAATATTAATAAATACGAATTTAAGGATAGACTTATTTTGTTGAAAGGTGCAAGAAATTTTGAATTTGAGAGGATATCTAATATTTTACAACTTAAAGTTCATGAAACTGTATTGGAGATAAATCTTAATGCTGTTACAAAAAACCTTAATTATTTTAAGTCATTACTAAAACCGGAAACTAAAATAGTGGTAATGGTTAAAGCTTTCTCTTATGGAAGTGGAATGTTTGAAATAGCTAATCTTTTACAATTTCAAAGGGTTAATTATCTTGCTGTTGCTTTTGCAGATGAAGGTGTTGAATTAAGAAAAGCAGGTGTTTCTTTACCAATTATTGTTCTTAATCCGGAAATACAGAGTTTTGATTTGATGATTGAACATAATTTAGAGCCGGAAATTTATAATTTTAGAGTTCTAAAATTATTTTCCGAATCTGTTGACAGAAACAGGATTAATTCTTTTCCGATTCACATCAAAATTGACACAGGAATGAAGCGATTGGGTTTTTGTGAGGAAGAAATTTCTGAATTATTAGAAAAACTGAAAATAAATAATAGATTTATTTTAAAATCTGTTTTTTCACATCTTGCTGCAGCAGATAATTTTAATGAAGATATATTTACTATTAATCAGATAAAACAATTTGAAAATATTAGCAATTTAATTATTAAGGAATTTGATTATCCTGTTTTACGTCATATCCTAAATTCTGCAGGTGTAGAAAGATTTCCTGATGCACAGTTTGATATGGTGCGTATAGGTATTGGATTGTATGGCATAAGTGCATTAAAACAGAAAAAATTACATAATGTAAGTTGCTTAAAAACTTCAATTTCGCAAATAAAGATTTTAAAACAAAATGATACTGTTGGATATAATAGAAAAGGGAAACTTCAGGAAGGTTCTAAAATTGCAATTGTTCCAATAGGTTATGCTGACGGATTAAATCGTAAATTAAGCAATGGAAAAGGTAAAATGCTTATAAATGGAAAAATAGTCCCTATTGTTGGGAATATATGTATGGATATGTGCATGTTAGATATATCAGGCATTAATGCAGAAGAAGGAGATGAGGTTGTCGTTTTTGGAGATAATTACCATATATCTGAAATTGCTGGCCAACTTGGTACAATTCCATATGAAATAATGTCAGGTATTTCACAACGTGTAAAACGAATTTATTTTCATGAATAAAAAAAAGACCGTTTAAAATAAACGGTCTTTTTTAAATATTTTGAAAAATTAAAATTCCCAAAGATCGTGTTCAAACTTAAACATACTTTCTTTAATTTTTTCAGATTCAAGTAATGCATCTAAACCTTCTCTGTATTGTCCAACCCTTCTATTATCATATACATTGGTTTCTTGATAAATATAACTGTGAAATCTTCTTTTAAAGAAAATATCTTCAAATGTTCTCCTTTCTGCATCATTAAAAGGATTAAATACCTCATGGTTTGCAAACAAATGACGTACAGAAGGAAAATAAACCCACATAATTTGTTTCATAGTTAGATTTTCTTTATCCTCATCATCATCCTTATAATAAGCTCTAATTGGACATAAACCAATAATTCGCACATCCATTTTAGAACGTTGCTTGTCAAAATACCATTCTTCTTTAAGCATTAATCGTTGAACTTCATCAACTCTCTTTTCTCTTGCCTGAACATTTATGCTAATTTCAAAAGTTTCCATATCCTCCACTTCAATAGAATCCACACCACCTCCCATATTTGATTCTAATTCAGTTGGAGCAAGTGGAACTTGAAACTGGTCCCCCATAGCTGCATCATAAACAATTAATCCTTCTTTCTCAACACCATATAATAATAAACAAATTAAACTGTAACGATCATTTAAAGGTTGTTCTTCATAAGAAACTGAAGGAAAATATAATGGGTGATTAAGTTTTTCTCTTAAATCTAACATTCTCCATATTCTTTTACTCCACATAATATCTGCTTCTCTTAAATAATAATATGGAATTGGTTTTCGAGCCGGTACATGTTCTTTTACATATATACCATCTAAAACATCTTGTGCCTGTAATTTTTTATTATTAAAACTAATTAATAATAAAAATCCTAAGAGAATAACAATTAATTTTTTCATAATACAAATTTTTATTGAAGTTTAAACGCTATTGAGCCTAAATTTCTAATTTTTCCGTCAGGTCCTCTTGCTTTAACATCTTCTATGTATAATTTTTTTCCGCGTTTAACTTTTTTCATTATATTTTTTGCTTTAGCATTAAATCTACTTCCATTACAGGTTGAACTTTGTTCAAATCCATCAAGAGTTGCAGAGACAGTAAATTTCACAATGTTAAATTTGATGTTAAAATCGAAATTTTCAAGATCGGCAACAACTCCTTGTTGAGCGGCAAGTTTTGTTTTTGCGATACTTCCACCTTTTTGACCTGCTACTTTAGCAACAGGGTCAGGAACTCGTTTTACACGGAATGGCATACTTCCCATACTTCTTCTTGAGCCATTAACTTCACCTACTACACTTACTTTGCAATTTTTTGTTGGTGATGTTACAGTAACAACATATCCTTTGTCCGACCTTCTTATCCTACCGCCGCCACCACTTATTGAAGGGTATATTTTATCTGAAGGTACACCTGGAGCTGAAATATCGACAGGGTTGTCAACGCCTATATAAAATACATTCATTTTTGTAGGTGAAATAACTACACTACCAGCAGCTACTTGAAATTCATTACTGAAAGGATATTTCAATATTTTTTTTGAATTACCTTTACCTGTTGTAAAAAATATTAATCCTTCTACAGTATGATACCCAACACCTTTTGTTACTCTGTATTTTCCTTTTCCGTCAACAACAGAATCAAGTTTAAAATAATCTACACCTTCTTTTCCAATCATTTCAAGTTTAAGAGAATCATATTTTCCAATAAATATTTCAGGGCTTTTAGTTGTATCAAAAGCAGCAAGGAAAATATCTGCTTCATAAACATCACCTGACATAACATAATTAGAATTAGCAATTACAGTTCCTTCTAATTTATTAAAAGAAAACGAGCCGGCATCAATTTGTC
Organism: uncultured Bacteroidales bacterium; assembly: GCA_964435855.1. Lineage (GTDB taxonomy): Bacteria > Bacteroidota > Bacteroidia > Bacteroidales > CAYTAU01 > CAYTAU01. Next base: position 13,243 of record CAYTAU010000005.1, on the reverse strand, counting down.
CATAAAGGTATGCAAGTAAATCTGCTTCAGCATTTCTTACATCACTTTGTAGTTTTGATAAGCCTGTTACACAAGCTACAAGAGGCATATGGTCAAAATAAGAAAGATGCCATTTATGTGATGAACCATCAGGTAACGTATGATCATGAGTAGATAATGAATTTTCAAGACCTTCTTTTAACATTTCATCTTTTGTTTGAGAAATTAACCATTCCCTAAATTCGTCAAATTTATTCTTAAGATCAAGACCTTTTCCTTTTTCGTCAGCTCCTACTAATATCTCTCCACCAACATTCAAATCTGCTTTTTTTGTAATGCCGTTAGCTGCAAGAGGTTCAGAACCTTCTTCTACTCCTCCTCCTGTTTCAATTATTTCTTTCTTAAGTTCATCCATGTAATCACACATTTCATTAGATTTCTTTTGAAGTTTATCTGCTATATCTTTCCATTTTTTGGTTTTTACAGGATTTTCTTTTTCTGCAGCAACAAATGCAGAATAAACACTTTCATTTTTTGTTACAAAGTTGCTGCTTGTTGTGGTTAATGCTTCATCAAAAAGACCAAAAGCATTGAGAACTTCAGCCGATACGTTAAGTGCCAATAATGCAGTTAATACCAAATACATCATACTTATCATTCTCTGCCTCGGGGTTTCTGGACAATTCGTTGCACCCATAACAATTTAAATTTAAATTAATTAATAAACAATTTAATTATTGGTTAATATTAACATTCATTGCAGTTAACATATTGCCATAAATAGTATTAAGAGCTCCTAGATTTTTACCAAGTTTAGAAACCTCTTCACGATATACATCTGCATCACCGGCAGATTTCTTCAAACTATCCATCATTTCGTCTAGTCCAGTATATAATTCTTTTGAAGCATCAAGATGTTCGTTTGAAGATTGTAATTGCAATTCATAAACTGCATTGAGAGCTGTAAGATTTTTTGTCATTACTTCAAGCTGTTCTCCATAAGTTTTATTTCCTTCGGTTGATGATTCAAATTCTGTATTCATAACTTCAGTTAATTTTTGATACGAAGAAGCTAGTTCTTGTCCTGCATTATTAACAATTTCTGTTACTTTTTCACCGGTTGAAGCAACCATGTTTGCTAATTTCTCAGCTGAACCTGAAATTACATTAGCTGAATTTTCAGCAGAACCGGTAATCATTCCTGCAATTTTGTCTCCTGAATTTGTAATATCTTCAGAAAATTTATTTGCTGAATTGTTTACAGTTTCAGATGATCTTATATATGTTTCAGATAGTGCTTCAGATGTTCTATTTAATTTTGTGGCAGATTCTCCATAAGAATTAGCAAACTGGTTAACTTTTTCAGATGCTTTTTCAAAATTATCTACATAATTATTTGTAGCAACAGTTGCGTCAGAAACATCGGCAAGTTTTTCTGTTGTTACATTCATTTTCTTTAATCCTACTCCAAGTTTTTCAAATAACTCAGGAGTTATTTCTGCATTTTCTATCATTTCGTCGAATCTTTCTAAAGCTGATTTCTTTTTAGAAAGTTTTGGATCATCTATTAAAGCTGCTTCATCTTCATCAGACAAACCTGCAAGTTCGGGGTAAACTAAAGTCCAGTCTGGTTGATGATGCATAGGTTCAAAAGCAGATGCGAAAAAAATCAGTGCTTCTGTACCAAGTCCTGCTGTAAGCATAATTCCTGCAAATGGCCAGTGCATAATTTTAAATAGTGCTCCAAGAATTACAACTGCTGCACCCCAGCCATAAAGTTTTGTCATAAATGCTTTGTAGCCCTTACTTTCTACAATTTCTATTAATCCCATAATATTTAAATTTAAATGTTAATATTAAAAATTTTATGAATAGTAAATAATGTTAATAAACTAGTGAACCTGATCCTGCGTCACTTGCATCACGACCTAAGTAAGTTCTTATACATCTGAAACCAATGTATGATTTTGCAGAATCTTGATACTCATACGTTCTTGTTCCACATTGCAAATAATATGCAACATCTTTCCATGAACCTCCTCTAATGATTTTACGTTTTTTTATTGGTAAATCATCAGGTAATGCAAAATATTTATAATCAGGGTTTAAATCATCAGTATAACTGTAAGCTGATTCATCAAAAGCATTGTCTGTCCATTCAGAAACATTTCCTGCCATGTCATACAGACCCCATTCATTAGGTTCATTATTAGCTACAATTATTGGATAGAATCCGCCATCAGCTACATAATTTCCCCTTAGTGGTTTAAAATTAGCAATATAACACCCCTTGTAGTTTGTTGCATAATATCCTCCCCAAGGATACATTGATTCTTTTAAACCTCCTCTAGCTGCATATTCCCATTCAGATTCTGTTGGTAATCTCCAGTCTTGAACATAAGTTTCCAAGTTGTAATCTCTATAACCGTTAAACAGAGTTGTTCTCCAAATACAAAATGCTCTTGCTTGCATCCAGTCAACACCAACTACAGGGTAGTGGTCATAAGCAGGATGCCAGAAATACATTTTTGCTTGAGGTTCATTATAAGAATATGTGAAATCACTTATCCAACATAGTGTATCAGGATAAACATTAATCACATCTCTCATTATATAAGAAGAGCGATCTTTTACTTGTTCTCTTTCACCTTCTTTTCCTATTGAGAAATTAATAACATCACCGTCGTATTTGATTTTATTATTTAATTCCATTTCACTGTAATCAAAAGATCTTCTGGATTCCATTCCGTTTCTGCCGGAAAATTCAAATTTTTTGGCAGCCTGATCAAGGTCAATCCAAAAATATTCAAAATTCAATTTTCTGGTATCAATTTGTTTTCTCCTGTAAAATCGTTCGTGTTCAGGCAAATACATTTCTGCAAGAACTTCTCTTTCTTCTTCTTCATGCCACAGTAATCTTGGCCCGCCAAAATCTTCCCAAAAAATGAAAGGTGGATTTACATCTTCACCATATTCATTTTCGGTTATTAAAAATTCATCGTTTTGAGCTCCCATTAATTTGTAGGCAATGGAATCTCTTACCCAAAATACGAATTGGCGATATTCATTGTTTGTAATTTCTGTTTCGTCCATCCAGAATGGAAAAATTGAAACAGTTTTAGATTCGGCAGTCATTGCCCAAGACACATCTTGATCGTTTGGACCCATGTTGTAACTACCCATTTTGATAAATACCATACCAAAAGGTGGTTGAATAAACCATTGTTCTCTATTTTGAACTCCTGTAAGTTCACCACTGCCATTATAACAACCTGTGGCAATTATTGCGATAAAAATACTAAATAGAAGTAATCTTTTCATAATACCTCCTTGTTTACTATTGCGATTTTACAATAGTTTCTAATTAATTATAAGAATCTAACACTTCTATAAGTGCCTCTGTCTCCAGATGATTCAATGTTAAAACAATATCTCAAATAAAATTCTATAGAACCACTTGAATATTTAGCTATATTTGATAATGTAATGTCATAAGCAACTCCAATTCCTAATCCCATTGGTAAATTTGCACCAATCATAGGAACTATTGCATCACTTACACGATAACTTACACCTCCCCAAAATTGTCTTTGATAAACAGCACGTAAATTAAAATTATATTGTGCTGTTACTCCATCTGTGTGTAAAATAAACATTGGTTGAATGTCTATTATATTATTTGGTAAAGTATGACTGTATCCACCTGACAGGTATAGATGTCTTGCAAAATATGAATGAAATTCAGTATTTTCTTTGTCTATTTTTACTTGTGGTTTATTTAAATGAGTAATACTTAAGCCTGCGTAATATGCATATTCTTTTTCTTCAACATTATAAAAGACTCCAAAATTTGAATCGAAAGAAAAATGGCTTCCGCTATGGGGGATTAATGGATCGTCATAAGCATTATCTGTATTACCCCATAAAACATCAGGTGATTCCCAATCTCCATCAAGTGATCTATTAATTAAGCCTATGCCTAAACCTAACCCGAGGTTCCCATCACCAATTTCCATTCTATATGCATAATCTAAATTTAGAAGAAAATCTTTGCCAAATCCTGCTTTGTCTTGTAACATAGATAGGCCCACTCCACTACTAATACTTTCAATTGGACCATGAACACTAAATGCCATTGTTTTTGGTGTTCCGTCGAAACCCATCCATTGATTTCTATATAACATAACAGCACAAATTGCATCATTACTGCCTGCGTAACCCGGATTAAAAGCCAACTGATTATAAAAATTCATACTATACTGTGGATCTCTTTGTGCGAGTACAGATGAGGATATCATTAAAAATAATACAACAAAAGCTTTTAATTTGCTCATAATTTTGCTTTTACAGTTACTTATTATGTCTTATTTTTAGCTACAAAAAGGTAAAATAAATAAAAATAATCTTAACTAACAAATTTTATTAACAATTTTCTTGTTAATAAGTATAAAATATCCGTTTGTCAATTTACGTTGAGTTTTTAAAAAGGTTACTTTTTTGTCTAAAAATTATCTATTGGCAAAGATATAAAAAAAGATTTTATAATAAATGTTAATCAGGCATTATAATAAACGATGTGTTGTTGTTATTATTGTTTTTAAATAAATAAAATTATTTATTGTGCAGGATAGCAGTATGATAAGCATATTTTAATTATTGATTTTTTGATATGTTTTCCACCATCTGTCCGGAATTTCATTAGAACAAGCTTTATTATAGTCGTTATGAGTGCAAGCAATAATTATATATTTTTTGGTTGAGTTATTATTTGGAACTTTTAACCACCATTTGTCATTAATTTTATTTTTATAAAATATTAATGAATGTTGGCAATTTTCAATTGAGACAGTAAATTTTAAAAATTTACTGTTATCGTTATTTGGAATATCATTGTCTCTTTTATAAAACCCTTCTATAAAATGCCAAATTGCTTGTGCTGCCAAACTTGAAGTTGAAAAATTTATATCAAAATCAGGATTTATATCGAAAATACCAAAAACTTTTATATTATTACTAAAACCTGCAAATCTGGAAAGTAAACATATTTCATCTCCATAAAATCCATTAGGAGAAGGATGAATATTAGCAGGAGCATCAGATTGTTTTATTGAATTAACATTAATGCTGAAAATATTACTATCTCTTATATATGGTTCAACTTCAATAATGTTTTTTTTTGCATCGCCCAAGCGAATTGTATTAAAGAAAAGATTATTCAACGTATTCACATCATCAATATTGTTGAAATATTGTTGATGTCCAATATTGGTATAGTTATTTACATTATTATCTTTTTTATTTAATATTTTATTTAGAAAATGATAGTTTTCAAGTTCTTTTTCATTAGAAGTGTAACTAATTAGGGAATTAATATTTGTTATATTTACATTATTTCTAATATTTTCTAAAGCAAGATATAGTCCATAATTTAGATCTTCACTTCCACCAATAATAATTGGGATAGTATTTGAGTTAATTAATTCTGCTAATACATCTCTAATTGCAAAATATGTGTCGTTAAGAGTTTTGCTGATAATTAAATTCCCGAGATCAATAATTTTTAGGTTAACATCAGGAATAAATAATTCGTATAATTTTTCTCGTATTATATCAGGAGCTTTTGAGCAAGCGTCATTATTTGATGCTCTACTTTCGGGTATTCCCAATATTGCAATGTCGAAACTATTTATATTGGGAATATTTTTATCTTTTATATAATATATGCTGGTTTTCTTTCCAAAAGAATTTTCTGAAAGCAATTTTGATTTTGCAATTATTTTTTCATTAACAGGCTTAAAATAGTCGAATAATTTCATCTGTTTATAATTTGTTTTTTAATTGCCAGATGTAACTTGCCATTATAATCATTTTCCTGTGTGTCAAGATTAATTGACATGGCTCGTTTCATTCTAAGTCATCTATTTTTTCTTTTTAGTACCGGCTTTATCAATTAATGCCATGCAATCATCTAATGATAATTCTTTAGCATCTTGGGTTTTTGGAATTCTGTAATTATTTTTTTTATAAGCTATGTATGGTCCCCATCTGCCGTTTAGAACTTGGACATCTTTATTTTCATCAAAAATTTTAATTACTTTTTCTTTATCCTTTTTTCTTTTTTCCTCAATTAATTCAATAGCCCTGTTTAATTCTATTGTCATTGGGTCATCAACATCTTTTTTCAAAGAATAAAATTTGTTATTATGTCTTACATAAGGACCAAATCTTCCAATACCAATAACTACTTCTTTATCTTCGTATTCACCAATAGTGCGAGGAAGTTTAAATAAATCTAATGCTTCCTCAAGTGTTATTGTTTCAAGATGTTGATTTTTGCGTAATGCAGCAAATTTTGGTTTGTCTTCTTCATCAGAATTTCCAATTTGCGCCATTGGTCCATATCTGCCAATTCTAACAATTATTGTTTTTCCTGTTGCCGGATCATTTCCCAATACCCTTTCTCCTGTATTCCTTTCTGATGTTTCAACGGTGTTTTCAACTTTAGTGTGAAATGGTTTATAAAAATTATCTACCATTTTTGTCCACTGCATTTTTCCAAAAGCAATTTCATCAAATTCCTTTTCAATATTAGCAGTAAAATTATAATCCATAATATTTTCAAAATATTTTACAAGAAAATCATTTACAACTAAACCAATATCGGTAGGAAACATCTTTGATTTTTCTGCACCTGTAATCTCTTTTTTAATTGTTTCGGAAATATTATTATTTTCTAAAAGTACTTGATTATATTTTCTCTCAACCCCTTCTCTGTCTTCTTTAACAACATATCCTCTTGTTTGAACTGTTGAAATAGTTGGTGCATATGTTGAAGGTCTTCCAATGCCAAGGTCCTCAAGTTTGCGAACAAGGCTTGCTTCAGTATATCGTGCAGAATGGTATGAAAATTTTTCAGTACCAATAATATTAATTAATTGTAATTTGTCATTTGTTTTCATTGGAGGCAATATTCCTTTATTATTGTCCTCTTTATCATTATCAGATGATTCAAAATAAACTTTAAGAAAACCGTCGAAAATCAAAACTTCACCTGAAGCAATAAATTTTTCTTGTGTTTTAGAAATATCAATTGTAACGGATGTTTTTTCAAATTTAGCTTCACTCATTTGTGATGCAACAGTGCGTTTCCAAATTAATTCATATAATCTTTGCTCATCATTATTACCATTTGTACTTTTAGTATTAATATATGTTGGTCTTATTGCTTCATGTGCTTCCTGTGCTCCTTTAGATTTTGTTTTATATTGTCTTCTTTTATAATATTCTTCACCAAATTCTTTAATTATGACTTGTTTTGCAGTATTAAGTGCAAGGTCGGAAAGATTAACAGAATCAGTTCTCATATATGTAATTTTTCCTGCCTCATAAAGCTTTTGAGCAATTGTCATGGTTTTAGAAACTGAAAATCCCATTTTTCTGCTCGCTTCTTGTTGAAGAGTTGATGTTGTGAATGGTGCTGTAGGATTTTTTACTCCAGGCTTTTTGCTGATGTCAGAGATGTTAAAGTTAGAATCTTTACATTTTTCCAAGAATATTATTACATCTTCTTTTTTCAAAATATTTTTTGGTAATTCTGCCTTTATTTGTGTTTTATTATCAGATAAATTAAAATTAGCAACAACTTTATAAGAAGAAGTTGATTTAAACTCATTAATTTCTCTTTCTCTTTCAACAATTAAACGAACTGCAACAGATTGTACTCTTCCGGCAGACAACTTTGGTTTTACTTTTTTCCAAAGTACAGGCGATAATTCAAAACCTACAAGACGGTCAAGAACTCTTCTTGCTTGTTGAGCGTTTACAAGGTTATAATCAATATCCCGAGGGGTTTTTATTGCTTTTAAAATAGCATCTTTGGTTATTTCATGAAAAACTATACGCTTTATTTTATTATCGGGCAACTCTAATTCTTCTTTTAAATGCCAGGCAATTGCTTCTCCTTCGCGGTCCTCATCAGATGCCAACCATACGTATTTTACTGATTTTGCTTTTTTCTTAAGTTCAGCAACAATTTTTTTCTTATCAGGACTTACTACATACTGAGGACAATAATTGTTTTCAATATCTATCCCAAAATTCTTTTTTTCCAAATCTCTAATATGTCCAAAACTTGATAAAACAAGATAATCTTTTCCCAGGAATTTCTCAATTGTCTTGGCTTTTGCCGGAGACTCAACAATAACAATGTTTTCTGCCATTTTAAAATTGTTTTTGAATTAAAAATTTGACAAAGTAAGCAAAATAACAATTTAAGTTCAAAATTTATTTTTCAATATTTTTTAGTACTTTTGTCCCAAATTATTGATAGTGATGGTTAATAAAGAAGGTATAAAAAAAAATAAAAAAAAATACAGTTTATTTAATAGAATATTATTAATACTGTTTGCAAGTCCTGTTGTTTTAGTTGTAATTCTCTTTATATTTATATCATACGGATTTTTGGGCTATATGCCTTCATTTGAGGAATTAGAAAATCCAAAAAGTAATTTAGCAACAGAAGTATATTCTGCCGACCAAGAGCTTTTGGGAACATATTTTAAAGAAAATCGCACAAATATTTCATATGAAGAGTTATCTCCATACTTAATTAATGCTTTAATTTCCACTGAAGATAAAAGATTTTATAATCATTCAGGAATTGATGCGGAAGGATTAGCGAGAGCAATAGTGTTTTTAGGAAAAAAAGGAGGAGGAAGTACAATTACACAGCAATTAGCTAAACTGTTCTTTCATAAACCTGCCCAGAATAATTGGGAAAGAGTTTTGCAAAAACTTAATGAATGGGTTATTGCTGTTAAACTTGAAAAAAGGTATACAAAAGAAGAAATTATAGCTATGTATTTCAATAAATTTGATTTTTTAAATCTTGCTGTTGGAATTAAATCTGCATCTAAAGTATATTTTAATACTTCGCCCGATTCTCTTAAAATTGAACAAGCAGCAATGTTAGTTGGAATGGCAAAAAACCCAGCTTTGTATAATCCCTTACCCAATAGAAACCCTGAAGGAACTAAAAACAGAAGAAATATCGTATTATTATTAATGAAAGAGAGAAATCATATTTCTCTACAAGAATATGATTCTTTAAAAATCTTACCACTTGAATTAAATTATCAGAAAGTTGACCATAAAGAAGGAATAGCTACTTATTTTCGTGAATATATCAGAACAACAATGACTGCTAAAGAGCCTGACTCAAGTAAATATATTAACAAGGTAAAATATTGGGAAGATCTGGACGAATGGAACACTAATCCGCTTTATGGATGGTGTAATAAAAATAAAAAAGCAAATGGAAAATCTTATAACATATATAGCGATGGATTAAGAATATTTACAACCATTAATTCTAAAATGCAGAAATATGGAGAAGAAGCTGTTCGCGAACATCTTGGAATAGGTTCTGAAACCTACCCTAATGAAGTTCCATTGCAAAAAACATTTTTTCAAGAACAAAAGGTAAGATGGGAAAAAGACAAAGCTCCTTTTTATAATATGACATATAAAAAAATTGAAAGATTAATGGATATTTCCATGAGGAGGACAGAAAGATATCGTGTTTTAAAAAACAATAAAGTGCCTGAAGATTCCATTAAGGCAATATTTAATACTCCTACTAGAATGAACGTTTTCTCCTGGAATGGTGAAATTGATACAGTTCTTTCCCCAATGGATTCTATGAGATATTATAAGTATTATTTAAGAGCAGGTTTAATGTCTATGGAACCACAAACAGGTTATGTAAGAGCTTATGTTGGGGGAATTGATTATAAACATTTTCAATTCGATCATGTTACACAAGGACGAAGACAAGTAGGATCAACTTTTAAGCCATTTGTTTATACTCTTGCAATGCAGGAAGGATATTCACCATGCTATAGAGTACCTAATATTCCAATAAGTTTTGAAATGCCAGAAGGACAACCACCATGGACACCAAGAAACTCTTCAGATAATAAGCTTGAAGGAAAAATGATCTCATTAAAAATGGGATTAGCAAAATCAATAAATTATATCTCGGCATGGGTTATTAAGCAGTTCAATCCACAAGCAGTTATAAAAGTTGCCCGTGATATGGGAATAAAAAGTGATATTCCGGCAGTTCCATCTATTTGTCTCGGTGTTGCCGACATAAAACTTTACGAAATGGTTGGGGCTTTTAGTACGTTTGCAAATAAGGGTATTTATACACAACCAATATTTGTAACAAGAATTGAAGATAAAAATGGAAATGTTATTGCATCATTTATACCCGAAAGAACAGAAGCAATTAGCGAAGAAACAGCTTATTTAATGCTTAATTTATTAAAAGGAGTAACTCAGGGAGGAGGAACAGGTGTAAGAGTAAGATTTAGATATGGTTTTACTAATGATATAGGAGCTAAAACAGGCACAACTCAAAATCAGTCTGATGGCTGGTTTATGGGTTTAACACCTCATCTGGTTACAGGAATTTGGACAGGATGTGAAGACAGAGCTGCTCATTTTAGAGGAATTTTTTATGGGCAGGCAGCAAGCATGGCATTACCAATTTGGGCATATTATATGCAAAAGGTATATACTGATAGTACAATGGTTTATAAAACATCAGATAAATTTGAAAAACCGTCCAAAAAAATAACAGTTGAAACAGATTGCAAAAAATACGACAAAGAACATTCTAACACTAATGATACAAACTTTTTAGGAGACCCGAATTATTAAGGAAAAAAAATGACTAAAATTTAAAATGACTAAAATACTTAAAATTAAATAGAAATAAGGAATACTGAAAAATTGACAACTAAATAATGGAACTTGAAACGAAAAACGACAAACGAAAAACAATAAACAATTAACAACTTAAATTTTGATAATGATGAGAATATTTACTTTAATTTT
>CAYTAU010000005.1:0-2262 GCA_964435855.1 uncultured Bacteroidales bacterium | reverse complement strand
ATAAACAATTAACAACTTAAATTTTGATAATGATGAGAATATTTACTTTAATTTTTATTTTGGCTGTAATCACAGTTGCATGTGGGTCTAATGAACCCGAAGGATTTGTTGTGAAAGGTAAAATGGAAAATCTTTCCGAAGGGCAAATTATTACATTAAATCTTTTAACTGAAAAAAACATTGAGCTTTTCGACTCTGTAATTGTTAATGAAGACGGAGAATTTCAATTTAACGGAAATGTAAGCACCAAAGAGTTTTTTATGTTAAAAGTAAATGCAAATAATTATGTTTATCTGATTATTGACAGCCTGGATAATATCACCGTTAATGGAAATGCAAGCAATCTGTTGCAAACATATAATGTTGATGGCTCTAATGATTCAAAATTATTAAAAGAACTTAACCTGCATAATTATAATAGCAGATTTAGAGTAGATTCTTTAAGAAATATATTTAATTCTCAAAAAGATGTTGTTAGCAATATAGATTCATTAAAACATGTTGTTGATTCACTGTTTCAAAAGGTTCATAATAATGAACGCAATTATTTAATTTCATTTATTGATAAAAACAAAACATCTCTGGCTGCTTTTATGGCCTTATATCAGCAAATAGTACCAAGAACCCCTATAATTGACCCGCGATTACCCAAAGACCTTGATATTTTCAAAAAAGTTGACAATTCATTAATGGAAACTTATCCAAACTCGCAACATGCAAAAGCACTGCATGCTCAGGTATTGGAAGTTAAAAAAATGCATGATATGCAAAATATGGGTTCCGATCATTTAAATATAGGAGCAGAAGCTTTAGAAATTGCAGAAGTTTCGCCTCAGGGCGATACCATTTTGCTTTCCTCATTAAGAGGTCAGTATGTATTGTTAGATTTTTGGGCTTCGTGGTGTAAGCCATGTAGAATGGAAAATCCAAACCTTGTAAAAAATTACGAAAAGTATCACGATAAAGGATTTGAAATATATCAGGTATCTTTAGATAAAGACAGAAATAAATGGCTTGAGGCAATTAAGAAAGACGGATTAAAATGGAAACATGTTAGCGATCTAAAATTCTGGCAATCGTATCCTGCACAGCTATATAAAGTGCAAGGAATTCCTGCCAGTTTTCTTATAGGCCCCGAAGGAAAAATTATAGCAAAAGATTTAAGAGGCGCTGCCCTTGGTGCAAAACTTGCCGAAATTTTTAAAGAAGAATAAGCATAGACCGAAGTTTTAAGTCAGAAGATTGAAGTTGAAAAAAAGTCATTTAGTTGTCATTCAATAGTCATTTATTGTAATAATACAAAGTAAATAACGTGAGCAAAGCGAACGAATAATTACTAATGACACGAAGTAAATGACTAAAGTTTAAAGTGCTTAAAATTTAATTATTATGAAAAGTTTTACAATTAACATAGCAATTTTGTTAGTCTTATTATTAGCACTAACAAATATTACAAATGCCCAATGGACACAGATAGGCAATGATATTGATGCTGAAGCTGCTGGTGATAAGTCAGGTAAGTCAGTAAGTTTAAGTTCAAATGGTACAGTACTGGCAATAGGTGCTATTGAGAATGACGGAAACGGATTTGATGTGGGTCATGTTAGAATATATGAGTTTGATAGAGGAAACTGGGTACAATTGGGTAGCGATATTGACGGTGAAACTGCCAATTATTGGTCAGGTTGGTCAGTAAACTTAAATTCAGATGGTTATGTGGTGGCTATTGGTGCTCTCGGTAATAATGGAAATGATACTACAGATACTGAGAGGGGTCATGTAAGAATATATGAGTATAGTAGTGGAAATTGGGTGCAATTGGGTAATGATATAGATGGCAAAGCTGCCGATGATGAATCAGGTAGATCAGTAAGCTTAAGTTCCAATGGTACAATTGTAGCTATTGGAGCTTCAGGTAATTTTAGTAATGGAGATTCAGGTCATGCAAGGGTATATGAATACATAGGGTGTAAAAACAAAAAACCCTGAAATTCACCGAATTTCAGGGTTTTGCGCTTGTTTGAGTATCTGTCTCAGCGGAGAAAGAGGGATATGAACCCAAATCTTACTCGCCTTTATATCTGAGCATTACCCCTACCCTATTTTTGCTAGGCCCCGAATTGGCCCCTTAAAAAATTTGCAAATGAACGCTTAATCGGCTATTAATCTGACACATAACGACTTGCGGTGATTATTTGCCTTATTTCAGGATCATAATAACATTAGGGTGGATTAGGCATAAATTTTACTTACTCTGTATAG
>CAYTAU010000004.1:0-111507 GCA_964435855.1 uncultured Bacteroidales bacterium | reverse complement strand
TTCCTACACCAACATTACCTATATCGTAATAAATATCATTTGCATTTTTTTCCCAAATACTTGAGTCTGTAATTCCTGCTCGTTCTGAATATAATGAATAAGGAACCGACAATAACTGTGAAACTCCCATTAGCTGATAAGCAGTACCGCTAGTAGGGTCTAACTCTACTTGAATATAAGAAATATCAGAGCCCCAATCAATAGATGCAAAATCACCACTAACAAGCGTACCTGTGCCTATTTCTAGATTTGCCAGTCCGAAATCATTTGTAGTAGCACTTTGAGTTTCAACATAAACATCGGTAAATGCTACACTTTGTTGTATACTAATTCGAAATGATACATTTTGGTTTACAATTATATCGCCAAGATTGTCTCTAACTATAGCCTGATAGCTGAAACTTTGTGGTGATTGTGCCAATATAACAACATTAGCAATCACAAATAACAATAAGGATAATAGACATTTTTTCATAATTTAAGGATTTTCAGAATTTAATGATAGGTAAATGTAATAAGTTCTTAATCAATAACAAATTTATTTATTAAACAATACTGTTTGATGTTATTTTTATTTTTTAATCCAAACTTTGTATTATTAATTCATTTTTTTCTCAAGTGCTTTAAGTCTTTTCTTAAAAATTTTATTTTCTGATTTGAGATCATTATTCTCTTTTTTCAATTCAATAAGCTGTAACTGTAAATTTTCTACTGCTTCTAGAGTTTCAAAGCTCATTCTTGTCATATTAATACCATCTTTTTCGTCTTTTGCAGCTGTTAGCCATGGAAGATGACCATTCTTTTGAATAAATTTTTCAATATAGTTTATATTGAATTTTTTATCGTAATTAGGTAAAAATACAAAATCGGGTTTATTATAAAAGGTTACAGAAGCAATAGCCCCATAATATATATCTCCTGTAACACGAGCATCGCCTTCAACTGTTAATGTTTTATCAGCAAAATCAGTATTTATTCCAACATTTCCATTATTTAATACTGTAACAGCATTATGTCTGTTCGAATTATCCCATCCATTTCCTACTACAAATAATAAATCTGTGCCTATAAATGAGTTAGGAGATGATGTAGTAAGCGTATCATTATATCTCCCAACAACAAAAGATGCATATGATTTTGCTATTGTTCTCTCTCCCGTTGAAGTAGAAGCAAAACCATTTGCTATAGTATTAACTCCCATTGCAGTAGAATTATCTCCACTTGCAATTGTATGATTTCCTATTGCTGTAGAAGCCAAAGCACTTGCTGTTGTAGTAGCTCCAATTGCTGTGGAATTTTGCCCACTTGCAGTTGTATTAATTCCCATTACAGTAGAAGTCTCTCCACTTGCTGTTGTCTGACGTCCCATTGCTGTGGAGTTAAACCCACTTGCTGTTGTCCCATCTCCCATTGCAATAGAGAAAAGTCCAATTGCTGTTGTATTTGCTCCCATTGCTGTAGAATTATCTCCAATTGCTGTTGTATTATTTCCCATGGCAGTGGAAGTATTTCCACTTGCTATTGTATTTTCGCCCATTGCTGTAGCAGCCCAAGCACTTGCTGTTGTATTTAATCCAATTGCAGTGGAATTTTGTTCACTTGCGATTGCTCCATGTCCTATTGCAGTACTCCACGAATTATTTGCTTCTGTTCCAGATCCCATTGCTGTAGAAGCCCATCCACTTGCGATTGTGTTTTCTCCCATTGCAATAGAAGCCCATCCACTTGATATTGTATTATCTCCCATTGCAACGCTATTAAAACTACTTGCTTCTGTTCCATTTCCCATAGCAATGGAAGAACCTCCACTTGCTATTGTATGGTTTCCCATTGCTATAGAAATTTCTCCATTTGCTATTGAAGAATCTCCCACAGCGATAGAAAATTGTCCTATTGCTTCTGAATTACGCCCCATAGCAACGCTACCATTTCCAAGTGCTTTTGTTTTATTCCCCATGGAAGTAGAAGACTGTCCGCTTGATATTGTAGAATCTCCCATTGCTGTAGCAACATACCCATTTGCTATTGTATTAAGTCCCATTGCTGTAGAAGCATATTGGGTTGCTGTAGTAGAAACTCCCATTGTAGTGGCAGAGTGTCCAATCGCTTCTGTATTATCTCCCATTGCAACAGAAGTATATCCACTTGCTATTGTATTATATCCTATTGCAACGGAACTATAACCACTTGCTGTTGTCTGGTATCCCATAGCTGTGGAATTACCTCCACTTGCTTTTGTGCTATGCCCTATTGCGGTACTATTCCAATCATTAGCCTCTGTTTCATAACCTATAGCAGTAGAAAATTCACCTGATGCTATATTTTTAGTTCCAATAGCAAAAGCTCCCGGAGCACTGGCAATACTTCCCATTCCAAAAGCATAAGCATAATCTGCGATAGCCATTGTGGGAGATGTTGCAACACCTGCAGAATCAATACCTGAAGAACCTACTGCAAAACTGAACAATCCAGTAGCATTGGCACCTGAACCAATAGCATAAGATCCCTGACTGATAGTTTTTGCAAGGTTTCCAAAAGCATAAGACTCATTACCTATAGCATCAGCATTATTTCCAATAGCTGTTGAATTTGTTCCAAAAGCTCTTGCATGATCTCCAAAAGCTTGTGAGTAATTTCCAATAGCAAGAGATTGATTTCCTGTTGCTATCGAATTTAACCCTACACTATCCACATCTTCAATCAAAACTTTACCAGCACGAAATGCTTCTCTGTATGGATACCACAACATACGCGGACTTGCCGGATCAATTATTTCAGGATCATCATTATACTCAACATTCATATAATAATCTGTTGTGCCTTTTGCAGGATTAAATCCTCCTACGGCAAAACCTCCGCGACTTCCACTTGCTTTTGTTCCTCCACTTCCTTCTTTAATGTAAACTCTAACACTATCGGGTGTTACCATTAAATATTCATTTGTAAAACTTTTTGAAGGATTAAATCCTCCTACGGCAAATCCACCTCTGCTTCCATTTGCTTTTGCTCCTGTTGTATCATCACTTACCCATATTCTTACTCCCTCTTGATAAACAGCAAAAACAGTATCATTTTGTGCGTTTAAAACACTAAAAATTACATCATTGATTGCCGCAGTTGTATCACTACTTACTTGAAGTTTTCCATTTGGAGATATTGTTCCTACTCCAACATTCCCAATATTATAATAAATATCATTAGCATTTTTTTCCCAAATACTTGAATCTGTAATTCCTGCTCGTTCTGAATATAATGAATAAGGAACCGACAATAACTGTGAAACTCCCATTAGCTGATAAGCAGTACCGCTAGTAGGGTCTAACTCTACTTGAATATAAGAAATATCAGAGCCCCAATCAATAGATGCAAAATCACCACTAACAAGCGTACCTGTGCCTATTTCTAGATTTGCCAGTCCGAAATCATTTGTAGTAGCACTTTGAGTTTCAACATAAACATCGGTAAATGCTACACTTTGTTGTATACTAATTCGAAATGATACATTTTGGTTTACAATTATATCGCCAAGATTGTCTCTAACTATAGCCTGATAGCTGAAACTTTGTGGCGATTGAGCTAATATGACAACATTAGCAATTACTAATAACAATAAGGATAATAAATAATTTTTCATAATAATAAGGATTTTGATTTTTGATTTGTAAATATACAGTTTTTAATTAAAATAAAAATAATTGCAAAAAAAACCTAAGAATTAACAAACTATCAGGATTTTTAATGTCGTTTTATTTAGGTTTGCTTATTTCAATTTTTTTTGAGTTCTTTTGAAAAAGACTAAATCAAACAAGTAGAAAATAATAATACCTGAAACATTTGCCAGTAAATCGGAAAAGCAAAAAAATCTTATATCTGAAAACATTTGAGAACTTTCTTCTGCAATTGCAAGCAAAAGAATAATTACAGGTCCCAAAGGAAGATATTTCCATATATATTTTCGGTTAAATGCTCTGTGTGCAAAATAGGAAGCAAAACCTAAAAGTATAAAATGCAATAATGTATCATAATGCGGAAATTGCTTTATCTCATTTGGTATAATTCTTAAATAAGCTGCAATTGAAATGAACAGTAATATAAGAATATAAAAGATAAAAATATATTTCCAGATATGTTTCAAATATTGATTATTGATATTCATACCAATAAACGAATCAAACTTATTTCTTAACTGTGCTATTTAATAGTGCTTCAACTTTCTCAAGTCTGTTTAGCATTTTCGAATTAGCTTCAATTATCTGTTTATTTTCTTTTTGTAAAGCAATATTCTCTTTCTTTAGCTCAATTACCTGAAGCTGAATATTTTCAACAGCTTCCAATGTTTCAAAACCCATACGTGTAAAATTCAAGCCATCCTTTTCATCTTTCATTGAGGTTAACCAAGGAAGATGATTGTGTTTTCTTATAAATTTTTCAATATCCAGAATATCAATTTTTTTATTATAATTATCTTTAAAAACAAAATCTGGTTTATTATAAAATGTTGCAGAACCTGTTGCTCCATAAAATATATCTCCTTCTACTCTTGCATCTCCTGCTACATGTAATAATTTATCTGGTGAAACTGTTCCAATTCCTACTTCACCACCCATAATTGCCATTGTATTATTATCTGTAATAACTGTTCCTATCATATTATTTAATCCAATACCAAAAGAGCAAAAACCTTGAGCTTCTATTCCCATACCCATTGCTGTTGAATTACTACCAGTAGCTTTTGTCACCCAACCAACTGCAAAAGAAGCAGCACCATAAGCATCTGTAGAGTATCCTAATGCTACAGATGAATTATTCCCTGTAGCTTCTGTAAAATGACCCATTGCAACAGCATTTTCTCCACTTGCCAAACTTCCTCTACCTGCAGCTAATGAATAATTACCACTTGCAAGCGTTGAATTTCCTGATGCAAAAGAATAATATCCTGAAGCAGAGGTTTGACAACCAATAGCAATAGCACTATGATTTGATGCAATACATTCATAACCAATAGCAATTGAATAATTCGCAGAAGATAGTGTTTTAGAAAATGCGCCTAAAGCAATAGAGCAATATCCCATTGCAGAATCTCTTTCACCTCCGGCAAATGAATTTGTTCCATTAGCAATGGAAAAATCACCCATAGAAAATGAATGTGTACCATTTGCTTCTGTATCGTAACCAATTGCTGTAGATTCACTACCACTTGCTATAGTACTTCTCCCCATTGCTGTTGAATAATTTCCAGATGCTGCGGTATTATTACCCATAGCTGTTGATGATAATCCAGATGCAACAGTATGAGATCCCATTGAAACAGCTGCATCTTGAGTAGCTGATGTACTTTCTCCCATAGCTGTTGCATACCAATCACTAGCAATTGTATTATATCCCATAGCAGTAGATGAAGGATTTATAGCTGTTGTTTTATAACCCATAGCAATTGAATTTGTACCATCTGCAACCGCTTCCTCTCCAATGGCAATTGAATTATAACCATTTGCAACCACTTCCTCTCCAATGGCAATTGAAGAATGACCTTCAGCATACGCTTTATAACCTAATGCAACAGAATTCCATCCTTTTGAAACGGAACTGTTACCCATAGCCATTGAAAAACCTCCGAAAGCAGTATCCTGACTACCAAAAGTAAAACTACCATTCCCTATTGATTGGGATCCCATTCCAAAAGCATAAGAATAATCTCCATCTGCTACAGTTGGACTAATACTAACACCTGCTGAATCAATACCTGTTGAACCAACAGCAAAACTTCTTAAACCATTTGCTTCTGAACCTGTTCCAAATGCATATGAGCCTTCTTTCTCTGTCTTTGAATAATTTCCTAATGCATAAGAATCAACTCCTTTTGCATTTGCACTATTACCAATAGCTGTTGAATTTATTCCAAATGCACGGGCATGATCACCGAAAGCTTGTGAATAATCCCCAATTGCTTTTGATTCATTACCTGTTGCTACAGAATTTAATCCTACACTATCAACATCAGTAATTAACACATTACCTGCTCTAAATGCTTCTCTATATGGATACCATAACATTCTTGGTTTTGCAGGATTAATTATTTCTGGATTATCATTATATTCTACGTTCATATAATAATCTGTTGTGCCTTTTGCAGGACTGAAGCCACCTACAGCAAATCCACCACGACTACCATTAGCTTTAGCTCCACTACCACCTTCTTCTATATAAATTCTTACACTATCTGGTGTTACTCTTAAGTATTCATTGCTAAAACTTTTTGAAGGATTAAATCCTCCTACAGCAAATCCACCTCTGCTTCCATTTGCTTTTGCGCCTGTTGTATCATCACTTACCCATATTCTTACTCCCTCTTGATAAACTGCAAAAACAGTATCATTTTGTGCGTTTAAAACACTAAAAATTACATCATTGATTGCCGCAGTTGTATCACTACTTACTTGAAGTTTTCCATTTGGAGATATTGTTCCTACTCCAACATTCCCAATATTATAATAAATATCATTAGCATTTTTTTCCCAAATACTTGAATCTGTAATTCCTGCTCGTTCTGAATATAATGAATAAGGAACCGACAATAACTGTGAAACTCCCATTAGCTGATAAGCAGTACCGCTAGTAGGGTCTAACTCTACTTGAATATAAGAAATATCAGAGCCCCAATCAATAGATGCAAAATCACCACTAACAAGCGTACCTGTGCCTATTTCTAGATTTGCCAGTCCGAAATCATTTGTAGTAGCACTTTGAGTTTCAACATAAACATCGGTAAATGCAACACTTTGCTGAATACTAATTCGAAATGATACATTTTGATTAGGAATTACATCACCCATATTATCTCTAACTACAGCCTGATAGCTGAAGCTTTGTGGCAATTGAGCTAATATAACAACATTAGCAATTACTAATAACAATAAGGATAATAAATAATTTTTCATAATAATAAGGATTTTGATTTTTGATTTGTAAATGTACTATTTTTCATTAAAAATAAAAATCATTGCAAAAAAATCCTGATAATTAATAAACTATCTGGATTTTTAATATCTTTTGAAAAAAATTAGATCAAATAAGTAGAAAATAATAATACCCGAAACATTTGCCAATAAATCGGAAAAGCAAAAACATCTTACATCTGAGAACATTTGAGAACTTTCTTCTGCAATTGCAAGCAAAAGAATAATTACGGGCCCCAAAGGAATATATTTCCATATATATTTTCGGTTAAATGCTTGGTGTGCAAAATAGGAAGCAAAACCTAAAAGTATAAAATGCAATAATGTATCATAATGCGGAAATTGCTTTATCTCATTTGGTATAATTCTTAAATAAGCTGCAATTGAAATGAACAGTAATATAAGAATATAAAAGATAAAAATATATTTCCAGATATGTTTCAAATATTGATTATTGATATTCATACCAATAAACGAATCAAACTTATTTCTTAACTGTGCTATTTAATAGTGCTTCAACTTTCTCAAGTCTGTTTAGCATTTCCGAATTAGCTTCAATTATCTGTTTATTTTCTTTTTGAATATTTTTGAGTTTATTTTTAAGTTCTTGATTCTCCTTTATAAGATCACGTACAGCTTGAATTGTTATAATCTGAGCATTATAAGTATCAATCTGCAATATCTCTTTATCATCTCCTTTTAAATATTCGCCACTACCTTTTACAGATTTTGGGAACACTTGTTGATACTCTTGGGCAATAAAATTATAATAAACTTTATCTTCTATATTAGGATGTTTATTCATCCATTCTTCTGAATATCTAAAAGTAACTGGTCTGAGCTTCAATATTTGTTCATATGAGTTTTCAATTTCACTAATATCTGTTTTTATCCTTTTATCAGAGTTCGCAAGCCAGTCGCCTGCTGTAGTTTTTGAAGCTGTTCCCTCAACTTCAAGATTATTTACTTCTGGATTCCTACCAATACCCAAACCATTATTTATTCGCAACCAATTATCATCGAACCTACCATAGATTAAAGCTCCGGTTGAATCTGCCCATGAGTTTTCAATGAATAAACGATTTGACTCTTCCTCATAATAACCTGCTCTGTATCCTAAATAAACACTATAAGAACCACCATATATACGATTACCTGCCTGATAACCAACAGCAGTATTAAAAAGCCCTGTCTGAAGCCACTCCCCTGCATAACTACCAATTATTGTATTGCTTGCCCCTATTGTATTATTCCCTCCTGCTTCATAGCCAATAAAACTATTGAAATTTCCGGTAGTATTATCATAACCAGTCTGACGTCCAATAAATGTATTCCAGTTACCTGTTGTATTATGATTTCCTGAAAAAGTTCCTATGAATACATTTGATCCCCCTCCCGTATTATAATATCCGGTTGAACCACCAATAAAAATATTACTGGTACCACTTATATTGTTTTGTCCATTATGATTGCCTATAAAAATATTATCACTTCCTGTTGAATTATCAAAGCCTGTAAAATAACCCATAAAAATATTATTATTAGCAGTAGTATTTTCATATCCTGCATAATATCCCAGAAACATGTTATACCAACCAGTTGTATTTTTACTCCCTGCACCGGTACCTAAAAATACGTTATAATTACCAGATGTATTTGAAAAGCCTGAATTTGTACCCATAAAAATATTATTTTGACCAGTTGAATTTGAATAACCCGCTCTGTAGCCATTAAAAACATTATTAAATCCTGATGTATTTGAAAATCCTGCTCTATTACCTATAAATACATTCGCAACACCCGTATTGGAATATCCAACACTATTGCCAATAAAAATACAGGAATCGCCTGAATTAGAAAACCCAGATAGTTTACCTAAAAATACATTATTTGATCCTGTTATATTATTAAATCCAGCTCTGTCTCCAAGAAAAGAATTATTACTTCCGTCCACATTGCTATAACCTGTAGAGTCTCCAACAAAAGTGTTAAAGTCTCCAACAGCATTAGAGTAACCTGATGCTGTTCCAAGAAATGAATTATTTCTTCCTGTTGTATTATTAAAGCCACTTTTATATCCTACGAAAGTATTATAGTGTCCAACAGTATTAGAGAAACCAGATTGGTTTCCTAAAAACAAGTTGCCGTTTCCGCTTACTGTTGCCCATCCGCTTTGGTATCCCATAAAAGAATTATTATTGCCATCTGCCAGATAATATCCACTCTGATAACCAATGGTTGAATTATATAAGCCAGATGTAATCTGGTCGCCACTTTCATGACCAATAAAATAATTATTTGGTGTAAGATCAAGATAATTAACTGACCCGGTTTCAAGGTCAAGAATACCGAAAC
This sequence comes from uncultured Bacteroidales bacterium, assembly GCA_964435855.1. Classification (GTDB taxonomy): domain Bacteria; phylum Bacteroidota; class Bacteroidia; order Bacteroidales; family CAYTAU01; genus CAYTAU01. Next base: position 102,196 of record CAYTAU010000004.1, on the reverse strand, counting down.
CGCCATCCCCATATGTCCATACTCTACTACTATCATCTGTAACTCGTAAAAATTCGTTTGTAAATGCTTTTGCAGGATTAAAACCACCAACTGCAAAACCACCTCTGCTACCGGAAGCTTTAGAACCTGAACCTTCCCGAATATATACTCTGACACTATCAGGAGTTACTCTTAAGTACTCATTTGTAAAACTTTTTGCAGGGTTAAAACCTCCTACAGCAAAACCTCCGCGACTCCCACTGGCTTTTGCGCTTGTGGTATCATCTGACACCCATATTCTTACACCTTCCTGATAAACTGCAAATACAGTATCTCCCATTGCATTTAATACACTAAATATTACCTCATTAATCCCTGCTGTTGTATCACTACTTACCTGAAGTTTTCCGTTTGGGGATATTGTTCCTACACCAACATTACCTATATCGTAATAAATATCATTTGCATTTTTTTCCCAGTAACTAGTATCACTTAATGTATTCAGATATATTGAGTTTCCTCCTGACATATATAAAGTATCATTGGACAAACTCAGGACTTGTATTTCATTTGTTGGATCTGAATCTGCGTCATCTACGTTGTCAGTCAGAATAATATAATTGCCATTACTTAGAAATAATGTATCTGAGGATATTGACAATAATTGCAATTCATTGATTGAAGAAGTATCAGAAAAGATTACATTTCCTGCTTCATTTGCATACAAAGAATATGGAACCGACATTAATTGCGATGTTCCCATTAGCAGATAAGTGGTTCCTCCAGTTTCGTCAAGTTCAATCTGTACGAAATAGGAATTATTGCCCCAATTAATGCTTGTAAAATCTCCTGAAAGCACGGTTCCTGTTCCTATATCCAGATTAATCAAACCAAAATCATTGCTTGTAGCAGCATGTTCTTCCTCGTAAACTGCGGGTCCGCTTACAGAGCCTTCAAGAATACTGATTTTCAAACCTACATTTTGATTTTCTATAACAAGACCTGCTACATCACGCACTACTGCTTGATATTTAAAACTCTGTGGTGATTGAGCAAATATAACAATATTAGCAATCACTAATAACAATAAGGATAAAAAATAATTTTTCATAATATTAAGGATTTTGATTTTTGATTTGTAAATATACAGTTTTTAATTAAAATAAAAATAATTACAAAAAGCTAATATTCAAAATAAAAATATTTTTGTAATCCACCTTAAACTCAAAACTAGGTGCTAAATAGTGCCCGATGTAGGTAGAAGTGTTATTATCACGAAAGTATATAAAAAAAGTTAGAAGTAAAATAACTTTAGGCATTTTAGGCACTTCAAATTTCCGTCTTCCTACTTCAAGCCTTTACGCTTAAGCAATGGCTCAATTGATGGCTCGGCTCCTCTAAAACGTTTATATAAAACCATAGGGTCTTCGGTTGCGCCTTTTGAAAGGATATTTTCTCTAAAAGCAGTTGCAGTTTTTTTATCAAAAAGACTTGTTTCTTTAAATGCCTCAAAAGCATCGGCATCTAATATTGCTGCCCAAATATAGCTGTAATATCCCGATGAATAACCGCCTGAAAAAATATGACTAAAATAAGTGCTTCTGTATCTGACTATAATTTCGGGTAATAAAGCAATTTTATCCATTGCAGCTTTTTCAAACTCGTTAACATTAAATTCCGATGTTTTGGTAACTGTATGCCATGCAAGGTCGAGAAATGCTGCCGAAAGAAATTCAATGGTAGCAAATCCCTGATTGAATTTACCGCTGTTTTTAAGTTTTTCGATAAGCTCATCGGGAATAATTTCGCCGGTTTTATAATGTTTTGCATACATTTTAAGAACTTCGGGTTCGCCTGCCCAGTTTTCCATTATTTGTGATGGCAGCTCAACAAAATCGCGAGCTACTGAAGTGCCCGAAAGTTTATAATAAGTACATTCTGAAAGTAAACCATGCAGTGCATGACCAAACTCATGAAATAATGTTTCTACCTCATCGAAATTCAGCAATGCTGGTTTATCGGCAGTTGGTTTTGAAAAATTGCAAACTACAGAAATTACAGGTGTAATATATTGTCCGCCTCTTTTTGATTGTTTTCTAAAACCTGTCATCCATGCTCCTGCTCTTTTGCTTTCTCTTGGAAAAAAATCCATATATAATATACCAATATGTGTTCCGTCGGCTTCTAAAACTTCATAAACACTGGCTTCATTATGATATATTGGTATATCGGTGCGTATTTTAAATTGAATATCGTATAGCTTGTTTGCTACATCAAATGCACCTTGCAATACGTTTTCTAATTTAAAATATGGTCGTAATTCTGATTCATCGAAAGCGTATTTTTCTTTTTTAATTTTTTCGGCATAATACCACCAATCCCACGGTTCAAGTTTAAATTTGCCTCCTTCTTTATCTATCAATGCCTGAAGTTCTTTTGCCTCTTTTTTGGCAATAGGCAATGCAGCAGTATATAATTTGTTTATTAATTCATATACATTTTCTGATGTTTTAGCCATATTGTCGTCCAATACATAATCTGCATGGCTGTCAAAACCAAGCAGGTTTGCTCTTTCAAGACGCAGATTTACAATTTCGGCAACTATTTTTTTATTATCGTTCTCGTTATTATTATCACCTCGCATAATATATGCTGTAAGCAGTTTTTCGCGTAATTCACGTTTTTCGGAATACTGCAAAAATGGTATCAAGCTTGGTTTTTGTACTGTAAATATCCATTTACCTTCTTCGCCTTTTTCTTTTGCTGTTTCAAAAGCTGCATCAATACTCGATTGTGGTAATCCTGCAAGCTCTTCTTTATTATCTATTAAAAGTGTAAATGCATTTGTTTCTTTAAGCTGATTTTCGCCATGCTCAACAGTAAGCACAGAAAGGTTTTCGTTAATTTCTCTAAATCTTGTTTTGTCTTCATCATTCAAATTAGCACCACCACGAACAAAACCTTTATATGTTTTTTCAAGTAAAGTGCTTTGCTCTGCATCCAAACTTAAATTATCTTTTTCATTATAAACTGTTGTTATTCGTTCAAAAAGCTTTGCATTTAATTTAATATCATCGTCGTTTTTAGAAATTAATGGAGCAACTTCTTTTGCAATATCCTGCATTTCTTCGTTAGTAATTGCACTTTCAAGAGTTTGAAAAATATTATCTACACAACTAAGTAAAGCACCGCTATTATCTAATGCAACAATTGTGTTATCAAATGTAGGCTTTTCAGTATTGTTTACTATTTCATTTATCTCTTCTTGTTGTTTTTTAATTGCCTCTTTGTACGCAGGTATATAATGTTCATTTTTTATTTTATCGAACGGCGGAACATTGTATGGAGTATTAAACTCAGTCAATAATGGATTACTTAAATTAGTTTCATTCATAATTTTTTCTTTTTTTTCGCTTTGTGAAGTGCATGAATACAAAATAACACTAATCACAAAAAATATTAATAAACTTGTTTTCACTATTATATATTTTAAATTAATACTAAATTTTGGGTTGCTAATATAGTAATTATTTTATCAAATTGTTCAATTGTTTCATTCAAGGCAAACAAATGAAAAAATAAAAACACCTTGATAATGCTGTTGAATGGTGGTATGAAAATAAATCCGAAATATTTAATAAAAATCCATTATTATTTAAAAATATAGTTGTAAATTTACATTTATAAATTCATTTTTCCTTGAATAATGTTGTGAAAGATGACATTTAAGATAATACATTTTATTATATACATTTGTTTCAAACTAATAAAAATTTATGAACTATGAATAAAAAAATCACATTAATTTCAGCATTAGTAATATTGTTTTTTACATCAAATGCTCAATTCCATGCAGGGATTCTGGGAGGATTAAATCTATCTAAGATTTCTAATGAAGAAAAACAAGATGGAGAAGTTATGCATATAGGCGGACATATTAGTGTTCCTTTCAATATTGGATTATTTGAAAGCGACCCGATAAAATATTCTATACAAACTGAAATAAATTTAACCATGCAAGGGTCTGCATCTAGTGAGAATACAATATCATATACATTTAATGTTCACTATGTTAAAATTCCTGTAATGCTTAAAGTTCATTTTGGTGATGATTCATTTAGACCATTTGTAAATGTGGGTCCTTACTTAGGATACCATGCTATGTATTATTCTTCTGTAAAAATTGGCAATGAAATTTCATATTCTGATGCTGAAGAGCCAGATTCAGAATTTATGAATACTATGGATTTCGGACTTAATCTTGGTGCAGGATTTAATGCCAAAGCATTTATTTTTGAAGTACGTTACAGTTTAGGATTTTCTGACATAATTAAAGATTTTAAGTCAAAAAACAGAGTTTTAAGTCTTTCAATAGGATATTTAATGTTTGAATAAACGGTATAATTATTTTTTCACAATAAAACTGTCTGTTTAATTGTTCACATACATTCTGCAGACAGTTTTTTATATCACCAATATTAATCAGTTAGATAGCATATAGTTTTTTTTGTTTAAAGCTTTTATTCTACAACAACCTTATATACAGAAGAAGTTTTGTTATAATTTACTTTTAACATATACACTCCTGTTTCAAAATCAGTAACATCAAAACTAATTTTCTTTTTAGAAAAGCATGTTTTATTATAAACTAATTCTCCAATTACGTTAAACAATTCAATGGAAATAATCGGGCTCCCTGATATAATACTAATTTTTTCATTAGCAGGTACTGGAAAAATTCTAAAAGTATCTTTCGAAATAATTTCATTTACTCCAGCAATAATATCACTAGCATCTCTTGGTAATATTACCCATTCATTGTACGGATTATGCTCAATTCCCGTAATTGTATAATGATCATTCAATGTTGGTGTAAATGTATTATTATAAATATCATCATCAACTTTACAAGCAGCCGAACCATCATTTATTTCCCAAACGCCATAAGAATCAGGTAATACTGTGCATTCTGCATTTACAATCGTAACTAATACACCTTCATGTTTTTCTGATATCGTACCTATCGTTACCGATACTGGCAGTGGAGTTGGATTTGATTGGGAATGTCTTACATATCCTGCTACATTAGTAAGCTCTGTATAAGTATTAAATTCATCAACTAGAGCAGTAAAAGTTACACTATCTCCTTCCTCTGGTGTATAGCTATCATCGTAGACATACACACCATTCCATCCACCTGAACCACTTTGTATAAAAAATCTGTTATTAAATAAAACTCCCGTGACAATACCTCCTGTATTAACAACCTGTCCATTATAAGGTGAGACAACCATTTCGCCCTGAATATCATGTATAGAAACAAACGAAACAGTTGTTTCTGATATAACTACACTATCAAGTTGAATATGATCTGTAGCTTCAGTATATTGAACAGAAATAATAAATTCTGCAGTATCAGAAGCAGCAGAAGCTGTAACTGTTTGTGAATATTCTGTCCAAGATGTAGTATTTACATTTATATAAGAATTATAACCATTCCAATCGACATCAAACAAAGATGTTCTAATATTTCCTTTTCCTTTTACCCAGAATTTAATTTCGTATGATGTTGCAGCAGTAACTGTCAATTGTTGCGTGGTAAATCTTTTATGACTTGATTCTGTATTAACTAATTGACAAGCATTGCTTCCAAATACAGCACCACTGGTTATTTGCATTATACTATCATCTTCTAATGAAGTTTTAAGTCCAACCCATCCATCAGGGTTTCCAGTTGTCCAGCTTTCAAAATTTGATTGAAATACCTGAGCATTCAAAAATGTGCTGATTAATAATAGTCCGATTAAAATTGTGTAAAATTTTTTCATAAGTTTTTGTTTTAAATTTTATGTAAAATTACTGAATTAATAAGCATTTATTTTAATTAATTTGTTTCTTTTATAATAATATCATCAACTTCCCATGTACTTCCACTTGAACTTGTTCCTGTATATACATAAGCAATATGTACATTACTTTGTTTATATGCTGAGATATCAATAAATCCCGAACTGGCCCATGCAAAATATCCTGAAGACAATGTAAAATTTAATTGTGTCCATGTAGCAGTTGAAGGATCACTTGAACCATCATAATCGGTAGAAATATATGTTTGTAATACAGGTCCTGTATAACTATAAGCATTACTAAATGATAAAATTGGAGCAACAGTTTCGCTTAGATCAACTACCGGTGAAATTAACCATGTTTCACATGCAGAATTGTTATTTCCATCATAATTACTAATGCTTCCACATACAACTCCTCCTCCTGAATATATTTCCCAACCAATATTTCCTGAAACTTGTTTCTCAGTCCACCCTCCTGATAATAAACTTCCATCCTCAAAGTTTTTATATAAAATTCCAAATCTTTTGTTATTAAAAACTACATCATTAGTATCTCTAATATATAATTGATAATCATCATCATATTTTGAAAGAACTCCTATAATGTATCCACTTTTATCAGGAACAACAGAATTTGCAAAACCTGCATAACCACTGGTTCTAAGAATTAGTGTATTAAAAGCAGTATCTTCTAAATTAAGATTAACTGTAATCTGATTCACTCCATCGGCATATGTAAATCCTGTTAATGCAAATTGAACTTCATTAATTCTAACTAATCTGCCGAATAAACTATCATTTAGCGGAATATCCGGGATAGCAATTTCTATTGGCTCAATATCTTTTGGACATGATTTTCTAAACATATATTTATCAATTAATGAAACCGGTATTCTTCCCAAACTTGCTCCTTCAAATAATCCCATTCCTATAACTAATGAGTTTGTTCTGTCATCAAGTTCAACATTTAAACCCGATAATTTTATTTGTACTGTTTGACCAACATCATAATCATTATAAAGGCTTGTTCCATCAACAGATATTATTAAGGCATCTGTATTATCCTGCAGGTATATTTCTTTATAAAAATTCCCCTCTTTATCAGAAGAAATTACTGTTGCTTCAAGCACATAATTTTGTTCCGGCGGAAACGTCTTAACATTACCCAATAATATATCAAAAGTATCCAGATTATAAAGTTCCAGTATCTTTTCAATTGTAATGTTTGGGTTTAATCCCGGGTTCGCATCACATGGATTGGGAATTTCAGGTTCGTCAAATTCTTTTTTAATGCAACTTGTAGCAACAATTGTCATGATAAAAATTATTGCTGTTAAAAATTTAAAATTTATTTTCATTTTTATAACTTTTAATTCTTAAAATCTTACACCCAGCATAGCAAAATAATTTGTGCCGTATGCATAAAAATATTTTGGTGGAAACTTATCTACGTTTCTGTTTTCATAATCATAACGTAATTGTTCATAACCACCTGTAATAAAATCTCTGTTATTTAATATATTATTAATTCCAATATTAATGTAGATATAATACTTGTTGTCAATTCTCCACGATTTGCCACCAAATAAGTCTAATGTAAAAGCTGCTTCTAACTCTTCCTGAAATAAAATATCATCCCATAATTGGCTTTCACTATCAAGAGCATTGGTTCCGTCATCATTTGCAAGAGCACTTACTGTTCTTCTTTCAGGATTAAAATCTAAAAATGAACCATAAAAATAATTTGCATTAACATTTACAAACCAATATTTTGGATTTCTGTAATTTAAACCTGCCGAGAATGCATTTTGCGGACCATTTGCCTGGTAAAAATTAGTTTGATAAACTGTTTTAGGGTCAGCAATAAGGCTTGCGTCATTATCCTGAATTATTACGGCAATTGGACGATTAGTGTAAATGTTCTCTCCCATAGCAGCAACAAGATTAGTAGAAATTGTTGGGAATATCTTTATTTCTGTACCAAATTCAATACCTACATTTTGTTTATCAATACCTGTCAAAATATGATTGGTAAAACTGTGATATAAGTCGTTGTAAAAACTCCTGATACGTGTTTGGTCTTCAAATTTGGTGTAATAAGCAGTAAATCTCGCTTTAATTTTTGGTGCTCTTAAATGATAGCCTCCCTCAACAGAATAAATAGTTTCACTTTTCAGGTCATCAACCAAAAAATCTCTTGTACGAGGCGAAACATACGCATTTCTTAGATAAGGTGCTCTTGTCATATAAGCTCCTTCGGCATATATATAATGACGTCCTGTAATTTTATATGTAAGTCCTCCTTTTGCACCATAATTAAAAAAGTTTTGTTTATCAGAATCGCCTTCTGAATCATCAGGGAATTTACCATTCTGCATATAACCTGTTCTCCAAAATGTAGTTTGTGAAGCATTAAGTGTAGCAAATAAGTCGAATTTTGATAATTTAGCAGAAACTTGTCCCCATGCTCCATATTTTTGTCTGTTCAAATCATAATCATAACCAAATGCATCGCCAACAGAAACTTTTCTATCGGGATCATTTAAATCGTTTTGAATAAAATTTAAATCTGTTGGATTGTCTCTTTCTGCAAATTTATCAATATCAACATAATAATCGCCACCAAGCAGATCATCAATAATTTTATAATGTCTCCCTTTGTATAATGAAACATTAACACCGCCATTAATAATAACTGTTTCGCTTAAATTATGATTTAATATAATATTTGCATTTGCTTCGGAATAGTCTGTTCTTCTTTCTTCAACTATATAATTTGAACGCTTGCCTTCGGGAGTTACATTTTCGCTGTTTATTTTATAAAAATAATCCCAATCTAATTGTGAATTTTCAACAAATGCTTCTGATGTAGCAGGAACAAGTGTTAAATCGCTTGCATAGCTTGGTAAATATCTGTAATAATCGGGTCGTGGGTCACGAGTTTTATACCAGTCTAATGCAGTTGAGCCATATTTGCCAAAAGAATAAGCAAACGAACTTGTTATTTTGGTTTTTTTAGAAGGTGTAAAATAATGCGAAAGAATAATATTTGGTTTATGAGAACGCGTAACTCTTGAGTTGCGTTTTTCTTCACCCTGATAACCCCAATAAGGATTATAATAATTGTTGTCTAACAGATCGTAAGCCTCTTGTGTTGAGCCTCCGGCTTTGCCCCTTTCTGAAGGAGAGCCAAAAGCAGTTAATGCAATACTGTGTTTTGAGCTAAACTTTTTTTCTATAGAAGTAAAATATGCCCAGGCATCATAAAATGTTGCTTCTTTATAACCTTCCTGTGCCCATCGGCGTGAACCCGAAAAAGTAAAAGCAAAACCATTATCCATTAAGCCTGTTGAATGAGTTATCATAAATCTGTTTCTGTAACTACGATTAGAAACAGCATAATTAGCTTTTGTGCCTACTCTTTGCTCACTAGCTCTACCATTTATATATGCCGAACCACCAATACCTCCAAATCCGAAATCAGATATATCTAATCCGTTAACATATTGTTTATTTCTAGTAGCATCGTTTAATCCACCCCATGTTCCCCAAAAAACACGTCCGCTTTCAACATCATTCATTGGAATTCCGTTAAAATAAACATCAGTATTCTTCGAGTCGTATCCTCTGATTCTAAACCTTGCAGCACCAAAAGTATACCCGGCTGTGTTTACAAAAACATCTCTTGATGCTTGCAATAAACTATATACATCTTGGTTATCTTCCTCGTCATCAAAATCAACAGTTGATAATGAAAGAGATGGCATATCTGCTTTTACTATATCAATATTTTCTGTTGTATCTTTTATTTCTTGTATTGTTGTATCTTCTATTTCTTGTATTGTTGTATCTTCTATTTCTTGTATTGTTGTATCTTCCTGTATAATATAATCTGTTTCATTAGTTGTTGTAATATTTTCATTTAATTCTGGATTATCAACAAAACCCTTTTTATATTCAAATTCTATTTTATCTAAATTATTATTTGTTGTTAAAACTACATTTGTAATTTTTATTAAAACATATTCATCTTCTCCTCTCAAATTTGCAATAAAAGTTTTATTTTTTGAAAAATCACAAACAGAAGAATACTTTTTGTCTTTTTTATATAATGAATCAATATCTGAAAAATTTAATGCTGTATTATAGAAATTTGGAGTTACAGATATAAACATTGTAGAGTTACCAGACTTCCAAGTTTGTTTAAAATAATATTTTCCGCCCATGAAAATATTATTAATTATATCTTTTTCTGCAATAGAATCGTAAATCGATTTTGCCTTATTATTTTTCAAATCCCATGCACCTAAATCCGGACCAATAATATTCCACATTTCACCCTTATGGACAGTAACTTGTCCATTAGAAATATTAATGAATATCAAACTAATAATGACTATTATTAGTGTTATATTTCTTTTCATAATCAAATCTTAAAAAAAAGGGTTACAAAGTTACACAACAAAATACAATTATAAACAATGTTTTTATTAACAAGATAATGGCATTATTGTCTTTGTGTTAGTTTGTATTTAATTATTCAATTGTCAATTACAGGCTTTTGATTTATAATCGGTATCTTTGGGTAATGAAGTAGCATCGGAGGGTAAAAGTTTAGCAATGGAGAATAAATTATTAGCAACAGACCGAAGTTTGAAATTGTAATACACTTTCGTGATATAGCAAAACTGTTTCATGCAGTCAACAATCTGTTTCATGCGATAGCAAATAGGGGGCAGTCGGCTGTAAAGTAAGAACAGTCGGAAGCAAAGGAAGAACGGTTGAGGGCAAATGAGGAAAAGTTAAGGGCATCTCATGAACGGTTTGAAGCATCTCAAGAGTAGTTGGAGCTATCTCAAGAGTAGTTGGAGCTATCTCAAGAGTGGTTGGAGCTATCTCAAGAGTAGTTGGAGCTATCTCAAGAGTGGTTGGAGCTATCTCAAGAGTAGTGGGAGGTATCTCAAGAGTAGTTGCAGGTGTCTCAAGAGTAGTCGCAGGTGTCTTATGAATGGTTGTAGGTATCTCATGAAGCATTATCTGTATCTAAAGGGGCGTTATTATTCAATAAATAGGCATTATAGTTTAAATAATGGTAATATTGCTTGTTTTATGTCGCGGTAAGTATTACCTTTATCAACAAATAAAATCATTAATATCATGAAAAACCCAAAAGAGACAAAGAAACCAACAGTAAACAATATAGAAAAGCTAAAGAACTTCTTGAAAGAAGAGTTTAAGCCCCCGTCAATAGATATCAGGCCTCCTATGTTGACAAACGATGAAATGGAAAATTTCTTTAAACAAAACGTATTGACTGCATTTAATGAGATAAAGAAAGAGCTGTCAGAATACAAATTTGTAAGATTAGGTTATGAAACACACACACGTATTGTAATACTTAAAATTGTAAATGCATTAAATCTTTTTCATTTTAAAGTAGATATTAATAACGACGACAGACAAATTAAAATATTTTATAGCCTTAGATACCGCCACCATATAAAGAAAAAACTTTTTATAATTAAAGGTCTTGAAAGCGAGACAATATCTTTTAATGATATTGGCACAATAAACAACGAGCTGATACTATCTCTTTTTATAAAATGGTATACAAACAAAGAAGAAACAATAGAAAAGGATAAAGAGAAGAGTGTTTAAGCTTATTTTTTAACTTTTGACTTAAAAATAAAGGCTTACGCCTTGATGTGGCTATTAGGAAAACAGAGTAAAAAAAGAAATGACTAAAATTAAGGGAGAGTTTTTTTGCTCTCTTTTTTTTTATTACTTTTGGTAAATAAACACTTGTAATTATAATAGAAATAAAAAACATTACTGTATTTCAGCAAATTTACCGGCAAGGGAAGAAAACACCCATGCAATTATCAACAATCTAATTATTTTCGTAATTTTGTGGAAAATGAAAAGATAAATGACATTTGACGAGAAATATATAAATAAAATTATTTGTGGCGACAGTTTAACTGTGATGCGAGAAATGCCAGATAAATGCTTGGACTTGGTTGTAACTTCACCGCCTTACAATCTCAAAAATTCTTCGGGAAATGGGATGAAATCTTGTACTACAAGTGGGAAATGGGCGGGTGCAGCCTTACAAAACGGTTACAGCCACTATGATGATAATATGCCCCACGATAAATATGCTGAATGGCAACACAACTGTCTGAAAGAAATGTATCGTTTATTAAAAGACGATGGAGCAATTTTTTACAATCATAAATGGCGAGTACAAAAAGGTTTAATTCAAGACAGGAGCAATATTATCAGAGATTTGCCAGTTCGGCAAATTATCATTTGGCGACGAAAAGGTGGAATAAATTTTAACCCTGGTTATTTTTTGCCAACTTACGAAGTCGTATACTTAATTCCAAAACCAAAATTCAAATTAGTTCCAAAAGCGAATGCATACGGTGATGTGTGGGAGTTTACACAAGAAATGAAAAACGATCATCCCGCCCCATTTCCTGTGGCATTAATCGACAGAATTATTTCCTCGACAAAAGCAGAAATAATTTTAGACCCATTTATGGGTAGTGGAACAACTGCAGTAGTTGCTATGGGATTAAAATGTAATTATATAGGAATAGATTTATCGCCTGATTATTGTCAAATGGCAGAACAGAGAATAGAAAAAAACAAAATACAAAGTGAGTTAATCGGGCTACACCCACTTACTTTATTTAGCGAAATGCAAGGATGAAAATATTTACAAAACAAAGTTTAATTAATGAGTTAAAAGCAATATCCTGCAAAGGTTGGATAGAAAATGCCCGACACGGAAATCAGGGTGGAATAGGCAATACGCTTGAAGATTTGCTCGGAATTGAAGAAAATAATTTACCAATACCCAATGCAGCAGAATGGGAATTGAAATCGCAACGACTTAATACTACAGCTTTAACAACATTGTTTCATATTGAGCCTTCGCCGAGAGCAGTAAAATTTGTTCCTCAGATTTTATTGATAAAATATGGTTGGCAACACAAAGAAGCCAATAAAAAATATCCTGACAACGAAATGAGTTTTCGCCAAACAATTCACGGCAATTCACCAAGTGACAGGGGATTTATGGTAAAAATTAATCGAAAAGACCGCAAAGTTTTGATTTCGTTTGATAGTAGTAAAGTTGCAGATAAACATAATGAATGGTTGAAATCCGTCAAAAAACGAATTGGTTTACAAGAACTTGCCCCACAACCATATTGGGGTTTTGATGACCTTGAACACAAAGCTGGCACAAAACTTTTAAACTGTTTTTATGTGCAAGCCGAAGTTAAAAAACAGAGTGGGAAAGAATTTTATCATTATAGCAAAGTAATAATGTTGCAAAAATTCAACTTTAATGGTTTTTTGAACGAAATAGAAAACGGTAACATTTTAGTTGATTTTGATGCTCGAACTGGACATAATCACGGTACAAAGTTTAGAATGCGACAAAATTGCTTCCCTAATTTATATGAAAAAACAAAAATAATAGTATAATCTCCTTGCCGCATCTATTGCATCCTGTGGGTTTTATGTTTTTTAAATAAACAATATTCAATAAGCAACAAACAATTGAACAATAAGGTTAGTACTCAGGCACAATACCCATATTAAAGAATATAAATGAGTAAACATCGGCTTTTTCTTCAATAACTTTTGATATTGGTTTTCCTCCGCCATGTCCTGCTTTTACATCTATCCTTATCATTACAGGATTTTTGCCCTTATATTTTTCCTGCAATGTTGCAATATATTTAAACGAGTGTGCAGGTACTACTCTGTCGTCGTGGTCAGCTGTTGTAACAAGAGTTGCCGGATACTCAACATTTTCTTTAATATTATGTATAGGCGAATATTTTATAAGATTATTAAATTGTATTGAATCATCGCTTGAGCCATAATCGCTTACCCAGCCCCAGCCAATAGTAAATTTCTGATATCGCAACATATCCATAACTCCAACGGCAGGCAGTGCAACTTTAAACAGGTCGGGGCGTTGATTTGCAACTGCACCTACAAGTAATCCTCCGTTTGAACCGCCTTCTATAACAAGTTTTTCGGGCGATGTGTATTTATTTTCGATAAGATATTCGGCAGCAGCTATAAAATCGTCAAATACATTTTGCTTTTTTAGCTTTGTTCCTGCTTCGTGCCATTCTTCTCCATATTCTCCTCCACCTCTTAGGTTAGCCAAAACATATACTCCACCGTTTTCTAACCATATTAATTGGCTAATTCTAAATCCGGGAGTAAGGCTGATATTAAATCCGCCATATCCGTAAAGCAAAGTAGGATTATTGCCATCTAATTTAATACCTTTTTTATGCACAACAAACATTGGTATTTCTGTGCCGTCTTTGCTTTTGTAGAATATCTGTTTTGTTTCATATTGGCTACCGTCAAAATCAATTTGCGATTTAGAATATTCTTCTGATGCAAATGTATTGAGGTTGTATTTGTAAACCACGCTTGGATATGTAAACGATGTAAATGTGTAAAAAGCAATATTATCGTCTTTGTTGCCTCCAAATCTTGCAGAGCCAAGTGTTGGTAATTCAATATCTTTTAAATATTTTCCTGTGTAATCGAATATCTGAACAATGTTGTGAGCATCTTTCATATATGTTGCAACAAATTTATCGGCAGCCATGCTTATTCCTTGTAAAACATTTTTATTTTCGGGCAATATATCATTAAAATTACCTGTTTGATAATTATCAAAATTAAAACTTATAAGTCTGTATTTTGGAGCCTTATAATTTGTTTTCATATAAATTACATTGTCAATATTGCCAATTACAGAATAGTCATCATCAAAATTTGCCACAATTGTTTTAAACTCATTGTCTTCTTTCGAAAGGTCTTTTACATGAATTGCCTGACCTCTGTCTCCGGCATTTTCTTCGTATACTATCATATATTTTTCATCATCGGTAACATCGGCAACAAACATTCTTAAGGGCAGTTCCTTGTTTTCCATAATTATTTTATCATCTGTTTGTGGTGTTCCAAGTTTGTGATAATATAGTTTATGAAATTCGTTTTTATTTGAGAATTCCTTGCCCTCTTCGGGTGGAGTATATCCGCTATAATAAAATCCGTTGTTATGCCATGCTAAGTTTGTAAATTTTACCCAAAGTATATGTTCGTCTAATTGTTGTCCGGTTTCAACATCAAGTACAAAAATCTCGTTCCAGTCGGAACCTGCTCTTGCAATAGAATATGTCATAAGTTTGCCATCTTTCGAGAAATCAAGTCCGGCAAGGGCAACCGTGCCATCTTCCGATAAATTGTTAGGATCTAATAATATTCTTTCTTCTGCATCAATATCATCTTTTACAAATAATACACTTTGATTTTGTAAACCATCATTCTTATATAAAAAATATCTGCCTCCTTTTTTAAACGGAGCAGAAGTTTTAGGATAATTCCACATATCGGTAAGTCTATCTTTAATTTTGTTTCTAAAAGGAATTGAATCTAAATAATCGAATGTAATTTTATTTTGTGCTGTTACCCATTCAGCGACATCTGCTGCTGTATCGTTTTCTAACCATCGGTAAGGGTCAGCTATTTCTGTGCCAAAATAAATATCTATTGTATCAACTTTTTTTGTTTTTGGATATGTAAATGTAAGATCCGCATTTTTTGTTTGATTACAAGCTGTAATAATAAAAGCTATTGATAGAATTAATAGTAAATTTTTCATAAGTGATATTTGTTTATAAATTTTCATGCAAATTTAATAATTTCTGTTTTTTATCCTTATTAATTTATAAGTTTTTCGTAACAGGAAAATTTGTGACAAAAAAGTTCAGTCTGCTTCGATTTTTCGGGAAAGTCAATTATTCAGGTTATAATTTGTTTTGCTTTTAGTTCCTTACCTTGGGGGAGGCTAGGAAGGGCTTCTATTTATTTTTTTTATGCACATCAACACCGTATTGCATATAAATTAAGTGTTCAAGGGTTGTAAGAATTTCTGTCATATATTCTTTTACAGCTTTTACACTTCCAGGCAAAGTATATATCAGGCTTATGCCAATAACTCCTGCAATTCCTCTGCTTAACATCGCATTAGGTTTTTGCATACCATATTTTACTCTTATTACTTCCATGATTCCCGGTATTTCTTTGTCAAGCATTGGCTGAATAACATCAACTGTAATATCGCGTGGTCCTATGCCTGTTCCTCCTGTTGTAAAAATAATATTGTATTCTTTTTTGGCTGTTTCTATTAGTTCAGTAAGTTCAACAGTACTATCAGGAATTATTTTTGTTTTTATTTCATATTTCCATGTTTTTTGTGAAAAATGATTATCAAGAAATTCCTTTATTGTTGGTCCGCTTTTGTCTTCATATTCGCCTTTGCTTGCTCTGTCGCTAAGTGTAATAATCAATATTTTTATGTTTTCGGGTAGTTTCATTTTAATTAAATTTAGAAATACGAAATTATACAAATATTCAGAATTTTAGTACTTCTTAAACTAAATTCAAAAATTATTTTTACTACATAAATATTTAATGTCATATTAAAATATCTAAATACATTCAACATATATAATTAAATACATGATTTTTCATTGTCTATGTCCTGTGTTAATCTTTCTACATTGCTACTCATTATTTGGTTTTTGTTTAAAGTTATTATATATTTGAAACATTAAACCAATTATGTTCTTTGTGAAAATATTCAATTATGAAAAAAAACATTTTATTTTTTGCCGCTTTTTTATTGATTACCGGTTTTAATCTTAATGCTAAAAATTGGACATCAATAAACAATAATGGAGAAACTGATACTAAAGTTAAAATTGTATCATCAACTGAAAATGAAACAGTAATTAATTTTCAATTGAATTCTTATAATTTAAAACCTGTTTCAACTCCTCAGGGCGAAGCTTTTATTGTTGAAGCTCCCGATTTAACTTCAATTTTAAAAACAGGTGCTCCTGATCTGTCAAAATTTGCAAGATCAATAATTATTCCTGATTATGGGAAAATGGAAATTGAAGTTTTATCTTCAGATTTCATTGAATTATATAATATTGATATTGCTCCTTCAAAGGGAAATTTCACAAGAGATATTGACCCTGCTTCCGTCCCTTATACTTATGGGAACGAATACGATCAAAATGAATTTTATCCTTCAACAACAGTAGGTTTAAGAGAGCCATATATACTAAGAGATCACAGGGGGCAAACAATTTTATTTTATCCTTTTAAATATAATCCTGTAACTAAAACTTTAAGAATTTTTACTAATATTACTGTTAAAGTTAATAAAACATCAGATATTGGAATTAATGAGTTTAAAAGAAAAAAAACAGTTAGTAACATAAATGATGAGTTTAATAAAATATACAAAAGTCATTTCCTTAACTATTCAAATTCACTAAAATATACTCCTTTAGAAGAAGGAACACCCGGTAATATGCTAATAATATGTTACGGAAGTTATATGTCGGATATGCAAGCATTTGTTGATTGGAAACGTGAAAAAGGAATGGCTACAGAAATGGTTGATGTTTCAACAATTGGTTCTACTGCAAGTCAAATAAAAACTTATGTTGAAAATTATTATAATACAAATGGTTTAGTTTATTTATTACTTGTAGGCGATGATGCACAAGTTACTTCTTCAAGTACAGGTGCAGGAGATTCAGATGTTGATTATGGGTATCTTTTAGGAAGCGATAGTTATGCTGAAATTTTTGTTGGTCGTTTTTCTGCCGAATCAGTTGCACATGTTCAAACACAGCTTGCAAGAACAATAGAATATGAGAAAACACCTGTTCCTGGTGATTGGTGGACAAACAGTTCAGGTATTGGTTCCGACCAAGGTCCCGGTGATGATGGTGAGATGGATTATGATCATCTTAGAAATATGCACACAGACCTATTAGGATTTACTTATTCAAATTGTTTTGAATATTTTGACGGTTCACAGGGTGGTGGTGATGCTGCAGGAAATCCTACACCTTCTGATATAGCAACTGTTACTAATGCAGGAAACAGTTTAATGTTATATACCGGTCATGGCAGTGATAATTCATGGGTTTCCTCAGGATTTTCAAATACTGATGTTAATGCCTTAACCAATAACAATAAATATCCGTTTATTTTTTCTGTAGCTTGTGTAAACGGAAATTTTACCGGAGGTACATGTTTTGCAGAATCATGGTTAAGAGCAGAAAACGGAGGGCAACCAGCGGGAGCAATTGCAACTTTTATGTCAACAATAAATCAAAGTTGGAACCCACCTATGAATGCTCAGGATGAAATGGTTGATATTATGGTGGAAATCATTACGGGAAATATTAAAAGAACATTCGGAGGTATTACTTTTAACGGAACATTTAGAATGAATGATGAAGATGCAGATTTTGCAATGACAGATACATGGACAATATTTGGCGACCCATCGGTAGTTGTTAGAACAAAATCACCAATGTCATTAACAGCTACTCATTTACCAACTATAAATCTTGGAGTAACCAATTTTACAGTTAATTGCAGTGTTGAGGGTGCTTTAGTTTCATTAACAAATAATGAACCTGGAGGAGTTGAAATCCTTGGTACAGGATATATTAACGGAGGTACTGTTGATATTACTATCCCTGCTTTTATTGCACCCGATACTATGCTTGTAACTATTACAGAATTTAATTATGCTCCTTATATTGCCGAAGTTCTTGTTATTTCAAGTACAGGACCATATGTAATATATAATAGTAAGGTAATTAATGACCCTACCGGAAACAATAATAATCTTGCAGATTATAATGAAGACATTAGTCTTGATATTATTCTTGAAAATGTTGGAGTTGCTCAGGCTACAAATGTTAATGCAACAATATCAACAAGCAATATTGATGTAACTATAACAGATAATACACAAGGTTTTGGAACAATAAATTCAAGTGCAACTGCAAGTGAAAGTAATGCCTATGCTATGTCGATTGCTGATGGTATTGCCGACCAAACAAATGTTCTTTTTGATATGTCAATTACTGATGGTATTGATACATGGCCTTCATCTTTTTCAGTATTATGTAATGCTCCTGATATTGAACAGAATTATCTTAATATTGATGATTCTGCCACTGGTGATGATGACGGTATTCTTGATGCTGGTGAAACAGTTGATATTAATATTGAAGCATTGAATATAGGGCATGCAAATTCAGTATCGTCTACTTGTGTATTAACTTCAACAAGCCCTTATGTTACTATTAATTCAAGCAGTATAACTTTAGGGGCATTGAACACAGGCAATAATTATCCATCAGTACATAATATAACAATAAGTGGAGCAACTCCAATGGGAAGTTCTGTTGACCTTGTTTTTACAGTTACTGCAAGTAGTTATTCAGATGTTATGACAATTAATCTGCCTGTTGGCTTAATGATAGAGGATTGGGAAAGCAATACATTTACAAGTTATGAATGGAATAATACCAGTGCTGTACCTTGGACAATTACAAGCGTTGATCCTTATGAAGGTAGCAATTGTGCAATTTCGGGTGCAATTTCTGATGATCAAATTTCAGAACTTATTATTGATTTAGATGTATTAACTGATGATTCTTTAACTTTCTTTAAAAAAGTTTCATGTGAACTAGGCGAAGATTGGTTTGGAACATATCTTTGGTATGATTTTCTAGAGTTCCAAATTGATGGAACAGAACAAGGGAAATGGGATGGTGAAGTTTCGTGGTCGAAAGAAGCATATCTTGTAACAAGTGGGAATCATACTTTAAAATGGATTTACAGTAAAGATGTCAGTGCTGTAGGAGGACAAGATTGTGCATGGGTTGATTATATAAAACTTCCTGCACACTCTACTTCAAATATAATTAATTATACATATACCGATATTGAAAACCTTAAATTAAGTGTTTATCCTAATCCTGTTACAAGTAATGCAACAATTAATTTTACTTTGCCCCACAATTCGGATGTTCAATTATGTATTTTTAATATTCTTGGAGAAAACATAAATAATCTGATTAATACCAATACTATGAGCAAAGGAAATTACAATGTTTATTTTAATGCCGATAATCTAAATGCAGGTATGTATTGGTGCAAACTAAGAGTTAACAACAAAGAATTTGTGAATAAGTTTATTATTTTCAAATAAAATTGCAACTAATCATAGATTTTAACTTGTAGATATTTAACAAATTAAACTTGTCGTATTTTTTTCTGTTCCCGCAACATAAAGCTTTAATTCATATTTATGATTCCTGTTTTCAACACTTTTTTATTACTTTTGCATAATATTTTACATTAAAATAATTAAATAATACAGTTTATGCTAAAATCGATGACGGGTTACGGAAAGTCAGTTTGTGAGCTTGGAAACAAAAAGATATCTATTGAAATAAAAACCCTAAACAGTAAACAAACAGATATAAATACAAAAATTAGTGGGTTTTTCAGAGAAAAAGATATTGAAATAAGAGGTCTGCTTGGTAAAGATTTTTTACGAGGAAAGATAGATATGAACCTAAGCGTTGAGATTATTGGTGAAAACGATAATGTCCTTTTAAACGAGCCTGTTATCAAAAATTATTTAAAACAATTAAAATCTTTAAAAGCAGAACTTGATATTCCCGAATCTGATCTATTACAAGTCTTGGTTAGGCTACCTAATGTTACTAAAATAAATGTGAAAGAACCTATAGAAGAAGAGTGGGTTATTGTTAGTAGCACAATAAAGGAGGCTATTGCCAAAGTTCAGGATTTTAGAAACCAGGAAGGAAAAGCTCTTGAAAAAGATATTGTTGAAAGATTACAAAATATTGAAAAATTATTACAAAAAATTGAAAAACCCGAGAAAGACAGAATAGAAAAGATAAGATCAAAAATAAGACAAAACTTAAATGAGTTTTGCGATAATGAACGAATAGATGAAAACAGATTTGAACAAGAAATAATATACTATATTGAAAAGTTTGATATTAACGAAGAAAAAGTTCGATTAGCAAATCATTGTAAATATTTTAGCCAAACATTAAAAACAGAAGAAGCGATTGGTAAAAAGTTGTTATTTATATCTCAGGAAATGGGAAGAGAGATTAATACTATTGGTTCTAAAGCAAACAATTCCGAAATACAATCAATTGTTGTAGAAATGAAAAACGAACTTGAAAAAATTAAAGAACAATTATTGAATATTTTATAAATGAATAAGGGAAAAGTTATAATTATTTCTGCCCCGTCAGGTTCCGGTAAAACAACCATTATAGGGCATTTGTTAGAACAGAATTTTGAACTGTCTTTTTCTATATCAGCTACAAGCAGAGCAAAAAGAGAAAAAGAGAACAATGGAGTAGATTATTACTTTTTTAACACAGAGGAATTTAAAAACAAAATAGATAAGTCAGAGTTTCTTGAATGGGAAGAGGTTTACGATAATACCTTTTACGGAACTCTTAAAAGTGAAGTAGAGAAAAATCTTAATGCCGGAAAAAATGTAATATTTGATGTTGATGTTGTTGGTGCGGTAAATATTAAAAAATATTTTGCAGGTAAAGCATTATCAATATTTATAAAATCTCCATCAGTAGATGCTTTAAAAAACAGACTGTATTCTCGTTCTTCGGATAGTAAAGAATCTATTGAAATGAGAATAGAAAAGGCAGAGAAAGAAATTGAATTTTGGAAACAGAACATAGAAAAATTTGATATTACAATTGTTAATGACAAACTAGAAAAAGCTTTACAAGAAGCAATAAATGCAATTGACAATTTTTTGAAATATTGATATAAAAAACATGAACATAGGCTTATTTTTTGGTACATTTAATCCAATTCATATCGGGCATCTTGCCATTGCTAATTATATAGTAGAATTTACCGATATAGATGAATTGTGGTTTGTTGTTAGTCCACAAAATCCCTTAAAACAAAAAAGCTCATTATTGGATGATTATCATCGGCTTGAGCTTGTAAATATTGCTATTGCCAATGATATTAGATTTATAGCTTCAGATATTGAGTTTTATATGCCAAAACCTTCTTTTACCATAGATGCTCTTACATATTTAAAAGAAAAACACCCTAAACAGAAGTTTACATTAATAATGGGAGCAGATAATTTTGCATCAATACATAAGTGGAAAAATTATAAGCAAATATTAAATAATTACAATATTTGTGTTTATCCGCGTACAGATATAGATATTAAACAAAGTAAGGAAAAAAACATTAGTATTGTGAATGCACCATTAATGGAAATATCATCAAGTTTTATACGCAATGCTATTAAAAATGGTAAAGAAATAAACTACTACTTAAATAATGATGTTTATAAATACATTATTGATATGCACTTTTATGAGAAGTAATTTTTATAGTATCAGTAAGCATTTATAGCCTACATTATTCATGAATTCTCGAAAAATATTTTTCAGTAGCCCCGTCTTTTAAGGCGGGGTCAAGGATGAAAACACTATATCCTCTGCGAAATTTTCAAAATTTTATTTTATTAAATTTTGAAAATTTCGCAGAGGTGGGTGTTGCTTAATATATACCCCGACCTGAAGGACGGGGCTACTGATAATAACGTATAATTTAATTTATTAATGTAAGTTCAGTAGTCTGCTTTTTTGCCTAATACTTATTGGATTTAAGTTAAAGTATTTTTACTTCGCTTTAAGTTCAGCCTGTATAATATATTTCTCAATTGTTCTTCCTTCGTTGCTTTCATCGTAGTCTTTTTCAATAGCCTGATATTGAACTAAGGCGTTTTTGTAATCACCAAGTATTTCATAGGCTCTTCCTGCTTTCATCAAGAAAATAGGAGTAGAAAATTCGTTAGGGTTGGTTTTTGCTGCATTCAGATATTTTTCAACAGCAGTTTGTGTCTCACCTTTTTCCATATAAGCATCGCCAATTGCACCAATTGAAACTGCTGAAAGCATCATATCGTTAGAACTAAAACTTTCTAAATATTCAATAGCATCATCGTATTGTCCTAATCTTAAATAGCAAATTCCTGCATAGTAGTTTGAAAGATTTCCTGCTTTGGTACTACCATATTCGTCAATAATATCAATAAACCCCGGCATATTACCATCACCATCAATTGCCAACTGAAAAGAATCTTTTTCAAAATATTGCTCTGCGGCAAACATTTGCGAAATTGCTTCAGTATCTAATGGTTTAAGATATAGTTTCATATATGCTAAATATCCTCCAATAATAATTAAAATACCAACAATAATTATTGTTAACATTTTTTGGTTGTTCTCAATATACTGTTCGGTCTTACTTAAAGTTTGTTCTATTGTCTCAACACCCGACACCGGTTTTTTCTTTGCCATATCTTGTGATATTTATTTTAATAATTCGCAAAAGTAATTCTTTTATAAACATATTGAAAACTTTGTTTTCTAAAATTAACATTTTATTATTTAACACATAGTTAATTATCAGAATATCAAATAGTAGTATTTGTATTTAATTTAATTTAATGTTATTAAAAATACAAAGCTTTTTTTATATGACTTTAATATTGATTAATATTGTAATTCATAAATAAATTTTATTTGATATGGATGTACAATATAGAAATGATACACCTATTAACTATGAATTAGTTAAGCAAAAGATTATCGATAGTGGTTTGCAACAGGTAGGCAAAGCATCAATAAGAGAAATAGTAAAGTTAGTAAATGAAATAGAAAATGCTTGTGGCGAAAAATTTATTAGAATGGAAATGGGAGTACCGGGAATATTACCTTCTGACATTGGCACTGAAGCCGAAATTGCTGCTTTAAGAAAAGGTGTTGCGGCAGAATATCCTATGATAGAAGGTGTAGCTGAATTGAAAGTGGAAATATCACGTTTTGTAAAGTCATTTATGAATATTGATGTTGCTCCTGCACATTGCCTGTCATCAGCAGGCTCAATGCAAGGTGGTTATGCTGCATTTATGGTTGCAGGCAGAAGAGATGTTAAAAAAGATACCGTACTTTTTATTGACCCGGGATTTCCTGTTCAAAAGCAACAGGTTGATGTAATGGGAATGAAGCATGATACTTTTGATGTATATGATTATCGTGGAGAAAAATTACGAGACAAACTGGAAACTCATTTAAGCAAAGGCAATATATCAATAATGCTTTATTCTAACCCAAATAATCCTTCGTGGATATGTTTTACCGAAACAGAGCTTAAGATAATTGCCGAAATGGCTGATAAATATGATGTTATTGTTGTTGAGGACTTGGCTTATTTTGCTATGGATTTTAGAAAAGATCTTTCAAAACCTGGACAGGAACCGTATCAACCTACTGTAGCAAATTACACAGATAATTATTTATTGCTGATATCAAGCTCAAAAGCATTTAGCTATGCAGGTCAAAGGGTAGGAATGATGGTGATTTCCAATAAATTGTTCAAACGTCAATATCCAGATTTGAAACGTTATTTTAAATCTGATGAATTTGGTTATGCAATGGTTTTTGGAGCTTTATATTCTTTGTCTGCGGGATGTAGCCATTCTGCACAATACGCACTGGCAGCAATTTTAAAAGCTGCTAATGATGGAGAATTTAATTTTGTTGAAGATGTAAGAATTTACGGTGAAAGAGCAAAAGTGATGAAAAAACTATTTACCGATAATGGTTTTAAAATAGTTTACGATAAAGATGAGGATAAACCTTTGGCTGATGGATTTTATTTTACTTTTTCATACCCCGGAATGACAGGAGTAGAGTTACTGGAAGAACTAATTTATTATGGAATAAGTGCTATTTCATTATCAATAACAGGAAGCGAACACCACGAAGGTATGCGTGCCTGTGTTTCGCTAACAGATAAAGAAAGATTTGCTGACCTGGAGTACAGATTGAAAAAATTCATGGAGCATCATGGTTAGATTATGTATAGTTTACCAATAGATTATGACGAACCGGTTTTTCGTCCGCCAAGCGAAGGCAATTCCTTAATATTGCAAGTAACTTTGGGTTGCTCATGGAATAAGTGTGCCTTTTGCGAAATGTATTCAACAAAAAAATTCAAAATACGTAGCGAAGAAGAGGTTTTTAATGAAATAGATACAGTAGCATTAGAAAATAATAATATCAGAAGAATTTTTCTTGCAGATGGCGATTCTATGGTTTTATCATCGAATAAGTTGTTGAGAATACTAAAGAAATTAAACGAAGCATTTCCAAAAATCCAAAGAATATCAGCTTATGCTTTACCAAAAAACATTAACAATAAAAGTGTAGAGGAATTAAAAGAAATTAAGGAAGCAGGATTAAAACTAATATATGTTGGTGTTGAAACAGGCGATGATGAATTATTGAAAATAATTAATAAGGGAGAAACATTTAATTCAACTATCGATGGAATTTTAAAAGCAAAACAAGCAGGAATAAGAAGCTCAGTAATGATATTAACAGGATTGGGAGGTAAGAAGTACAGTAATCAACATGCAATTAATTCTGCTGAAATATTAAATAAAATACAACCCGAATTTGCTTCATGTCTTGTATTGAGTTTTCCTTTTGGAGTTAAACATTACAAAAAAAGGTTTCCCGATGAGTTTATTGAACTAAACAAAGAAGGATTATTGAAAGAATTAAAAACATTTATTGAACACACAGAATTGGATAGCACTGTTTTTAGAAGCGATCATGCTTCAAACTACCTCATTTTAAAAGGAGGTTTGTCACGTGATAAAGATAAATTTCTGAAACAAATTGATTATGCAATTGAAAACCCGCGTTCTTTAAGAAAAGAATGGATGAGGGGATTATGATATGGCAAAACTAAAATTAGACCTTCACGAAATATACAATAAGGGTACATTAATTGATAATGCCCTGAACGATATTATTAATGAGGCTATTGATAAGAAAATATCTCTAATTGAGATTATCCCCGGTAAAGGAAGCGGACAATTAAAAAAGAAGGTTATAAGGTTTCTGCAAAAAAAGAAAATTAAAAATCTTTATCATAGACTTGAAAAAGACAGTAAGAATTTTGGGAGAGTCTTTATCCATTTTAAACATTAAACATTTTTTCAATATAATTGTTTCACAATAATTTATATGTATTTTTTTATTATTTAAAAAAATTTATTTAATGAAACGGAAATTTACAGGAATACCATTCTTAATTATTTTATTTTTTTTGATAGCACAAAATAATCTTATTGCACAATTTACATTTGTTCATATTACCGATTTGCATGTTGCCGACAGTTACTGCGCCGGCAGTTATGATTTAGATGGAGAAATGTTTGTTCAACTTAGAGATGAACTTAATAATCTTAATCCTAAACCTGTTTTTATTGTTGCAACAGGAGATATTTCGCATGTTGGAGATTCAGACAATGATGGAATGTATTATGCATTTACTCAACATCTATATCCCGATAGTCTTGTAAATCCCGGAATAGGAGTATTTTTTATTGATTCTTTACAAACAATTCCAATATATTTTACTCCCGGAAATCATGATTTTCGAACAGGAAATGTTCCTCCATTAAGTAATGAAGACCTTACTGTCTATAAAAATCTTATTTGTTCAGTTTCCGATTATTCAGTAACTTGTCAAAATGCAGTAATTATTTGCATGAACTCAGGTTATGATGACCTCAGACCTTTGTGGGATGATACAAATTATATGTCACCTGAAGGTTCAGGTTTTACCGATAACCAATGTAATTGGTTAAGAGCAATTTTGGATAGTAACAGTACAAAGAAAAAAGTTATTACAATGCATCATCCCGCCGTTAATGAAGTTGGTGTATGGTGTGATGGTTCCCCATTTTCGGGTACTATTCTTGATAATGCAGACGGTTCAATAAAATATAACAGAATAACTTTTTTAGATATTTGTGATTCCAATACTGTTGATATTATTTTGACTGGCCATGCTCATCAAAATGTTGTAGTAAACAGATATGGAAATATAGTAAATGAAAACTGGACAGATAGTACAAGATATATTCAAACCGGTGCTGCTCTTCATGGATGTTATAGAATAATAAGCGTTGATTCTTCATCTGTTTTGGTAAGCAATCCTATTTCAATACCAACAACACAAAAAAGATTTTACTCAAATAATACTTCTTTAAATGTTTATCCAAACCCTTTTAGTTACTCAGCTATAATTGAGATTTATACAAACAATAAAATTAACAACTTTGAATTTATAATGTATAATATGCTTGGTACTGTTGTTAAAAGAATTACACATATAAACACTAATAAATTCGAGATAAAAAAGAAAAATCTTTCACAAGGTATTTATTTCTACAAAATATTAAATCATGATAATATAATTGGAATAGGTAAAATAATTATTCAATAATTTTTTTCTTTACAAAATATTTCAATAAATCATACTTCATATCATTTTCAATGCTTAATTTTGCAAATAATTAAAAAAAAGACACTATGCTTAAGTTTAAAATAGTTTTACTGTTTGTTATAGTTTTATTATCAGCTAACAGCTATTTATCTTCTCAGGATAAAAGTGAATATAAAATAGTTTGTGTAGCCTTCTATAATTTAGAAAACCTTTTTGATACTATAATAGACCCCGATACTTCTAAAATATTACAGGAAGAGTTTACTCCCAAAGGAAAAAATGCCTGGACAGGTGAACATTACTGGGAAAAAATTGGGAATATGGCAAAAGTAATTTCAGAAATTGGCACAGATGTTACACCAGATGGAGTTACTGTACTTGGTGTTTCTGAGATTGAGAACATATCCGTTTTGGAAGATCTGGTTAAAGATCCTGCTATAAAAGATAGAAATTATAAAATTGTTCATTACGATTCGCCCGACAAACGTGGTATTGATGTAGGATTATTATATCAGGAAAAATATTTTACTGTTAAAAGCTCAAGGTCTGTAGAACTTGTAATGGATGACCCTGATTTTAAAACCCGCGACCAACTTTTAGTAAGCGGTATTTTATATGGCGAGGAAATAAACTTCATTGTTAATCACTGGCCTTCAAAACGAGGAGGAGAAAAAAGAACTATGCCTAAAAGAATTGCTGCAGCAGACCTCGGTAAACATATTATTGATTCCTTATCGGGCATAAACCCAAATACAAAAACAATATTAATGGGTGACCTTAACGATAATCCATTTAGTGTTAGTGTGAAAAAACACTTAAATACAGTTGGTAATGAACAAGACTTGGCAGAAGGTACGCTTTTTAATCCAATGGAAACATTCGAAAAAAAAGGCATTGGGACATCAGCCTACAGAGATGTATGGAGTGTAATTGATCAAATTATTCTTACCCCAAATTTACTTGGTGAAGATAAAAGCACATTGAAATTTCATAAAGCAAGTATTTTTAACAATAAATATCTAATTCAAAAAAACGGAAAATATGCCAACTATCCGTTTAGAACATATTCATTTGGAGTTTACAAAGGTGGTTATAGCGACCATTTTCCTGTGTTAATATACCTTATTAAAGAAAAATAGAAACACAGCTGTAATAAAAAAGCAGATGAGTTTTTAACTTTTAATCTTATCAGATAAAAACTTCCCTGTATATGATTTTTTACATTTAACAATTTTTTCAGGAGTCCCCTCAAATATTACATTTCCACCTTTTTCGCCTCCATCAGGACCAAGGTCAATTATCCAGTCAGCTGATTTAATAACTTCCAGATTATGCTCAATAATAATTGCCGTATGTCCTTTTTCTATTAATGCATTAATTGAATTAAGTAATTTATTGATATCATGAAAATGCAATCCTGTAGTAGGTTCATCAAAAATAAATAATGTTGGCTGTTTTTTTTCCTTACTTAAAAAAGATGCCAGTTTCACTCTCTGACTCTCTCCCCCACTTAAAGTACTTGACGATTGTCCTAATTTGATATATCCTAAACCAACATCATATAATGAACACAATTTTTCCGTAATACGTTTTGCATAATTGTTATCATCTATTGAGAAAAATTCTATTGCTTGGTTAATACTCATATCAAGAATATCATAAATATTTTTATCATTGTATTTAACATCAAGAATTTCATCTTTAAAACGTTTTCCTTTACAGCTTTCGCAAGTTAAATAAACATCTGCCATAAATTGCATTTCTATTTTTATTACTCCTTCTCCATGACATTCATCACATCTGCCACCATCAACATTAAATGAAAAATGAGAAGGCTTATATCCACTATATTTTGCAATTGCTTGTGTTGAAAACAACATTCTTATATCATCATAAGCTTTAATGTAAGTAACAGGATTTGATTTAGATGACCTGCCAATTGGGTTTTGATCAATCAACTCAATATCTGCTATTAGTTGAATATTACCATCAATGGTTTTATGTTTACCTGTTTTTAATGTATAAGAACCTATCATCTTTTTTAAGCCTCTAAACAATATATTGTTTACAAGTGAAGTTTTCCCCGAACCACTAACACCTGTTACAGCCGTTATTACATTTAATGGAAATTTAACATTAATATTATTCAAATTGTTTTCTAATGCTCCAATAACTTCAATATAGTTTTTCCAACTTCTTCTGATTTTGGGGACAGAGATATATTTTTCACCTGTTAAATATTGTGCTGTTAAAGAATTGTTTTTTTCAAACATACTATTTAGTTCACCCTGAAAAACAATTTCACCACCTAAGATACCCGCTCCGGGTCCAATATCAATTATTTCATCCGATGCTCTGATAATTTCTTCATCATGCTCAACTACAATAACTGTATTTCCTATTTTTTTTAATTCCTTTAAAACTTTTATTAATAATCCTGTATCTCGTGGATGTAGTCCAATACTTGGTTCATCCAAAATATACAATGAACCAACCAAACTACTTCCAATTGATGTTGCAAGATTTATTCTCTGCGATTCTCCTCCTGAAAGTGTTGAAGAAAGACGATTTAATGTTAAATATTCAAGTCCCACATTTTTTAAAAATTCCAATCGATTTTTAATCTCATTTAAAATTTGTTTTGCAATAATTAAATCCGTTTTAGATAATTTAATTTCCTTAAAAAAAACTATCAATCTATCAATAGGTAATTCAACTAATTCCTGAATAGATGTATTATTGACTTTTACATAAGAAACTTCTTTTTTCAACCTTGTTCCGTTACATTCGGGACATACTGTTTTCCCTGTATATCGTGAAAGCATAACACGATATTGAATTTTATATGCTTTTTGCTTTACATATTTAAAAAAGGCATTAATACCTTTAAAATATTTATTACCTGTCCAAAGTAAGTCTTGCTGCAATTGGGTTAATTCACAAATTGGTTTATGAATAGGAAAATCAAAATTATCGGCTGCCAAAATTAATTTTTGTTTCCATTTACTCATTTTTTCCCCTCTCCAACAAACAATAGCATCCTCATAAACAGAAAGATTTTTATTTGGTATAACAATATCAGGGTCAATACCAATAGAATTTCCAAAACCTTCACAATTTTTGCATGCTCCCAATGGATTATTAAAACTGAACATATGAAGTGTGGGCTCTTCAAAAATAATTCCATCAGCTTCAAATCGGTTTGAAAACATTTTTTTTTCTTTGTCAATAAATTTTACGTAACATTCTCCTTTTCCTTCGTTAAATGCAATTTGCAAAGAATCTGCTATCCTCTCTTTGTTGTCCTTACAGTCATTAACTGTCAGCCTGTCAATCACTACATACAATTCGTCCTTAATTTGTTTTATATCGGAATCATTTATCGTTTCAATATTTATTATTTTATTATTAATCTCAATTTTTGAAAAACCTTGTTTTAAAAGAATTTCAAAAAGCCTGTCCTTATTTTCAAAATTATCTATTCTTACAGATATTAAAACGATGAACTTTTCGCCTTCCTTATGTGAGAAAATATAATCAACAACATCAGATATACTATGCTTTTTTACTATAGAATTTGATACAGGAGAATAAGTTTTTCCAATTTTTGCGAACAAAAGTTTCAAATAATCGTATATCTCTGTGGATGTGCCAACAGTTGAACGGGAATTTTTAGAATTAACTTTTTGTTCAATTGCAATTGCAGGTGGAATTCCTTTGATGTATTCAACATCAGGTTTATTTATTCTGCCAAGAAATTGACGAGCATAAGCTGAAAGGCTTTCAACATAACGGCGTTGACCTTCAGCATATAAAGTGTCGAAAGCAAGTGATGATTTACCAGAGCCGGATAAGCCGGTAATGACAATAAATTTATTACGTTGAATCTCAATATCTATGTTTTTTAGATTATTGGTTTTAGCATTTTTTATAATAATATATTTTTTATTATCTTTGTGGCTTGGCATAAAAATTGTTTAACAAAAAAAAATTTGTTAAAAATACAATAAACAATAATATCTTACGTTAAGATAGTAACAATTTAAAATTAGGAGGACTGTTTATCGAGTAAAATTCTACGCTAACCAAATTTAAGGAGGTTAATATGAATTATCGTAATCTAGATGATTATGAACTCGTAAAGCAGTTTCAAGGTGGAAACAATTCGAGCTTCGAAGTTCTAATGGAACGTTACAAGAATAAAGTTTACACTTATATTCTTATCACAGTTAAAAAACCCGACCTGGCTGAAGACATTTTTCAGGATACTTTTTTGAAAGTCATTAAATCCTTGCAAGCGAAAAAATACACTGATAATGGCAGGTTTTTATCATGGGTTATTAGAATAGCTCATAATTTAATTATAGATTATTACAGAAAGGCTTCTAATGCAAAAACCTATACTCATGAAGAAAAAGATTTCGATTATTATTGCAATAAAAATGGTGATTCAAAAAATATTGAAGATGAGTTGATAACGAATCAAATTGAAAATGATGTAAAAAAATTATTAAATAAATTGCCTGATGAACAACGAGAAGTGGTTGTTTTAAGACATTATATCGGCTTGAGTTTTAAAGAAATATCAGAAGAAACCAATGTGAGTATTAACACTGCTCTTGGAAGAATGAGGTACGCATTGATAAATATGAGAAAAATGGTAAAAGAAAATAATATGACATTAATGTATTATTAAATATTATAAAAATATTTCTCAATGAAAGTCGGAACTAATAATTTCGACTTTTTTCATTTATATGACATTATTAAGAATAATTATAAATAAACGATTATTTAAAAAAA
The DNA here is from genome assembly GCA_964435855.1 of uncultured Bacteroidales bacterium. GTDB lineage: Bacteria > Bacteroidota > Bacteroidia > Bacteroidales > CAYTAU01 > CAYTAU01. The sequence goes on along the minus strand of CAYTAU010000004.1, from coordinate 70,223 downwards.
TATAAATACTATGAAATAAATAATATTTATGCTCGTTATAATATCAAACGAGTTAAAATTATGTTAAACAATTTAAAATATTATTGTGAATGGAAAACACTTCTACTTTTATTTATTTGTATGATACAATTGAAAATTTTGAAGGAGACTTAATTAATACCGATGATGTATTTTCAATTGATGATGACTTATATTTTTTATTTGATGGCTTAAAATTATTAGAGCAAAAACCCTCGAAAGAGATTGTTGAAAATATTTTATCAAGCATTAATTGCAAGTAAAATTTATAAAAAAATAAAAAAAATACCTCAATAATTTTACATCTATTGAGGTGTTTTTAATTTATAACAATGACCAAAATGATTAGAACTCATTTATTGCTCATTGTTTATTTTATGTCAATAAATACTTAGTATGTATTAATAAGCACTTTTACCAAATACAGCTTTGATACCTTTTTTCATCATATCTTTACCATCGTTGGTAGCACGAAGAGCTTTGTAATATATAACTTCTCCTATTTTCTCTGCATTTTCTTTTCTTTCATCCTCTGGCATAAAATAAGCACCCATTGTATCAAATTCTCTTGCATTTCCATCACTTTCGTATTTGAAAGTCATATTTGTTCCGCTTTCAAGAACTTTAAAAGCATTTTCAGTCCAGTTGAAATTTTCAATTCCAAGATCAGGATTAATGCGAATATGAGCTGCAAGGCTAATACCCTTAATTCCGCTTTCGTCTAATTCTTTTGCACACTGAATAAAATTGTGAGGGCTAACTGCATTGCCAATATTTATTTCGTAAAGAGGGCTTGTTCCATCTTCTCTGATATACTCGTTCATAATATTTAACAACATTCTGAACTGCATTAAATTTTGTGTTGCAAGTAACATTGAAATTTTAAATGTTAAATCAGGAATATTGCGTCCCATATAACATGCTGCAATAATTGAACTCCAACTTGGATTTAAGAAAAAATCTGCTCCGTTTTCTTTTGCTGCACGAATAACACCATCAAGGTAGAATAAATGATTATCATCGGCGATTTCAATTCCGCCAAAGTTTCCAAATGGTGTACCTTGATTCTTTAGTATTAACGCTGATAAGCCTTCTCCTAAATCACTTCTGTGAAAAGTTTTGCCTGTTATTTTTTCTAATTCTGCAAATCTTGTTTCGGGGTGTGGAATACCAATTAAGTTTGTGCTGCAAAACTTTGATGTTTGCATAATATTTTCTGCCATTGTAAGTGTTGCCATAAGGTCACCACTATATAGATAATAATCAGAGAATGCAACAACTGATATCATTTCTGCAGAAGTGAAAACAGGTGCAGTTTGTGCTGTTTCGGCTACTTTTTTCATGTAATTGTGAGTTACATAAGCACCCTGAAATCCTGAAACCTGACTTGTGGCAATTCCAAAATTGTTGTTATAAGAACTAATATTGTTTTGATTTTCAAAATCAGTCACTTTTGGGAACTTTGTTATAAGTTGTTCGGCATCAGCAATCATATCGCCAAAACCTTTGTCAGCAAGAATCTTTTTTCTTGTTTCAAAATTTCTCATGTTCATCATAGCTTTGTTAATCTCATTAGCTCCGCCATGGTGTTCAATCAAAGCATCAATTGCTTTTAGGTCTGTGTTTGATAATAGTTTATACTTCATATTTTTAAAATTTACATGTTAAACATTTTATTTATTTTTATAATCTTCTCTAATCGGATAAAAAATATCAATAATTACACAATCTGTAATTGCTATGCCCGAATGTACAGCATTTGCAGGTATTACTGCAACATTATTCGAATTAAGCACCTTTTTTTCGCCATCAATACATAATTCAAAATCTCCTTGTGTAACACACGATAATTGTTCGTGGATATGCGAATGTTCCGGCAATGTACATCCTTTTTTAATATTCCAATGTGCAATTGTCATATTTTCGGAATGTATAAAACGAGCATTGTAACCCTGCACAATTTCTTTTTCTTCAATGTTTTCAAGGTCAATAAATGGCATAATTTAATAGTTTTTACTTAATAAATTAATGAAAATTGCTTTGCGAATTTAATAATTATAAAATGATTTTACAATATGTTATACAATTTTATACTGATGTAATAATCTATCTGTATTAAAAATAATTCATAATAAATTAAGAAAACAATAAATTTTGTGGTTGGTCAGGAGTATGGGATTAAATAATAATATCAATCATACTTATTATTTATTTATCAAATTTAAATCTTTCATTAGATTTTCTTTGTATGATTTTCCAATAGGTATAAGTTTTGTACCATTCTTAAGTTGAATTATTACAGAATTATCCTCAATCCCTTTAATAGTATTAACATTAACAATGTAAGACCTATGTACTCTTTTAAATTTTACAAAAGGTAATTTTTTCTCAATAGCCTTCATTGTAAAATGTATAGTATATTTTTCATCAAACGTAGCTACTGTAATATAATTTTCTAATGCCTCAATAAATAAAATATCATTATATTTTAAACGTACCAAGGTTGAGTTTTTCTTAATAAATATCTCATCATCACTATTAACGCCTTGTGGTGTATAACGAAATCCAATACTTTCATTAGTGCGTTTTATAGCTTTTGTAATTGCTTTAAAAAACCTTGAATAAGAAACAGGTTTTAATAAATAATCTATAACATCATACTCAAATGCCTCTAATGCATAATTTTCTTTTGCAGAAATTATTATTATTTGAGGATAATCATCAAGACTTTGCATGAATTCCATACCTGACATATCGGGCATTTCTATATCTAAAAATACAAGTTCTATCTTTTCATCAATATTTTCTAAAGCATTTATTGCTTCAACCGCACTTTCATATGAATCAATCAAATTTAATGTATCTGTTCTTTCAACAAACTCCTTAACAACTTTTCTCGAAAGCTTATCATCATCAATAATAATACAATTCATAAAATTGTTTTTTTTTAAATTACAAGACAAAGATAAAAAAATAAATTATATTAACATGTATTTTAGTTAATCATTATTAATATTATGCTTGTAAAACAAGCCTTAATATTCTAATTTTACAAAAAATTATTTTACAAAAATGTCAAAAAAAGTTTATATAGAAACTTACGGCTGTCAAATGAATATTGCCGATACCGAAATTGTTATTTCAATTTTGAAAAATAATGGTTTTCAGAGTACTGATATAATGGAAGAAGCAGATCTAATACTTGTTAACACATGCTCTGTACGCGAAAATGCAGAACAAAGAATAAGAGGAAGATTACAGGTTTTTAATACAATAAAAACAAATAAACCTGAAATTTTAATAGGTATAATAGGATGTATGGCAGAACGTCTTAAAAAACAGCTTCTTGAAGAAGAGAAAATGCTAGACATTATTGTAGGACCGGATGCATACCGAAGTTTGCCAAAACTTATTAAAAAAGCAGGAACAGGACAAAAGGCTGTTAATGTGATCTTATCAAATGAAGAAACTTATGCCGACATCAATCCAATACGCCTTAGGAAAAATAAAATCTCTGCATTTATTTCTATAATGCGAGGTTGTGAAAATATGTGTACTTATTGCATAGTACCCTACACAAGAGGTGTTGAACGCAGCAGAAATCCTCAAACAATTGTTAATGAAGCTAGCAATTTATTTAAAGAAGGATATAAAGAAATTATACTAATAGGGCAAAATGTTGATTCATACAATTGGGTTGATAATAAAAAATTAAACTTTGCTAAATTACTTAAATTAGTTGCTGAAATTAGTCCTAAGTTAAGAATTAGATTTTCAACTTCACACCCAAAAGATATGACTGATGAAGTGCTTTATGCAATGGCTGAATATAATAATATATGTAAAAACATTCACTTGCCGGTGCAATCAGGAAGCACCAATGTGCTAAATAAAATGAATAGAGGCTATACTCGCGAATGGTATCTTGACAGAGTTTCTGCAATAAAGAAAATTGTTCCCGAATGTTCAATTTCAACTGATATTATGGTTGGATTTTGCGATGAAACAGAAAAAGATCAACTTGAAACATTATCACTAATGAAAGAAGTTGAGTATGATCTATCATTTATGTTCAAATATTCTGTTAGACCAAAAACTTATGCTGCCAGAAAATTTGAAGATAACGTTCCTGAAGAAATAAAAGCAAAAAGACTAAGCGAAGTTGTGTTATTACAAAACAAGCTATCTAAAGAAAGTAAAGAAAAAGATATAGGAAAAACTTTTGAAGTTTTAATTGAAGGAATATCAAAAAAATCTGACGATGAATTTTTTGGCAGAAATTCACAAAATAAAGTTGTAGTCTTTCCAATGAAAAATTTCAAAATTGGTGATTATGTAAATGCTAAAGTTGAAAAATGCACATCTGCAACATTAATAGGAAAGATTGTTTAAAATTAAAACTAAAACAAAAGTCTTTTTTAATTAAAATCTTTTTTTTAACTTCGTGAAATTCAATAATTGTTAACCCTTATTAAAAATACTACTATGAAAAAAGTTTACTTCAAGAGCAGTTTTAAGCTGTTAGTTAATGTTTTAATATTTGTTTTTATAACAAACATTTCATTTGCCCAATCAATAAACAAATGGTTTCAGGATGGTAAAATTTATTTTAAAATTAAAGATGAAAAAAATCTTTACATACCATCAAACGGGAAACAAGTCAATCTTGATGATGTCCTATTTTTACAAGACATAAAAGATAAATACCAAATTAAAAAGATTGAAAAATCCTTTTATGCTGCCGATGACATTAAATTGCAAAACACCTATAAATTGTCATTTGATAACATAAATATGGTTGAAGAACTTATAAAAGAGTTAAGCAATAATCCATTAATTGAGTATGCTGAACATGCTCCAATATACTATACATCATATATCCCTAATGATGACTATTATGTAAATAATAATGTTAATTACTGGCTTGGCGATGCTAATACAAGATGGCATTTAGATGTTATTAATGCTGAACCTGCATGGGATATTTCAAAAGGAGATACAAACATTGTAGTTGCAGTATTAGATAACGCTATTTGGACAGACCATCCCGATCTTCAAAATAAAATTGTTATTCAGACAGATCTTGGAGATGATGACTCTGATGCAAATCCACCTGTTGCTGAATATCTCTGGTCACATGGTACTCATTGTGCTGGTTTAATTGCAGCGGAATCAGATAATAGTATTGGTGTAGCGTCTATTGGCTATAATGTTAGCATAATGGCTATTAAACTTGCAGAAGATGGCGGTAACGGACAAGCAATGACAGCAGGATTTGAAGGTATAGTTTGGGCAGCAGATAATGGTGCAGATGTTATTAGTATGTCGTGGGGTTCACCTCAATTTTTTATAACTATGCAAAATACCGTTAATTATGCTTATAATAAAGGATGCGTTTTACTTGCTGCAGCAGGAAATAATGGTGATGGCGCAGAAACAAATCAAAACCCTGCAATACCTGTTAACTACGTTGGTTATCCTGCAGCATTAGAACATGTAATTGCTGTTGCATCTACAGATTCTGATGATTCAAAATCAAGTTTTTCAGAATACGGAACTTGGATAGATGTTTGCTCTCCCGGAGGATTTGATACTCAAACTGGAATATTTTCAGTTTTAAGTACAACATACAGCGATGCAGGAGACGTTCTAAGTATGCTAACAGGAGCAGGTGGTGGAGCAGCATCCTGGGGAATTTCAGGAAAATATGATTGTATGCAGGGAACTTCTATGGCATGTCCCGTAACTTCAGGTCTTGCAGGATTAATGTTATCAGTAAATCCAAACCTAACACCCGAAGAATTAACAGCTATTATGAAAGCTACTTGTGATGATATTGATGCACTAAACACTGCTTTTATTGATAGTATTGGTGCCGGGAGAATAAATGCTGCTACTGCTCTAAGTGCTGTTCAAGATTCAATGCTTACAAGTCCGTTAACTGCCGACTTTGAAGCCAGCACTATTTCTATCCCGGAAGGAGGAACAGTCGATTTCACAGATCTTTCAATAGGAAGTCCAACTTCTTGGGATTGGACATTTGAAGGAGGAATACCAGGAACAAGTACAGATCAAAACCCTTTAACTATTCAGTATGATATCGCCGGAGTATTTTCAGTAACACTGGAAATAAGCGATGGAACAAATAGTGATATAGAAATAAAAACATACTTCATTATTGTTGGAGCTACATCGGGTGCAAATAGTGCATGGCTTACTCAAGCAACTGGTTTTACTACTCAATTTAGAGGAATTTTAGATATGTCTATTGTTGACCCATTAACTGCATGGGCAGTAACTTATGATGGTACAGCAGGAACAATGACTAAAGATTTTGCAAAAACTATTGATGGAGGAAACACATGGGTTCCTGGACTTATTGATGCTGCCACTAATCACGATATTGCAAATGTTTCTGCAATTAATGATCAAACTGCATGGGTAGCAATGTACGATGCAAATGGTGGTGGTGGTATTTACAAAACTACTGACGGCGGTACAAGCTGGACAAATCAGGATACAACAATGTACACTGATGCAGCTAGTTTTACCAATGTAATTCATTTTTTCAATGCTAATGATGGATTTTGTATGGGCGACCCTATTAATAATGAATTTGAAATTTATACAACAACTGATGGAGGCACAACATGGACATTAGTTGACGGAGCAAATATACCCGACCCTGAAAGCGGAGAAATGGGCTGGACTGCCGTATATGATGCTGTAGGAGATATAGCATGGTTTGGTTCAAATACAGGAAGAGTTTTTAAAACTACCGATAAAGGTGCAACTTGGTCAGTTTTTGATACAGGCGAAGACAATGTTAGTGAAATATCTATGCACGACAACACAAATGGAATTTTGATAGCAGCTGTTTACGATCAAACAAATGGTTCATTAATTAGTTGGGCTATGATGAAAACAAATGATGGCGGAGAAATATGGACTACAGTAAATCCTGTTGGGCCATACTATAAATCAGATATGGCTGCAGTTCCGGGAGTTCCCGGAAAAATTATATCTACAGGAGTTTCACAAGACCCAACAGAATGTGGTTCCGCCTATAGTTTAGATTATGGAGATACATGGACAATGCTTGATGATTCTATTCAATACACTATGGTAGATTTTTATGATGATACTACCGGATGGGCAGGTGGATTTAATCTAAGTGAAACCATAGAAGGAATTTGGAAATGGATAGAAATACCTGTTACTGATGCACCTGTATTTACATCAATTCCTCCATTAACTATCCTGGTTGATTCAAATTATGTATATAACGTTACTGCTACAGACCCAAATCAATTAGCTATAAATTTCGATGCCGCTATTTTGCCATCATGGCTAACATTTACTCAATTAACAGACAGTACTGCAATATTATCAGGAACTCCTAATTTCGGACATATAGGATTTCATGATGTTGAACTTACTGCCGACAATGGTTTTTATTCAACAAATCAACCATTTACAATTGAAGTATTATCCGGTATTCCATATTTTACATCAATGCCTTCTATTAGTTTTATTTATGTTGGCGATACAGTTAACTATTTTGTTACAGCAGAAGATAATAGCGGGACTATTTTAACTTTTGGATACGATGAACTTGCATCATTTACAACACTGACTGATCATGATGATAATACTGCAACTTTATATGGCATTGCAGATTCTGCAGGTTACAAATATTTTGATATTTGGATCACAGATGTAACAGATACGGTTCATCAGACATGGACTCTTTTGGTTAAACCTGCTTCAGGCATTAATGATATTTCATTAGTTTCATCAATTAATATTTTTCCAAATCCAAGTAGCGGTTATTTAAATATTAAATATAATTGTGAACTTGCTAAGGATAAAATGATAATTAATATTTACGATATTATGGGTAAAACAATTAATGTTTACAAATATGAAAATATTAACGGAGCATTTAATAAAACTATTGACCTTACTAAACTAAGCAAGGGAATTTATATTATTAAAGTTGAAACTAACAAAGGAACTATAAGAGAGAAAATTGTTATTGAATAAATTATAAAGTGAAACCCTCACTACTTTGGTAACGCAGTATAGTGTCGGTGTGGCTTAAAGCCACGCCGACACTTTTTTTTTGGCTTTAAATTCTACTCCAAAATAACCTTCTCAACCGCCACGCCATTGTTTGTGGTTACTTTTATTATATAGATGCCTTTTGGCTGATGGCTTAAATCAACATCCAAACCTTCAAGGTTTTCAAAACCTTGAAGGTTTTTCCCTGTGATATCCATTACCTCAATTCCTACAACTCCCTCTACCTGCACGCTTATTTTTCCTATTGTTGGATTAGGAAAAACCTTTAGTTCTGCAATTTGTAATTCATTTGGAACACTTAAAGAACAATCTTCACTAAATGAAGCTACAGTATCTATATCAGTCCAGTTAGCTGTTGACCACACAGCATTATCTACCTCAATGCAAAATAGATTGGGATTGCCAGGAGCATGAAAATAAGTGAAATTGGTATTATTCCCATTTTTTACATTTAAGGATGTTAATTGATTATTACAACACTGTAAAGCAGTAAAAGCCGTACTATTGCTTACATCTAATGTGGTTAACTGATTAACACAACATTCTAAATTAGTAAGAACCGTACAGTTGCTTAAGTCTAAAGAGCTTATTTGATTATCATAGCAAACTAAATTAGTGAGAGCCGTGCAATTGCTTACATCTAATGTAGTTAAATGGTTAAATTCACAATTTAAAACAGAAAGAGCAGTATTATTGCTTAGATCTAAGGATATTATTTGAGTAAAATTACAATATAATTGAGTAAGAGAAATAAAAGCCTCAATTCCTGTAAGGTCCGAAATAATTGGATTATTAATATAAATCATTCCTGTAAAAGAACTTGCTTCGCTAACTTGTATTTCTCCATCACTGTTGGTATCAATAACAGGGTTATGTGCTATTAATGCTGCTTTAAAATTAGTATCTGGGATATTTACTATTTGTGCATTTGTAAATAGCACTAATAATAGTAATGCTGATAGTAGTATAAGTTTTTTCATGGCTTTTAGTTTCTTATTAGACTCAAAATGTTTGATAAAGGTTGCCTAAAAGTAACAAAAAAAGGAAATTCCCAATTTTATTTTAGATTTTTTTATATTTATCCGTTAAATGGGTTCGAATAGCTAAACGGTTTTTTCAAAATTCTTTAATCCCGAAAAATCGGATTTCTCTGTTTTGTGGTTTTTCCCTTGCATAAAACAGTAGAAATTATTAATGTTAAACTAAAAACAACTACGGTATTATAAAAACTCACTATTGATAATACTTTGATAAATATTTCGCACATAACGGGGCCATGATTTTAATGAATACATTTTGCTATAAACATTTTGTCCGCCTAAAACGTACTACTCTTTTAAATTCCGTCATGAGTTAAATATTTATAAAACATACTAATAACCACGACTCTAAGCTCTGTAAGAGCGAAATATAAAATAAACACAGAACAATAATATTTAAGGAAATATAAAATATATTGACAAAATGTCAGTAATAATTTATATTTTTGCATAAATTATTTTTGATGAACTTTGTGCAAGTATGGATAGACAACAAATAAAACAAAGATTTGGAATTATTGGGAATTCAAGTGAGTTAAACAGAGCAATAGATATAGCTATACAAGTTGCTCCTACCGATTTGTCTGTTTTTATTTCGGGTGAAAGTGGTACAGGAAAAGAAGTATTCCCTCAGTTGATTCATCAATTCGGTTCAAGAAAACATGGAAAATACATTGCTGTTAACTGTGGGGCAATTCCAGAAGGCACAATCGATTCTGAACTTTTCGGACATGAAAAAGGTTCATTTACCGGAGCACATGACAAAAGAAAAGGATATTTTGAAGTTGCCAATAACGGAACTATTTTTCTTGATGAAGTTGCAGAATTACCTTTATCAACTCAGGTTAGATTACTTAGAGTTCTTGAATCGGGAGAATTTTTAAAGGTTGGTTCTTCTGAAACACAAAAAACAAATGTAAGAGTTATTGCTGCTACAAATGTTGATATTCAGCAAGCAATTCGTAATGGAACATTTCGCGAAGATCTGTTTTACAGATTAAATACTGTTCCAATTTTTATTCCTGCATTACGAAATAGAAAAGACGATATTTATTTACTTTTTAGAAAATTTGCACAGGATTTTGCCGAAAAAAACCGCATGCCTGTATTAAAACTTGATGAGGAAGCTCAACAAATTTTAACAAAATTTAATTGGTCAGGAAATATACGGCAATTAAAAAATATAACTGAACAAATATCCGTTATAGAAAAACCCAGAGAAATAAATGCAGAAACAATAAAAAAATATTTACCTTTAAATGAAGGATCTTATTTGCCAGTGCTTTATAATAAGGGTATTGACGAAAAGACTTTCAATTCGGAAAGAGAAATACTTTATAAAATACTTTTCGACATGAAAAATGACGTAAATGAATTGAAAAAAATGGTTTATGATATAATTCAAGATGAAACGGATAAATATAATATTGGGGAAAATAAAGAGGTTCTTATAAATAAATTATATAAGGAATCAAAATCTTATGAATTTGAAACAAAAACAGAAGACAAAGAAAAAATAAAAATTGAAGAATCAGAAAATTCAAATATACAAGATACCGAAGAATATGTTGAAGAATCATTATCGCTCGAAAAGAAAGAAAAAGAATTAATAATAAAAGCATTAGAGAAGTACAATAATAAAAGAAAAAAGGCGGCAAAAGAACTTGGGATTTCTGAACGGACGCTTTACAGAAAAATTAAAGAATATGATATTTAGTTGAATCTGAATTATTCACAAATAAGTATTTATTTTGAACATAATTGGACATACAAAAATTTTATTAATATCAGCATTGTTTGTTCTACTTTGCGGATGTACAATAAAATATTCATTTACAGGAGCTGCTATTTCGCCTGAAATTAAAACTATTTCCATACAATTTTTTCAGAATAAGGCAGACCTTGTAAATCCTTCATTAAGTCAGGATTTTACTGAAGCTCTAAAAGATAAATTTACTTCTCAAACAAGCCTTGAACTAACAAATGATGTTGGCGACCTGAATTTTGAAGGCGAAATTACAGGATATAGTACAAGACCTACAAGTATTCAGGGCAATGAAACAGCTGCAATGAATAGGTTAACAGTAAATATAAGGGTTAAATTTTCGAATGCTATTGAACCCGAAAATGATTTTGATTCAAGTTTTTCGGCTTTCGAAGATTACGACAGTAGTCAGAGTTTAGATGATGTAGAAGGAACTCTTATTCCTCAAATTCTTGAAAAATTAACAGAAGATATATTCAATAAATCTGTTGCTAAATGGTAAACAACAGCTCTGAAAATATAATGAATATTGAACAATTCAATAAATATCTGTCAGATATTAATAAGCTTGACTCTAACAGTTCTGTTCTTTTAAATGAGCTGATATCGCAATATCCGTATTTTCAAACTGCAAGAATACTATATCTTAAAAGCTTACATAATCAAAAAAATATAAAATTTGAAGAAGAGCTAAAAATTACAGCATCTTATGTTAACGACAGAAAAATATTATACCGATTACTTAACGATCCTTTTTTCTTAGAAAACGAACAAATAAGTAAAAAACCAACAATAGAAAAGGAAGAAATAATAGAGGAAAAACCCCTGCCTGTAGAAAAAATTGAAAAAATAATTGTTGAAGAAAAGCCAAAACTTCCAATTAAAGAAGAAAAGGAAACTGTAAGCCCGCCCCCACTAACTAAAAAAGAAAGTAAACCCGAAATTAAACCTGTTATTAAGGTAACAGAAACTGAAAAAATAGAGAAAGCAGTAAAAGTTGAACCTAAACCTACGGAAAAAATTGTTGCAGAAAAACCAAAAACAGATGAAACAAAAAGAACACTTGCCGATGAAATATTAAACAAAGTTACAGAAATACAAAAAACAAGAACAACAAAATATCCCACTACTGAAAAAGAAAGTATTGCAGATATCATATTAAAAAAATATAATAATAAGACATCGTCAACAGACAAAGCAAGTAAAAAGCCAATTGTAAGCAAACAAAAGAAAAAAGTTCAGCTTGAAGAAACTAAAAAAGAAGATAAAATTCCTGAAAAAACACTTACTAAATCAGTAATAAAAGAAAAAAAGAAAGAATTACTGCATTTTGATTTTGAGAAAGACACAAAAGAGTTTAAGGAAGAAGATTTGAAAATTGAAGAGCAAATAATTACAAAGCCTTATCATATCAATAATTTTTTTGAATTAGATACTGCTGAAACAAAAAATGATATTGATACCAACAAATTTTTATTTACAGAATGGTTGGAACAAATAAAAAGCACAAAATTTAAAAAAGATGAAACTAAAACTTTTAAAGAAGAAAAAGATCTTGATATAATTAATCGTTTTATAAGTTCTGACCCAAGTATACAGCCACTAAGAGATAAGCTTGATTATAAGTATCAGCAAGACATTACAGACTCTGAAAATGATAATGATGAAGAATTTATTACAGAAACATTAGCAGGAATTTATATAAAACAAAAATTTTATGACAAAGCAATTAGTGTTTATAAAAAATTAATTTTGAAATATCCTGAAAAAAACATTTACTTTGCAAACCAAATTAAAAAGATTAAAGAATTAATTAAAAACAAATAAAGCAAGCTATGTATTATTTATTATCAGTCTTAATTTTAATTACGTGTATTTTATTAATATTAATTGTGTTGGTTCAGAACTCTAAAGGTGGTGGATTAGCTTCAAACTTTGCTTCTTCAAATCAGGTGTTAGGAGCCAGAAAAACTACCGATTTTCTTGAAAAAGCAACATGGACACTGGCAATTGCTTTATTGGCATTCTCATTACTTGCAAGCTTAACTATTCAACGAACAGACGAAGAAATAGAACAAAGATCATTAATAGAAGATAAAGCCATATCGATACCCGACGAAACTCCTACTAATAATTGGGCACCTCCTCCACCTCCATCGGAAGAACAGCCTATTAACTAACAGTTATATCTTTACTTTTTCATTTATTATTTTAAATTTTATATTTAAAATTCATAAACCAAATTTTTGTTATGGAAAAATATAAAATGCCTGAAGGCTCTCTTATAAGTTTTTTTAGCAATAAGGTAAAACAAGATGGCGGAATTAATTTTGCACAAGGTATTCCCGGATATAAACCACCACAAGAGTTACTGAACATTCTTCACGAAGTTATTGATACCGATATTCATCAATACGCTCCGGGAAAAGGTAACAATCTTTTACTGGAACTTTTAACAGAACATTATAAAGAGTATTATTCTGCCAAAAAAGATGATTTTTTAATTCTTCAAGGTGCAACAGAAGCAATTTCGTTGGTATTTACATATTTGCATAATAAAATTGGTAAAAAATATTCTGTTTTAGCAATTAATCCTGTGTACGAATCGTATAATAATCTCCCGAAAATTTTCAATAATAACTTTATTGCATTTCATCTAAATAATGACGGTACAATTGATTTTGAACTTTTACGTAGAGCAATAATAATAAATAATGTTAAGATAATTTTTATTAGTTCCCCGGGAAATCCTTATGGTAAGGTGTTTACAAAAGATGAACAGAAAAAAATTCTACAGCTTGCCAAAAAAATTAATGTTTATGTAATATTTGATGCCGTTTATAAAGATCTGTATTATCACGAAAAGCCATTTATTCCTCTTAAGAATCTTGACGAAAATTTATTTTATGTAAATAGTTTTAGCAAAATGCTTTCAATAACAGGCTGGCGTGTAGGATATTTGATTGCTCACAAAAAACACATGTCTAATATTCAAAAAATACACGATTATATTGGATTATGTGCTCCTTCACTATTACAGGAAGCAATAGCTCAATATCTTGATAAATACAATTATGCCGAAAATTATTTGAAAGAAATAAGAAAAAAACTTAACACATCTTATAAGCTGATGTCTGAAGCCCTTGTAAATCTTGGATTTAGAGTGCCTGACACAGACGGGGGTTATTTTATTTGGTCAGAACTCCCTCATAAGTTTGCAGATGGATTTGATTTTGCAATTGAACTTTACGAAAAAGAAAAAGTTGCCGTAATACCAGGCATACATTTTTCTGAAAAAGGCAAAAGATATATTCGTTTTAACATTGCACGAGAAGAGCAAGAGATTAAAAAAGGAATACAAGGTATTAAACGCTTTGTAGGAAAAGTATAAATTTATACAAGATTCACTAATTTCTTAATACCAAAAAATCTGAATAAAACAATTATCGAATTATAGTAACAGCACCGGCTTCTTGATGTTCAACACTTCTAAGATCTTTATAAATAGCAAGCCATGTATAAGTAGCATTTTTACCAATATCACCACCTTTTACTCTGCCATCCCAGCCTTCATCAATGTCGTTTGTTTCAAAAATAACTTCTCCCCACCTGTCGTAAATTATCAAATGAAAATTTCTTTTGTCAATACCATTTCCTTTAACAATAAAATAATCATTTATTCCATCAAAATCAGGTGAAAATGCTGTAGGAGCATAAAAAGTATATTCATTTTGAACTTGTACTATTATGAATGTAGTATCTTTACATCCGTGAATAGTTGATACAATTAATTCAACATTATAAGTACCTGTTGGATATGTTGGATAAATATGACAAGGGTTTTCTGCACTAGAAGAATCTCCATCACCAAAGAACCAGAAATTTATATCATTTAATGACGAATGATTAATAAAATTGATCATCGGTTTGATGATACTTACAACTTCAGGGTCTGCAATAAATTTTGCAATAGGCTGTGGATATACTGTTATCAAATTGAGTTTCGTATCAGTATTAACACATCCATCTACTGAAGTAACTGTTAATGTAACATCATAAATACCCGGATCATCATAAGTATGTACAGGAGATTTGTCGTAAGCAAGATTATTGTTATCAATATCTCCAAAATTCCAAACAAATGTTTGTCCTTCATCAGGACTGGTCTCAACAAAATGAACTTCTAATGGCTGACATCCACTAGAAATATTGGGAGCAAAACTAATAGGAGGAAGTTCGTAAACGTTAATTGTAATAGATTCCGTTGCAACCGAGCCACATGCATCCATTGCGGTAACGATATATGTTGTTGCTTCTGATGGATATACAGTAAAAGGAGAATCTTGTACATTTCCATTAACATAAGTTAAGTATGGAGGTCCTATTCCTGAAGATGGTGTAATTGTAATAACAGCAGGTTCTCCGGGACAAACAGAATCATTTTGTGTATTAAGGTCCAATTGAACCGGTGGAGAAACACTAACTGTTGAAGTTACAGTTGAAGTAGCACAACCATTTGCATCCATAACATACACACTATATACCGTTTCTGTTGTAGGAGCTACAAAAATAGAAGATGAATTTATAGATGCATCATGACTCCAATGATATGTATATGGTTGGTTTCCACCAACTATTGTAACATTAATATTTGCTGTTTGTCCATTACATACAATTTGACCCGATGTAATGGATATAATAATTTCAGCAGGTTCTGTTATTGTAAATCCTGCCGTATTTGTACAAGCATTAATGTCTGTAACTGTAACAGTATAAATATTGGCAGATAAATTTGTAAAATCTCCTGCTGATTGCTGATTACCATCAATTGAATAAGTCAATCCTCCTGCACCTCCTGACGCTGTAACTGTAATACTACCATCATTATAGCCATAACACGAAACATCAGTTGACGATTGAGAATCAATTACAATAGCAGCAGGTTCAATAACAACTAATGCACTGCTTGTTGTTGTACATCCATTTCCATCAGTTATAGTAACAATATAAGTACCACCACCAAGTCCGAGAAAACTTCCTGTTTGATTTGAGCTTGTTCCATCAGTATAAGTTAAAGGAGGAGTACCTCCCGTTGCACTTACAACTACAGAACCATCATTATCACCAAAACAAGTAACATCACTTGCTGTTTCAGAATTTATGGTAATTCCTGATGTTTGGATTATTGTAACACAAGCTGTTCCGGTACATCCATTAACATCGGTAACAGTAACACAATATTGTCCATCGCATAAATTTGTTATTAATTGTGTGTTAGCACCATTATCCCATGAATAATCGGTATAAACTAAATCTACACTTGCTGTTCCGTCACATGCCCCATTACAGGTAACATTTGTAGAACTTAATGTTGGAATAGGTTCTGCAAACACTTCAATTGTTATTGTAGTAGTAGTATTACAACCTCCAAGATGTGTTGTTTGTGTTACATCGTATTGTCCGGGAATAGTCCATGTTATTCCTGTTGGATTTTCATTTGCTGAAAATGCTGGTGTTCCACCAGGAAATGACCATGTCCATGTAATTCCGCCACCAGTATCTCCTGTATTAGTAAAGTCAAATGAATTACCTGTTAAACACTGGTCTGCACTTGCAGTAAAACCTGAAGTAACAGTACCACTTGTACCTACTGTTACTAATTCTGTAATAGTACAGCCATTGGCATCAGTAATTGTAATGGTATATGGACCGGCAGGAAGATTTGTAAAATTACCTGTTGCTTGTCCACCTGAGCCAATATTATAACTTAAAGCTCCTGTTCCTCCTGCTGCTGTAACAGATATTGCACCATCCAATGCTCCACATACTTCTGGTGTAGAACTTGAGTTTGTAACCGTAATTTCAGTTGGAATTGTAACAGAAGTGTTAATAACATCAGGAGCACAAACACCGGGATCAGTTACTGTTAAACTAATATTTGGAGTAGTGCCAGGAGTTGAATATGTTACTACATGAGGTCCAACAGTATTTGCTGTAGCAGGAGTAGCTCCTGCACCAAAATTCCATGCATAGGTAGCTCCGGGATCAACAGTACCTGGAACATATGTAAATGTTACCGGAGAATCATGACAATCAGGTGTAGATACAGTTATAGTACCGGGGGGAGTTACACATGTACAGGACACCGGAGCAGTATATGTTATAGTATAATTACAACCATCATCAGTAAAATAAGCATATAGGGTATGTGTAAGACCATCTGCGGGAATACCTGTTATACTAAAATTAGTAGGACTAAAAAAGTTTGGAGTAGGTAAAAAAGAATCACTAAAACCTGCGTCATCCTCAATAATTAAACTTCCTGTTGCAGGTGGATCAATATATACAATCGTGCCTGTAATATCATAAGTGTTTGTAGCAGGATCACATAGACCTACATTTACTGTAATATTTGTCATTGTACAAGGAACAACAATACTGCAATCGGTTTCGCCGGTACTTGTTCCAGATGAAAACTCCACATCAGTTGTACTATTAGAATAATTTGTTAAAAGAAACATATAAAATTCACCAACTTGGGCATTTGGAATATAACAATCTTCCACAGACGCTGTGCTATAGCTACAATCTACAGTGTTACCAGCTGTTAATCCTGCTGTACATGCACCTGTTGCAGTAGTAAATGGTCCCCAACATATAAAATCAATATCATATGAACCCGGTGTAGATTCCATATGAATGTTAATATCTCCGGCAACAGAAATTTGAAGGAAATACCAAACCGGATTTGGTTGTGTTAACAAACAACCATAGTCTGGTCCTGTTTCTGAAGATGTTCCGGTTGCTAAAGGATAGTTATAAACTGTTCCTGTGCAAAATGGTTCCGCATCTGCACAAAATGGTTGTTGTGCATAAATATTTTGAAAAAATAATCCGAATAATAAAATAATTAAAAATAAACGTTTCATAGTTTTATTTTTTTTCATAATTTTTAATAAATTTTTCTTTATCAGTTTTTAGTTGCATAAGTGTTTTATCAGCATTTTCGAACCAACCGCTTTTAATTGCCTTATTAATTTCTTTCTTATCGTGCTGTACCCATAATATTTTATATTCTGCATCAGCAATTCGCTTATCATAATAATCTAATGAATTTGGGTCTGAAGCATTTTGAAAAACAACTGGAGAAGATAATTTGTCTAAAGTATTTTTAGAAATAGCGGAAGAAGGTAATGGATCTGTTTTATACTCCATATATTGTATTTTTGTTGTTTTGCCATTTACTTCTATGGCAGAAACTCCATTATCTTTAAAAAGATTATAAAAATAGTTAATGTCTGCTTTTTCAAATGTAGCATCTGCCTGAATTTCAGAATTTTCATTTTCTGTTGTATTGAATTTTAAAACACCGGTACTTTGAGTGAAAGCTGTAATAAACTCTGTCAATTGACTTTCATCTAAATTTTTTATAATAAAAGCACAATGCAAATTATTGGCCGCATCCCTACTAAATAGACTATTATCTTTTAATTCAAAGCTTAATATTGTGTTTGAAACTTGTGAAAAACTAACAAAGGTTAACAATAACAAAACTATTGTAACAAACTGCTTTAATAACATTTTTTTCATAATTGTATGTTTTAAGTTTTAATATTTACTGTTTAGACGTAAAAAATAAATAAAGGTTGCCTAAAATATATTGTAAAATTAATAAATAAAGTCGATTTTATCAAGAAATTAGATTGTTGATATTAACATTTATGTGTTGATTATAAGTAAATATAGCTTGCCCTGACTGTAAAAAACAACCTTTCAGGCAATTAAGAGATAAATATAGTTTTTAGAAAAGCTATGAAATTATTTATAAATATTTCCTCTGTAAAAATTATTATGTCAGTTTGATTAATTCTCCGTAGTTTTCCAATCACCATTTGCTTTTATAAGCTCAATAAGTTCATTAATTGCATTATTTTCGGGAATATTTTTTTTAATTACTTCTTTACCTTTGTATAAAGAAATTTTACCTATTCCCGAACCTACATATCCATAATCGGCATCAGCCATTTCTCCGGGACCATTTACAATGCAGCCCATTATGCCAATCTTAATATTTTTAATATTACTGGTTCTTTCTTTAATTTCTTTGCATATTTTTTCAATATCAAACAGCGTTCTACTGCATGTAGGACACGAAATATACTCGGGTTTCGAAAACCTAACTCTGCTGGCTTGCAGCAATCCGTAAGCCAATTTATTTATTTTGCTTTGAGGAAAATCCTCTTCGGTTTCCAGCCACAAACCTTCGCCATATCCATCAATCAGCAGTCCGCCCAGTTCCGCAGCACAATCAATTTGCAAATTCTCAATCTGCTCTTCAAAGTATGTTCTCTTAATTACTACAGGCGTTTGCAAATTATTCTGCTCAATTAGCTCAAAACTGTTATAATAATCATTAATGTCATCATAGCCATAGCTCGATAAAATCAATGCAACATTATTCAGCTCTTTTAATGTGTCGATATGTTTTTGCGAAAATTTACTTACCCATATGTCCACAAAATTCAGGATATCTGATTTGACTGAAGCCAATAAAAAATCATTAAAATCGAACATCGGATATAAATCATCAGTATTTGTATCTAAATAAACAAAATCATCAGTAGAATGGTTATTAGGAACAAGCTCGGAACGCGATTTTGTAATTACCGAAAACTTATTATTGCCTCCAATTTTACCAACACTATTGGTTTTTCTTTTAATAAATTCCGTAGCACTTTTTTTAGTATCGCTTGATTTATAATTATCTGAATATTCAAGAATTAGTTCGGCAACAGGAATCTCATTCTCTGGCGCTTCTGTTAAAGAAACCCTAATAGTATTACCAATCCCATCGGACAATAATGCTCCAATACCCACTGCTGATTTTAATCGGCCATCTTCGCCAAAACCTGCCTCGGTTACCCCAATATGAAGCGGATAAACAATGCCTGTTTGCTTCATTTTCTCAAACAGCAAACGGTTTGCATAAACCATTACACGAGTATTGCTCGATTTTAGCGAAAGAACAATGTTGTGGAAATCCTCATCTTTACAAATCTGAATATATTCCATTGCCGATTCAACCATCCCAACAGGTGTATCGCCATATTTGTTTATTATTCTTTCCGACAATGAACCGTGATTTACACCAATTCTGATAGCCGTATTATGTTGTTTACAAATTTGCAATAAGGGAATAAATTGTTTTTTGATTTTTTCCAACTCTTCCTGATATTGAGGAGGTAAAAACTCTGTTGTATATTCTTTTTTCTTATCAACAAAATTTCCCGGATTAATTCTAATTTTATCAACTATTTTTGCAGCAATTTTAGCAATTTTAGGATTAAAATGAATATCTGCCACTAAAGGAATATTATACCCTTTTTGTAAAAG
The DNA here is from genome assembly GCA_964435855.1 of uncultured Bacteroidales bacterium. GTDB lineage: Bacteria > Bacteroidota > Bacteroidia > Bacteroidales > CAYTAU01 > CAYTAU01. Next base: position 49,922 of record CAYTAU010000004.1, on the reverse strand, counting down.
ATGTTCCTTAATGTCTTTTAAATTTTCAGCATCTTTTATTGTAGGTGTTGATATCCTGACAATATTAGCTCCTGCATCAACAATTCTAATTATTTGCTCAACAGTTTCAATTGTATCAATTGTGTTTGTATTGGTCATTGATTGAATAAGAACAGGATTATCTCTCCCAATTTTAACATTGCCAATTTTTACAATTTGGTTTTTATATTTACTTTCCATTCCAGATTAGTTTTTTCCCAAAACCCAACTTATTATGTGTCATTTTCAAAAAATTAATATTAACGGACCAAAGAGTTGTTTTCATCAAAACAACATAAGGGAATCGTTTTATGTATGCTTTTCTAACAATTTTTAATTTTTCATTTTCTAATTTTGATATTATACCATTAAACTGAATACCTTGAATTTTACCAATAGTTTTAGTTTCTAACACAATTGAACCTGCTACATTTTTGTTTTTAAAAAAATCTTGCGCATGTTTTGTGTCAATATCTGAAGTAAAGATAAACACATTTTCTTTTTCAAGATAAACATAAAAACAATTTGCACAATAAGGCACATTTTTAATACTAGTAGCAATTGTTAATACATGGTGTTCTTTTATGAAATTAATAATTCTTGAATCAATTTTATTCATTAATATATTATAAAAAGATTTTTTCGTATTTTTACAAAAATAAAATTTATGTTGCAAAATTAATTAAAATCTTGACCAAGTATGAAATTCCTGCAATTATTAGTTTTACCTGTATTATATTTATTATGTAATTTTAATATTAATGCTCAAACGAAATTCCCCGCAGATATTATTGAGCAGATTGCTTTATCTAAACAAAAAACTTATAAACATACATTAAATTATAAACAATTAAACAGTGTTGGAGATAATTACGATATTAAATATCACTGCTTAAATATTAATGTAGATCCAAATGTTCGTTTTATTTCAGGTTCAATAAGCACATATTTTCTTGTTAATCAAAATGGTGTTTCTCAAATAACTTTTGATTTTTCAGATACATTATTTGTTGACTCTGTAATTTATAATAACAATACCGTTTTTTATAATACAAATAACGATATTCTCACTATTGACCTTCCTGTTAGCTTAAATTTAAACGATTTTGATTCTGTATGTGTTTATTATCATGGTATTCCCAGATATGATGGCAACAGGGCATTTGGACAAGCAATGCACGACACAATTAATCCTGTACCAATTATATGGACATTATCGCAACCATACAGCGCTAAAGAATGGTGGCCTTGCAAGCAAGATCTGAATGATAAAATTGATTCAATTGACGTAATTGTTACTACTCCTTCCGAATACAGGGTTGCATCAAATGGATTGTTAATTTCGGAAACTTTAAATGCAGGATATACAAGTTATCATTGGAAACACAAATATCCAATTACTGCATATCTCATTGCTTTTGCCGTTACCAATTATGCTGTTTATTCTGATTATGTTCCTTTTTCTGCTAACGACTCTCTCGAGGTGCTAAACTATGTTTATCCTGAAGACTCGGCAACACTATCTACAAAAAAGGATATTATTGATATAATTCAATTGTATAATAACCTGTTTATTGAATACCCATTTAAAGAAGAAAGATATGGGCATGCACAATTTTCATGGATGGGTGGAATGGAACATCAAACAATGAGTTTTATGTACAATTTCGGTTTTCATCTTGTAGCTCATGAAGTTGCTCATCAATGGTTTGGCGATTATATAACCTGTGGCAGTTGGCAAGATATATGGCTTAACGAAGGTTTTGCTACATATTGCAACGGTCTTAGCTACGAACATCTTTTAAATGGCTATTATTGGCCCTACTGGAAAATTGACTTACTTGATAAAATAACAGATGAGCCTGATGGTTCGGTATTTTGTGAGGACACAACAAGTGTTGAAAGAATTTTTAGCAGCAGATTATCTTATTCAAAAGGGGCATACGTATTACACATGTTGAGATGGGAACTTGGCGATTCATTATTTTTCGAATCTGTAAAAAACTATTTAAACGATACTCTATTAAGCAATAATTTTGCAAGAACAAATGACCTGATATATCATTTTGAAACAGTTGGCGATACAAATCTTACAGAATTTTTTAACGATTGGTTTTATAGCGAAGGATTTCCTTATTATTCAATTTTGTGGAGCCAAAACTCTGATAGTATTGTAAACCTTACAATAGAACAAACTCAATCTCATACTTCTGTTTCATTTTTTGAGATGCATGTTCCTCTGCAATTTTGGGGCAATTCTGTTGATACTATTATCAAGTTCATGCACAATTCTTCGGGAGAAAACTTCAGCTTTAAAGCTCCTTTTATGGTAGATTCAATTGTATTTGATCCTGAAATGTGGATTATTACTAAAAACCCTTTAATTGAACATATTAAAACAATTGAAAAAGATGATGAAAAATTAATAATTTATCCTAACCCTGTTAAAGATGAGTTAATAATTCATGCACCAAAAAACCTCAATATTAACAAAATAAACATAATTGATATTAACGGGAAATTAATAAAAGAAGTATCCATAACAGATTTTACACAAAATATTGTTATTGACTTATCAAACATGAAAGCGGGAAGTTATTGTGTTGAAATAATTACCGGTTATGGAAAAATAAGCAAGAAGGTTGTTAAGCAATAATTTTAAGCAAACAAATTATATTTAATAATACACCAAAAGGCTCTAAACCCATCTATCATTTTTATTTTTTTACCTTCTTTATATGTTCTGCCATAGTACGAAATGCCAACTTCATATATTCTAATATTTTTTATTTTAGAAATTTTAGCAGTTACTTCAGGTTCAAAGCCAAATCGCTTTTCCTTTAGCTTTATATTTTTAATAATATCCGATCTGAAAAGTTTGTAGCATGTTTCCATATCCGTTAAATTAAGATTTGTAAACATATTAGACATTTTTGTCAGTAATTTATTCCCAATTGAGTGCCAATAAAAAAGTATTCTATGTGCTTCTCCTCCTGCAAACCTTGAGCCGTACACAACATCAGCAAAACCTTTAACAAAAGGATTTAACAATATATTGTATTCCTCGGGATCGTATTCAAGATCTGCGTCTTGTATAATAATTAGTTCGCCTGTTGCTTCTTTAATTCCTGTATGAATTGCAGCTCCTTTTCCCTGATTTTTTGATTGCTGAATTAAATTTATGTCATAATCGGGATTTTCTTTTTTAAAGTTTTTTACCAAAAAAGCAGTATCGTCAGTAGAAAAATCATCTATTATTATAATTTCTTTTTTAATATCATTTATCAATTTAACATTTAAAACAAGTTTTAATATCTCAACTATTGTTGCTTCTTCATTAAACACAGGAATTATAATTGATAATTTTTTAAAATTTTCCAAAATCTTAATTTTTATTTGGTTTTGCAATGCAAATCACACTTAAACCCATACTATTAAACAAAAGTTTATCAATGATTTTGAATAAAGGTACTAATTTATTGTAAAATTTCATCTGATTTTCAGGAATTGTTTTTTTTCTTAAAATTTTACCCGAAATAAACCAGCCAATAATACCAATTGTGTTAAAATAAAAAGAACGAGTAATTGCAAAACCCTCTTTTATTAGCACATTTTTCAAACTCTTTTTTGTATACCTTCTAAAATGCTTAAGCTCTTCATCAAATTTACAATATAATGTTTTATATGCAGGCACCAGTGTTATTAGTACACCATTATGTTTTAATAATTTTTTACAATTAGTAATTGCCTCTTGCTCATTTTCAATGTGCTCCATCACATTTAGAGAAAATACAGAATCAAATTTATTGAAATATTGAGAATATTTTTTATCAAATTCTTTATCAACAATATCAAGCTGAATTACAGAATTCAAATTACTGTATTTATTAAAATTCGTTTCAAGATTTTGGCAATAATTATTTCTAATATCACTTAAAGCAATTTTACTTCCATTTTCAAGAAAAAACAAAGAAATATTACCAATACCACTTCCAATTTCTAAAATTTCACCTTTTGTATAAGGCAATATGGTGTTAAACATCCAAAAATTAAATTTATCGGCTTTTGATATAACATCAAGCGTTTTTTCTCCTCTAATATCTTTTTCCTGATATGTGAAATTCTTATAAGTCAAAATAAAGCGTAAATTTATCAATAATAATAATGATAAATTTAAAAAATCAAATATAAACTTATTAATTTTGTTTGCCTTTAGAATAAAAAAAATATTGGTGTATTTAATTTTTTCAACAAGCAATGGATCATAACAGTATTATTAAAGACCTAGCAAATAAAATCTATAAACCTATTTATTTATTATCGGGTGAAGAACCGTACAATATTGATATTATTACCGATTATATTATAGAAAATATTCTTACAGAGTCAGAAAAAGGCTTTAATCAAAGTATAATTTATGCTACAGAAGAAACAAAAGATTCTACAATTGTTGAAATGGCTTTAAGGTTTCCAATGATGGCAAATCATCAGGTAATTATTGTTAAAGAAGCTCAAAATTTGAAAAAACTTGAAAGTTTAGAAAAATATTCCAAAAATCCTTTAAAGTCAACAATTCTCGTATTAAACTATAAGTATAAAAAAATTGATAAAAGAACAAAATTTTATAAAAACGTAAAAGACAATGGTGTTGTTTTTGAATCAAATAAACTGCGAGATTATGAGATTACAAAATGGATAGACGAATACTTGAAAAATAAAAATGTAAGAATTTCACCAAAAGCATCTTCTTTACTTGCCGAATACTTAGGGGCAGACTTAAGTAAATTAGTAAATGAAATTGAAAAATTGATAATTACATTGCCAAAAGATGTATTTACTATTAATCCGGAACACATTGAAAAAAACATTGGAATTAGCAAGGATTTCAATAGTTTTGAGTTACAGAATGCCATTGGGATTAAAAACACATTTAAAGCAAACAGAATAATTGATTATTTTATAAAAAATCCTAAAAACAATCCTGCAATAGTAACATTGGCAGTTCTATATCTTTACTTTGTAAAATTAATTCTTTTTCATCAGATAGAAAATAAGTCTGATAACAGGATTGTTGCAAGCATAATAAAAACTAATCCATACTTTGTTAAAGATTTTAAAATTGCAACTCGTAATTATTCTCCCTCAAAACTTATTCAAATAATGTCCTTATTGCGCGACTACAACATGAAGCTTGTTGGAGTTGGAAACAGCTCAACAGAAGGTGGTGAATTATTAAAGGAATTAGTTTTTAAAATCATGCATTGATATTCATATTTTGTGTAAAAAACAAGCTATATTGCAATTTTCCAGCTTTATTTTTCACACAGTAATTGGCTGAAACACAGGCGCAATCCCTTATTGCCTAATAATCAATTATGTATTTATTTTTATTTTAACTTTTTTTTACATAGTTTTGCACGCTTAATAGTAGGGTTTGATTTTAAGGGGACAAAAGTCCCCTATTTTATTGAAATAATAATTTAATGAATTTGCAGGAAGAAATATTAAAATTGGTTATTGACTTTAAAGAGCAAGATATTTTTATTGTTGATCTTACAATTAGTTCTGCTAAAAAAATAACATTACTAATTGATAGTGATAAAGGAATTACAATAAAAGACTGTTCCAAAATAAGCAGGCATATTTTAAAAAGCTTTGAAGAAAAACTTGATGAATATGAGATCAATGTTTCTTCACCGGGAATAGGGCAAGCATTTATGGTTGAAGAACAGTATTTTAAGAATGTGGGAAATGATGTTGAGTTATTATTAAATAATGGAGAAAAACAATTTGGGAAATTGATAGGATTTGAAAATAATATTATAAAAATTGAAGAGAGTAAAAAGGTTCAAAATAAAAATAGCAAAAAAAAAGAAACAGTAATCAAGGCTATTGAATTTGATGAAAAAATTATAAAATCAACAAAATTAGTTGTAAAGTTTAAATAGAAAAAAATGGAAAATTTAAATTTAATAGAAACTTTTTCTGAATTTAAAGAGTTGAAAAATATTGATCGTGCAACAATGATGACAGTGTTGGAAGATGTATTTAGAAGTATTTTAGAAAGACGATATGGTACCGATGAGAATTTTGATATTATTATAAATATTGATAAGGGTGATTTTGAAATTTGGAGAAATCGTGAAGTCGTAGAAGATGATAAAATTGAGGATAAAAACTTACAAATTGCTTTATCTGATGCTATTAAAGTTGATGATGATTATGAAATAGGTGAAGATTTTACAGATGAGGTAAAACTCGCTGATTTTGGAAGAAGAGCAATTCTTTCGTTAAGACAAAATTTAGCATCAAAAATACTTGAACTGGAAAAAAATAATGTTTTTTCAAAATACAAAGACAAAATAGGAGATATTGTTACAGCAGAAGTATATCAGATATGGAAAAAAGAGATATTATTGTTAGATGACGAGGGTAACGAACTTATTTTGCCAAAGACAGAACAAATACCTACTGATTTTTTCAGAAAAGGAGATACATTAAGAGCTATTGTGATAAATGTTGAAATGAAAAACAATGTTCCATTAATTACTTTATCACGCACCACTCCTATTTTAATTGAGAGACTTTTTGAGTTGGAAGTACCGGAAATATTTGATGGATTAATTACAATTAAAAAAATTGTAAGAATTCCCGGAGAAAGAGCTAAAGTGGCCGTTGAATCTTATGATGAAAGAATAGATCCTGTTGGAGCATGTGTTGGAATGAAAGGCTCAAGAATTCATGGTATTGTAAGAGAATTGAGAAATGAAAACATTGATGTAATAAATTATACAAACAATATGCACTTGTATATTACAAGATCATTAAGTCCTGCAAAAGTTACTTCAATTAAATTTAATGAAGAAGAAATGAAAGCAGAGGTTTTTTTAGACCCAGATCAAGTTTCTCTGGCAATTGGGAAAGGTGGATTAAACATTAAATTAGCAAGTTTATTGAGTGGATATGAATTAGATGTTTATAGAGATATTGAAGAAAGTGACGAAGATGATGTAAATCTTGATGAATTTGTTGATGAAATTGAAGATTGGGTAATTGATGGATTAAAAGCAATTGGTTGTGATACAGCAAAAAGTGTTTTAGAATTATCAGTTGAAGAATTGATGAAACGTACCGATTTTGAAGAAGAAACAATAAATAATGTTTTAAATGTTATTAAAGCTGAATTTGAATAGAGAATTATTTATATATTTTTCAATTAGATTAATTATTCGATAAGATTTTAATCAGTATATGGCAAAAGAAGGCAAAGGAACAAGGCTAAGTAAAGCTGCAAAAGAATTTAATGTTGGGATTTCAACTATTATTGAATTTCTTAACAATAAAGGGATTGAAATAGAATCTAATCCGAATACTAAAATTTCTTCAGAGGTATATGATATGCTCTTCGACGAATACAGTTCAGATATTTCTATTAAAAAGAAATCGGAAGAATTGAGTCAAAAAATTCATCAGGAAAAACACGAAATTACTCCAACTGACGATATTGATGAACAGGAAATTGATGAGGAAGAAGACCAATTAATTATCAAAGATCTTAGCAGTTCTAATATTGTATCAGAAACCCAAAATGAAAAACTAACGGTTGTTGATAAAATAGATATTGATTCGGACAAAAAACTAAGAACTAAAAAAACAGAAGAAAGTCAAGAACAGAAAACTGAAGATGTTGAAGAAGATAAAGTACTTGAACCTGATACTCCAAAAACTAAAGATGACATTACAGTAGTTGGGAAAATTGACCTGGAGTCTATGAATCAAAAAACCAGACCTGCAAAAAAAACCAAAAAAGAAAAAGAAACAGAACGACAAGCAAAGTTTAAAACTAAAAAAAGAGTAAAAGGTACAAGCGAATTGCAAACAGAAGGAACACAGGAAACATCTACTGAAACGGCAGAAAAAGAAGTTATTAAGGCAGAAGCTGAAAAATTAACAGGACCAACTGTTGTTGGGAAAATTGAACTACCTAAAAAAGAAGAAAAGAAAAAAGAAGAAGATAAAAAAGATAAAGAAGGAAAAACTCATAAACAAACAGAATATAATAAAAAGAGAAAACGTAAACGTATAAAAAAACCTGTAACTGTTATTAACGAAAAAGCAAAACAGGAAGATGACAAAAAGGGCAAGAAACAATTTACAAAAGGGAAGAAGAAACATTTCAGAAAAGAAGTTGATCAGGAAGATGTACAAAAGCATATAAAAGAAACTCTTGAAAAACTTACTTCAAAAAGTAAATCGAAAGGGGCGAAATACAGAAGAGAAAAACGTGATGCAGATAAAGAAAAAGTTATAGCTGATGCAGAAAAACAAGAAAAAGAAAAGAATATTTTAAAAGTTACAGAATTTGTTTCTGTAAACGAGTTATCTACAATGATGAATGTGCCTGTTAACGAAATTATTGCTACTTGCATGAATTTAGGTTTATTTGTTTCTATTAATCAAAGGTTAGATGCCGAAACGATGTCATTAGTTGCAGATGAGTTTGATTTTATAGTAGAATTTGTAAGTATTGAAATTCTTGAAAATATAAAAACAGAAGAAGACAAACCCAAAGACCTTGTACATCGTTCTCCAATTGTTACTATAATGGGACATGTTGACCATGGTAAAACAAGACTGCTTGACCACATTAGAAATACAAATGTAATTGCAGGCGAGGCAGGTGGTATCACTCAACATATTGGAGCATATAGCGTTAATGTAGAAGATGATAAAAAGATAACTTTTCTTGACACTCCGGGTCATGAAGCATTTACTGCTATGAGGGCAAGGGGAGCGCAAATTACTGATATAGTTGTTATTGTTATTGCTGCAGATGATGGTGTTATGCCACAAACTATTGAAGCAATAAATCATGCATCTGCTGCAGGTGTGCCAATAATTTTTGCTATTAATAAAATAGATAAACCAAGTGCAAGTCCCGAAAAAATAAAAGAAGAACTTAGTAAAATGAACTATTTGGTTGAAGATTGGGGTGGAAAATATCAATCACAAGAAATATCTGCAAAACAAGGTTTAAATATTGATGAATTATTAGAAAAAATTCTTTTAGAGGCTGAAATGCTTGAACTAAAAGCAAACCCTAACAAACGTGCTATTGGAACTATATTAGAATCGGAACTTGATAAAGGAAGAGGATATATTTCTACATTACTAGTTGAAGCAGGAACACTAAAAATTGGAGATATTGTACTTGCAGGGAACTACACAGGACACATTAAAGCTCTGTACAATGAACGAGAAATGAAATTAAAAGAAGTAGGACCAGCAACACCTGTACAAATATTAGGATTGAACGGAGCACCGCAAGCTGGAGATAAATTTAATGTAATGGAAAGCTTCAGCGAAGCTAAAGAAATTACAAACAGACGTATACATCTTGCCAGAGAACAAGGTTTAAGAACTCAAAAACATATTACTTTAGATGAAATTGGAAGAAGAATTGCAATTGGTAATTTCCAAGAACTTAATATAATTATCAAAGGAGATGTTGATGGCTCTATTGAAGCACTTACCGATTCACTCATAAAGCTATCTACAGAAGAAATTCAAATAAATGTTATACATAAAGCAGTTGGACAGATTTCAGAATCTGATGTTTTGCTTGCATCTGCATCTGATGCCATAATTATTGGATTCCAAGTTAGAGCTTCTATTAGCGCTAGAAAACTTGCAGAAAAAGAAGAAATAGATATCAGACTTTATTCAATTATATATGACGCTGTAAATGAACTTAAAGATGCCCTTGAAGGTATGCTTTCTCCTGGTATAAAAGAAGAAATTGTTTGTTCTGTTGAAGTACGTGAGGTATTTAAAATCACAAAAGTAGGATCTGTTGCCGGCTGTATGGTTCTTGATGGTAAAATAAAACGTAATACTAAAGTTCGCGTTATAAGAGACGGCATTATTGTTTATACAGGTGAACTTGGTTCACTTAAGCGTTTTAAAGACGATGCAAAAGAAGTAGCAACAGGTTATGAATGCGGTCTTAATATTGAGAAATATAACGATATTAAAGTTGGAGATATAATAGAAGGCTACGAAGAAAAAGAATTTAAAAGAACTTTGAAATAAAACAATTTGCACATTAATCAATTTCTTGTTTGTTTTTCAACAAATCTTGTAATACAATAATTTCATCTCTATAACGTGCTGCATCAATAAAATTGAGTTCCTTAGAGGCTTTTTTCATTAACCTTTCTGACTTCTCAATAGCTTTTAACAAAGCATCGTTATTCATATACTGCACAACAGGATCAGCAGCAATATTTACAATACTGTTTTCAACGTATTCTCTACCTTGTTTTAGTTTATCAATAGTTTTGTCCATTACATTTTTAGATGCTTTAACTATCTGACTAGGTGTAATATTGTTTTCCTGATTATATTTAAATTGTTTTTCTCTGCGACGATTGGTTTCATTAATAGTAATTTGCATTGAACGAGTAATCTTATCGGCATACATTATTACTTTACCATTAATGTTTCTCGCAGCCCTGCCCGATGTCTGCGTTAATGAACGTGCATCTCTTAAAAATCCCTCTTTATCGGCATCTAATATGGCTACAAGCGATACTTCTGGTAAATCCAAACCCTCACGAAGCAAGTTTATGCCTATTAGAACATCAAACATACCTTTGCGTAACTGCTCCATAATTTCTACACGTTCAAGGGTATCAATATCAGAATGGATATATCGGCAACGAACATTTAATTTGGTAAAATATTTGGTCAACTCTTCTGCCATACGTTTTGTAAGAGTTGTTACCAAAACCCGCTCATCAATTTCTGCTCTTTTATTTACTTCTGCAAGCAAATCATCAATCTGGTTTATACTTGGCCTTACATCTATTTCAGGATCGAGCAAACCTGTAGGGCGAATTACCTGATCAACAACTACTCCATCGCACTTTTGCATTTCGTAGTCGGCAGGTGTGGCGCTAACAAATATTGTTTGATTCATTATTGTCTCAAATTCATCAAAACGTAAAGGCCTGTTATCCATTGCAGCAGGCAAACGAAAACCATAATCTATCAGATTTTCTTTACGAGACCTGTCACCACCATACATTGCCCTTACCTGTGGCATAGCAACATGGCTTTCATCAACAATAAAAAGATAATCTTTTGGAAAATAATCTAACAAACAAAAAGGTCTGGCACCTTGTTTTCTTCCGTCAAAATATCTTGAATAATTTTCAATACCTGAACAATGTCCAAGTTCTTTTATCATTTCAATATCAAAAGTTACACGGTCTTCAATCCTTTTAGCTTCCAAGCTCCTTTCTGTATTCTTAAAAAACTCTATTTGATCAAACAGATCGTCTTGTATCTGCTTTATTGCAGTATTCATTCTGTGCTTTGAAGTTATAAAAATTGTTGCAGGAAATATTATAGCTTGCTGTACTACTTCAATAGTGTTTCCATTATGCGGATCAATAATTGAAATTTCTTCAATTTCATCGCCCCAAAAAACTACCCTGAAAGCAATGTCATCATAAGCAAGGTAAATATCAACTGTATCGCCACGCACACGAAATTGTCCTCTTTTCAACTCCATTTCTGTCCTTGAATAAAGAGCGTCAACTAAGCTTCTTAAAAATTGATTCCTGCTGATTACATTCCCTTGTTTTATCTTTATCAGATTTTCATGAAAATCATCAGGGTTTCCAATACCGTATATACATGAAACCGACGAAACAACAATAACATCGCTCCTGCCCGAAAGCAAAGATGATGTTGTGCTTAATCGGAGTTTTTCAATTTCATCGTTGATAGAAAGATCTTTTTCTATATAAGTACCTGTTACAGGCATATATGCTTCAGGTTGATAATAATCATAATACGAAACAAAATATTCTACTGCATTATTAGGGAAAAATTGTTTAAACTCACCATAAAGCTGTGCTGCAAGAGTTTTATTATGACTTAATACCAATACCGGTTTTTGAACTTGCTGAATTACGTTTGCAACAGTAAATGTTTTACCCGAACCTGTAACACCAAGCAGTGTTTGGAATTTATCACCATTATTTACACCTTCTACAAGTTGCTGAATTGCTTCAGGTTGATCACCTGTGGGTTTATATTCTGATGTTAATTTAAAATCCATTAATCTTTATTAGAGTTTGTAAAATTAGTGAAAAGTATTAACAACATAAGAACCAAGACAAACATAAAATTTTTCACCTATTTTAATAAGTCGTTCCGATGAAACTTATACCAAACCACCATCAAGATATTGAAAATAGGTTGATGACATTGATTTGGTTAATGCCGACATACAACAAGTTTGGAAATATTTATTTTTCCCTACTTGTTGTCAAGTTTGGTATAACTTCTTTCCAGTGTAATAAAATTATTACTAAAATATTTTTTAATATCTGAATTAAAGTATTATTTTTGAAAAAAAATTATTATTTAACTGAAAATAAATAAAATTAGATTATGGAAAAATTAGATCCTACAAAACTTAAAGATTGGCAAATAGCCGAAGCCGCAGAAGAAGGTATGAAAACGATTTACCAGTTAGCCGAAGAAATTGGTTTAGAAAAAATGGAACTTCTTCCTTACGGACATTATATTGGGAAAGTGGATTTCATGAATATTTTGAATCGTCTTCAAAATAAACCAGATGGCAAGTATATTGATGTTACTGCTATAACACCAACACCCTTAGGCGAAGGTAAAACTACTACAACAATGGGACTTGTTCAGGGTTTAGGAAAGCTAAATAAAAAAGTTAGTGGAGCAATAAGACAACCATCCGGTGGTCCTACATTTAACATTAAAGGTTCGGCTGCAGGTGGCGGACTGGCTCAATGTATTCCATTAACAGAATTTAGTCTTGGTTTAACCGGAGATATTGATGCTATAACTAATGCTCATAACCTTTCTATGGTTGCTCTTACCAGCAGATTACAACATGAATTTAATTATTCTGATAATTTTCTTGAAAAAAGAGGTTGGAAAAGACTAAATATTGACCCACGTACAGTTCCAATATCATGGGTTCTTGATTTTTCAGCACAGGCATTAAGAGAGATTATTATTGCTCTTGGCAGTAAAATGGATGGTTTTATGATGAAAAGCGGATTTAGAATTACTGTTTCATCCGAAATTATGGCTATCCTTGCTGTCTCTACAAGCTTAAAAGATATGAGAGAAAGAATGGGTAAGATTGTTGTTGGATATGAAAAATCTAAAGCTGCTACACCTGTTACTACTGCAGATATAGAAGTTGATGGTGCAATGACTGCTATTATGGCTAAAGCAATAAATCCATCGCTTTTACAAACAATTGAAGGTCAACCTGTATTTGTTCATGCAGGTCCATTTGCTAATATTGCAATCGGACAATCATCAATTATTGCAGATTATGTTGGATTGAAACTTTCTGATTATCATATTACAGAAAGTGGATTTGGTGCAGATATTGGTTTTGAAAAATTTTGGAATCTTAAAACACGTTTCAGTAAATTAAAACCTAATTGTGTTGTTATTGTTGCTACTATAAGAGCTTTAAAAATGCATGGCGGAGGTCCTTCTGTTGTGCCTGGAAAAGATTTGGATAAAGTATATATTGAAAAAAATACTGAACTTGTTGAAAAAGGACTGGAAAATCTTTATTCTCATATTGAAACAGTTCAGAAAAGCGGTATTCCTCCGGTAGTTTGTTTAAATCATTTTTATACTGATACAGATGAAGAAATTGATTTAATTAGAAAAGCTGTTGAAGCTAAAGGTGCAAGATTTGCTGTTAGTAAACATTGGGAAAAAGGAGGCGAAGGAGCTATTGAACTTGCTGAAAAAGTTATTGAAGCTACTAATGAAGAACCGAATTTCAAATTTTTATATGATATAGAAATTCCATTTAGTAAAAAAGTAGAAAAAATTGCCACTGAAATTTATGGTGCTGATGGAGTTACATATTCAAAATTAGCACAGGATAAAATCACCAAAATAGAATCTGATCCAAATCTTAAAGATTTAGGACCTTGTATGGCAAAAACACATCTAAGCTTAACTCACAATCCTGCACTTAAAGGAAGACCAAAAGGCTGGACTTTACCAATAAAAGATATTCTTACATATCAGGGAGCAGGGTTTGTTGTACCAGTTGCAGGTGATATTAAATTAATGCCTGGAACAGGGTCAAATGCAGCTTTCAGAAATATTGATGTTGATGTAGAAACAGGAAAAGTAAAAGGTTTATTCTAAGCCTATAAATTGACAATTGACAATTAACAGTTGACCCAGAACACTCGGAGCCTACTGTTAATTGCCTGCTGTCAACTTTTTATTTTAATTTTTAAAATTATATAATTATGGAACTAATTGACGGTAAACAAATTTCAAAAGAAATTAAACTGGAAATCGCAGAAGAAGTGAAAAAATTTAAAGAACAAGGAGGAAAAACTCCTAATCTTGTTGCAATTCTAGTTGGGCACGATGGTGCCAGTGAAACCTATGTTGGACACAAAGAAAAGGCTTGTGCAAATGCTGGTTTTATTTCAACGGTATTACGATTTGAAGATAATATTACAGAAGAAGAATTGCTTGAAAAAGTAATAGAAATTAACAAAGATGATGATATTGACGGACTTATAGTTCAGTTGCCTTTGCCAAAGCATATTTCCGAACATAAAGTTATTGAAACTATTGCTCCTGAAAAAGATGTTGATGGTTTTCACCCTGTTAATGTGGGAAGAATGATGATAGGCTTGCCTTGTTTTGTTTCTGCTACTCCTGCTGGAATTATAGACCTTATTAAGCGTTATAATATTGAAACTGAAGGTAAAAGTTGTGTAATTATTGGACGCAGTAATATCGTGGGAAAACCTATGAATGTATTAATGTCAAGAAAAGCATATCCTGGTAATTGCACTGTTACTGTTTGTCATAGCAGAACAAAAAATTTAGGCGAAATTACTAAGAATGCTGATATTATTATTGCAGCTCTGGGAAGTCCGGAATTTCTAACTGGCGATATGGTTAAGCAAGGAGCTGTTGTTATTGATGTAGGTATTACAAGAGTAAAATCAGACAAAACAAAATCAGGATGGAAATTAATAGGTGATGCAAAATTTGATGAGGTTGCTCCAAAATGCAGTTACATAACACCTGTTCCTGGTGGAGTGGGACCAATGACAATTGTTTCATTACTGAAAAATACTTTATTATCTGCTAAAAAAGAAATTTATTCCTAATTACTATACCAATTTGTTTGTACTAATACAGACCTGTTGGGATGTTAAATTTGGTAGTCAACCACCACCTTCTAAGAAGGTGGCATGTCGCTTATCAGAAGGCATAGCCAAAAGAATATGACCACGTCCTCAGGACGTGGTTTTATTCAATAAATACGGTGACTCTGACTTTTTTTGTTTATCTCATGAGTATCAGAACCATAGAGGATATTCGGTTTCTGCCAACAAAAAAAGCCTATCACTTTTTAGACAGGCTTTGGCTTTGTCGGGGTGAAAAGATTTGAACTTTCGACCCCTGGTCCCCCAGACCAGTACTCTAAACCATGCTGAGCTACACCCCGATTGTTTTAAACTAGTATGCAAAATTACATAAAATTCTTAAATCATAATACCGACAATATAAAAAACATTCACGATATACCCTTTCTCATTTTTTATAGTTATTTATTTTTAACAATTTTGCAAAATAAAAATTTCTATACAATTGATTTCAATAAAAAAGTATATACCTTTTATTTTCTTATTTTTAGTAAGTTTTATATCATTTTCTCAAAATTCTAAAATTGACAGTTTAAAACAATTGCTAGTCAAAGCAAAAGACACCTTAAGAATTGACGTATTAAATCAACTTACTTATGATGAAATGTATTCAGATCCTGCAAACAGTATTAAATGGTCTGAAGAAGCCTATTTATTAGCTGATAGCCTTAATGATATAAAAAGAAAAAATACAGCGGCTAGTAATCTTGGCATACTACAAATTGAAAAAGGGAATTATAAAATTGCCAGAAAATATTATAACGAATTTTTAGAATATTCAATAAAAAAACAAGATTCTATTAATATTGCACGTGCTTATGGTAATATTGGTAATACTTACTATCGTGAAGTTGTAGAAGACAAAGCTCTGGAAAATTATTGGAAAGCGCTAAATATATTTGAAGCTTTAAATAATGAAAATGGAATTGCAATGATACATGCTACAATTGGAAATTTATATTTAATGTTAGATAAATATGATGAAGCATTAGAATATTACAAAATGGCTTATAAAATATTCAAAAAATTGGGGAAAAAAGGTGTTTACGCTACAACATCAATGAATATAGGTATTATTTACAAAAGAAAAAAACTATATGAGAATGCAATTTTATATTTTTCAAAAGCCTATAAAACCTTTAAAGAGTTAGGATATAAAAGACATTTTGCACAATGTCTTGCAAATATTGGAGATATTTATTTATACCAAGAAGATTACAACGATGCAATTAATGAATATAGCCGTGCTTTAGCAATTTTTAAAGAATATGATTTTAAAGAAGATATTATTCTTTGTATTTCCGGTATTGGTAAAGCTTATAATAAACTTAATAAACCAAAATTAGCACTTGAATTTTTTAAAGAAACATTGCAATTATCCAAAGAATTAAATTCAATTAAATATGAAGAGGGTGCAAATTATCACATGTACTCGACATATAAAGATATTGGAGATTATAAAAATGCTCTATTATCGCATGAAGAATATTTGCTAATTCACGATTCTATATACGATATTGCTGAACAGGAAAAATTATCTGAGTTAATAACACAATTTGAAACAGAAAAAAAAGAAAAAAAAATTGAACTGTTAAATAAAGATAAAAAATTACAAAAATTAGAAATTGAAAAAAATCAGGCACAAATCAATAAACAACGAATTATTATTTATGTAATTATAATTGGAATAATACTTATTCTTATATTTTTCATTGTTTTTTACAAGCAATTTTGCGATAAAAAGAAAAAAAATATACAACTTGCTTTAAGAAATGAAGAAATATCACAACAAAAAGAAGAAATAGAAACTCAAAAAGATGAAATTGAATCACAAAGAGATGCAATTTTTGATCAGAATAAAGACATAACAGATAGTATTGAATATGCAAAGCGTATTCAAACTGCAATGCTGCCTGTCGAGAACGATTTGCATAACATTTTACCGGAAAGTTTTATTTTATTTCTTCCCCGCGATATTGTAAGTGGTGATTTTTACTGGTTTCATAAGTTTAATAATAAAATTATTATTGCTGCAGCAGATTGTACAGGACATGGAGTACCCGGTGCTTTTATGAGCTTGATAGGAATTACATTTTTAAACGAAATTGTTATTGAAAAAAACATCTTAAAACCTTCTGATATTCTTGACCTTTTAAGAAAGAATATAATTGATTCTCTTCATCAAACTAAAATTGATTATAATAAAATTGAAAATATGTCACAAATAGTTAAAGACGGAATGGATATTTCTGTTTGCACTATAGATACTGATAATAACATGGTAGAATTTGCAGGAGCACACAATCATTTATACATAATAAGAAACAATGAATTAGAAATATTTAAAGCAGACAGAATGCCTGTTAGTGTATCGCCAAAACAAGATGTGCCTTTTACAAACCACAAAATAAAAATTAATAAAGATGATATTTTATACTTATTTTCAGATGGTTATATTGACCAATTTGGAGGAGAATATGGTCATAAATTAAAATCGAAAAATTTCAAAAAACTACTTTTAGAAATTCATAACGAAAATATGAAGAAACAAAAAAAGATTCTTGAAAATAATTTTAATACATGGAAAGGCAATTTAGCACAACTTGACGACATTTTAATAATTGGACTAAAAATAAATTAACGGGAATACTCTACCATAATATACAATAATGAAGCAACAATAATAACTGATAAAACTACAAAAAAGAAATATCTTGTTATTCTATGAGAGCGTTTTTTGCTTTCAAGGTCTTTTTGGCTAATTATCCAATTTATATTATTCTGAATTCTGGTAAAACAGTTCTCATTTTTTTTTACAAATGTAATTGCACCATAATGCATTGCTGTTGTAACTATGTTGACATCATCCATCGCAGATAACATAATTACCTCAATAGAAGGTTTTATTTCTTTAACTATTTTTAAAATTTCAATGCCGTTTTTGGCATCACTATTTTCATTGCTATTTAAGTAATAATCAAGAATAACAATTTGATAAATATTTTTTTGGATTTTCTTTTTTATAAGGTTATCAAGAAACTCTTCACCTGTTTTATATGAATAAAATTCATAATTTGAGGATGTATTAAATTTTCCCTGAATAATTTTTAAGTGTAATTCATCATCATCAACAAAATATAGAACAACTTTTTTTTCTTTTTTTTTAAACATTATTAAAAAAATAATTTATAATTATTAAAATTCCAAAATCATCTTTTACAATGGTTTAATGCGATTATTATTTACAAACCTGATTTTATTTTAATATAATCAAATTACAAATTTATCACTTATTGATTTATAATTATATACATTGTTTATTACTTCCGAAAATATTTTTGCAATAGATAAAACTTTTATTTTATCACACTTTTGCTTAAGTGGTATAGTATCGGCAACTACTAATTCTTTTAAAGATGATTTTTCAATTCTTTCATAAGCAGGTCCTGATAATATAGGATGAGTTATTATTGCCCTTACACTTTTGGCTCCTTTATCCATCATCATATCAGCAGCTTTGGTAATTGTTCCTCCAGTATCTATCATATCATCTAATATAATAATGTTCCTGCCCTCAACATCACCAATTGCAGTCATTTCACCAACAACATTAGCCTTTTTACGAGATTTATGACAAAATATCATTGGGGTATTAAAATATTTAGAGTATGCATTTACTCTTTTTGCTCCTCCCATATCGGGTGATGCCATTGATAAGGTTTCTAAATTTAAACTTTTAATATATGGAACAAAAATTGATGATGCATACAAATGATCAACCGGAACATCAAAAAATCCTTGTATCTGATCGGCATGTAAATCCATTGTCATAACCCTGTCAACTCCTGCGGCACAAAGTAAATTTGCAATCAATTTTGCACCAATAGAAACTCTTGGTTTATCTTTCCTGTCTTGTCTGGCAAAACCAAAATAAGGAATCACTGCTACAATTTTATACGCAGATGCTCTTCTTGCCGCATCAATTAATAAAAGCAATTCAAAAAGGTTTTCAGTTGGAGGAAAAGTAGATTGAATAATAAAAACTGTTGCTCCCCTAACAGATTCATCATAAGAAGGCTGAAATTCACCATCCATAAATTTCAAAAATGAAGTCTTGCCTAATTTAATACCATAATTTTCAGTTATCTTCTCTCCAATATTTTTTGAAGCAGAACATGCAAAAACCTTAATTGGGGAATTTACTGACATTGTTTAATATTTTTTATTTATTTACAAAGGTATAAATTAACAAATAATAATATTAATTAAAAAAAAATGATCTAGATTTTTATGCACTATGTTTCAACAATTCCAGCAATTGCCCGCAAGCCCTAAATGGCTGATTACGTTTTTCATACACTGTGATTTAAATATTGAAGTAAAAAGTTGACAATTAACAATAGGCAAAATTGTCAACTATCAATTGCCTACTGTCAACTTAAAAATTTTTCAATCAATTTACTATGTTATGTTCTTTATTGATCCTGAGTACCCGATAGTAAAAGGTTATCAATTTTATTTGTTTCTTCAATAAAATCAAGAATTTCGTCTTTTCCTACTTTTTTCATAGAAGATGTTACAATCATGCGTGGATGTTCCTGCCAGGTTTCCAATAATTTATTTTTATAAATACTAATATTTTTTTCAAGTTCTGAAAAAGTTAATTTATCTGATTTTGTAAAAACTATTATAAATGGAATTTCCATTTCACCTAACCGGTTTATAAATTCCAAATCACTTTCAATTGGCTTATGTCTAATATCAATTAAAAGAAAAACATTTATTAAATTTTTTCTTCTATTAATATATGTATTAATAAACTTCTGCCATTTTGCTCTTTCAACTTTTGATACTTTTGCATATCCGTAACCGGGTAAATCAACAATATACCAGCTTTTATTTATAAGAAAATGATTTATTAATCTTGTTTTTCCCGGTGTTGAAGATGTTTTAGCAAGTTTTTTATGATTTGTGAGCATGTTTATTAGAGAAGATTTACCAACATTTGACCTGCCAATAAAAGCATATTCGTGCATAACAGACTCAGGTAATTTTTTTAAGTCGGTATTACTAATAACAAATTCTGCTGTTTTAATTATCATTTTCCTATTAAATTTCAGATACTGATTAACACTGATCTTTATGGTTTATTTTTCTTTTTTTTTACGCTGATTAACGCTGGTTTTTTATGATTTTATTTTCAAAAAAAAAGCTCCGAATTTCGGAGCTTTTTTTAATACAATCAATTATATTTTACTTAACTAAAGTAATTTTTTGTGTTGAAATGCCTTGGTCTGCAACAACTTTTACAATGTAATTACCATTAGATAAACCAGAAATATCAATTCTACTGGTATTATTAATTTGCTCAACTGTTTTTACAATATCTCCCATAATATTATAAATATAAACAGTAGCGCCATCTGCATTGCTAATATTTAACATACCTGTTGTTGGATTTGGAAACATTTTTACATTTTCTAATTTTAAAATTGTATTTATACTATTTTCAATACAAGGCTCGAAAACAGCTCGCAACATTATGCTTTTTGCATAATTTGCAAATTGTGCAAAATCTGCATCTGCTGCCATTTTCCAGAAAGTTCCCATTGTACCTTGTGGAGATTCACCATCTTCACCAATATAGAAATCACCACCATTATATGAAGTTATTTCAAGAACTGCCAAATAAAATCCGTTAATTAAAAATTCTGAAAATCCATCTTTTTGTATATCAAGAGTTACCCATTTTGATGTATCTGCTGCCTGAATATCATAAAAATCGGTAGTAAGAATTTCACTGAAAGAATTTCCCGCTCCATCATACATCCAGATTGCACCCCTAATTGATGGCGTTGGTGCAGTAACAGTAGTTTTTGGATGAACATAGAATGTAAGTGAATTTATTTCACTTGGTGTTCCACCCCCACTTATTGTACATACTTCTGCTGTATCATTGTTTATATCATAAGAAGCAGCGAACATATCACCATCAGTTCCTCCACTTACCCAGCCTGATGGACTAACTCTACCTGTTAAAATACCACCATCACGTGCATAAGTGTTTTCTGTTATCAAAATACTACGGGATGCGGTTTCATTTGCAGTATTTTGGTCAACAGAATCCATTAAAAGGCTATACGTAAATTCATAAGTGCCAAAATTATCAGCACTAAATGCTGTTGGTAACCAAACAGAACCTGGTATATCTACACCAAGAGTTATTGAATCTCTTCCTAAAGTTAGTAAGCTAGGTAAGGGATACTCTGCATGACTGTTTTCCGAATAACAAGAATCTCCTGATCTTGTAATATCTACATTTAAAGCTACATTTGTTGCTGCATTAGCACCATTATTATAAATTGCGGTTTCAAATGCTATTGGCATATATCTGCTTTGTGTTAATGGTATTTGTCCGTAAAAACCATTTGATAACATAAAAACATGAGCATAATCTTTTACTAAAATAATATCATTAGCATATCCTTCAATAAATTCAACATCATCAATCATCCAGTAATAATGACTAACTCCAAGCATATGAAATCTAACAGAAACAGCTGATTGGTTACCTGCAATATCAGAAATATTTAATTCAACCTGATTAACTTCTGTAAAACCACAAGAATGATCATTTATTTCAGCAAAAATTGAACCTACTTCATAAGCTGTCCATGTAGCACCACCATTATTGGTAACTTCAACATACAAATCTGCATTTGTATCCCACATACAACAAATTCTAAATCTTTGCTGAAAAGTTAAAAGAACTGATGGTTCACCTGTAAAATCAATAGATTCAGTTTCAATATAAGAATCCTGATCTACAGGAGAAGTAACTATTAAACCTGTTCCCTGATCGGTATTATAGTTATCTGCCTGAAATAACATAAAACCATTTGCGCTTGTTGTTGATGCTATAGCACCAATTGGGTCGTCCCAATCTGGATATCCTGTATAAGCACCAATAGGACCGATATCAGACCAAATCCATACATAATTATTCAATGTATTGTCTGTTGTTGTCCAACCTGTAGGTAAAGCACCATCAAAATCATAAGATATAATTACATCACCCGGAGCTCTTGGCTGTGGTGCTGACATGCTCGTATGAATTTTAACATTTTCTTTGTTAAGATTTTTCACAACTTTTTCAGCAGGAAAATTATTAACCTGTTGAGCATAAGTAAAACTAGCTATTAAAACCATAGCTATAATAAAAGTAATTTTTTTCATAATTCATATAATTTTAGTTATTAATTTAAAAAACAAAAGTATAATTTTTTTATTTAAAAAAAAATACTATTTAATTTAATGACGCAACTTTTTATAATAAGGTTGCAGTTTCTTTTTAAAAAAATTGGGTAATATTAAGTATTTTCTTATTTTTGCATGTTTTCAAACATAATGTTTATAAATATAAACAAAAATTATTATCATGGTAAATAACAATAAATCAAGAAATTGCGTTTACGAACCAAAATCTGTTTTTAATGTCTTATCTGAAGAAGAAAAAAATGAATTATCAAAAAAACTAATAATTACTTCTTATAAAAAAAATGAAGTAATATTTAAAGAAGGGGACAAACCAAGTGGTTTAATATGTCTTTCGGAAGGAAAGGTAAAAATATTTAAAGAAGGTGTAGGTGGTAGAGATCAAATAGTGCGCATGGCAAAACCTGTTGGCTTTATTGGCTATAGAGCATTATTTGCTGAGGAAAAACATATAGCATCAGCAATAGCAATTGAAGATTCTATTGCATGTATCATAGAAAAAAACAGTCTTTTTAAAATATTAAAATCAAATTCGGAATTTTCTTTGGTAATGATTCGCTCTCTTGCAAGAGAATTAGGATTTTCAAACAGCAGAACCATTACTCTAACTCAAAAACATATTCGCGGAAGATTAGCCGAATCATTATTATTTCTGAAAGATACTTATGGATTAGAAGAAAACGGTAAAACAATAAAAATTTATCTTTCACGAGAAGATATTGCAAATTTATCTAATATGACAACTGCAAATGCAATTAGAACTCTTTCAATTTTTGCAAACGAAAAAGTTATAAGTATTGATGGAAGAAAAATATCAATAAATAATATTGAAGAACTTGAAAAAATAAGTGAGTTAGGATAATTATTCAAAATCTCTTTGATAGTAAATTGTATAAAATAAAATATGAATGTCCGTATACTTACCTAACAAATGGTTAAAATGCTTATCATTCCTGCGAAAGCAGGAATCCAAAATTATATTGCAAAATACAACTGGATTCCGCATCAAGTTCGGAATGATAGCAACTTCTTGGGTATACTTACGGATAATCATTAAATATAATATCATAAAAACCCGATATTACGATTACAAATGAAACTTTTCTTAACTTTTTTCATATCTCTATTCTTTTTTTTCAATATCATTTCATTAAAAAGCCAGGAAGATAAAAGTAAATATTATTTAGGATTTAATCTTGTACAAACCATGTATGGTGAAATGGTGCATTATGGAATTGCCCGTGTTTTTACAGATGGAGAAGTTGAAATTACATATCTTACCAGAAGAAATTTCTTGCTTCAAATTACCGGTCAACAAATTTCTGACGCCAATCCTGACAAAAAAGATTTTTTTGAAGAACACAAGATCAATTATCTCATAATGAATAATTTGTGGATGCTTAGATATTCTGAATATCCATATAGAAGTCAGGATTATGAATTTGGCTGGGCAAAAAAAACATATGGACCATCAGAAGCTCAAATAAATTTCTTGAAGAAATATGGATTTAAGCATATCGACAGTTTTATATATGGAGACAATGCTTTTCGTTTATTAAAAGATATGATGAATTTAGAATGGGTAAATAATTACAAAAGTTTAGAATAAAAAATTGCTTATGCAGTTTCTAATAATATTATATATACTGATTTTGTATTTAACTCAAGTTTCGCACTTAATTGTCCACAATTAAGTTTTTGATATAAAAGGATGTACATATTTAATTTTTCTTTGAGTATCTTTGTGAAAATACTTTGTGAACCTTAGTGGTAAAATTAAACCACAAAGTAGCCCAAAGTACACACAAAAGTTTATGAAATGTAAAAATGGAAATCATATAATATTGATATACAAACATATT
Source organism: uncultured Bacteroidales bacterium (assembly GCA_964435855.1). Classification (GTDB taxonomy): domain Bacteria; phylum Bacteroidota; class Bacteroidia; order Bacteroidales; family CAYTAU01; genus CAYTAU01. The sequence goes on along the minus strand of CAYTAU010000004.1, from coordinate 25,501 downwards.
AGATTTGTGATTATCCGTAAATAGCTTATAATGTAATTAACAGATATTAATGCGAAACTTTAGTATTTAAAACATTGCCTTTTGAGTAAAAAAAACATTAAAATATTAATTTTATTTCTTCTGATATCACATAATATCACCGCTCAAAAAAATAAAATACATTTACAAATTATTACTAACAATCAAGAAATTGATTTTAATAAAAAATATTTAAATAAAACTTTTAACGATACTCTTGAAACTTATAAAGAAATTAATTCAATCAGAAACGAGTTAATTAACGATGCTTATATTTTAGCATCTCTTGATAGTATTATTACTGATTCTACAATAATAAGAGCGTATTTTCATGTTGGGGAACAATATAAATGGGGTAATTTTTCTTTGCTAAATTTCGAGAATTTTATATTGCGAAAATTAAATATCAATTATAAAAAAATAAACAAGAAAACTATTAATATCAACAAACTGAACATCACTATTGAAAAATTGCTTCAGTATTATGAAAATAATGGATACCCTTTTTCTGAGATTTATTTGGAAAATGTAAAAATAAAAAACGATAGTGTATTTGCTGATTTGCAAATTTTAAAAAATAATTTAATAAAAATTGACAGCATAATAATAAAAGGAAACGCAAAAATATCTGACAATTATATTCAAAAGCATATTGGAATTAAGCAAGGAGATTTTTATAACGAAAAAAAAATAATTGCTGTAGAAAATAAATTAAAAGAACTCATATTTATAAAACAAATAAGAAGTTCCGAAGTTGGTTTTGGCACAGAAAATTCTAAAATATATTTATATATAGATGATAAAAAAGCAAATCAATTCAATGGCATACTTGGTATAGTTCCGAATGACAAAACAACAGGCAAATTGCTGTTAACAGGAGAATTAAGATTGTTTTTAATTAACTCCTTTAAAAAAGGTGAAATTATTTCTTTCAATTGGAAAAAACTTGAGTCATTATCACAAAATCTAGATGCAAAATTTATGTATCCTTTTTTATTTGAAAAACCAATTGGCATTGATGCAACATTTACTTTATTAAAAAAGGATACTAGTTATTTAAATGTAAACAGTAATTTAGGATTACTATTTTTAATAGATGGAACAAATTATATAAAAGGATATATTGAAAACAAAAACTCATCATTAATTTCAACTACCGGATTAGAATACACCACTACCCTGCCTCAATATGCTGACATAAATACCGTTTTATATGGAATTGGCATCTATACTGAATATCTTGATTATAAATTCAATCCTCGCAAAGGATTTTCACTTATTATGAATATTGGCGCAGGAAATAAAGAAATTAAGAAAAATAATAATATCAATCCTGAAATTTATGAAGATATTGACCTAAACACACAACAATTAGAAGGACAAATTGATGCATCAGTTTTTTTACCTCTTTCTCAAAATACGGTAATTAAATTTAGAAATCATTCAGGATACATGTATAGTAATACATTATTTGAAAATGAATTATTTAAAATCGGGGGATTAAAAACACTTCGTGGATTTGATGAAGAATCTGTTTTTGCATCGGCTTTTTCAATAAGCACAATTGAATATCGTCTTATTATAGAACAAAACAGTACTATATATGCTTTTATTGATGGAGGGTTTTATGAAAAAAAGATAAATGAATACGTTTCAGATACGCCATTTGGATTTGGATTCGGATTAGATTTTGAAACAAAAGCAGGAATTTTCACTATAAACTATGCACTTGGAAAACAATTTGATAATCCAATAGAATTTCGTTCTGCAAAAATTCATTTTGGATTTGTAAACAGGTTTTAGGCAATCTCTAATTAATAAATAAAATATAATATTGTTTAAGAAATAAAGTTTTTATACTTTTGCAGTCCTAAATTTTGTAAAATTTTATATAAACATGTACGCAATAGTAGAAATAGCAGGACAACAGTTTAAAGTTGAGAAATCACAAAAAATATTTGTTCATCGTTTAAACAATGATGAAGGTTCAAAACTTAATTTTGACAAAGTTTTGCTAATTGATAATGATAAAGATGTAATTGTTGGCGAGCCAATTATAAAAAACGCTAGTATAAAAGCAAAAGTGATAACTCACCTTAAAGGAGATAAAGTAAAAGTTTTTAAAAAGAAAAGACGAAAAGGGTATAAAGTATTGAATGGTCACAGACAATTTTTTACTGAAATATTAATTGAAGATATTCTTGAAAAAGGCAGTACAAAAAAAGAAACTCCTGCAAAAGAAGAAAAACCAGAAAAAGTTGCAACAAAAGCCAAAGTAAAAGAAACTCCTGTAAAAGAAGAAAAACCAGAAAAAGTTGTAAGCAAAGCTAAAGTAAAAGAAACTCCAAAAGCAGAAGTAAAAGCAAAGGCAAAACCAGCAACAAAACCAGTAGTAAAAAAAGTTGCAAAAAGCTCTGACGCAAAACCTAAAGCAAAAAAAGCTAAACCTGAAGAAAAAAAATAATATAATTTTAAAAATATAGAAAAATGGCACATAAGAAAGGAGCCGGTAGTTCAAGAAACGGTAGAGAATCGGAAAGTAAAAGACTTGGCATTAAAATATTCGGGGGACAATATGCAAAAGCAGGTAATATACTTGTTAGACAAAGAGGGACAAAACATCATCCGGGAAATAATGTTGGATTAGGTAAAGATCATACCTTATTTGCACTTTGCAATGGAACAGTTGTTTTTAGAAAAAGACAAAATAATCGTTCATATATTTCTATTGACCCTGTTAAGGCTGAATAATAAAAATAAAAAATATTATTAATCTCCTGCGTTGATCTAAATAGGTTAATTTAGGAGATTTTTATTTTATACAAGTCTTAAAAAAACAATAATATTATGCTTACCATTAAATATATAATTGATAAAAAGGAAGAAATTATTGAGCGTCTGACAATAAAAAACTTTGATGCATCAAAAATTATTAATGACATAATAAATTTCGATAAAGAACGACGTTCTGCTCTATCCGAACTTGAAGATATTCAAGCTCAGATGAATATTATTGCTAAACAAATTGGGCAGCTTTTTAAAAATGGCAAAATAGATGAAGCAAATAAAGCAAAAGCAAAAACTACAGAACTTAAAAATAATATTAAATCACTATCAACAAAATTATCTGAAATTGAAAAACAAATTACAGATCTATTAATACAAATACCTAATATTCCTCACAAATTAGTTCCAAAAGGCAAAGGTGAAAAAGATAATAAAATTATAAAACAAGATGGGGATATAAAAGAACTTGGGCAAAATGCACTCCCCCACTGGGAACTTGCTGAAAAATATAATATTATTGATTTTCAATTAGGAAATAAGATAACAGGTGCAGGATTTCCTGTTTATTTGGGAAAAGGTGCTAAACTACAAAGAGCGTTGATAAATTTTTTCCTTGACGAAGCTCAAAAAGCAGGATATAAAGAAATTATTCCGCCATACTTAGTTAATGAAGAATCAGGTTTTGGCACAGGACAACTACCCGATAAAGAAGGTCAAATGTATCACATACAAGAAGATAACCTTTACCTTATACCAACAGCAGAAGTTCCTGTAACAAATATTTATAGAAATATATTATTAAATGCAGACCAATTTCCAATAAAAAATACAGCTTATACACCTTGTTTTCGCAGAGAAGCCGGCTCATATGGAAAAGATGTAAGAGGACTAAACAGATTACATCAATTTGACAAAGTAGAAATTGTTAGAATTGAACACCCCGACAATTCATATAATTCCCTTAATGAAATGGTTACATATGTTGAATCCTTAATACAAAAACTTGAATTACCATACAGGATTACAATACTTTGTGGAGGTGACCTTAGTTTTACATCATCATTAACTTATGATTTTGAAGTATATTCAATTGCACAAAAAAAATGGCTCGAAGTAAGCTCTGTTTCAAATTTTGAAACATATCAATCAAATCGTTTAAAATTACGATTTCGAGAAAAAGGAGAAAAAAAGACAAAATTAGCACATACATTAAATGGGAGTGCACTTGCATTACCACGAATAATTGCAGCACTATTAGAAAACAACCAAACTGAAGATGGTATTATTATTCCAAAAGTTCTTGTAGATTATACTCAGTTTGAAAAAATATAAGTAATAACTATCAATAAGTTTGTGAGCTTCTTAATTCTTAGAATTATTATTTCCGGTAAAATCTCTTACCTGTACAAATATTTCATCAGAATTTAATTTTGATAATCTTGCCTCAAAATTTCGGGTGCCTTTAGAAGTATCTAAATCATAACAAATATGCTGTACCCCGGAGTCTTGCATAATATTATTTATTTTTTCCAAAAACTCTTTTTCCTTTTCTTTGTCAAAGAAATCTTTCAAATTTTTGCCTATTACCTTATCCTGTTGTTCTTCAGAACGAAATTGATAATCCTGTTTATAATCAAAATAATTGCCATTTTTATCAAGAATAAATATAGTATCTGGCATTGATTCAAGTAAACTACGATAACGTTCTTCACTAATACGCAAATCTTTTTCAATTTGCTTTCTCTCTGAAATATCTCTTATTATTGCTTGTAAATAATTTCTCCTATCAAATTCAACGGTAGACAAACTAACTTCAGCATCAAATAATTTACCTTCGCTATGTTTATACTGCCAATAAAAAGTATCGGATATGCCATCATAGGCTTCGTTTATTTTTTTAGTTCTTCTTTCATCACTGGTTTCACCATTAGGCTGAACTTTTGGTGAAAGTTTTATTATATTCATTTTTAACAATTCTTCTTTTAAATATCCAAATAATTCTTCAGCCTTAACATTACAATCAATAATTCGTTGCTGATCAATTAATAAAATTGCATCATTTGCCTGCGAAAAAAGATTAAAATATTTTTTTTGATTTTCAACTATTTTTTCTTCAATTTTTTTCTCCGATGTTACATCTATAAAATAACCTAAAAGTTCAATATTATTATTATCTTCATTTTTAATTACTGAAATAAAATCTTTTACATGAATAAAATTGCCATTTTTATGTTTTAATCTATATATAGAAAATTCAGTATGCAGTTCCTTTTGCATTAAAATAATATCACGTTCTTTTATATATATATCTTTGTCTTCATCAACAATTAAGGTTAATAAAGAAGTTTTATTTGCTATCAATTCATCAGCAGAATACCCGAGTACTTCATCTATGTTACTTGAAAGGTATTCAATAATAAATCCATCAGTATTTAATCTGAAAACTACCACATTTCCTTTCATAAACATGCTTCGTTCTTGAAGCAATGCTTTATTCAACAATTGTAATTCTTCTTCATTCTTTTTTCTTTCAGAAATATCAGTAATAGTTCCAGCCATTCTATATGGCTTACCATTTTCATCTCTTAAGGCAAGCCCTCTTTCATGTATCCATAAAAATTCGCCGTTTTTATGACGCAATCTGTATTCATTAATATATATTTCTGATTCGCCTTTTAAATGCTTTTTAATATTTGATTTAGTATGCTCAATATCATCGGGATAAATAAGCAATTCACGAGCATCATCCCGACTAATAAATTCATTTTCATCATATCCTAATACAGATTTCCATCTTGGTGATAAAAACAATTCATCAGTTTTCAAATTCCAATCCCAAAGCCCGTCATTTCCTCCTTTAGCAACAAGTGAATATCTATCTTCACTTTCTTTTAATGCCAATATTGTTTTTTCACTTTTTGTAATATCCAAGGTCCATAAAAGAATTCTTGAAATATCTCCTTTATCATTTACAATAGGTTCTAAATGGACTTCAGAATAATTAAAATCATTTTTCACTTCCTGTTTTTCCTTGAAAATTACATGATTTCCTTTTTTAGCAGATTCAAAATATTCAATAAATTCTTCAGATGTAATATCAGAAGAAATAAAATCTACAATGTAATCTCCTTTTTTTAACGATCTATTAAATCCTCGTTGAATAGTATCATAAGCAGATTTATTAAATGCTATTAATTTATAGTTAATACCAACCAGATAAAACCTTTGAATACTACTGTCAAACATTGGTTTTAATTCACTTTTTGTATCTTCTAGTTCTTTTTCAATTAACTTTTTTTCAGATATATCTAAAAATGAAATATAAATATTTTCAACATTTTCATCCTTTACATTAAGTATCGGATGAAGATTAATTATAAAAAACTTTTTGTGTTTTTCAAATCTAATTAATCTTTCCAAATAATGTGATACGCCATCAAAAGCATTATTAAACAGACCTATTAATTCTCCTTTGTTTAAAAAGAAAATTACATCAAAAACAGAAATATTATATTGTAAAGGTTTGTTAAAAATGTTTTTTGAATATTTAATTGCAGTTTTATTATAATTAATAATTTGAAACTCTTTATTAATTATAAATATTGCCTCTGAACTACCATGAAGTATTGCTTTAAAATTAGCTTCGGCATGAATACAGATTGTTTCCAATTTCTCTTCAAACGATATATTATGACAATAACAAACAATATTGAAAATATTATCATCTTCATTTTTAAGTGCAGTTAATGAAAACTTTACATGAAACGGTTGCCCTGTGTTATTATGAACAAGTTTCATATCAAACGAATGCTGGTCAGAATTTTTAAGTGGCAATAAAATTGTATTATTATAAAAATTATCATCAGATTGACATAAATAAGCTATGTTCTTTCCTGTAATTTCATTTTTTTCAAAACCAAATATATCACATGCCACTTTATTACAATAATTTATTGTGCCATCTGTATTAATAATAATAATAGCATTATCAATATTTTCAATTATATTTATTTGTTTATTAATTAACTGCTGACTTGTTATTTTTTCTGTATGGTCTGTTATAACTAATTGAATAGATACTTGTTTGTTGAATTCTATAACCGAACCAGAAATACCAACTTGAAATTCTTTTTCTTGAAATGATTTAAAATGAAGTGGAAAATATTTAATTTTCTTATTGTTTTTAAGGGCTGATTCAACTTTTTCTTTTAAAATAGTTTTATCTTCTGCTATAAAAAAATTCATTAGGCTTTTACCTACAATTTCCTCAATATGAATAGTCCCAAATAACTTTAAACCTGAAAAATTAATATATTGAACTATATAATCGGCATTAATTACTAATACAGTATCCGGTGAATCTTCAACAAGAGTTTTATAACGAGTCCTGCTAATTTTAATTTGATTATCATTCTTATGTTTTTCTAAAGCTAATTCAATTGTAACTTTTAAAGAATTTTTACTAACAGGCTTTAACAAATAGCCATAACTATTTGATGCTAACGCTCTTTTTACTGTAGATTCTTGCTCATCACTTGTAATAAATATTATTGGAATATTTAAATTCTCTTGAATTTCTTCAGCAGCTTTTATTCCATCAATTTTACCGGGTAAATGAATATCCATTAATACAATATCCGGTTTATTTTTCTTACAAAGTTCTATTGATTCTTTTCCGTTAGAAACAATTCCCGCCACTTTATACCCCAAATCTTCAACAAACATGCTAAAAGTAGTTGCCAAAAGAGTGTCATCTTCAACAATAAGTACTTTTTTAATCCCCATTATTTAAAAATTAAATTTCCCTTAAAATTAGTAATAATCTTTACTATTTTTACCATTTTCAATTTAAAAAATATTCATCAAATTAACATTTTTTCTCAATATGAACTTAATCATAGATTTAGGCAATACTTCTGCAAAGCTCGCAATTTATCAAAAAAACTCAATAAAAAAGTTATTTCATTTCAAAATTCTTCAAAAAAAGCATTTAATTGATATTTTGTTTAAATTTCCAAAAATAAAAAATGTTATAATATCCTCTGTTATTAATGTCGATTTTGAAATTTTGAATTTTTTAAAACAAAACATTAGTACGGTAATAGAGTTAACATATAAAACAAGTTTACCGATTAAAATAAAATATAATACAAAAAAAACTCTTGGAAATGACAGAATTGCAGGAGTTATAGGAGCAAACAATATTTTCCCTAACACTTACGTTTTAGTCGTTGATACAGGTACAGCCATTACTTATGACATTGTAACAAATAAAAATATTTACATTGGAGGGAATATATCTCCCGGATTAAATATGAGATATAAAGCATTAAATTATTTTACGGAAAAATTACCTTTAGTTACAAAAAATGATTTTTTTGATTTTATTGGGAATGATACAAATTCTGCAATTGTTTCAGGAGTTCAAAATGGTATAATTTATGAAATAGATCAATACATTAATAATTTTAAATCGCTATATAATAGCGACAAAATTATTTTAACAGGAGGAGATTGCTTTTTCTTTGATAAAAAATTAAAAAAGCCCATCTTTGCAGAACCAAATTTATTGATAAACGGTTTAAATAAAATATTAGAATTTAATGTGTAGATTAAAAATATACATGCAAATATTTCTTTTGTTGATAGTTATATCGGCAAAAGCTCAAAATAGTAATACGAATTCGCCTTATTCGAGATTTGGCATAGGAGAAATAGCTTCAAATGTTTTTGGACAAAATTATGCAATGGGTGGAACTTCTATCGGAATGCGTGATCCTGACCATTTAAACCCGAATAACCCTGCATCATACAGCTCATTTGATTCTACTTTAATTGGAGCTCCTTTTATTTTTGAATTTGGATTTTCTAATGTAATAACAAATCTTTCTTCTTCAAATGATACTTATATTGGTAATAATACTAATTTAAATTACTTGTCTATTGGATACCCTTATACAAAATGGTGGTTTGGAAACATAGGGCTTAAACCGTATAGTAATGTAGGTTATAAAATAATTACAACTGAGAATAATCCTAATATTGGGAATATTGAATATTGTTACAATGGCTCAGGAGGAATTAATAATGTATATATTGGCAATTCTTTTAAGCCATTCAAATTTTTATCAATAGGATTTAATGCAAATTATTTGTATGGATTTATTAAACAAACAAATACTTTAACATTTTCAGATAACGATAATAGTGCATTTAATTATCAAATTGAAAAGAGCACAAGAATTAGTGATTTCTTTTATAATTTCGGTATTCAGTTCCACCATACTTTCATTAATTCTGTAACAGAAAAGAAACACCGTTTTAATTTTGGGCTTATTTTTGACAACAAAACCAATCTGTCAGCCAAACGCGATACCCTTGCAGGAACAATCATGGGCTATAATAATGAATCTATAAATTACAATTCAATAATTGATACTTTAAGGTATGCTAATAATGTAAAGGGCACAATTGTTTTGCCAAGAAATATTGGAGTTGGATTTAGCTATATTTATGACAATAAATTAACAGTTGCAGCAGATTATTCAATGCAAAACTGGTCAGATGTTACAATTTTTGGAATAAACGATTCTTTATCAAACAGCAATAGAATATCTGCGGGCATTGAATATACTCCCAAAAAATATAATATTTTAAATGGATTTTCTAATTTCACAAAAAGAGTTAGTTATAGATTTGGTGCACATTATTCAAATACTTATTTACAATTTATTTCAAAAGATGAACAGCTAAAAGAATTTGGCATAAGTTTTGGATTGGGTATTCCAATAAGAAAAAGTAAATCATCAATAAATCTGTTTTTTGAATTTAAACAACGAGGAACAACAGAGAAGGATCTTATAAAAGAAACATTTGGTACTATTGGTGTTAATTTTACAATGTACGATATATGGTTTGTTAAACGTAAATATGATTAATATGAAAAAAAGAACTTCAATTTTATTATTAGGTATTTTATTAATTACTACAAATTTTTATGCACAAGATAAGAGTATTCCAAAATATGGAAACGACACATTAAAATGCAAACAAAAACTTTCGTTATATTCTACATTTTACAAACAAAAAAACTACATAGATGCATTACAACTGGGATGGCGTTATGTTTATAATGAATGTCCAAGGTCAACAAAAAACATTTATTTGCATGGAGCAAAAATGTATCAAAATCTTATAAAAAAAGAAAAAAATGAAGCAATTAAAGAAGCATTAATTGACACCTTAATGATGATTTATGATAAACGAATTAAATATTTTGGTGAAGAAGGAAAAGTTATTGGAAGAAAAGGAGTTGATATTTTTAAATTTCGAAAAGAAAAAGAATTAGAAGTAGCTTACGGTTATTTATCAAAATCATTAGAATTATGTGGAGATAAAACAGAGGGAGCTGCATTACTTAATTTAATGCAAGCTGCTTTAATACAGCTTAAAGCAGGAAAAGAAACTTGCGATAAAATAGTAAACTATTATTCTAAAGCAGGTGATGCTATTGACGTTCAAATTAAAAAATATACCGAAAAAGGTAAAAAAACAGACAATTTATTGAAAGCTAAAACAAATATTGATAATTTATTTGTTAACAGTGAATGTGCAAAATGTGATGCAGTTATTCCGATTTTCACAAAAAAGTTTCAAGAAAACCCAACAGATGTTGAATTGCTGAAAAAAATAGTTAAAATACTTGGGAAACAAGATTGCACAGATGACCCACTTTATGCTAACGCAGCAGAAAAACTTATTTCTATCGATTCTACTGCTATTGACCCTTACGCTATGGGAAAACTGTTTAAGAAAAAAGAAGATTTTAAAAAAGCTGTAAGATTTTTCAAACAAGCTATTGAGGTTAAAACAGACCCTAATGATCTGGCAGATTGTTATTATAACCTTGCCGATATTTATGGAAATCGTTTAGGACAAAAAGCACAGGGAAGAACTTATGCTTATAGCGCAATTAAACAAAGAAGCAATTGGGGAAAACCATATTTATTAATTGGATTACTTTATGCAAGTTCAAGTAAGAGCTGTGGCGATGAAGCCTTTACTCAAAAAGCTGTTGTATGGACAGCTATTGATAAATTTGCAAAAGCAAAAGCCGTTGACTCTTCTGTTGCTTCTGATGCAAATAAATTAATAGCAAAATATACAGCTTATTTTCCTTTAAAATCGGAAGGTTTTTTTAGAGGTATAAACGAAGGAGACAGTTATACAGTTGCTTGCTGGATAAACGAAACAACCAAAGCCAGATTTAAAGCTGTTAAAGCTGATGAATAATAATTGGTTTGTCGTTTGCCGTTAAAGATTTACACTTAATAAACATTTTCAACTCTTGATTGATATTATTAATATTATAAAAAAGATAAATACTGTTTCAATTTGTTTTGTAATAGCAATATTTTTAACTGCCTGTGTAAATGATGTTGATGAAGTTAATGAATTTGTAAGTACAATTAAATTACCTGTACAAACTGCCGATAGTATTGAAATAGTGCAAACCGATTCCTCTAATATACAAGTTAAAGTGTTTGCCCCTTTACTTGAAAGATATATAGATAAAGAGGAACCATATTCAATATTTCCTGAGGGAATTGAAGTAATCGGATATGATATTTACCCCGACACTTCGTATAGTATTATTGCAGAATATGCAATTAATTATGAAACTGAAAAATTATGGGAAGCAAGAAATGATGTAGTTGTAATAACGGCAGAAAACGAACAAATAAATACCGAACAATTATTTTGGGATGAAGAAAAAGCAATTATATACTCCGATAAATTCACAAGAATTACGAATAAAGATGGTATATTTTATGGAGAAGCAGGATTTGAAGCAAAAGAGAATGGGACAAAATGGAAATTAAAAAACATTAAAAACAGCACAGTAAATGTCGAAGACGAATAAAAGTTTTTCATTTTTTATTGAAATGTTATGGTTAATATTTGGTATAACAGCTCTTATATTGGGTATAATAAATAACAATAATCATGGCTTTGAAAAAAGCAAAATGATATTTTTAGTATCTGCAATATCATTTGGGATGTATTTTTTACGCCGGTATATGAGAAAATCTAGAGATTCTAAAAAAAACAAATAATACATAAGGCAGACTTCTTGACAAATATTATATAAATCATTAAATATCAGCAATAAAAATAAAACTACACATTTTGTATGCCTAAAATACTTAAAATTACAATTTTAGGCATTTTAGGCATTTCAAATTTTAGTCATTTGTGTTTTTTATAGATAAAATGTATAATTTTAGCACAAAATTCTATAAAAATTTAAGAAACTTGTAATGATATACTTTATCATAATATTAATTTCTCTTTTATTATCAGCTTTTTTCTCGGGTATGGAAATAGCTTTTGTTTCTGCTAATAAGCTGAAAATTGAACTTGATAAAAAACAAAAAACAAACTCTTCGAGATTAATAACTTTTTTCACCAGTAATCCTTCATCATATATTGCAACAATGCTAATTGGAAATAATATTGCATTAGTAATATACGGTATAGTAATGGCTATTGTATTAGAACCTTTTATTGCATTATTCACAAGTTCCGGAGCTGTAATTCTTATTATTCAAACAATTATTTCAACATTAATTATATTGATTACCGCAGAATTTTTGCCAAAAACAATTTTTAGGATAAATTCTAATTTCGCCCTTAAGTTTTTTGCAATACCTGTTTTTTTCTTTTATGTAATATTTTATCCTTTAACTCTTTTATCTGTATCATTATCAAATAATTTTCTTAAAACACTTTTCAATATCAATATAAAAAAAAGTAATCCTAAAACAGCATTTGGCAAAGCAGATCTTGATGACCTGGTACATAGCAGTGAAAAAGAAAATCAGGAAATTGATAATGAATTAAAAATATTTCAAAAAGCTCTCGATTTTTCAAATATTAAATTGCGGGAATGTATAGTACCAAGAACAGAGATTACCGCCATTGAGATTAATGAGGAAATTGAAATACTTAAACATAAGTTTATTGAAACAGGATTTTCAAAAATATTAATATTTAAAGAATCGATAGATAATATTATTGGCTATGCTAATTCGTCGGAGTTATTTAAAAACCCGCAAAGTATTAAAGCAATGATGCATAATATTATGATAGTGCCCGAAACTATGCCTGCAAATAAATTATTATCAGATTTTATTAATGAAAATAAAAGTCTTGCAGTTGTTGTTGATGAATTTGGAGGAACTTCAGGAATGGTTACAATTGAAGATATTATTGAAGAAATTACAGGTGAAATTGAAGATGAACACGATACAAGCGAACTAACAGAACGTAAAGTAAATGAAAATGAATATCTCTTTTCGGGAAGATTAGAAATTGACTACGTAAACGACAAGTATAATTTAAATATTCCAACATCGGAAGAATATGAAACAATTGCCGGATTTATTCTCGCATATCATGAAAATATCCCCAAACTAAACGAAACTATAATTATTGGTGAACTTGGCTCTGTTAAAATATTAGAAGTAAGTAAAACCAGAATTGAGCTTATATGCTTAAAATTAATAGTTGACAGTTAACAATTGGCAGTTGACAATTGACAAAAGCTACTTCTAATCTCTCCAAATGGCAATGTCGTTAGGTTAAGCATAAATGTTTTGATTATGGTTACATCAGATTAGCACTATCCCGAGAACTCGGGGCTGAAAAATATAAAAGAAAATCCTGTTAACAATTTTGCCTATTATCAACTGTCAATTATCTTCCCAATAGCATCATTAATAATTTCTGTATAAACATTTCTAAGGTTAATATTCATTTCACGGGCTTGCTGCGGAATAATACTTTCTTTGCTCATTCCGGGAATTGTATTTATTTCAAGAAAATACAATTTATTAGCTTTTAAAATATAATCTACTCTAACTATACCGCTACAGTTTAAAATATCGTAAATATCAGATGATGTTTGTTTGCATTTCTCGGTAATATCATCGGGTATTTTTGCTGGAGTAATTTCGTCTGTTTCACCGCTATATTTGGCATCATAATCAAAAAAATCGTTTTTGGTAACAATTTCCGTAACAGGTAAAATATAATCGTTTTTACTCGTTTTAATCACTCCATTAGTAATTTCCCTGCCATTAATAAATTCTTCAACAATAACCTCATAATCCTCTTTAAATGCTAATTCTATCGATTCTTTCAGCTTATCAATATCCTTAACTCTTGTTATGCCAAAGCTCGAACCGGCTGCATTTGGTTTTACAAAACAAGGCAATCCTAATTTGCCGATAATTGCTACAGTATTAATTTCAGAATCTTTTCTAAGTTTTATCGATTTTGCCGATAATATATCAAACTTTTTTAGATATACCTTACAGGCGTATTTATTAAAGCACAAAGCCGATTCAAAAAAATTACAAGTAGTAAAAGGTATTTTTAACAATTGAAAATAAGCTTGCAACAAACCATTTTCGCCGGGTGTGCCATGTATAATAATTAATGCGCAATTAAATAATATTTTCTTATTATTGATATTAACCGAAAAGTCATTTTTATCAATTGGTATTTTTTCATTATTAATTATAACATTCCATTCCAGACCTTTTATATGAATTGTATATGTGTTAAATAATTTTTTATCGATAAGTTTCGATACCTGCTTAGAGCTTTGAATTGAAATATCATGCTCCTGAGAATCGCCACCCGCTACTATTGCAATGTTTTTCATTTTGTTATATAATAATTAAGTTATTTGATATTCTGTTTCAAATCAACATAAATTTTTTTGTACAAATATACATATACTTATTTTATAATTCATAACACTTTATATAAACACTCTCAAAATATAAATTCAATTTAAACTTTTTTAAATTGAATATTTTTTTGTATTTTCACACATTATATTTTAAAAAAACCGCTTTGCGGATAAACAAATTATAAATCTAAATCTAAAATTAAAAGGAGAGTTTTCTCCTTTTTTTTGTTAAATTTGCTAAATGTTTAAAACAGTATTGTCCAACAATTAAACATTTAATAAACGTTTAGTTCCTCCCCTTTGGGGAGGCTAGGAGGGGCTTTTATAAATCAATTAATGCCTGATGAGCCTAAGGCAAATTAAAAAAGGAGGATGCAAATGCGACACAAAAAGTTAAAAATAAGTGCAGTACTCTTGTTAAGTCTCGGACTAACAGGATTGCAAGCACAAGAAGCAATACCAGCTTCTGGTGGTAATGCTTCAGGCAGTGGTGGCTCTGTAAGCTATTCCGTAGGACAAGTGGTTTATAATACAGATACAGGGACAAATGGTTCTATTGCACAAGGGGTGCAACAGCCATACGAAATTTCTGTGGTACTAGAAATAGAAGATAGCAAAGAAATTAATTTAAGTATTGTTGCTTATCCAAATCCAGCAATAGATTACCTAACGTTGAAAGCTGACCTTTCTGTTAAATCAGATTTAAGTTATAGTCTGTACGATATTAACGGAAAGCTTTTAGAAAGTAAAAAGATTGAAGCAAATGAAACAAGCATTAAAATGAATCATTTAGCACCAGCCAATTATTTTTTGAAAGTAACTGGTGAAAACAAAGAAATTAAATCATTTAAAATAATTAAAAACTAAAAACTATGAAAAATATATTTACAATTATGATTGCAGTCTTATTAACTGCAAGTGTGTTTGCTCAGTCACCAGATAAAATGAGCTATCAGGCTGTAGTAAGAGATGTAGGTGATGTACTTGTCATTAATACCACTGTAGGAATGCAAATTAGTATTCTGCAAGGTTCTCCAACAGGAACAGCAGTATATGTAGAAACACAAACACCCACAACAAATACCAATGGACTTTTAAGTATTGAGATTGGTACAGGTACAATTGTTAGTGGAGATTTTACTACTATCAACTGGAGTGCTGGTCCATATTTTATTATGACCGAAACCGACCCATTAGGTGGAACAGCCTATACAATAACTGGAACAAGTCAGCTATTGAGTGTACCTTATGCAATACATGCAACAAAGGCAGAATATGTAATAAATGATATGGTAGATGATGCCGATGCTGATCCTGCAAATGAAATTCAGGATATATCACTTGCAGTAACAGACCTTACAATTTCCAGTGGTTCTACTATCGACCTTTCTGTAATTGATACCGATACTCAATTAGATGAAACAGCAGTTGATGCATTTGTAGCCAACAATGGTTATCTCACAACTGAGGTAGATGGCGATGCAAGCAACGAAATTCAGGATATTTCACTAGCAGGAACCGACATAACAATTTCCAGTGGTTCTACTATCGACCTTTCTGTAATTGATACCGATACTCAATTAGATGAAACAGCAGTTGATGCATTTGTAGCCAACAATGGTTATCTCACAACTGAGGTAGATGGAGATGCAAGCAACGAAATTCAGGATATTTCACTAGCAGGAACAGATTTAACAATCTCTAGTGGGTCAACAATTGATCTTTCTGTAATAGATACCGATACTCAATTAGACGAAACAGCGGTTGATGCATTTGTTTCAAACAATGGTTATTTAACTAGTTTTACTGAAACCGATCCTCAGGTAGGTGTCAATACAACTGATTTTGTTTCTAAATGGAATGGCACAGAATTAGTTTCTTCTTTAATTTATGATAATGGAACAAATGTTGGGATTGGAACAACAAATCCTAATGCAAGGTTAGATTTAGGAATTGGATATGGAGCGAGTGGTGAGAAACTTATATTATATAATGATGATAATTCTGGTCCATTAGCAGGAACAAAAATGGGTTTTTATATGGATAGATTTTCTTTACAAAATAATTTAACTACTGTGTTTACAACAGCAGCAGCTTTTCCTGGAAGTTTTATTTTTGCAAGCAAAGACAATGGAAGTACTACTTTAATTCCGAGATTAACAATACTTGGACAAAGTGGTAATGTAGGTATTGGAACCACAACTCCAACTTCTAAATTTAATGTGGTAGGAACAGCAGATCCGCTTCAGATAATGTTAGAAAATGGTGGAGGCAATTTTAAAACAGGCTTAGGAATAAAAACTGCAATTCAAGAATGGTTTATTGGGCAAGAAGGTACATCTATTACAGGTTTTAGAATTGTAGATATAACAAGTTCTCAAGTTAGGTTTCAAATAGATCCTACAAACGGAAATATTGGTATTGGTACTACTTCACCTTCTGCTAAACTAGATGTAGAAGGAACAGTTCAAATTGTTGATGGTACTGAAGGCTTAGGTAAAGTATTAACATCTGATGCTAGTGGTAATGCTTCATGGCAAGCGGGGTTAACATTCACTAAACTACATGCTGTAGATGAATTAGGTTTATGTACTGGTGGTACATGTACGGATAATACGGATATTGGTAACGTTGCCAACTATAATGGATTGCTTTTAGAATGGAGAATGAATGGAAGGCCAGAAGTTTTTCAACAAATTATCCACCTGACAGACTATGATAAAGATGTGATTTTAGGCATCATACCAAATCCACCTAATTATCCTAGAAGATACACCATAATAGTAGCTGATGCATTTGCAACAATGATGTGGTTAGGTGTTAGTATAAATGGATCTAATTTGTATATTTCAACAAACTCTGTAGCTAGTCCTCAAGTATATCTTCAAAGGATTTACTCATTTTAGTTTATGTTATAAAGAATTATTGAAGATCATTAAATTTATTTATTAAAAGTAGGACATTCCTGCCTCTTGGCGTAGCTTGTAGCTCTATAAGAAAAGCTTCTCAGATTAATGAGAGGCTTTTTTTTAATAAATAACTAAAATTAAAAGGGGAGAGTTTTTTTGCTCTCCTTTTTTTTGTCTATATTTGTTAAAGTTTATAAGTAATTTAACAAAATTAACAAAAGTAGCTATAAGGCAGATAACAGGCACTAATGCTTTTTATCTACTAGTTAGCAATAATCAGAGATAACAGTCAAAAATGAAAAAATATAGAAGAAAATGAGATTAGTTAATTTAAAGGAAGATAAGAAGATAGTGTTTTTATTTTTGTTCGTTTTATTATCATACTTACCTAATTATGGGCAAGAAAGAATAAATAAAATAAATACAATAATTGATAGTTTGCGTATTGTTGAAAACCAAAAATTTTCTTTGATTGAATTTGGGTTAGAACCTCTAAAGTACGAAGCTACAGAAAAAGATAGTCTAAAACTTCTTGAAATAGAAAAACTACTAAGTGATAAAGAAATTCGCAAAAGAATAATCAAAGGTTTAAGTGAAGTTTTTACTGACGATGAGATTAATGAATTATATAATTTTATAAGTTCAACTTCATTTCAAAAATTGTTTAATTCCAGATTAGCAGATCAAAGCATCGCAAATCAATTTAAAGACGTAAGTGTAGAACTTGAGAGGATTACGGTTGCTGTAAATAAAAGAAATAAAATTAATGAACCTATCAGTAAATTTGAACCAATACCTATTGACAGGGAAGATGGTTTTTATGCTACGGTTGATTATGATTCATATATGGATGAAAAGGATATTAAACTTGAAGATAATCCAACTATAACAAAAGATGATATTCAAGAAGTTAAAAAGAGTATTGATAGTAATGGTACTTTAATTATAGATATTACACTTAAAGAGAATAGTTCAAGAAGCTTTTATTTGCTTACTAAAAATAATATATCCAAACCTATAGCAATTGTTATTGAAAAACATATTATTTCATTGCCTATAGTTAATGGGGCTATTTCAGGAGGAAAGGTTATTATTAGTGGGAATTTCTCTGAGAAAGAGATTGAGGATATGATTGAAAAACTAAAAAACAAATAAGACAATGCATAACAAAACCTAAACAGCAATAAAACGCAGTTTAGCCAAACGTTAACTACTAAAATGCAAAAGCATTAAAACGCCCACTTTCAAATTTCAAATTCTCAATTTCCAATATTCTTAAAGAAAAATATATCTTTGCAATGTAAAGTAAACATGATAAAATAATAAAGAACAATGAAAAAAAGCAACATAATTTTATTAGCAATAGTAATAGTCTCAATACTTATATCGCTTTATTATATCTTTTTTATAAATACATCAAGCAATTTATCGAACAAGGAATTAAGAGATTTTGCTGTTGAAGATACTGCATCTGTCAATAAAATATTTATGGTAGATAAATCAAATGCCAAAGTTTTGCTTGAAAGAAAACACGGGTATTGGCAGATAAATAAAAAATATAGGGTAAGAAAAGATGCAATAGCACTTTTGCTTAAAACAATTAACCGTGTTGCTATTAAATCGCCTGTGTCAAAATCAGCCCATAACACAGTGGTTAAAAATCTGGCAGTTCATTCCACCAAGGTTGAAATATATGCTAACAATAAATTAATAAGAACATATTATGTAGGAGGCCCAACATCCGATCAGTACGGAACATATATGCTTATAGAAGGTTCTTCAGTTCCTTTTATTATGCACATACCCGGTTTTAGCGGATATTTATCTACCCGGTATTTTGTTGAAGAAGGTTTATGGAGAAGCATGCAAATATTCAATTATCAGTATAAAGATATTGTGTCAATTCTGGTAGAAATACCTCTGGCGCCTTCCAAATCATTTAAAATTATAAATAATGGCGATAACAATTTTGCATTAGAATCGGTTTATCAACAAAAAATGATTAATGATTTTGATACAATTGCCGTTAAAAAATACATTGCCAATTATAAAAATATTTCTTATCAGGCATTGCTTAATAATTTTGACCAAAACAAAAAAGATTCCATTATTTCCACACAGCCATACTATATATTTACAGTTGAAGACAAAAATGGGATAAAGCAAACAATTAAAACTTATAAAATGCCTTCTTTCGATGATATGTTATTAGATGGCGAGGGAAATAAACTTGATTTTGACCCCGATCAGATGTATGGATATATAAATGACGAAGACTTTGTTTCAGTTCAATATTATGTTTTCGACAATTTGATAAAAGAAATTGATAATTTTTTGAAAAAATAATTTTATTCAATTTGAATTAACAAATTGTTTCACTAATTTTGAGTTTTATATATAAAAATTAACATTATGAATTTTGTAATATCCAGTAGTGAGTTTTTAGGCTACCTTCAGTCGGTAGGAAGAGTTATTAACGCAAAAAACACTTTGCCTATTCTCGACAACTATCTTTTTCAAATAAAAAATAAAGACTTAACAATTACTGCTTCAGATTTAGAATCAACATTGATTACTAAAATTAAGCTTGAAAATTGTGAGGGCGAAGGCAATGTAGCTGTTCCTTCAAAAATTTTAAATGACGCTTTAAAAGAATTCCCAGATCAGCCGCTTACTTTCAATGTTGACATTGAGAAATTAAATCTTGAAATTTCGTCTGAAACAGGAAAATATGTTATTCCTTGTCAGAATGCTGTTGATTTTCCAAAAGTTCCTTCTTTAACAAATGAGGCTAAAAAAATTACCTTAAACAACGATGTTGTTTTAAACGGCATCAATAAGGCACTTTTTGCCACTGCCGACGATGAATTAAGACCTGTAATGAATGGTATATATATTGAGATCTATAAAGATAACGTAACATTTGCTGCATCAGATTCTCATAAACTTGTACGTTATAGAAGAACTGATTTTAAATCGGAATTTGAATCATCGTTCATACTTCCAAAAAAACCTGCTTCTCTTTTAAGAAATATTTTGCCAAAAGAAGAAAAAGAAATTGTTTTGGAATTTGATGAAAAAAATGCCCTTGTTACCACTTCAAATTACAAACTTGTATGCAGACTTACTGAAGGGAATTATCCTAACTATAACTCTGTAATACCAACCGATAATCAAAATAAACTTATTGTTGACAGAATTGAATTGTATAATACTTTAAGAAGAGTCTCACTTTTCTCAAGCCAGTCAAGCAATTTAGTTAAACTATCACTATCGGGTAATCAAATAACAATTTCGGCACAGGATATTGATTTTGCAGTTTCAGGTGTAGAAAGATTAAATTGCCAGTACGATGGTGAAGAAATGGAAATAGGTTTTAAATCAACATTTTTAATGGAGATACTTTCAAATTTACCTTCATCAGAAATTGTAATGGAATTATCAGATCCTGCAAGAGCAGGTTTATTATTGCCATTTGAAAGTGAGGTTGAAGACGAAGATATACTTATGTTGTTAATGCCAATGATGATTAATTAATTTGATTAAAAAATAAATAATTAAAGGAGACTAAATGTTTTATAGCCTCCTTTTTTTATATAAACTCAAAAAATGAAAAATTTATTATTAATACTGATTTCAATTTTATTATTTACTATTTCAAATAATGAAATATATGCTCAGAAAAAGAAAAAATATATAATTGACCTTGAAAAGAAAGCAGATATTAATTTTCTTTACGGAGAATACAGGATTGCATTATATAAATATTTAAAATTGTGGAAAACGGACACATTAAATATTGAATATAATTATAAACTTGGTATTTGTTATTCTGAAACTAATATTGCCACTGAAAAAGCTTTAAAAAGATTATTGTTTGTAAAAGAAAACGACGAATCGAACAAAGATGTAACATTTTACATTGCAAAATCTCACATGAATTTGTATCGTTTTACAGAGGCTATAGAGTTATTTAATATATACAAAGAAACTGTTGGAGCCGATAAAAATTTAGTAAACAAGGCATATCATCTTATAAAAATGTCATATAGTGCATTAGAATTAATGAATAAACCTGTTAATGTTAGTTTTGAAAATTTAGGTGCTAATGTTAATTCCAGATTAGATGATTATAATCCATTTGTTGTCAATAATGAAGGATTTATAACATTTACTTCAAATAAAAAATATGACCCGGATTATGGCACTTATATTTCGAATGTATACATAAGCAGAAACAATAAAAATAAATGGGAATTTGCTGTTTCTCAACATAAAATTAATACTACCGACAATGAAGAAGCTGTGTGGATGTCAGATGATGGCAAGGTTTTATTCCTATGCAATAGCATGGACGATGAGTACAGTGATATTTTACGAACTGAGAAAAAAGGTAAATTTTTTAAATATTACGATAAAGAAGAAAAATTCTTTAATATGGTAAATTCAAAATCGACAGAAAACGGAGCTTCAATGACAGCAGATAAAAGCATAATATATGTATCATCGGCAAGAGATGGAGGATACGGCGACAAGGATATATATGTAATTAAAAAATTACCAAACGGAAAATGGAGTGAAGCAAAAAATATAGGCGATATAATTAACACAAAAAATGATGATGCATATCCTTTAATTTCAGATGATGGAAATATCCTCTATTTTGCTTCAAAAGGTCATAACAGTATTGGAGGCTACGATTTGTTTGTTTCATACTGGGATGTTACAAGACAAGAATGGACAAAGCCAATAAATCTTGGTTATCCTTTAAACACAACGCAAGATAATTTAACTATCTCATTCTCGGAAAATAACAGATACGCTTATATGGCTGCAAACAGAAAAGAAGGTTTTGGCGGACTGGATATATACAGAGTTACATTTAATGATATTGATGAAGAACTTTCCTTGATAAAAGGATATATTTATCTTGACGACACAATTACAGCTAAGAAGTTTACAGGTGATAATTTTGATCTCGAAATTTCTATTTTCGACGATTTTGGAAACCTTTTTGGTATGTATATCCCTAAAAAAAATACAGGCGATTTTGTGGCAATTCTTCCAAAAGGAAAATATGAAATAGAAATTGTATATAACGAAAACTATAAAGAGTATATCGAAAGTTTTGAAATATTAGATAAAGCCAGTTATAAAAAGGAGTTTGATAAAAATTTTCACTTAATTCAAAAATAGCTTAATTTTATATTTTAAAATATGGAATATATTTTCCATTAATGTAAAATCAGAATATGCATAAAACAATAGCCATAATAATAGTTTTTATTCTAATAACATTAATATCTTTTTCTCAATCGTTGGAAAGAGAGGCTAACACCAATTTTGAAGATGAAAACTACAGGGTTGCATTAAAACAATATCTAAAGTTATTAAGAACCGATAAAAAGAACGAAGAATTTCATTACAGAATAGGAGTATGTTATTTAAAAGTTAATATGGACAAAACAAAAGCTATTCCTTATCTTAGTTTTGCCGATTCCTTGGGTTATTACGTAGACGATATTAAATTTTATCTTGCTCATGCATATTTTCATAAATATAAATTCGATAAAGCAGTAGAATTATTTAAAGAATATAAAGAGTATATAAGAGAAAAAATAAATACAGAACAAATAAGAAAAATAAACAGGTATATTGAAATTTGTTACAATGCAAAAAAACTAATGGAAACACCTGTTGATGTTGCGTTCTATAATATGGGAACAAATATTAACAGCCGCAGATCAGATTATAACGCACATATTGCAGCCGATGGACATATAATGGTGTTTGCATCAAATAAAAAGTATATTAAAGATTATCAGCAATATGTAAAAAATTGTTATATGACTTTTCCTGTAAAAGACGATTTTGGTGAATGGAGTAAAGCACGTTCGTTTGGAAGTAAAGTAAATACCGAAGAAAACGAAGAAGTTGTTGCTTTATCGCATGATGGAAAAAAAGCCATAGTACATCTCGATAATTTTGTTGCAGGCGATGATATTGGTGTATCAACTAAAAGAACAACACGATTTAGAGAAGTAATGGTTTTTAATAAAGAGATCAACTCAAAGTATTTAGAGGAAGGCGCATGTTTTTCTCCATCAAACGATACCCTTTATTTTGCAAGCGACAGACCCGAAAGTTTAGGAGGTTTTGATATTTTTTATAGTACCCGTATTTCAAAAGAGGAATGGACCACGCCGATTAATATGGGAACTGCAGTTAATACAAAGTATGATGAAAATTTTCCTGAAATGTCACACGATGGCACAAAATTAAGGTTTGCATCAAAAGGATATAATACAATGGGAGGATATGATATTTTTGAATGTACATGGATTAAAGAAGAGTATAAATGGAGCAAACCAAAGAATTTTGGATACCCTATAAACGATACCTATGATAACACAAACATATCGATAACAAAAAACGGCAGATACGGCTACATGCCTAAATGGAGAAAAGAAGGGGTAGGCGACCTTGATATTTATAAAGTAATTTTTAACGATGTGCCGGCAACAAAAATAAAATATCATGGAATAATAGCAGTGGGCGATTCTATATATCCAAAGCAAATTGCAGATATTGGTCCCGATATTAGAATGAAAATATTTAATAAACGCACACAAAAGGAAGTTGGCGACCTTACCAAAATGGCAAAACAAGCTAAATATGAAATTGAACTCGTACCCGGTAATTATGTTATAATTGTAAAAGGCGATGCCTATGAAACATATCAGATGGATATTATTATCTACGAAGAACAGCCAATAATCACAGATTATAAAATTGATATTTATCTTACAGAAAAAATTAACGAACAATAAACAAATAAAATAAAAAAATTTATAGCCGTAAAGGCAAATAATTGTTAAAGCAAATGGAATTAAATTTAAAAAATCCGATAATATTTTTCGATCTGGAAACAACAGGAGTAAATGTTGCAAAAGACAGAATAGTAGAAATATCTTTAATTAAGATCTTGCCTAATGGAAAAGAAGATCAGATAACAAAACGTATTAATCCTGAAATGCCAATACCGGCAGAGGCTACAGAAATACATGGAATAACAGATGCCGATGTTGCAGACGCTATTTTATTTAAAGATTTTGCCAAAATACTTGCAAAATATATGGAAGGGTGCGATATAGCAGGCTACAACTCTAACAGATTTGATGTGCCATTGCTTGCCGAAGAGTTTTTGCGTGTAGGAGTTGATTTTGATATGAAAAAGCGCAAGTTTATTGATGTGCAGGTAATATTTCATAAAATGGAACAACGTACCCTAATAGCTGCATATAAATTCTTTTGCAATAAAGAACTTGAAAACGCACACTCGGCACAAGCCGATACTCTTGCAACCTACGAGGTGCTTAAAGCACAAATAGAAAAATACGATGAAATTGAAAACGATATTGATTTCTTAAGCAATTTTTCGATGCAAAGTAAAAATGTTGACTTTGCAGGATACATAGCTTACAATAAAGACGAGCAAGCAACTATTAATTTTGGCAAACACAAAGGCAAACTTGTAGAAGATGTGCTTAAAACAGACTCAGGATATTACGGATGGATTATGAAAAGCGATTTTCCGCTATACACCAAAAAGATTTTAACAGCAATTAAACTCGGAACTTTTAATAAAGAAGAGTAAACAGAACTTCCGCTTATACTAATGTTATCTACGGCTTAATTCTTAATTTTTATATTGTTGTACATTAATATAATGCTATAATGAGATAATGTATTTTGTTATGTTGAAGGAAGCGAAGCGATGAGACATCTGTGTATTAAGGATGAGATTTCTCACATTCGTTCTAAATGACAGTCAGGTGAATCATATCAAATGTTTTAATGCACTAAACTTCTTGTTTTGAATTTTATATTTTGGGATTTGGGATTTGGTGATTGGAATTTCTAATTGACTTCGTTGAACTTAGGTTTCTTATATTCTACATTCTGTATTCTGCCAAGATTTATCATTTTTCTTTTCGGAAAAATCGATTTTTTCTCTGGAAAAATT
>CAYTAU010000003.1:3044-113419 GCA_964435855.1 uncultured Bacteroidales bacterium | reverse complement strand
CAAATTAGTCGTTCATCTTTTTATGCTTTCAAAATTCTTCCGAACACTCTTAATTTGTAATCCGTGTCCCCTGTTAAGTGGATTTGCAGACCGTGCAAAGCCCACAATAAATTTTCATTACATGTATTTTAAACTACAAACAAACCTGTCTTTTACACAAACATCCGATATCTTAAAGACATCGGATGTTTCTTTTTAACAATTATTCAAACCCGCTTAACGGATAAAATGAGTTTTTATTTTTTTGCAGACATCAGCTCAAGGCTTCGTTTAAGAAATTTTGACAGTTCTTCACCTTTTAGCATATTGTTTGAAAGCAAAGCAAGGTCAATTAGTTGTTTTACCAACTTATTATCTTTTCCGTATTTTGTAAGAATTTCTTTTTTCTTATCGTTAAGTACGGTTTCATTTTTTTCGAGGTCTGTAATTTTGTCTTTATCTGCTTGCTTTATCTCTTCCTCTTTTTTGCCTTCCTGCAATTTTTTGGCATCAGTTATTTTTTTTGTTACCACATCAACTTCTTCTCTCACTTTGTCAACCTCTTTGCCTACAGCTTCGTTTTTATCATCAAATATTTGTTTTACAAAATTATGATTTGCATTAACAACCAAATTAAAGCTGTCGGGCATTTCGCCATAAAAATTCATGCCTCCGCCTCCCATTGCCGACATATCTTTCATTCTTCGCATAAACTCCGATTGAGTTATCATCATTGGTTGGTCGTTTTCGCCTAATTCCTCAAACTGAATAAGAAAATTATTTTCCGTAGGTAAATTTGCCAACATTACTTTTCTTATATCGTCTTGCTGCGCTTCAGGAATATCGGTTTTTTTATCATCTTCTTTTGAAATAAGTTTTTCAACTATATCGGAATCAACTCTTGTAAATCTTGTTTTTTCAAGCTTTTGTTCTAATGTATTTACAAAATGTGTGTCAAGATGTCCGTCCATTATCAATACATCGTAGCCTTTATCTTTAGCTTTTTGTATATAATTGAATTGAGCTTCCTGATCGGTGGCATATAAGTAAATTACCGATTTATCTTTATCTGTCTGATTTTCTTTAACGATATCTTTATATTCGTCAAGAGTAAAATATTTATCATCAGTGTTTTTCAATAAAACAAATTCTTTGGCTCTTTCGTAGAATTTCTCATCGGTCAACATTCCGTATTGAATAAATATGCTAAGGTCGTCCCATTTATTTTCAAACTCGGTTCTATCTTTTTTAAATAAATCCTGAAGCCTGTCCGATACTTTTTTACTAATATGATTCGATATTTTCTTAACATTATTATCGCTTTGCAAGTATGACCTTGAAACATTTAAAGGAATATCGGGCGAATCCAGAACACCATGTAAGAGTGTTAAAAATTCGGGTACAATATCTTCAACAGAATCGGTTACAAAAACCTGATTGCTGTATAATTGTATTTTGTTTTTCTGAACTTCTATGTTTTTCTTAAGCTTGGGAAAATAAAGTATTCCTGTTAATGTAAATGGATAATCAACATTTAAATGAATATGGAACAATGGGTCATCCATAACCATTGGATAAAGCTCTTTGTAAAATTTGCTGTAATCTTCATCTTTCAGATCTGCAGGTTTTTTTGTCCATGCAGGATTTGTTTCGTTAATTATTTTTGCTTTGTTTGTAGAAGTTTCTTTACCGTCTTTCCATTCTTTTTCTTCGCCAAAAGCAATAGGTACAGGTAAAAATTTGCAATATTTATTTAACAAATCATTTATACGGGCATCTTCCAGATATTCTTTAGAGTCGCCGTCAATATGAAGAACAACCTCTGTTCCTACATCTTTTTTGTCAACATCTTCAATAGTAAATTCAGGAGACCCGTTACAACTCCACTTTACTGCTTTAGCTCTTTTATGCGATTTTGTAATAATGTCTACTTTTTCGGCAACCATGAACGAAGAATAAAATCCAAGTCCAAAATGCCCAATAATTGAAGTTTTGTCTTTATATTTCTTTAAAAATTCTTCGGCACTTGAAAAAGCTATCTGGTTAATAAATTTGTCAACTTCTTTTTCTGTCATTCCAATTCCTTTATCGGAAACAGTAATTGTTTTTTTCTTTTTATCAACTGATACTTTTATCGTCTGATCGCCAATTTCTCCTTTATAATCGCCTACCCTTGATAATGTATTTAATTTTTTAGTTGCATCTACTGCATTAGAAATTAATTCTCTTAAAAATATTTCCTGATCAGAATATAAGAACTTCTTGATTATAGGAAAAATATCTTCTGCTGTTATACCTATATTACCCTTTTGCATAATCTAATATTTTAATGTTTAATAATGATTCTATCTGCTTTTCAAACCTTATGCCAACACAATATTATATGACAAAAAGGCATAAAAAAACCCGCATAAAACTATGCAGGTTTAATTTTAAGATATTTTGTATTAATTAGAGTTAAGAATTAGAGGTAAACCATCTTGTCCACCACCAACAATAATAACTTTAGAATTTGGCGATTTAGATAATTCAAGAGTTGCTTCAATACCGCGCATTTTCAAAAGAGCAGTAGTTAAACTGCTATTTATTATTTTATTTGCTCTTGCTTCACCTTCTGCTGCAATACGTTTTCTTTCTGCTTCCGATTTTTCTTTATCTAATCTAAATTCATAAGCTAATGCTTCCTGCTCTTGCTTTAATTTACTTTCAATAGCATTTTTAATATTTACTGGTAAATTTATTGAGCGAATTAATAAAGCAGTCATTAAAATATTATTATGCAATAAAATTTTACCGGTTTCCACTTCAATAGCTTCTTCCACTTCTTTTCTTTTTGTTGAATAAATTTCTTCGGCAGCATAACGCCCCATAACTTTTCTAACAGAACTTCTGACTTCCGGTCCTACTAAACGAGTAGCATATTCAACTCCAAATATTTCGTGTAATTCTCCAATTTTATTGTAAACAGGATTATAACGTACAGAAATATCTACATTTATAGATAATCCGTTTTTGTCAAGAACATCCATTGTTTCTTCAGTCTGACGTTCTTTAACATCGTAACGAATTAGATCGTTCCATGGAGCAACAATTTGAAAACCTTCAATTAAAATATTTGCTTTATCCAAACCAGATGAATATGGTCTGAAAATAACTGCTCTTTCGCCTGGTTGTAAAATGTAAAACATCTTACTACCAAACAATAACATAATAACTACAAAAATTCCTAATATTACTAATATTGGTCTATACTTTGCTTTCATAACTTTTTTTTTAAATTTTATTAATATTAAAATAATTTTTTACCTCTAGTTCCATCCCCTTTGGGGAGGTTAGTAGGGGCTTTAATTAATGTTTAGGGATAATACTCATTACAGGTATTTTAGCTTCATGTATAATTTCTTTTGCTAAAGACCCGATAAAAAATTCTACTATTTCAGCTTCTTGTTGTGTCATTATTAACATAATGTCGCCATTAACGCTATCTGAATATTCTAATAATGATTTTGCAATTTTTTCTTTTCCACCGCTTAGTTTAATAAATTGTGTTTCACACTCAATATCATGGTCGTTAACAAATTTTCTAACCTGATATAATTGATGTCTAAGCTTATCCAAATCGTATTCAACACCTGTAGTAACAGCTGTTACGGCAAATATCTTACCTCCAAAATATTTTGCAAGATTAATTGCTGTATTAACTTTCCTGCCTGTTTCTTTTGATAGATCAAGAGGAACAATAATGTTTTCAAATTTATCGCGAGAATGTTTACTTTTTAAAGTAACAACAGGGCATTTTGCTTCATTAATTAAACGAAGAGCATTTGAACCTACAATTTTCTGTTTAATGTTAGTTGTTGTAGTTGTTCCAACAACTATCATTTTAGCTTTTAATTTTTCAGCTTCAATTAAGATTGAGTCAATTAATTTGCCTTTAGAAATAATTTTTGAAACTTTTAAGCCTGTTTTTTTAGAAATTAATTCAATATACTCGTCTAATTTCTTATTTATTCTTTCAATATAATCATCTTTTTCATTAGATGAAAAAATTCCCCAAAAAGGTTTGCTTTCAACAATTACATGAAGTAAAACAATTTCTGATTTTGAATATCTTGCAAGATTATAAGATTGCTCTAAACCTGCTAAAGAATGTTCGGTAAAATCAATTGGAACTAAAATTTTGTTTTCTAAATTTTCCATATTAAATTCAAGATTAAATTTTTGACAAATATAAGCAATAGTTTTTAAATAATCTTTATTTATATTTTGTTGATTAAATTAATGAATTTATTAATATTTTTGTTTGGTATTATATATTCAAAAAATGAATTTACTAATTGTAGCTGCAACCGAGTTAGAACTTGAATATTTATTTGAAAAATGTTCTGAAATTAAAGTTGAAAATAATACTTTTTTTTCTTTGGAATTAAACAATTTCAAATTTGATATTTTAATAACCGGTGTTGGTATTGCTAATACTGTTTATGAATTAACGAAATTACTTCAAAATAAAAATTATAATCTAATTATAAATGCAGGTATTGCAGGCTCATTTTCAGACAATAACAAAATTGGGGATACTGTGGAAGTTGCTGAAGAACAGTTTGCAGAAATGGCATATAAAAATGGTAAAGTTCAAACACTTTTTGAGTATGGTTTGATGAAAGATAATGATATTTACAAAAATGGAAAACTATTAAATTCCCAAACAGTAAATTCAGGTTTACATAGAGTAAAAGGGATTACGGTAAATACAATTTATCCTGAGAACCAGATATTGAAAAAAAAGTTTAATGCTGATGTTGAAACAATGGAAGGTGGCGCATTTTTTTATGTTTGCTTAAAAGAAAAAGTTCCTTTTACAGAAATTCGTTCTATTTCAAATTTTGTTGGAGAAACAGATAATCGTAAATGGGATATTGAATTAGCAACTAAAAATTTGGCGAAACAGCTTATGACGATAATTGATAATTTATGTTTATAAAATAATCCCTCCTCCAACTAAATCATATCCCTCATAAAAAACAGCTGATTGCCCTGGAGTAACAGCACTAACAGGCTTATCAAATTTCACTGATATTTTTTTATTGTCAAGCAATTTTAAAGTCCCGCTAACACTCTTTGAACGGTATCTTATTTTAGTTTCAACTTTTAAATTATCAGTAATATTATCATATTTATTAATGATCAGATCTGTTACATGCATTTCTGATTGTTCAAGTTCTTCTTTTTCCCCTAAGGTAATTGTATTTGTATTTGCATCAATTTTTAGAACATATAAAGGATAACCAACCGCAATTTCTAATCCTTTACGTTGCCCGATAGTGTAGAATGGATAACCTTTATGTTTTCCAAGTATTTTTCCCTTAATTGTAATAAAATTCCCGGATTTTACTATTTCATCAATATTATCAACATTTTCTTTTAAAAACCTTCTGTAATCATCATCGGGAATAAAACAGATCTCCTGACTTTCTTTTTTTTGTGCTATAGATTTATATCCTAATTTATCGGCAATCTCTTTAACCTCTTCTTTTTTTAAATTTCCTAAAGGGAATAAAGTTCTTTTTAAATTTTCTTGAGTAAGATTCCAAAGAAAATATGATTGATCTTTATTTTCATCTGCTCCCTTTGATATAAAATACCTGTCGTTTTTATAATTTACATTTGCATAATGACCTGTAGCAATATATTGGCAATTTAATTTATCAGCTAAATCTTGAATTACACCCCATTTAATATATGTATTGCAAACTACGCAAGGATTTGGTGTACGCCCTGATAAATATTCATTAATAAAATTATTTATAACAGTTTTTTTGAAAATATCTCTTGCATCTAGTATTTGATGCGAAAACCCCAATTTATCAGCAAGCTCTTTTGCTTCATATATTGATTCAACACTACAACAACCTGTCTGTTTTTCCAAACATCCTTTTGTTATATAATCCCATAAACGAAAAGTAACACCAAAAAGATGATAGCCTTTTTTAAGCAATAACATTGCAGCAACAGAACTGTCAATTCCACCACTCATTGCCATTAAAACATTTTGGTTTTTCATTACGGGAACCTCTGCTTATATTAATTATTTATAACGTGACTTTTGGGAATTTTCAAACACATTATCTATTGTCGGTTCTTCAAATCTATCTTTATTTTTTTCTGATTCTATAATTTCATTAGTAAATTTTGCATTTATTTCATCCTCATTTGTTGCAATATTTTTTATATATTCTATTTCTTTCTCAATTTTTCCACTCGACTCATAGAAAATAAATTTCCCATGTTTTAGATCGCCTCGGTATTTTCCCTTAAATCTTAGTCTGCCACTTTTGTAATATAAATTAATTGCACCGTCTTTTTTCCCGTTAACATATCTTGTTTCAATTCTTGTTTTACCTCCATCGTAATATTGGCGCCAAACACCTTCTTTTATATCATTTTTGTATGTCAATTCTTCTGATTTATCACCACTTTTAAAATAACTTGTAGATTTACCATCTTTAATACCTGCTTTATATGTAACCTTTGCTGCTAATGTTTCATCAATTCTATAGAATTCCCAAATGCTATCTTTAACATTAGTGTTAATATAATTTCCTTTAGCCATAAGTTTTCCATTATCCCAGTATAATTTTGCATTGGCTTTGTTACCGTTATTATTGTATAAAATAAATGCACTTAATTTACCATTACTATAAAATCGCTTATATTCACCAATTAATTTGTCATTTTTAAAGTGTGCAATGTAAGCAATCTGCTCATTTTCATATTTCTTTTGCCATGGACCTTGTTTCATCCCATTTATATCAACGTAATTAATTAAAGAGTCTCCTTTTTGACCTACATTTTGAGAAAATAAAGAAACGGAAAGGCTTATCAATAATAAAATTATAATTGATTTTTTCATATAAAATCCTGTTTAAATATTAAACGAAAATACTAATAATTATATTAGATACTGAATAATTCACAAATTTTTCTATTACGAAACCAAACTACTTTAATTAAAGGCAATGCTCTATTTCCGATTCTCGAAATAACATAGGCTATTTCTGCGAGTCGAAAATCTGTGCTTACCTTTAATCTTTGTATTTTGGCTTCTCATGACGAAAAACTCATTAATTAATCAGTATAAAAAAAAAGCTCATTTAATAAAATGAGCTTTTTATAATTATGAGTAAACTATTTATTTCACTTCTTCAAAATCAACATCAGTTACTTCATCTTTTGTATCTTCGGTTCCTTCTTCTGTTTGAGAGGCTTCCGGTTCTGCTTGTTTGCTAGCATCATACATTTCCTGCGAAGCTGCCTGAAATACTGTGTTTAATTCTTCCATTGATTTATCAATAGCTTCAATATCCTCGTTTTTATGAGCTTCTTTTAAGTCTGCTAATGCTTTTTCAATAGGTTCTTTTTTATCTGCAGGAATTTTATCACCATATTCTTTCAATTGTTTTTCTGTTTGGAATATAGTGCTGTCTGCTTGGTTTATTTTATCAACCCTTTCTTTAACTTTATTATCTTCTTCTTCATTAGCTTGAGCTTCTTGTTTCATTTTTTCAATTTCTGCATCACTTAAGCCCGATGATGCTTCAATTCTAATTTTTTGCTCTTTTCCCGTTCCTTTATCTTTTGCCGATACATTTAAAATACCGTTTGCATCAATATCAAAAGTTACCTCAATTTGTGGAACTCCTCTTGGAGCCGGTGGTATTCCATCTAAATGAAACCTGCCAATTGTTTTATTGTCTTTTGCCATTGAACGTTCTCCCTGTAAAACATGAATTTCAACAGAAGGTTGATTATCTGATGCAGTTGAGAATGTTTCTGCTTTTTTTGTCGGGATTGTAGTATTTGCATCAATTAATTTTGTGTCAATGCCACCGAGTGTTTCAATTCCAAGTGATAAAGGTGTAACATCCAATAATAATACATCTTTAACTTCTCCTGTTAAAACACCTCCTTGTATTGCAGCTCCTACAGCAACAACTTCGTCGGCATTTACTCCTTTTGAGGGTTCTTTCCCGAAAATCTTCTCAACAATCTTTTGAATTGCAGGAATTCTGGTTGAACCACCTACAAGTAAAACTTCATCAATCTCGGAAGCTTTTATTCCTGAATCAGACAATGCTTTTTTACAAGGTGCTACAGTATCTTGAATTAATTTATCAGATAATTTTTCAAAACTAGCTCTTGTAAGAGTTCTAACCAAATGTTTAGGAATTCCATCAACAGGCATTATATATGGAAGATTTATTTCTGTACTGGTTGAACTGGATAATTCAATTTTAGCTTTTTCGGCTGCTTCTTTCAATCTTTGAAGAGACATAGGATCTTTTCTTAGATCAATGTTTTCATCTTTTTTGAATTCATCAGCTAACCAGTCAATAATTATTTGATCAAAATCATCGCCACCAAGATGAGTATTACCATTTGTAGATTTAACTTCAAAAACACCATCTCCTAATTCTAATATTGAAATATCAAAAGTTCCACCACCAAGGTCAAAAACTGCAATTTTAACATCTTTTCCTTTTTTATCTAATCCATAAGCTAATGATGCAGCAGTTGGCTCGTTTATAATTCTTTTTACATCCAAGCCTGCAATTTCTCCTGCTTCTTTTGTCGCCTGGCGTTGTGAATCGCTAAAGTAAGCAGGAACAGTAATAACTGCTTCTGTTACTTCTTGTCCAAGATAATCCTCTGCTGTTTTCTTCATTTTTTGAAGAACCATTGCTGAAATTTCCTGTGGACTATATTTTCTATCATCAATTTTAACTCTTGGAGTATTATTGTTTCCCTTAATTATTTCATAAGAAACTCTTTCAACTTCTTTTTTTACTTTATCAAAAGTTTCTCCCATTAACCTTTTAATAGAATAAATAGTTTTTGTTGGATTAGTGATTGCCTGACGTTTTGCAGGATCTCCAATTTTTCGTTCTCCATTTTCAATAAATGCAACAATTGATGGAGTAGTTCGTTTCCCTTCGCTGTTAGGTATTACGATTGGTTCGTTACCTTCCATAACTGCAACACATGAATTTGTTGTACCAAGGTCTATTCCTATTATTTTACCCATATTTATTAGTTTTTAAATTTATTTCAAATTTTCTTATTGCTTGTTTTCAATCATTATGCCAATACATTTTTTATCAATTAATATGATATAATGTCATAAATTGCGAACATAAAAATATTAGACTGACATTTTTTATGTCAAAAAGGCAGGAAACTTTTTTTAACTCTCTTTATTATCATACAAAAACGTAGTGAGATATTAAGTCCTGAATAATCTTGTGTTGTTCATTTATTGAAAATTAAAATTTGCGGTTCTTTAATCCTAAAATAACTTGTCCATTTTCATACGTTTTAACAGTGTCATTTTGTCTTAAATTGTAAGCTTGGCAAATATTTTGAGATTAGGAGCAAAAATTAATATTTAATAATAATAACAATGGCGAAAGAGGAAAAAACTGAAGATATCCATGAAGAGGAAATTCAAAAGGATGATAACAACGACGTTGATGTTGTAATTAAAGATGAAGCTGAAGCAAAGCAAAGCAAAAAGAAATCAAAACGCAGTAAAGCGTCCAAAAAGGAAGATAAAATTGAAGAGTTGGGCAACAAATTAGAAGAAATAAACGATAAATATATTAGACTGTCTGCTGAATTTGAAAATTACAGAAAACGCACACTCAAAGAAAAAATAGATATAATAAAATCGGGTGGAGAAAGTACGCTGATTAGTATTTTGCCTGTTTATGATGATTTTGAAAGAGCATTGCAAAATATGGAAAACACTAAAGATGTTGACAAATTGAAAGAAGGTGTTGAGCTTATATACAATAAATTCAGTGAGTTTTTGAAGACTAACGGTGTAAAAACAATTGAAGCTAAAAATAAAGATTTTGATACAGATATACATGAGGCGGTAGGCAAATTTCCTGTTAAATCTAAAAAAGAAAAAGGAAAGGTTATTGACGT
The DNA here is from genome assembly GCA_964435855.1 of uncultured Bacteroidales bacterium. GTDB lineage: Bacteria > Bacteroidota > Bacteroidia > Bacteroidales > CAYTAU01 > CAYTAU01. The sequence goes on along the minus strand of CAYTAU010000003.1, from coordinate 103,450 downwards.
TGTAGAAAAAGGGTATATGTTGCACGATAAAGTTATTAGATTTGCAAAGGTTGTTATTGGAGAATAAGATTTGCTTATTAAACGTGGTAAACTTTAGATATTTTTTAAAAAGTCATTTATTGTCATTAAGTCATTAGTCATTGATTGTGATGATACGAAGTAAATGACAGCGAAGCATAATGACAACTAATGATTGGAACTTTAAAGATAAAAAATATACGGTTTTAACCAGATTACAATAGAATCAGAAAATATAAATAATTAAAAAAGTATAATGTCAAAAAGAGATTATTACGAAATATTAGAGGTTTCAAAAGATTCTTCTCAAGAAGAAATTAAAAAGGCTTACAGAAAAAAAGCTATACAGTATCATCCTGACAAAAATCCTGATGACAAAACTGCTGAAGAAAAGTTTAAAGAAGCTGCTGAAGCATACGAGGTGTTAAGCAAAGAAGATAAGAAACAAAGATACGATCAGTTTGGACATGAGGGAATGAGAGGAAGCGGTTTTGCAGGTGGTGGATTTTCTATGGATGATATTTTTGAAAATTTCGGCAGTATTTTCGGCGATTTTTTTGGTGGATTTGGCGGTGGTGGTGGCAGTGGCAGAAGCAGAGGTGGAAGACGTGTTAATAAAGGAACAAATCTTAGAATTAAGGTTAGTTTAACATTAAAAGATATTGCAAACGGTGTTGAAAAAAAGATTAAAGTTAAAAAATATGTAGCATGTAATGCCTGTAGTGGAACAGGGGCAAAAGATGGAAATTCATATAAAACTTGTGATACTTGCCGTGGAAGCGGTCAGGTAACAAGAGTAACCAATACTTTTATAGGGCAAATGCAAACAAGTTCTACTTGCCCTACTTGTAGAGGAGAAGGCAAAATAATTACAAGTAAATGTAATGAATGTGCTGGCGAAGGAGTAATTAGAGGAGAAGAAATAATTAGCATAAATATACCGGTAGGTGTTGAAGAAGGAATGCAACTTAGTGTTTCGGGAAAAGGAAATGCCCCACGACACGGTGGTGTTAACGGCGACCTTATTATAATGGTTGAAGAAGAAAGTCATCCTGAATTAATTAGAGATGGCAACAATTTATTGTACAATTTATTTGTAAGTATCTCTGATGCTGCAATTGGAAAACCTGTGGAAATTCCGATAATTGACGGGAAAGTAAAAGTAAGAATAGAACAAGGTACTCAGCCAAATAAAATATTAAGATTAAAAGGAAAAGGATTACCTTCTGTTAATGGCTACGGTAAAGGAGATATACTTGTTAAAGTAAATGTATGGATACCTAAATCCTTAACAAGAGAGGAAAAGAAAATACTTGAAAAACTTAACGAATCGCAAAATTTTAAACCTAACCCCAGTAAAGCTGATAAAAGTATTTTTGAAAGAATGAGAAATATGTTTGATTAAACTATTTGTAGTCGCACTCCGACTTAATACATTGGGGGCTTAAAATGAGGCACGGATTACTCTTCGTTAAATCCGCGCCATTGGGGGTTAAATGTTTTGTGGAGTGCTTGCAGAAAACATTATAAACCCTCCAAAGAAGTTTAGAAAGGATTTATAAAGCATTATAAGCTCTCTAAAGAAGTTTAGAAAGGATTTATAGAACATTATAAGCTCTCTAAAGTTTTATAATTGGATAAAACAGTTTGATATTACATAAATACAGGACACTGTCTGTGATAAGGAACTTTATATAGTTTTGTATCTTTAATTATATAAATAAATGATAGCTCAATTCCTCCTCTGCTTTCGCTAGCTATTCTTAATTTTGAAAAATTTATATCATAAGAAATGCCAACATTTATATCCTTATAATCAAATCCAAATTTAAGTATTCCTGCATCACTTGCTCTTACCCATCCCCCAAAATAAATATTCCTGAAATTATAATCGTCAAGTGCTTTTTGTAATAATCCTCCAATATTAAGCTCTTGAAATTTACCTTGTCTAAAATATGCAATACTTGGTATAGCGTTTAAGTTTTTATTGACATAAATTAAACTATTTGCGTGGATATTAAATTTTCTGTTTAATTCAACCAATTCGTTATTATAAAAAGATTGTCGTGGTTTGTTTAAGTGTGTTAATGCGATACCAAGATTTACAGGAATCCCATTTGCATAATACAAAACTTTAGCTCCTACAGCAAAATCAAAATAAGAAAAGCTGTTATCAGAAAAAAATTCATTATGAGGAATGGAAGAATTAAACATACCTCCACGATATTGATTGCCAAAATAAAAAGCATCGAAATCTACACTATGTTGATTATATGCAACATTAAATCCTATTGAGACTATTAAGCTTGTATCGGCAGTAATAATTTTATGAAAAGCAGGTGTTAGTTTAATTTGTGTTGTGCCAAAATCACCATCACCGGCTTTATCTGTATTTAATTGTAAGCCTATTCCTGCAAAACTGTTTTTAACAGGTGTTTTACTTATTTTTATATCATAAGATAGTGCATAAGTTTTATAAGGGACAGTTATTGAACTCCACTGATTCCTATGATTAGCTGTTATTCTGTGTTCTCCATCAAAATCTCCTGCAAGTGCAGGATTTAAATTTAATGGCGAAGCATTAAACTGTGAAAAATGAATATCCTGTGCATTTATTTTAAAAATGCAAATTAATGAAAATAATATTAATGTTAGAATATTTTGCATCCAAATCTATCTAATAAGGGTAACGTTGCCTTTTTTAACAAATGTTTTCATATCTAAACACTTTGCGTGCATATAATATACAAATACGGCAGGGTCAACAGCTTCGCCTTTATAAGTTCCATCCCATCCTTGAGAGATATCATCAGTTTCAAACATTATTTCGCCCCAGCGATTATAAACTGCAAAATATAATTCATCAATTATATTACTTTGAACATAAAGGATATTATTTTTATCATCACCATTTGGAGAAAAAGCATTTGGTATGTATATATAAGGTTCATCACAAGTAAAATCACTAATAAAAATAGTTATTGTATCAATATTAGTACAACCATACTGGTCAATTATGTAAACTTCATAAGTAGTTGTTTGGTCGGGTGTTGCTATTGGATCTGCTATTCCTGCACTACTTAAACTAATAACAGGATTCCATAAATAATAATAGGTATTATCGTTGGTGGCATGTAAACCCGTACTTTGTCCCTGATATAAGTGATAATCATCTGCCGTTACATCAAGTGGCGGAATATAATCAGATACTCCAACAAAAAAATCGGCAGTAGTTGTACATCCATGATTATCTGTTAGTGTAACAGAGTAATTCCCATAACACAAATTGTTGTTTATGGGAGTGTTAGCTCCGTTTGTCCATGTGTATGAGTATAGAGGTGTTCCTCCTATTGGTGTTAAATTTATTTCACCATTACATACCTGATTACAAATAATTGGATATACATTTGAATCTAAAGATAATAATGGTGGTTCAGGTACATTAATAATTGTAGTATCTTTGCAATTATTAATATCTGTAACTATTACAGAATAAGTACCTGCTGTTATATTATAAATAACAGAATCGGTATGACCTGTGTTCCATAAATAACTATAGGATGCTGTACCTCCGCTGTAGACCTGAACAGTGGCATTTGTACTATCTCCAAAACAAGGAATAGGGTTAATATTAGCAAAAAGATATATAGAATCGGGTTGTAACACATGAACCGTTTCAAACCTTAAACAAAAGTCATCGTCAATTACAGAAACACCATAATATCCTGCACATAGATTGTCAATATTAGTTAGATTAGAATTATTACTCCATGTATAAGTATATGGGGGTATTCCTGCCACAGCTATATAAACATTTGCCGAGCCATCACAATAATCGTAACAAGTAGTACTAATAGAATTTGTTGATATTTCGAGATTTGAACCATCATTAATAACAACCGAAAGAACTGTATCACAACCATGACTATCGGTAATTGTAACATAATAAGTATGTGCATATAAATTAATTGCTGTACTGTCTGTTTGATTATCTTCCCAATGATAATTATATCCTGGAGTACCTCCCGATGGAGTAACTGTTGCCTGTCCTGAATTAGGATTAATACTATCGCATTGAGTGTGAATAATACCTGTAATAGAAGCTATAAGCAAAGGAGGTTCTGTAATTGTTGTATTAAAATATTGTTTACATCCAATAGCATCAGTAACTGTTAATATATAATTTCCGGGACATAAATTGCTAATACTTGAAGAGCTTTGACCTCCACTCCATTCATAAGTATAAGGATTTATACCATTTGGTGAAATTGAAATTGAACCATTACAGTCTCCAAAACAAGTTACATTAACAGGATTAGCGTTAATAGAAAAATCATCAACATCAACTATAACAGAATCGGTAGTTTCACAGCCATACTGGTTTGTAACAGTAACATAAAATGTTGTTTGATTTGATATAAATACTTGTGGAGATGCTGTTGTATCTCCTGAAATTATTCCATATAATGGGTTCCATAAATATGAAAGAGTATCTGAAGGAATAAGATTTGTGATATTTAAATCTGCAGTATCATTTAAGCATACAATAGTATCCGGACTTATTTCAATATCAACATCTCTTACAAAAACCTGAACTGTGTCTATAGCATCACAATAATAACCATTAACAAATACATAGTAAATTGTATTTATTGTTGGAGAAACTGTATAATACCCGCTATTAATGTTAGGATTTAAAGTATCTGTAAAATTTGGATTTGAAGAATATATATAACTTGCATTTGGTTCACTTGATTGTACCTGTAATATAACACTTTCACCCAGACATATAGTAGTATCCGGAGAAATGTCTGTGTCTATATCATGAATATAAATTATATGAACTACGCTATCGTTAAAATTACAGGAAGAGTCTCCAAATGCAGTTAAAGTAACATGAAAAGTGCCGACACTGTCAAATACATGAGTTGGTTCAAAATCTGAAGAAGTAGTTCCATCTCCAAAATTCCATTCATAAGAGTTTGCATATTGACTTAAATTATCAAATGTATGAGTGTATGGTGCACACCTGTGTAATGGCAATGGAAATTCAGCAATGGTTATTGGGAGCATAAAATCAAATTTAAATACTGCTAAATTACATGAATTGTTATTCATAGACGACCATGATCCTGAAGATGTTGGAAAATCAGAGTTTCCCCAGCAACCAGCACAAACAGCTTCATAAATTTTTCCGTTTTTACTAAAACGACTTGTTCCTCCATCAACATGTTCTGCACTTTGATTTCCACCAATAAAAGTTCCATAAGTAATAGCTGACATATCATCCTCAAATACTGCAAGATAAAAATCACTTCCATCTGTAGTACTTTGAAAAGTCGGGCTTGTAGTCTCCATTCCTGTTGTCCATCCACCACTTCCATAAGGCGGTTGATTTGTGCCTCCACCCCATCCTGATATATATATTTTGTCGCACACATCTACCAAAAATGCAACAGGTGATATATTTACTCCATTTCCTGTTCCAAAAACTGTTGAACGTATTAAAGTTGAAAGGTCTGATTCAAGAACAGAAATAAACTGCCCGCTACCCGGTGTATTATATGAAGCATTAAGAATAAGTGTTGAACCGGAAGCCAAAGTTTGTCCAAATAAATAAACCTTATTGCCACCGTTTAATTCAACAAAATATGCCTGATCATATTCAATTGAGCCAAAATAAGATGATTCCAAAATACTTTGTCCGTTACTGGAAATATGTGTTACAAAAGCATCTGACATTCCTCCGATATATGCAGGATGTAAAGTACCTGAAGTAGTGGGAAAATCATTTGAAGTTGTTCCTCCAGATATATAAATATCTTCATTAGAATCAAGAGTTATTGAATATGCAGCATCTGTACCTGTTCCACCAATATATGTACTCCAAATAACAGTAGTGAGGTCGTTGTTAAGTTTTGTTACACACCCGTCAAGGTCTCCTGAAATAGAGTTTTGTAAAACTCCGCTTGTTACGGGAAAATTTGACGAAAATGTACTTGAAACAATATAAACATTATGATTATTATCAAGCATTATTTCTCCCCTAACTTCATCGGCATAGTTGTATTTGAGAACACCCATATTTAAACCATCATTTTCGCTGCCTCCGAGATATGTGCTTCCCAGCAAATCAGAACCATCTAAACTTAATTTTGCAACAATAATATCTGTTCCTGTAGGAAAGCTAACACCTAATCCTGATGGGATAAAATTACTACCACCATTATAAGTTTGGTCATAAGCATTGCTTGTTACAGGAAAATTATCGGAGCCGGTTGTTCCATATACATATAATTCAAATTCGGAATTTACAAAAATACTATGCGGCAATTCATCCATGTTTCCTCCAAGTAATGTTGAATATATCATTGCAGAACCATCAAGATTCCATTTGGTTATTGCAATGTCTGTTCCCTGATTAACTGATGATGGGTTTGAATCACCACCATAAATTGTTTGAAAAGCACCCAAAGTGGTAGGATAATCAGGTCCAAATGCCGTACTGCCGGAATATAAATGTCCTTTAGAATCGTAAGATGCTGTATATCCAAAATTATTTGAATATGAGCCGGAATAGGTTGAAAACATTAAAACAGGGTCAATAATCAGCGGTTCGTTTTTATTATATCTTCCAACATTAAACTTAAGAAAAACACCATCTAATTTATATTCACATTTAACCTGCACTTTTTCTCCATTAATAATTTGGTATGCAAAAGGTTTTTCTTCTGTAATATCAATTACAGATGTTTTGATAAGAAGTCTCCCGTCAATAATTTTGATGTCTTTAACGCCTTCAAATTCAATATTTATATCATGTACATTTCCACCGGGTTTTACAATATAATCATATTTTAAATTATTTTTTTCATTATACATTTTGATATCAATATTGTTATAAATGTTATTATAATTTACTCCTTTGTAACATTTAACTTTTGAAGCCCATTTACTTTTATCTTGACCAATAAAATAATTATAATAATGTGGGTATTCATTGTTTCCATAAATTCTTGGGTTTATGTTTGAATTATTAAAATGCATTTTGAATGCGTGAAAATGCATATTTTTTTTATTACCATCATTGTGAGCATGATTGTGTTCTTCTTCAATATCGCTTGGGTGATGGCATTTATGTACATCATTGTGGTCGTAAAAACAATATGTAAAACAATTATCTTCTAAAAAAATAGACCCTGAAATAATGTCTGCTTTATATAAAACATTGTTATTCCATTGATTTTTATTCTCAATAAATTGAATATGAACCTGTGAATATGAATAGAGAGAACTTGCTATTGCTGCGAATAACAGGAGCTTACGAATGGGAATTTTTAACATTATATATAAAATTAAAAATTAAAGATTTATAAAGATAAAAAGAATTTTAGATTTTTCCAAATTTATTATTGATAAAATAATAAATATTATTAATAATATTATTGTATGGGAACATCAAAAATTTATTGAAAATATCAATTTTGATAGCAAATTAATTTTTAATGATTAGAACAACTGCATAGGCAGAAATTCCTTCTTTTTTACCAATAAAACCCAAATTTTCTGTTGTAGTAGCTTTTATGGAAATATCATCAATCGAGATATTAAGAACATCTGATAAAATTTGTTGCATTTTTGGGATATAATCTGATATTTTTGGTTGTTGAAGACAAATTGTAGAATCGATATTGCTAATGCAAAATCCTTTCTCAACAAGTAGGTCATTGATTTTTTTAAGTAAAATTTTACTGTCAATATTTTTATATTTCTTATCAGTATCGGGAAAATTAAATCCAATATCACGCATATTTATCGCGCCAAGCAAGGCATCGCAGATTGCATGTGTCAATACATCGGCATCGGAATGTCCCAGAGTGCCTTTTGTGTGTGGTACAATTATGCCTCCGATATTTAAAGTTTCTCCTATTTTGAGTTGATGCACATCATAACCAAAACCTACTTTTATTTTCATGATTTAAAATTTGAAACTTGAAAACTTGAAATTTAACAGTATAACACTTTTACATTTTACATTATAATTGACTTAGTAGAACTTGCGTTTCTTCATTTATAGTTTAATATCGCATAGCCTCTTTGCGATATCAACTAGCCACGCTGTGATATTGCAGAGCCTCTCCGTGATGTTGACGAGCCTCTCCGCGATATCGACGAGCCTCTCCGCGATATCGACGAGCCTCTTCGTGATATCGACGAGCCTCTCCGTGATATCGACGAGCCTCTCTGTGATATCGACGAGCCTCTCCGTGATATCGACGAGCCTCTCCGTGATATCGCAGAGCCTCTCCGTGATATCGCAGAGCCTCTCCGTGATATCGCAGAGCCTCTCCGCAAGATGTTGAGATCATACACAAAACATTAACAATGGCTAGTTAACAGCTAATTGTGGTCTCTAATATCAGAATATCACAAATAAAATATTCAAGGAACATTATCAATAATTAAAAGCATTCTAAACTTGTGTTTAGATATGTTGGCTTTAATTATTAAATTTTATAGATATTATTTTTTGTATTAAAAAATCACACAAGTATTATTATTCGGGAACATCAGTTTCTTTTTTAAGTCCTTCAAAATCGAAAATGAGCGTAAATCTTAATGTATTTTCAAGAGGGTGTTTTTGAGCTGTGGGAACTAAATAAGCAAAGTCTAGTCCAAAAACATTTAACCTTAAACCTAAACCAAGTGTAAAAAATTCTCTGTTACCTTTTGTTGGATGTTCATGAAAATAACCTGCTCGTAAAGCAAATTGTTTTGAATACCAATATTCAAGACCAAGCATATAATTTATTTCGTGCAATTCCTCTCTCATAACGCTTCTGTTTTCAGGATGATCTGGGTCTGTATAAACTCCGGGAGCATCATAAAATGACTGAAACATACCTACAGGAACAGAAACCTCCTGATTTTCTCCATATTGAATAACTAAATCGCCTTGTTGAACAGTATCACCTTCTTCAGTAATATCTCCAGGGTTGTAATATTCAGGTCTGGTTGGAACTAATAATTTGTTTATCTCAGCAGAAAAAGCAATAGAATTATAATCATCTATATCAATTTTAAAATTGCCTCCGAGTTTTAATGTTGAAGGAATAAAATCTTTATCTGCATTTTCGGTATATGATATTTTAGATCCCAAATTTTGAATATTAATACCAAAAGCTATTAATGCATCTCTGTCTGCAACTTCAATTTCTTTTTGGTAATAAGTTGAAACATCTGCTGCAACAGACCAGCCCGGATGAGTTTCTGTTCCTCCCACATAAGCACCACCTGTTAAATTTGAATAAATATATCTTAAGGCTACAGATCCTGATATGTTTTTACCAAGTAATCTGCTATAGCCAAAATCTACAGCAAACTCATTTGGATTATAAGTATTTAACTGGTTTCCGAGATAATCAGTAAATGTAATATCGCCAAGAGAAAAATATAATAAAGAAGCACTTAGAACTTGTCCGCCACCTATTCTTTTATATCCTGAAAGATATGCAAGATTAATGTCATCAATTAAAGCACGTAACCAGGGAGTATAAGAAATTGCAATACCAACATCTTTTTTAATAAAAGCATATTTTGCAGGATTATAATGTTGTGAATTTGCGTCAGGTTCTGTAGCAACACCAACATCACCCATTGCTCCTGCTCTGGAATCGGAAGCAATAGTTAAAAATGGGACAGCTGTTGTTATAGTATTAACTTGTCCAATAATATTATCATTTGAATCTCCAACTATTTGAGAATAGTTTGCTAAATAAAATGTTATAAATAATATTATTAAAGAATATTTTTTCATTTTTTCTTCATTTTAAAAAGTTGACAAATATACAACTTATTTTCTTAACGCAATTTTTTTTATATTATTGTTAAATGAATATTTTTTTAATAAATATTTTAACTGTTCATGGTACAGAGTACTCGGAATAAGTCATTAATAGTTTGTTGTTAAATTATGGAAGTTCATGACATGTAATATGAAAAATATCAATTTAATAATAAAAAGAACAAATAATTAATTTTATTGTATACATACATCTGCGTATTATGTTGTTTGTGGGGAGATATTATTTAAGTATAACTAATTTTTCAAATTTATCAACAATATTACCATTTTCAGAACGTACTTTTAATCTGTAAATATATACTCCTCTACCAATTTTATCACCATAATCATCTAAGCCGTCCCAATAAATTGGCTCACTTCTATAGCCAGTTGTGTTAATTGTTGTGCTAATTGTTTTTACAAGTTTGCCAGTAATAGTAAATACTTGAATAAGAATATCCATATTAATATTTGGCTGATTGTGGTCGAAATAAAATGCTGTATTGGTAGTAAACGGATTTGGGTAATTGAAAATATGATCTAATAATAACTCTGAAGATTCTGCCACAATAAATTCAATATATTCTTCGGATGAATTATTATATACATCCCAAACTTTTAATTTTAATTTATGAACTCCTTCTTCAAGTTCAAAGAAATTATATTCTATGTTTCCACTTTGATAACTGTCAATATCAGATTCATAATAATCATTTAAAACATATGGCTTGCTTGTGTTTTCGTCGATGCTTGCAACAATATCATGTCCAATACCATTGCCTACAGTATTAATACCGTTTTCATCTTGTACTCTTGCAATCATTAAAGGGTTTTCATCTGTAATTCCGCCATATACAAAATTTGTATCATTCATAAACAGATTAATTAATGGTCCATCATTATCAATTCCAATAGAATCAGATGAACCTCCAATGATTACATTGTCATAATATCCGTTAGCATCAGAGTATGTTCCAGAAGAACTATTTTTATTATCAGCATAATAACTTATTTTTCCATAACCAAGTCTATATGAAATATCTTTTGGAACAATAAAAGAAAATGAAAATTCACCATTATTTATACTTGCTTTGCCTTTATATAATTTGTTATTTTGAATTGTAAAGGAAAATAAACTGCCTTCATCATTACCTAATGTTACTATTGAATCTTTTTTGTCGAAAATAGTTGGATATAAAATTCCATTATAACTTGTAAGTTTTTGACCTTCTTTATTCTCTATGTGTCCTGATATTGTTACTTTACTTAATGCTTTTAAAGTATCTGCAACTGATGAAGTATCTACGTTGTTTATTTTTAAAGTAATGGCATTATGTTTAGGAATTGCAAGTTTAATTGCAGGATCTCCTATTAAAATAAAATTTCTGCGATTAGGACTTGAACCTGCATTATTTTTTGCAAATCGTACTATATCTCCCAAACGATAATATTCAAAATCAGAATTTATGGTAAAAACAGAATCATAAAAAGCCAGGTTTAAAGTATGGTTTGGTGTAGAATAAACAAGCCTTGTTGTTGTTAATAATGCTATACCTCCTCCATTAGGATTTAAGAATATTAGTTCTCCGGCAGATGTTCTCTCAAAATCATCGAAACGACCAAATTCGCATGTTGCTGTAATAAAAAAAGGTAATTTGTCAAAATTTGTCCATGAATTTATATCACTTACACCAAGAATTCCTTCATGAGCTAAACCAGTTTCACCTCCATGACCTGTATAATTCATTATAAGAGCACCTTTATACATGCGGTCATTAATCAGTCTGTTAACTTCAGGGTATTGTTCACCAGCAGCAGTTGTTTCTTGAACATAAGCATCTAAAAATATTTTCTCAATATTATACACAGGATGATTTGTTTCAATTTTAGTTGCCAATTGGTTTGCTTGTATCATATGTTGATTTCCGTCTTCATCATCGCCAATAAAACAAATCCAATTTCGCCAATCACCCATTGTTGAATGATTATAATAATTATTAAGTTTATTTAAAAAGTTTTTAGCTTCTTCTGTTGATTTCACAGGTAAGCGACCTATACCAATATCTAATGAACCCAAATAAATATTATTAGTATCATCTAATAGTCCAAAAAAATCATCTGATGTAAAAGATGCTGTTGGTTTTAAAGATTGATCCGATTGATAAGTTAAAATATAATTTGTATTTGCGGAAGAATTTGTTCTGTTATCATATGATCCATCTCCAAATAATAATAAATATTTTGGTAATTCATCATCAGTTGTTGCGATATCATAAAACATTTTCATAAAATTTCTAATTGCAGAAATATCTGGTGAACCTGATGAAAATTCATTATAAACTTGTTCTGGAGTTACAACTGTAACTTTTAAATTATCATTATTTATGTGAATACTTGCCAATTGATCTGCATAAGATAAAAAATCAGGATGAGAAACTATAATCATATCCTGTTGTGGTAAACCATGCAAATTTTGATTATTAACATTACCAACAAATGTAGGACTTAAAAATGAAGTGCCATCATAGGCTATAAATTCTCTTAAAGAATCTGTTGGAACTTTAAATGATGTTGTTGAACCCGAAGAAAAATCAATTATTTTAACATTAATTGGGTCGGTAACATCCCAAACCTTAGTTCCTGAAGATGAGTTGGATATTTGAAATTCTGTTATGTTTCCGGTACCAACAGAGCCGATATCGCGAAAAATTATAAAACCACTTCCTAAATTTATATTTCGTTTTACATTTAATTCTATAAAATCGAGCCAAGCTTCTGCTTCAAGATAAGTTTGAGGTTTAGTATATTGTACAGTTAAAGGAATTGAACCGGAACTTACTGAAAATGTGTTAACAGAACTGCTTGTTTTTGCATAATCGCCAGTATAATTATCAACATCAACAGATGGAACAGAAATGTTTTGTATAGTTAAACTTCCTTTAATAACTTTAAAATCACTTGCAGTAGCAGATCGGGCAGCTACTTGTGTCCGAATTTTAATTGGATTATTTGTGTATATATTAGAGAAATTAAAATTTATATTATATTCTAGTAGAATATCAAAATGTTCTCCAAACCAATGACTCCCTGATTTTATTAAGTTATTTTCTTCTATTTCGTGAAATGAATAATCATCAAATGTATTAATTATATTATCAGGCGATTGAGTAGATGAACTTATTGATGTTATTTGTTTTGGCTCTCCTTCAGTTAAAAAATAATATGTTGAACTTGAATATTTATGTAATTCATGAACAAACATACTTTCTGAACTATTATAATTCCATCTTGTTGAACTTTGACCATAAAATAAGATATAATCACCACTATTAAAAATGCCATCACTTCCTTTTTCAATAATTATTGCATTTTCTTCTAGGTCGTCATATTTAAAATCAGAATTTGATGTTGGCAACATACCGCCACCATTCCCAAAAACACGAATTCCGCTTGGATTATTAAATCCCATTTCAGCAAGGTCGTTATATGATATTTTATATATTCCATCATCATTAACTTTAATTTTTGCCCATGTTCCTGTTCTCAAAACTGAGTTTGCAGAATATTTTAACGATTTGTTTTCTGGAATAATTCCATCACTCTTTACATTATATTGTATGGTAAAACTAAATATTTTTTCATATTTATTTGTAAGTGGATTTTTGCGTATTGGTATAAATGAGAAATTTAAAAAAGGTTTTTTTCTTTCATATTCAATTGAATAACTTAAATTAAAATTATTATCGATATCAGATAAATTTTTGACCTTACTTATATTATCATCTTCAAATGGTTTATATTTTATATCAGTTAATTCAATACTTATAATTTTATTAATATTATTTTTCAGAGGAATTCTTTCAAAATAATAAGGGAGTAATGTGTTATAGTCAGGATAACTTGCTTTTTCAAAATAAATTATAGTCTTTTTCGAGATAGGTTCAATCAATACAGAATTTTCAGTCCACAATACGGTCCTATTAACTTGCTTATTTTGTGATAACAAAACAGAACAGGTTAAAAGAATTATTAATATAATTGTATATTTCATATTTTATTTATGGTTTATTAGGAACAAAATTAATCAAAACTATTTAGAGATTATTTAAAATTTATCCTAATAATTTTAATTACACACTTTTTTTAGCCATATTTCAGAATAATTTGAAAATTTTATTGAAAAAATAATATTTATAAAACACTAATTGTTCGCATGTTATCGCATGTCAGAATGTTTGGGTTTTTAAATATTGTCTTATAATTTTTATTAAACGATATATAATTATTATTATTGTACGATGTAAAATTTTAAATTATTTTACAATTTTTAATAAATTATTTGTATTATTGCAAATTGTAGTTAAAAACATATTCGTTCAAATGTTAAAGCGTATTTTTTGGATATTAGTTGTTATAACATTGGTTTATAACGGAAAATTGTTATCTCAGGACCCTGAATTCACACAATTTTATGCTAATAAGTTGTATTTAAACCCTGCTTTTGCGGGTACCGATAAGTGTCCAAAGTTAACAATGAATTTTAGAAATCAATGGCCGGCACTTGGCTCTACTTATGTAACTTATTGTGCGTCATACGATCAGCGGGTTGATGCTCTTGAAGGTGGCGTTGGATTGCATATTATGCAAGATGTTGAAGGAGATGGAGCCATAAGGACTTCATATATAAGTGGTATGTATTCATACACTTTTCCTGTAAACAGAAATTTTTCAATTACAGGAGGATTTCAAGCAACATATATACATAAAGCTTTAAATTGGGATTTTATTTTTCCCGATATGATTGATCCGCTATATGGTCCAATATTTCCTACAAATGAAGAATTTTCAGGTAATAATACTGATTCTCATTTTGATTTTTCTGCCGGTGCAATTGCATTTAACAAAGATTATTTTTTCGGTTTTGCTGTTCATCATTTAACAGAGCCCCCTGAATCGTGGAGGGGAGCGAGTGATGCTGTTTTGCCTAGAAAATACACATTGCATTTTGGCACAAATATACCAATACAGGCAAGAGGGTATAGAAAAGGGGAATTATATGTTTCTCCAAATTTCTTATTCCAACAACAACAAGATTTCCAACAATTCAATTATGGATTATATGTTTATCGAAAGAATTTAGTTGGAGGCATCTGGTTTAGACAAAATTTCAAATTTCACTTTGATTCATTTGTAATGATGATTGGTTTTAAACAAAAGAATTTTAGTTTTGGCTATAGCTATGATGTAACTGTTTCCAAATTAAAAAATCATAGAACATTAGGTGCACATGAAGTATCATTATCATATACGTTTGCATGTTCGCAAAAAAAACAACGTTTTAGGGCAATAACTTGTCCATCATTTTAGTTATTAATATTGATATAAAAATTATTTATTAAAATAAAAAGCTATGAAAAATAAGGTTAGAATTTTTACACCTGTTTTACTTTTATTAGCAGTTTTATTCTCCTCGTGTGAAAGACAAAAATCATCTACCACTGGTTGGGATTACAATCAGCCTAAAAATGGGGGATTTGAATATGTCTTTTATGATGAGCAAGAAACAGGTCCGGGATTAGTATTTATTGAAGGAGGTACTTTTTCGATGGGTAGAGTTGAGCAAGATGTATTGTTTGACTGGAATAATACTCCAAGAAGAATAACAGTTTCTTCGTTTTATATTGATGAAACTGAAGTTAGAAATGTTGATTACAGAGAATATTTGTATTGGCTTAAAAGGGTTTTTATTGATTATCCCGAAGTATATTCACAAAACATGCCAGATACTTTAGTATGGAGAAGTAAATTAGCATATAACGAGCCTTTTGTTGATTATTATTTCAGACATCCTGCTTATCAGAATTATCCTGTTGTTGGAGTTAATTGGACTCAGGCAGATAATTATTGTGCATGGAGAACCGATAGGGTAAACGAATGGATAATGATTAGAGAAGGATTATTGTATTGGGATGGAACAGGGCAATCTGGTGAAGAGAATTTTAACACTGAAGCATATCTTGCCGGACAATATGAAGGACTTGTTAGAGATCAAATGCCTGATTATGATCCAAACAATGAATATCGTAAAGTTCGAATGGAAGATGGTATTTTCTTACCCAAATACAGACTTCCAACTGAAGCAGAATGGGAATTTGCAGCATTAGGATATATTGGAAATATGTTAGCTGAAGAACGAGTTTATGAACAAAGAATTTATCCATGGAACGGACATTATATAAGAATTGATGACAGAAGTGGATTTAGGAATGATGAAATAGGACAAATACGTGCCAATGCTGTTAGAGGTCGTGGAGATTATATGGGTACAGCAGGAGCTTTAAATGATAAATATGATATTACATCACCGGTTGATGCATTATGGCCAAACGATTATGGCTTGTATGGTATGGCTGGGAATGTTAATGAATGGGTAATGGATGTGTATAGAAAAATGATGTTTGAAGATATGGACGAATTCAGACCTTTCAGAGGAAATGTATATACAACTCAAGAAAGAGATGAAGAAGGTGCTATTGCTGAAAAAGACAGTTTAGGAAAAATCAGCTATAGAGATATTACAGATGAAGAGGCATTTGATAGAAGAAATTATAATACTGCTGATAATATCAATTTTTTAGATGGAGATTATGAATCAAGTTTAGATTTTGATGGAACTGGTAATCTAGATAGAGATAATACAAATTCTAGTAGAATGTATAACCAAGGTAAAGGCAAAGGAACTTGGCAAAATCAAGCTAATAATTTTAGAGGTCAAAGAAATCAACAATCAATGGTAAATAATAGAATTAGAGTTTATAAAGGTGGAGGATGGAAAGATAGAGCTTATTGGTTATCACCAGGTGCTAGAAGATACTTAGATCAAGAACAAAGACGTGATGACCTTGGATTTAGATGTGCAATGCATCGTGTTGGTGCTCAAACTTCAGAGTATTAATATTTAATTATTGTGTTTATATTAAACCCCATTTTATTGGGGTTTTTTTTATTTTTAAAAATGGATATTGTAAAACTATATGATAATTTTCTTAAAAGTAAGGGTGTTTCTATAGATACAAGAACTATTAAAAAAAACAATCTGTTTATTGGTATTAAAGGTAATAATTTTGATGGCAATAAATTTGCATTAGAATCATTAAAAAAGGGAGCTTCATTTGCTATCGTTGATGATATTGAGTTAAGTAAACATAACAATATATTTTATGTGAAAAACTCATTAGAAACCTTACAACAATTAGCCAATTATCATAGAAATAAAATTAATATTCCAATAATAGCTATTACCGGAACTAATGGAAAAACAACAACCAAGGAGTTAATAGCATCAATTTTATCTGAAAAATATAATGTCGGATATACAAAAGGGAATTACAACAATGATATAGGAGTCCCATTAACTATACTTTCATTTAATAAAACCCTGGATTACGGTATTATTGAAATGGGTGCAAATCATAAAGGAGAAATCAAGGATTTATGTGCTATTACTGAACCAAACTACGGAATAATTACAAATATCGGTAAAGCTCATATAGAGGGGTTTGGTTCTACGAAAGGTGTTATTGATGCAAAAAGAGAATTATACGATTATTTAAGCCTCAACAATGGTAAGGTATTTTTAAATTCTGATAATACATTATTGAAAAATATTTGTGATGTTTATACTGTAATTACATATAGTATTAGTGGAAATACGGATTTTACAGGAAATATTGTTGAAATAAATCCATATATTAAATTTAAATGGGAGAAAAAGAAAAAATATATTAATAATGAAAGGATTATTCAATCAAAACTAATTGGTAAATATAATTTTGAGAACCTGTTGGCATCAATTTGTATTGGTTCTTATTTTGGAGTAGAAGATAACAAAATTAAAAATGCCATAGAAAATTATGTTTCCACAAATAATCGCTCTCAAATTATAAATACTAAACAAAACATAATATTATTAGATGCATATAATGCAAATCCCTCTAGTATGAAACTTGCCATTGAAAACTTTCATGAACTTAAGAGTGATAAAGAAAAAATATTAATAATTGGTGATATGTTTGAACTTGGAGAAGCATCTAAAGATGAACATTACATTACCCTAAATGAAATTAAAAAACTGGACTTTAAAAAAGTATTCCTTGTTGGAGAAATTTTTAATAAATTTTCAAAACAATTTAAATATACGTTTTTTAAAAATACTATTGAATTAATTGAATATATTAAAAAAGAGAAACTATTTAATAGTTTCATATTATTAAAAGGTTCGCGAGGAATAAAACTAGAAATTATAACAGATTATCTATAATATAATCTTATTATCCATGGAAAAACTTGTTGTAGGGATTGATATTGGTGGTACAAACACAGATTATGGTATTTTTGATAAAGAAGGAAATTGCTTTGTTAAAAATAGTTTTTCAACAAATAAACAAGATACTTTTGAAATTTTTATAGAAAAATTGTATCAAGAAATTGAAAAAAGCAAAAAAAAAATTGAGAATAAATATAATATTATAGGCATTGGTATTGGAGCACCTAATGGCAATTATTATAGCGGAACAATTGAATTTGCTCCCAATTTAAATTGGAAAGGGGTACTGCATATTACTGAATTTTTTAAAAAATATTATGATATACCAATAATTCTAACAAATGATGCAAATGCGGCAGCAAATGGCGAAATGATTTATGGTGGTGCAATAAATATGAAAGATTTTATTGTTATAACACTTGGTACCGGTTTAGGAAGTGGAATTGTTGTTAATGGTAATATTGTTTTTGGACATAATGGTTTAGCAGGAGAAATAGGGCATACAATAGTTGATACCAATGGTAGAACATGTAGTTGTGGCAAAAAAGGATGTTTAGAAACCTACGCATCAGCAACAGGAATAAAACGCACTGTATTAGAATTAATTAACACTAATAATACTCCAAGCATATTACGTAATAAAAAGAGCAATAATATCTCAGCTATAGATATTGAAATTGCAGCCAAAAAAGGGGATAAAATAGCACTTGAAGCATTTGAATACACTGGCAAAATTTTAGGGTTAAAACTTGCTGATACAATTGCACATACAAACCCTGAAGCTATTTTTCTGCATGGTGGTTTATCAAAAGCAGGAGATTTAATTTTTAAACCTACTAAAAAGTGGATGGAACATTATCTTCTTGCTATATATAAAAATAAAGTTAAACTTTTACATTCTCAAATTGAGAATTCAAATGCAGCTATATTGGGAGCAGCATCTTTAATTTGGAGTGAGCTTGATAAAAATATCAATCAAAATTAACACCATATTTTTTTCCTATAGCTCTAATATCATTTTTAACAGATGGTATTAATTCTATTCCTTTTTTGAGTTTAATTTCTTTTGATTTTCGTTCAGGATCACCTGGAATTAATACTTCAGATTGCCCTTTTATTTTGTCAGCATTTCTAAAAGTTTTTATCCACTCATCAATTTTTTCTTTAAACTCTGTTTTAGGCTGAAAAGCATCAATTCGCATTGCTCCAAAAAAATGACCTAAACCTTCTCCTGTTTTTCTATCAAGCAGAGGTAAATAAGGTACTTGTGGAGGGACAAATGGTCCGAAATTAGCTCCCGATAAAACAGATGAAAATATATCAACTATTGAACCCATACAATAACCTTTATGACTTCCGTGTTCATAATCGCTTCCTAATGGAAGAATTGCACCACCTTCTTTTAAAATATCAGGATTAGTTGATGCAATACCTTCTTTATCCTGAACAAATCCATGTTGAACATTTTTTTCAAGTTTTGCTTTTATAGCCAGTTTCCCACGTGCTATAGGCGTTGTAGCAAAATCTGCAATAAAAGGAGCTTGCTTATTAGCCGGAATTGCCACCGCAATTGGATTTGTACCAAGTAATCGACTTGTTGACCAAGTTGGTGCAACCAAAGGATTAGCATTTGTCATGCTTATACCAATCATATCGTGTTTTAAAGCCATCATGGCATAATAGCCAGCAATTCCATAATGATTTGAATTTCGTGATGATACCCATCCTGTTCCGACTTTTTCTGCTTTTTCAATAGCAATTTCCATTGAATGTTTAGCTGTTATCATTCCAAAGGAATTATCCCCGTCAACTACAGCAGTACTTGGTGTTTCGTGAACAATTTTTACATTTGGACTTACATTAATCCTTTTTTTTTCATATAATCCAATATAATCTAATATTCTAACCATGCCATGAGAAGGGATTCCGCGTAATTCAGCTTCCACTAATACGTTGGCTACAATTTTAGCATCATTTTCAGGACAACCAATCTTTATAAAAAGTTGTTTTGTAAAATCTAGTAGCTGAGTATGAGAATACATATCTTAAGATTTATAGGTTTTATTTGAATTGGCTTGTGCAGTTGCCATAATTAGCATATCATTTATATTTACATGTTTTGGACGTGTTATAGCAAACAATACTGCATCTGCAATATCTTCGGCATATAAAGGTGTAAGACCTTCATAAACTTTATCAGCTTTTTCTTTATCACCATTGTATCTTACTTGCGAAAATTCGGTATTAACCATACCTGGAGCAATTTGCGTAACCTTAATTCCATATTCAACAAAATCAAGTCTCATTGCTTTTGTAATGGCGTCAACTGCATGTTTTGTAGAACAATATACGTTACCACTTGGATAAACCTCTTTACCTGCGATAGAACCAATATTTATTATATGCCCTCTTCCTTTTTCAATCATACCTGGAGATATTTTTCTCGAAATATATAAAAGCCCTTTAATATTTGTGTCGATCATTTGCTCCCAATCATCTATATTTCCTTTATCAAATGTACCCATACCTAATGCTAAACCCGCATTATTAACAAGTATATCTATATCTGTCCATTTTTTTGGGAGATTATCAATAGCATTAAAAACTTCTTCTTTTTTTCTTACATCAAAATTAAGTGATAAAGCTTTAACATTATATTTGCTAATAATTTTTTTCTCTAATTCGTTTAATCTTTTAACTCGTCTTCCGGTAATAATTACATCAAAACCATTTTCTGCTAATTTTAAAGCAACAGCTTTTCCAATTCCAGAAGTTGCTCCGGTTATCAACGCTATTTTATTCATTATGTTTTTTTTTAAATATTAATTCTATTTTTTTTACATCTATTAAAACTACAAAAATAATAATTAAAAATGGTAATGCAGGTATTTTATACCTTACCAAAGCACCAAGCACTGGTGTAATTAGGCCACTTAAAGTAAATAGTATTAATGTAAATGATAAACAGAATAGAAGTAAACCTATGTTTATTTTAACATCGTTTTTGTTATAGAACACCAAACTTAAGATAAGTAAAATTAAAATAATTAAATTTTCGAATGCAGCGAGAATACTAACCATATTATGAATTTCAAAAATATGAGGTCTTGCAAAAGTGTTTAAAAAAGCTCCCGGTGAATTTTTTATTAAACTAACTGCCGTAGGTTGTAATTCGGGTATTTTTATATAGCTTCCGGTATTATTTGTTTCTTCTACCATATTTACAAAATCATGTTGCTTTTGGCTCATTATTTTAGGAAAATCGTACTCTGAGATAATATATTTACTGAAAAAAGCCATTGAAATAATTAATAAGTGAATTGTTATGAATTTAATAAACGTATATTTCTTTTTCTTTGAAAAATAATACCATATTAAGAACATTAATCCCGGTAAAGCAGCTACTAAGACATAAAATTTTGACATAAAAAGTAAGAATGTACCAACAACAATTCCTATAATATATATAGTCCTTATGTTTTTGGTAATAATGTTGTAAAAACTATAAAATAAAATTCCTAAAGAAAATACTACAATTCCTTCTTTCAACGCACCGGATGACCAAAATAAAACCGATGGAGATAAAAATATTGCTATAAGCAATAAATATTTTTTATGTTTAAAATATTTTATAAAAACCTTATATATAGCCACAAACCCTGTGAAAGAAAGAAAGGACATAAAAACGTTATGTACATTTAAATAACCAAATGAAAACAAGCGAAAAAACGCATTTAAACGTATAATAGTACGATTATCATTATAAAGCTCGTAATTGAAATCCTTAAACCAAAAGTTCATACTTGTATAATATTCTCGTAAATGTTCACTATTGGCATCAATACCAGTTAACATTCTTAAATAATCAAGTGGATTTTGATATATGGCACTAAATAAAATATTGCCATCTGAAAAATATTTGAAAATATCTGAAGAAGAATGATCTGTATAATAAAAAGTGAAAATAAGTAACATTGCAGTACCGCTTAATACTTTTAAAATGAATATTCCTGATAATATTTTGGTATTTACTCCATTTATCTTAAAAAAGTGGACTTTATTGATTATTACAACAATAATAAATGTATATAATATTGTCAAAATTGTTTCAATTATCATAGCAACAAAATTAATAATATTAGGCAAAAATTAGCAGTAAGTAAACACAAAGAATTTTTTATCTGTATAAAATTTAGTTTTTAATTGAAATATTGGCTATGTTAAACCTTGTTTCACATAAATAAAAATCATAAAGCAACCTTTTTGGCTAATATATAGTCTTATTAATACATATCATCAAAAAAATAATAAATAAGCAACAAAATTTACTATTTTTGTAATTAATAAATATAATAACAATATGAAAAGAACTCTATTTCTATTATTTTTCTTTTTGTTACTTAATACAATAACTTATAGCCAGATAGTAATAAATGAGTTTATGGCATCAAACATTTATACAAATGCTGACCCGTTATTTGCAGAATATTCTGATTGGATAGAATTATATAACAATGGAGTTACTGATGTTGATATTTCCGGTTATTATTTATCCGATAATTCATTAATACCACTTAAATGGCAGGTTCCTGCCGGAACAATTATTCCTGCAGGAGATTTTTTACTCTTATGGGCAGATAATTACGACACATTATATCATACAAATTTTTCATTAAGTGCATTAGGTGAACAAATATTCTTATCCAACACATCGGGAATAATGCTTGATTCTTTAACATATACTGCTCAAGATGCCGACATATCAATGGGAAGATATCCAAATGGAACAGGTAATTTTATGTATTTTGATATTCCTACTCCTAATAGCACAAATAATACACAAGCGTATATTGGCATAGCTATACCACCTGATTTTGCTTTACAGTCAGGATTTTTCATATCAACAACAAGTGTTGAACTTATACCAAACATTACCAACGATACAATTTACTACACATTAGATAACACATTGCCAACAACAGTTTCTACTATGTACACTGGACCTATTAGCATTTCATCAACTACAGTAATACATGCCGTTTCAATAAGAAATGGATATATAAATAGTAAACCGGCAAGTTCAATTTATTACATTAATGTTAATCATCAATTACCTGTTTGGGCAATATTAACAGACCATGCTAATTTATGGGGTTCATCAGGATTGTACGATAATCCTTGGGGAACTACCTCCAAATGGGAGAGAGAAGTAATGAACAGATATTTTGTAAATGATACTCTTAGTTTTTCATTATATTCAGGATTAAGGATTCAAGGCGGTAATTCAGTTGGAATGGCAAAAAAATCGTTTCGCGAATTTTATAAGGGAGGATATGGAGATACACATTTAAATTATCCTTTATTTACTTTTTCTGGTATTAATTCATTTAAAAATATTGTACTGCGTGCAGGATATGATGACGATGTTTCCACATCAAGTGGTACACTTTTAAGAGATCCTTTGTCAAGTGATTTATACCGATTAAGTGGAGGATTAGCATCATTAAGCGAGTGGTCTGTTCTTTATTTAAACAATAGTTTTTGGGGAGTATATAATGTGCGTGAAAGTATAAACGAATATTTTATAGAAGACCATACCGGTTATTCCGATTTTGACCTTATTAGATATACCAAAACAGGTGCAGTATTAAAATGGGGTGATTTTAACGATTGGCAAACTTTAACAAGTTTTTTTAGTACCAATGATTTTACTTTAGACCAAACTTACTACGATGCAGCCGATTTTATTGATATGGATAATTTCATAAATTTATTGGCATTTGTTCATTGTAGTCAATATAGAAGTTGGACGTGGGGTTGTTTTGCTTTTAAAGAAAAACAAGCAAATGCCAAATGGAGATGGACAATGTGGGATACTGATCAGGCATACAAAACGCTTACATGGAACGGTTTTACAGAATACCAATACACTTATAATGAAAAGTGGAGTAATTTTATGCCTAAAGAACTTATAAAAAACAATATATTTAAGAGAAAACTGATAAACAGAACAGCGGATCTGCTTAATACTTTATTTTTGCCCGATACATCAAATTTTCATCTTGACTCTCTTGCCTACATTATTGACCCTGAAATGACTAACGAAACAGCACGCTGGGGTGCAAGCTATGCAACATGGCTAAGCAGGGTTGCAACAATAGGAAGTTTTTTAAATTCAAGACCGGCAACAGTAAGAAGTCAAATTTTAAGTTATTTTGTTTTACCTGCTCAGCAAACTATTATACTAGATACTGTAGGGCAAGGTTATATTCATGTAAATACAATTGATGTTAGATATTTTCCATGGACAGGAATATATTTTGAAGATGTACCCATTGACATTACTGCAATTCCAAATCCGGGATACATTTTTGCAGGATGGAGTGATACAACTCTATCAGATACGTCTTTTATTACTATAAATTTAACAAACACATATAATCTTACGGCATACTTTATTATAGATACTGCTCAACTACAACCACTGGTAATAAATGAAATAAATTATAATTCATCTATTATATTTGATACAAAAGATTGGATAGAGTTATACAATCCAAATTCACAAGTAGTAGATTTAAGCAATTGGGTATTAAAAGACGATAACGATTTAAATATTTTCACATTTCCTCTTAATACATTTATTGACAATTATGGCTATTTAATAGTATGCAAGGATACTATGAGTTTTATTGCATTAAACCCACAAGTTACTGATTATACAGGTGATTTTATATTTGGTTATGGATCAACTTCTGATGTTGTTCGGCTTTTTGATGATACTAATACTTTGGTTGATTATGTTGCATATTTTTCATATACTCCATGGCCCACAGATGCCAACGGTTTTGGTCCTACTCTAGAACTAATGTATCCATATCTTAATAATGCTTTATATACTAGCTGGATTGCAAATTCAGGATATTATGGAACACCCTGTGAACAAAATAGAATATTGAGTGTTGTAGAACAAAGCAAGAATGAGTTAAGTTTAAATGTTTTTCCAAACCCATTTAATCAAACTGCCTATATTCAAATCAACACAAAAGATAAAATATTGCCGATAATTGATATATATAATATTGCAGGAACCAAAATCAAAACTTTAACAAAACCTGTTTCAATTTTTGATAATAAATTTATTTTTGAATGGAATCCCGATAATAGTATGAAAAGCGGTTTATACCTTATTAAAGTATTAATAAATAATAATGTTTATCATAAAAAAATAATTTTCAGCCATGAATAAAAACCTTTTATACATATTAATTTTTCAGTTTTTATTTTTAAGCAACTTTGCTCAAACCCCATTAAGTGGAACTTTTTCAAGCGATACAGTATTGCAAAGCAGCTTGTCTCCATATCTTATGAGTACAAGTATAACAATAAATTCAGGTGCTACATTTGATGTTGAACCAGGTACAATTATTTATATTGAAAATAATGCTTCAATTATTGTTAGTTATGCAAATCTCAATTTTAATGGAGAGATTAATGATAGTATTCATCTGTTAAACAATACTACAAAATGGAGTAGGATATCAGGTGATCATGCAAATATTAATATTTCTTATTGTGTAATTAAACATGCAACTCAAATTTTATCTGCAAATTATGGTGAAATTAGAATGGATAATTCTCGTTGTGATAGTGTTACAGGTGGAGATGTAGTAGCTATACACTATGCGGATACTGTAGTCGTGAATGATTGTAATTTTGCTGGTATAAAAAATACTGCTAAAATTGATTGTATTGATGCAGATGGTATTAATTATGGATTATTCTACAATAATAGATTTACAAATTGGAATGATGATGCAATTGATATTGGAACGGGAGCAACAAATGTTTCAATTCATCATAATTACTTTGAAAATAATGATTATGGAGTTAGCCTTGGTGAAAGTTCAGTAGCATCAGTTTACAGAAATGTGATGTATGAAGGGACTGGGGGAATGCAAACACATACTGGAGCAGTATTGACTGCATATAATAATACTGTATATAAAACCTATTTTGGCATTCAATGTTATCATGGAGGTACATCAAATTCTGGCGGAACAGCTTACATTAGAAATACAATTTTTTCGAACCCGGATTTTTGTTCTATTGCAGTTCAGCCTACATCTTATGTTGAAGTCACTTATTCTTGTTCTGAAATTGATACAATGGTAGGAGTTGGAAATATTGTTGGATATCCTAATTTTGTAGATACAGCAAATCTTGATTTTCACCTTTTTGCAGGCTCAATATGTATTAATGCAGGAGATCCTAGTGACCCACTTGATACAAACGGAAATTTTATTGATATAGGTGCTTTTGAATATTATGATACTTCTTCAGTATCTAATGAAATTTTAGAAAATATTGATATTAAAATATATCCAAATCCTACTACAGGAATATTTTTAATTGAGGGACAAAACATTAAAAATATAGAAATTATTGATATTACAGGTAAAACAATAAAAACCCTTCAAGGCATTCAAAACTTTAAAGCTTATAAAATAGATCTAGGCAATAATTCAAAAGGTATTTATTTTATTCGTCTAATAAAAGAGGATTGTGTTATATTTAAAAAAGTAATATTGAATTAATTTAACACATGAATTTTAAAGCAACCTTTTATATTAATATGAGTCTATAATAATAGACGACAAAAAATGAAAAATATAATTACACAATCATATAAAGCTTTAATAATACTTATTTGTACATTGAATGTGTCTTATTCACAGGTTGAGACAGAAAGTTATCCTTATGGCTATGATACAGAACTGGGGATTGATACAACAGGTATGAATTCTGTGAAAAGTGGTAAATCAACAAAAGCTGTTATTTATACATTAAAAATTAATGAATTTCTTGCTGTTAATGGCACAATTAATCAGGATAGTGCAGGTGAATATGATGATTGGATAGAATTATATAATTATGGAACACTTCCTATTGATTTACAAGGTGTATTTTTCACAGATGATTTATCGGATTCTACAGAATGGGAAATACCCTCTTCACTAATAATACCTGCTGGTGGTTATTTAATTTTATGGGCAGATGACGATACGGGTCAGGGAGTTGACCACCTTGGATTTAAACTTGAGGATACAGGTGAAGAAATAGGAATTTTTACACCCGATAGTATTGTTTTAATTGATCAGGAAATTTTTGGCACACAGGTTTATAATATTTCAAAAGGAAGACAACCCGATGGAGGTGTTAACTGGAATTTTTTCGATACACCTACTCCCGGAGCTTCAAATATTACAACAGGAATGCTCAATATTGTACCGAATCCAAATTTTTCGTTATCAGGAGGTTTTTATAACGATACTTTTTCAATAACATTAGATGTTGATACATTAGGTGCAACAATTTATTATACTACAGACGGTTCTACACCAAATCAAACATCTGCTGTATACATTATACCGATTTTTATTGATAATACAAAAATTATTAGAGCAATAGCATATAAATCTTCGTGTGTACCTAGTAGAGTTGTTACTCATACATATTTTATGAATGTTTCTTCAACAATACCCGTTTTATCAGTTTCTTCAAGTACTTCAGATATTTGGGGATTTAATGTTGATGTTTCAGTGCATGTTGAATATTTTGAGGAAGATGGAAGTCTTGGATTTTCTATTGATGGAGGAACACAATCGCATGGAAAAATTTCTCAGGCTCAGGAAAGTTTTAGGTTACATGCACGAACAATGTATGGAGATAAAGAAATTAATTATAAAATATTTGACAATAAAGAAACTGATTATTTTAAAAGACTTGTGTTTCGTAATGCAGGTAACGATGGATTATTTTATGGAAGCAGAGCCCATATGCGTGATGGAGTTATAAACACAGCAATTATTAGAAGTAATTCTACAACAAGCACTTGTGGATATCAGCCGGTAAATGTATATATTAATGGTAATTATCATGCCATATATAATATTAGAGAAAGAATTGACAGATATTATATTGAAGGTACTCATGGCTATGATAGTGACTTGCCTATGGATATATTGGAAAGATGTTTTGGCGTTTCAAATCCAACTACTAATCATGATATTATTGAAGGAGATTGGAATGATTATAATATAGTTAGAACTTTTGCTGATACTGCTGATATAAGTATACCTGCAAATTATAATTTTCTTGAATCAAGAGTTCATGTTAAAGATTTTGCAGATTATTGGATAACTGAAGTATATTTTGGAAATTATGATTGGTTGTCAAACAATATTAAATTATGGAAACCTGATACACTTGGTGCCAAATTTGGCTGGATTTTATGGGATGTTGACCATGGTTTAGGAATGCCATTTCCTACACCAACAGGAAATGCCAGTGATCCAAATTGGAATACTTTAGACTGGGGAACAGGAACATTGCCTGGAGATAGACCATGGGGAGGTTTAAATACAAGACTTATTCGTGGTTTACTTGAGTATCCGGAATTTAAAGAATATTTTATTGTTAGGTTTTCAGATCTATTAAATTCATATTTTTCACCCGATTCTATAAATACTATTATAGATTCACTGGAAAATTATTTAGTTCCTGAAATACCACAATATGTTACAAAATGGGGAAGCTCTTTTTCTAATTGGCAAACTGCGGTTCAGGCATTAAGAACCTATAATACAGCAAGGAGGGGTTTTGTAAGGGAACACATTAAACTCCAATATTCATTAAATGAAATGATTAATTTAGATTTAACTTGTATCCCGGAAGATGCAGGAATTATAAATTTAAACACAATTACACTTTCTAATTTTCCCTGGACAGGTGATTATTATTCTGAAATGGCAAATACTATTGAGGCTATTGCAAAACCGGGATATGAATTTATTGGTTGGATAGGTTCTTTAGAAGATACTTCTTATATAACAATTTATCCGGATACAAATGTTAGTTTAACCGCATTATTTCAACCACTAACACTTCCTGCTGATACAAGCATTGTTATAAACGAAATAAATTATAATTCATCAGCATCATTTGATACTGACGACTGGGTTGAATTTTACAACGCATCTTTAGTTGACATTTACATGGGCAATTGGATATTTGAAGATGGTGGTGGTAATACATTTGAATTCCCTCTGGGATTTATATTACAAGTAGATGATTATATTGTATTGTGCAGAGATACTAGTAAATTTAGATTGTTTTATCCAAACATAAATAATATTATTGGAAATATGGATTTTGGATTGAGTGGTGCAGGTGAGCTAATAAAATTATACGATTTCAATGGTGTTTTAACTGATTATGTCCCATACGACGACAGTTTTCCATGGCCTACTGAACCCGATGGCAACGGACCAACACTTGTATTAAAATTGCCATATTTGAATAATTCAATTGCAAGCAGTTGGGAAGCAAGTGAACTTGCACATGGCTCACCCGGTACGGCAGATTCGTTATTTTTAGATTTAATAAATAATATTACTGAAAAACCACAAATTATTGTTTATCCCAACCCTGCTAATTGTTCAGTAAATTTCTATATGTCATTAAATAAATATCAAAATATAAAAATATCATTATTTGATATACAGGGCAGAAAAGTAGCAGATATTTGTGATGAAAAACTTATAAAAGGAGAAACAATAATTTCTTATAACATTGAAAATAAAATTATGCAGGGAATTTATTTTTACAAATTAGAAACTGATAATTTTTCTCAAACAAAAAAACTGGTTATTACAAAATAGAATTATAATTTTCAATTATTTTCTCAGCTAATACAGCAGCCGTTTTATATTTCGATTCTTTTGTTAAACCCGCAATATGTGGTGTTAGTATAACATTATTTGCCTTACATAAATAATTAAAATCTTCAGAGTTTTTATTATTGAATAGGTTCTCAAAGGTATGACTTTCATATTCCATAACATCAAGGCAAGCTCCCTTAACTTTATTTGTTTTTAGATTTTTAATCAAATCTGAAGTATCAATAACTTTGCCCCTTGAAGTATTAATAATGTAAATATTATTTTTAAACTTATTTATAAATTCATCATTTACAAGATATTCATTTTCATTAGTTAATGGAATATGTAAGCTTAAAATATCGGAATTATTAAATATGTCTTCCATGTTTGTTTCAATTACATTTTCAGAAGTATAATTACTTTTATATTTATCGTAAGCTAATATTTTAACATTAAATCCTTTTAATTTTTTAGCAAATGCCGAGCCTGTATTTCCATAACCAATAATGCCTATTGTTATATTATTAAGTTCAATTCCTCTGTTTTTTTCCCTGTTCCAAATTCCTGATCTAAGTTCATAATTTGAAATATTTATATTATGAAATAAAGATAAAAGCATTCCAATGGCATGTTCACCAACAGCATTGCAATTACCTTCAGGTGAATTAAAACACTTTATTTTTTTTTCAGAAGCATAAGCAACATCAATATTTTCAAGCCCGGAACCAACTCTTCCAATAAATTTTAATTTAACAGCTCTATCAATTATATTTTTATCAATTATTATTTTATTACGCAAAATAATACCATCATAATTTGCAATAATATTTTCAATCTCTTGTAAGAGAATAGTTGGTTTGTAATCGCAAATAAAATTTGCTGTTACTAATTTTTTTATTAGCACATTGTGTATAGAATCGATAAATAGTATCTTAATTTGCATTATAAAGGTGCTTTCAAATTTGTTGCCCCGATTTTACACTTCGTTACAGGATAAACATTTATAAAATATTAAATTTTACATATATATATTAAAGTATGTTTTTATTAATTCAACATTTAAATATTAAATGTAGAATGTTAAATGAAAAATGTTAAAGTTGTTTCTGTTTTTTGGCAAAAATAATAATATATGTTACAAAATTTATCAATTATTCAATCATTTTTTACTTTGTTATTTAGCATTCGATATTTGATATTCATTTTGGCTACTGTTATTAAATAAATCAAATATTTTTGTTGCAATGTAAAGAGAATACATCTTATTATTTTCTGTCAAAAAATGGGCTTTTAGATGTTGCTGTTAAAGGAACTCCAAAAATTATTTTAAACTCTTCATCAAAAATATTTAAAGAATCAACCGCTTGCCCAATAGTGTACATTATACGATTATCAACCCTGTGATTTGATGCGATACCAACTGCGGAACCTAAAGCTATTCCAATGTCAATTGTATTGAACGCACATGGCACTTCTTTAAATTTATTTTTGGCATTGCAATCTTTAAAACCGCATAAGCCACAATTCAAATCTACAGCATTTACTTTCACCGCAATAAGAAATATAACAGGCGATAAAAGAATATTTTCTGCATCACGAATAAAGAATGCTTGTTCTTTTTCATCCCCAATTTCTTTCATTTTATCAGATATTTTCTTAATATCTTTTCCTGTTACGAGTTTAATTTCAATATTATTATACCCGCGTCCTTTTGGAGCTGTTCGAGCAGCTATTGCCATTTTTTCGGCAATTGAAATTAATCCTTTTTCGCTAATTTCTTTTTCAGATATTATAGACATATTATAATATTTTTTAAATTTTAAAAGAGGGTTTAAAATTAGGAAAAATATTTTAGATTTGCCGTAAATATAATTTAAGTGGATAATCAGTTATTATATAAAATAGCCATTAGTTTCATTCCTAAAATAGGTCCTGTAAACGCAAAAAAGTTAATTGCTTATGTTGGGAGTTTAGAGGGAGTATTTAAAGAAAAGAAAAGAATATTGGTTAAAATTCCGGGCATAGGTGAAACGCTTGCCAAAATTATTATTAAAAATAATGTTATTGAAGAAGCTAAAAGAGAAATAGAATTTATTAATAAATATAATTTAAAAACATACTTCTTTTTAGATAAAGATTATCCAAACAGGTTAAAAGAGTGTTATGATTCACCTATTTTATTATACATGAAAGGAGACGTCGATTTAAATAACTCTAAAATAATAAGCATTATTGGAACAAGAAAAGCAACAGATTACGGGAAGTCAATATGTGATAAGCTGATTACAGACATAAATGCAAGAGGACATAATCCGGTAATTGTTAGCGGCTTGGCATACGGCATAGATGTTCAGGCACACAAATCTGCATTAAATAACAATTTTAAAACCATAGCAGTTTTAGGACATGGTTTAAATTTAATATATCCGGTTGCACATAGCAGTGTTGCTAAAGATATTATTAAAAATGGAGGATTACTTACTGAATTTAAATCTAATTCAAAAAACGATAAAGGTAATTTTGTAAGAAGAAACAGAATAATTGCAGGAATGTCTGATGCAACTATTGTTGTAGAATCTGCAAAAAAAGGAGGGGCTTTAATTACAGCCGATATTGCAAATTCATATAACAGAGATGTATTTGCGTTTCCGGGAAATATAAATAATAAATATTCAGAAGGTTGTAACAGGCTCATAAAATCACATAAAGCAGCATTAATAGAATCTGTTGCAGACCTTGAATATATTTTGGGATGGGAACAAAATAAAAAACCAAAAGCAATTCAAACAAAAATATTTAATGAGCTTTCTACAGAAGAAAAAACTATTGTTAATTTATTGAAAAAAGATGACAAACTAAATATTGATATAATTAGAATTAAAACCGAATTATCAATAAGCAAAATTTCTGCTTTGCTTTTAAATTTAGAATTTAATGGTATTGTAAAGAGTTTGCCGGGAAAAGTTTATGGCTTAATAAAATAAATTTTTCAATTGTTTCATTGCTTCTTGAGTCATCAGCAATTTTCTAACTAATCATTTTTCCGTTTAAAATCAGGCCAATCTGCTTTTTTTCGTTTTTCGCTTACAGGTAACACCAACTACCGCCCCAAGTACTCG
This sequence comes from uncultured Bacteroidales bacterium, assembly GCA_964435855.1. GTDB lineage: Bacteria > Bacteroidota > Bacteroidia > Bacteroidales > CAYTAU01 > CAYTAU01. Next base: position 70,420 of record CAYTAU010000003.1, on the reverse strand, counting down.
GGGTGGTCTCGGCATTTTCCATTAATCACAAGCACAGACTTGCGATATTGGGGAAAGTATATGGCATTATAAAATAATCTTTATTACCCTTTCGTGATATAGCGTTCTATTTTCGTGATAGTTTCTTCAGAGTTTCATAATCGATATTTCGAGGATAAAAATGTCAATTGCGTTTTAATTATTTATTTAGTATTTTTATCCCCTTAAATTTCCTTTGAATTAAAATAATTTGAGAAAATTAAACTTATGATTGACAAATCTAAAAGCGACCCAAATATTCAAAAATTTAATTCCGATAATAATGAGCTTATATGTATTAATAAAACTGCAAGTATTATTAATGAAGGAAAATCAATTGATGAGACATTAAAACATATTGCTCTGATAATGCCTGATGCATGGCCTTATCCACAATATACTGCTGTTAGAATAACTTATGATGGTAAAACTTTTGATTCAAATAATTTTCAACCCGATACACGAAGTATGGCTCATGGCTTTGAAACTATTGATAAGAAAATTGGCAAAATAGAGGTATTTTACACAAAAGAATTTGAGGAATCGGGCGTAGAACCCTTTTTGTACGAGGGAAGAGATACAGTAAATAATCTTGTTAAGATAATCTCAAGATATATTAATCAGCAAACAGAAATTGAGATTACAAAAGATAAACCAAAAAAGATCGATGATGAAATAGATTTAGATTCAATAATAGACAGTCCTAAATTATTTAAGAAATTATTATATAAGTGTAATACCGACCGTGATATTTTTCACGATTTAATGCGATTTAAAGTTAAGGAAATACTACTTGTTGCTAATTTATATGATACATATATCTTTGAGCAAGAAGGAAGATTTTCTGAAAACATACTTGGAGAGTATTACCATTTAAATCTCACATCCACACCCCGAATAACAGGAGTATCGTACAATACAGAGGTGTTAGAGCATTTAAATGATAAACATTACGACCTTGTTGTAATAATGCTGGGATTAAATAAAAGAACTCCTATTGCATTAAGCAAGGTAATTAAAAGAAGATATCCATATATACCTATTTTCTTATTACTAAACAATAATCTTGATATTGCTTTATTGACGGAAAAACCAAATATGCTGGAGTCAATAGACATGCATTTTGTCTGGAATGGTGATTCTAAAATCTTCTATACTATGGTAAAACATATTGAAGACAAAGTAAATGCCAAAAATGATACAAGTATTGGAATGGTAAGAGTAATTCTTTTAGTAGAAGATTCACCAAAATATTATTCAAGATACCTCCCACTACTTTACGATACAATTAGAAAACAAACTAGATCATTGATGGAAGATACTATTTCTGATGGTTTATATAAAGTTTTAAGATTAAGAGCCAGACCAAAAATACTTTTAGTATCAAATTTTGAAGATGCAATATCAATATATGAAGAATATAAAGATAATTTATTGTGTGTAATATCTGATGTACATTATCCAAAAAATGGAAAGCAATGCGATACAGCAGGTATTGAACTTATAAAATATGTAAAAGAAAATTCTCCTAATATTGCTACAGTCTTACAATCTTCTGACAGTAATAATGAAAAAAAGGCAAAAGAACTAAATTCTGTCTTTATTAATAAAAATTCCGACAGTTTATCACAAGACATAAAAGATTTTATTAGTAAGTATTTAGGCTTTGGGAATTTTATTTTTTGCGATAGTAATGGAATTGAAATTGCAATAGCAAAATCACTAAAAGAATTTGTCAGTATTTTTGAAATAATACCTGTTGAATCTATAATCTATCATGCACTTAAATTCCATTTTTCTTTTTGGTTTATAGCAAGAGGGGAAATACATATTGCCAAAGCAGTTAATGAAAAATATGTTTCAGACTATGAAAACCCTGAAGATATAAGGACATTTATCTTAGAATCTATTACAAAATATAAAAACGAAAGAGATATTGGCAAAGTGGTTATGTTTGATGAATCAGCATTAACAGATGAAAGTACCATTGTTAAACTTTCTTCGGGTGCCTTGGGTGGTAAAGGCAGAGGTTTGGCATTTATTAATACATTAATGTGTAATTTCTATTTTTCAAAACTAATACCCGATATTCACATTACATCACCTAAAACATCAATTATTGGGACAGATGAATATGATGAGTTTATGATAAATAATAAACTAAATAAACTCGTTTTAATTGAAAAAGATGAAGAAAAAATTAAAAAAGCTTTTATTAAAGCTAAGCTATCAGACCATTTAATAGAAAATCTGGAAATAGCATTAAAATATTTTACAAAACCTATTGCAGTAAGGTCATCTAGTTTGTTCGAAGATTCTTTAATGCAACCATTCTCTGGTATCTTCTCTACATATTTATTACCCAACAACAATTTTAGTTTAGAAATTAGGATGAAACATGTAACAGATGCAATTAAATTAGTTTATGCATCTATTTATTCTAAAAATGCCAGAACATATTTCGAAGCTGTTAACTACAAGATTGAAGAAGAGAAAATGGCAATTATTATACAGGAAGTTGTTGGAGATAAGTTTGAGGATTATTTCTATCCACATATAAGTGGTACAGCCCAGTCTCATAACTATTATCCTATTGGGCACATGAAACCAGAAGAGGGATTTGCAACTGCAGCTGTTGGATTAGGAGCCTATGTAGTTGAAGGAGAAAAATCATACAGATTTTCACCATCTTATCCGAAAACGGAAATAAATTCTAACGAAGCACTTATTAAAAACTCACAAACAGAATTTTTAGCAATAGATTTAAAAAAGGAAGATTTTAATTTATTAGATGGTCAGAATGCTGCATTAGCAAGATTAGAAATAGGGGTAGCAGAAAAACACGAAAACCTTCACCATTGTGCATCTGTTTACGATTATAATAATGATAGAATTGTACCTGGCTTAGGCATAGTAGGTCCTCGTATTATAAATTTTGCAAATATTCTTAAATATAATTGCATTCCATTAGCTGAAACCATTAGTACGGTATTAGAGATTATAAAGGAATCTATTGGCGCACCTGCCGAAATTGAATTTGCTATTGAGCTAAACGAAGATAAACTATCTGCATTTCATCTTTTACAGATAAAACCACTGGTTGGTAACGACGATGATTTTAATATTGACATTGATAAAATTGCAAAAAAACAGTTATTGCTCCTTTCAGAAAAAAGCATGGGTAATGGAGTAATAAAAGATATTGATGATGTAATATATGTGAAAAATGAAAATTTTGATAATACTAAAACAATTGAGATGGCAAATGAGTTAGACAAACTCAATGTGCAAATGCTAAAAGAAAATAAAAAATATATTCTTATTGGGCCCGGTAGATGGGGCTCACAAGATCGTTTTATAGGTGTGCCTGTGCTATGGCCTCAAATTAGTAATGCAAAAGTAATTGTAGAAATTAGTCTTGATGAATTTCCACTTGATGCCTCACTTGGTTCACACTTTTTTCATAATGTTACATCAATGAATGTAGGATATTTCACTGTTCAGCATAAAGCAACTTCCGATTTTATTAATTGGGAAATGCTGGCCGAACAAAAAACTATAGAGGAGACTAAACACTTTAAGCATATTAAATTCAATAAACCTCTTACTATTTCAATGGATGGCAAGAAAAGTATTTCTGTAATTTCTATTAATAACTGATGTTACGCACAAAAATAGTAAATTTGCTGCGTAACATCAGTTATTAATCATAAAAATAAAAAAAATGAATCCGCTAGTAGAAAAATTCATGGCTTATATCGAAGCTAAAAATCCTGGAGAAAAAGAATTTCATCAGGCAGTAATGGAAGTTGTAGAAACTATTATTCCATATATTGAAAAAAATCCTAAATATAAAGAAGCTAAAATTCTGGAAAGAATTTGTGAACCCGAAAGAGTTATTATGTTTAGAGTTCCCTGGTTAAACGATATTGGCGAAATAGAAATAAACAGAGGTTATAGAATTGAGATGAATAGTGCTATTGGACCTTATAAAGGAGGTTTACGTCTTCATTCAAATGTAAACTTAAGTATATTAAAATTCTTAGCTTTCGAGCAAGTTTTTAAAAATAGCCTAACAACACTACCTATGGGTGGAGGTAAAGGTGGTTCTGATTTCAACCCAAAAGGAAAATCAGATAACGAAGTAATGAAATTTTGCCAAAGTTTTATGACAGAATTACAACGCCACATTGGTCCTGACACTGATGTTCCTGCCGGTGATATAGGAGTAGGTGGTCGTGAAATAGGATTTTTATTTGGACAATATAAAAGATTAAGGAATGAATTTACCGGTGCTCTTACTGGCAAAGGCACTAACTGGGGTGGTAGTTTAATTAGACCGGAAGCTACAGGATATGGTCAGGTATATTTCGCAAAAGAAATGCTTAAAACAAGAAATGATAGTTTTGAAGGAAAAACTGTTACAGTTTCTGGTTCTGGTAATGTTGCTCAATATGCAACTGAAAAAGCTACAGAATTTGGCGGAAAAGTTGTTACATTATCAGATTCATCTGGTTACATTCACGACACAGAAGGAATTGATGCTGAAAAACTAGCTTTTGTAATTGAGCTTAAAACTATAAAAAGAGGTAGAATTAAAGAATATGCCGAAAAATATGGCTGCACATATGTAGAAGGTGAAAGACCTTGGGGAGTTAAATGTGATATAGCATTACCATCAGCAACTCAAAACGAGATTGATGAAAATGATGCAAAAAATCTTGTTGATAATGGTTGTATTTGTGTATCAGAAGGGGCCAATATGCCTTCAACACCAGAAGCTATAAAAGTTTTCCAAAACAATAAAATTCTTTATGGGCCGGGAAAAGCAGCAAATGCAGGTGGAGTTGCAACATCAGGACTTGAAATGTCTCAAAATTCATTAAGATTATCCTGGACAAGAGAGGAAGTAGATGAAAGATTACACAATATTATGATTGATATACATAAAAAATGCGTTGAATATGGCAAAGAAGAAAGCGGCTATATCAACTATGTTAAAGGAGCTAATATTGTAGGATTTGCTAAAGTTGCCGATGCTATGTTAGACCAAGGTTTTGTTTAATCCAATATTTATTTGTATATTTTATAATCAACTAAATTACTTTACACAATATTTTTTTCATTAAATTCATGAATTTACATTGTTATATAACACTTATGTTATACAACAAAACTATTATTCTACTTAAAAAAAAGCATTAAATTTGTAAATTAATTTTTAAACTTATTATTAATAATAAAAATATATAAAATGAACACACAAGTAGAAAAATTCATGGCTTATATCGAAGCTAAAAATCCTGGTGAAAAAGAATTTCATCAGGCAGTATTGGAAGTTGTAGAAACAATTATTCCTTTTATTGAAAAAAATCCTAAATATAAAGAAGCAAAAATTCTGGAAAGAATTTGTGAACCAGAAAGAGTAATTATGTTTAGAGTTCCCTGGTTAAACGACAAAGGAGAAGTAGAAATAAACAGAGGTTATAGAATTGAGATGAATAGTGCTATTGGGCCTTACAAGGGTGGCTTACGTTTTCATCCTAGTGTAACCCTTAGTGGGTTAAAATTTTTAGCTTTCGAGCAAGTTTTAAAAAATAGCCTAACAACACTACCTATGGGTGGTGGTAAAGGTGGTTCTGATTTCAACCCTAAAGGAAAATCAGACAACGAAGTAATGAAATTTTGCCAAAGCTTTATGACAGAGTTACAACGTCATATTGGTCCCAATACTGACATTCCTGCCGGTGATATCGGAGTGGGTGGTCGTGAGATAGGATTTTTATTTGGACAATACAAAAGACTTAGAAATGAATTTACAGGTGTACTTACCGGCAAAGGTAGTAACTGGGGAGGTAGTTTAGTTCGTCCTGAAGCAACAGGTTTTGGGGTTGTTTATTTTGCAAAAGAAATGCTTAAAACAATTGGAGAAAGTATAAAAGATAAAATAATTACAGTATCTGGTTTTGGAAATGTTGCATGGGGTGCAGTAACTAAAGCTACTGAATTAGGAGGCAAAGTTGTTACATTATCGGGTCCTGATGGTTATATATATGACCCTGATGGAATAAGTGGAGAAAAAATTGATTATATGTTAGCACTTAGATATTCAAATCAGGATATAATTAAACCATATGCAGATAAATTCGATGTAGAATTTTTTCCTAATAAGCGACCTTGGGAAGTTGATGCAGATATTGCATTGCCTTGTGCTATTCAAAATGAAATTGATGTTGATGACGCTAACAATATAATTAAAAATAAATATATATGTTTAACTGAAGGTGCAAATATGCCTTGTACAATTGAAGCAATAAATATATTTCAAGATGCAAAAATTCTTTATTCTCCGGGTAAAGCTTCAAATGCTGGTGGAGTTGCTACATCAGGACTTGAAATGTCTCAAAACTCATTGAGATTATCATGGACAAGAGAAGAAGTGGATGAAAGATTACACAATATTATGATAAATATTCACAAAACATGTGTTAAATATGGCAAAGAAGAAAACGGCTATATTAACTATGTTAAAGGAGCTAATATTGGTGGATTTGTTAAAGTTGCAGATTCAATGTTAGATATGGGATTAGTATAATCTTTAATATTTTATTATATAAAAGGGGGCTATGCCCCTTTTTTTATGCTTAATTTTGCAATATGAATTTTATTGATACACATGCACACATATATCTTTCTGCTTTTGATGAAGACAGAAACAAAGTAATTGCAAGAGCTATTAAAAATAATGTTACAAAAATATTTTTGCCCAATATTGACAGTAGTTCTGTAAAAGGTATGTTAGACTTGTGTAATGATTTTCCCGATAACTGTTTTCCAATGATAGGTCTTCACCCTACATCTGTGAAAAAAGATTTTGAAAATGAACTTATTAATGTTGATACTCAATTAAAAAGTGAAAAATTCATAGCCATAGGAGAAACAGGTATTGATTTATACTGGGATAAAACTTTTTTAGAAGAACAAATTATAGCCTTTAAAGAACAAATTAAACTGGCAAAGTTTTTTAATTTGCCAATTGTTATTCATACCAGAGATTCATTTAAAGAAGTATTTAAAATACTGGATGAAGTTAATGATACAAAATTAAATGGAGTATTTCATTGTTTTTCCGGCAATATTGAAGAAGCCAACAAGGCAATTTCTTATGGTTTTAAACTTGGAATAGGTGGAGTTATTACATTTAAAAATTCAAAACTTGTTGAAGTAATTAAAAATATTAATATTAAACATATAATATTAGAAACGGATGCTCCTTTTTTATCACCTATGCCTTATAGAGGCAAAAGAAATGAAAGTTTATATATTAATATTATTGCAAAAAAAATTTCTGAACTTTATAACGAAAAAATTGAAATAATTGCTGAAGCTACTACTCAAAATGCTGAACAGCTTTTTAAATTGTAAATATATTATAATAACAATATTAGAATTAAATATGATTTAATATTTTATTTGTAAAATAAGCATATTCCCAATTTCTTAAAAAATAATTTTAAATCTTATTTTTTGAGTTAAATATTTTTTGTACTTTGGCGGCTCAAAATTATGTTCTTTTTGTATTTAACAACTCTTAATATATTTGAGGAGAGGTGACCGAGTGGCTTAAGGTGCACGCTTGGAAAGCGTGTGTATGGCAAAACTGTACCGGGGGTTCGAATCCCTTCCTCTCCGCGGATTATAACAAAGAGTTAATTTTAACTATTATATAAATTTTAATTAATTAAATTTTAAAAACAGATCATGAAAAAATTATTTGTATTAACAACTGTTTTGGTGATGCTCTTTTTTGCATCTAATTTGTTTGCTCAAGTTGAAGAAATTGAAGAAATAGATCTTCCTGATGCAGAACAGGTAGATGATTCGAATGCAGTTGCTGAAGAAGGAGTTGTTGCGGATGAAGTTACAGAAGATGCAGCTGCTGAAGAAGCTGCAACTGATGTTGAAACAGGTACAACTATGCATCAAAAAGTTAAAAAACTTTTTATAGAAGGTGGTGCTACATTTATGAGCTTTGTGTTGCTTTGTTTAATTCTTGGATTAGCATTAGCTATTGAAAGAATTATTTATTTAAGCCTTGCTTCAACAAATACCGAGAAACTTTTAAAAGGTGTTGAAGGTGCAATTGAAACAGGAGGCATTGAAGCTGCAAAAGAAGTATGCAGAAATACAAAAGGACCTGTTGCAAGTATATTCTATCAAGGATTAGACAGATTTGATGCAGACGATCCTAACAGTATTGAAACAGTTGAAAAATCAGTTGTTGCTTATGGTGGTGTACAAATGGGATTACTTGAAACAAATCTTACATGGATTGCGTTATTTATTTCTCTTGCACCTATGCTTGGTTTTATGGGAACTGTACTTGGTATGATATCTGCTTTCAATTCAATTGAAATTGCAGGAGATGTTTCTCCATCATTAGTTGCCGGAGGTATTAAAGTTGCCTTGATCACAACGGTTTCAGGTTTGGTTGTTGCAATGATACTTCAGGTTTTTTACAATTATATCGTTTCAAAAATCGACGGTATCGTTAACAAAATGGAAGACGCATCTATTACTTTAATAGATATTTTGGTTAAATCTAAGCTTAAAAAATAAAAATTATGGATAGTTCATTATCAAAAATATTAAAAATATTTTTGGGAATATTATTGTTAATTTCTGTTGTATTTATACTAATGTTTTATATCGGCGGGAAAGAAGAATTTACAGGAACACCAAACAACACGAATTTAATACTTGTTTGGGCATACATTCTTTTAGGAATTACAGCAGAAGCAGCAATACTTTTCCCAATATATGCACTAGTTAAAAATCCTAAAAGTGTATTCTCTGCACTTATTGGGATTATAGGATTAATAGTTTTATTCGGTATTGGTTATTTGCTTGCAGATGATGCTTTAGTTAATTTACCTAAAACTTATTTAGGTGGCGATAACAATCCTGTTACTCTAAAATTTGCAGGAACCGGTATCTATGCAATGTATTTCTTACTATTATTAGCTATTTTAGGAATTTTTGTTTCTGAAATTAGAAAAGTATTTAAAAAATAACATATTAGTATGGGAGAGTAATTCTCCTGTGCTATTTTAAAATAATTTTAAAATGGCAAGAAAATTTCCTGAAATACCATCAGCATCAATGGCAGATATAGCTTTTATGCTATTAATTTTCTTTCTTGTTGCTACAACAATGGATCTGGATAGAGGACTTTCCAGAAGATTGCCCCCTATTCCGGAAGACACTGAAGATACTACAAAAATTGATGTACATAAAAGAAATGTATTTGTAGTATTAATAAATAAACGTGATGAACTATTGGTAAATGGAGATTATATGCAAGTAGGTATTTTACGCGAAAAAACAAAAGAATTTGTATTAAATCCTGCAAACAAAAAAAGTCTTCCGGAAAAAGAATCCTTATCGTTTTTAAAAGAAAAATCTTTGAAAAAAGAAGATATTAAAGGAGCCAATAAATTTCAATCGGCGATAGATATATTAGGAGAAGATTATCAGCGTTCTAAAGGAATAGTGTCTTTGCAAAATGATAGAGGAACATCTTATAAAATTTATATTGAGGTTCAGAATGAACTTGTTGCTGCTTTTAACGAATTGCGTGATGAATATTCGATGAGAAAATTCAGTAAAAAATACGAGGATCTTGCTGAAGAACAACAAAAAGCTGTTAAAACAGCTATACCTCAGGCAATTTCTGAAGCAGAACCTAAAAACATAAAATAGTTATGTCAAAATTTTCAAGAAAAGGAAAAGGGGGAATACCCGAAATTTCTACAGCATCGTTACCGGATATTATTTTTATGCTTTTATTCTTTTTTATGGTAACAACCGTGATGAGAGAATCTTCTTTGTTAATTAAAAAACCAGTTTTACCTGAAGCAACAGAAATAAAAAAATTAGAAAAAAAATCTTTGGTAAGTTATATATTTGTTGGTATTCCGGGTGCAAAATATCAAAAGTTATATGGTACTGAACCAATAATTCAGTTGAATGATGCCTTTAAAGATGTTGATGACATACAAGATTTTATTGCAAATGAACGTGATAATTTAAGTGAGAATGATCGTCCAAAGATGACAACTTCATTAAAAGTTGATTCGGATACAGAAATGGGTATTGTAACTGACATTAAGCAGGAATTAAGAAAAGCACAAGCTTTAAAAATTAATTATTCTACAAGAAAAAGGATTTACAAAAAATAAAATATATAACATTGTTATGAGTCGTCCTGTGAAATAGGTTGACAGATTTAATTTAAAAAAAGGAGATTTGATTGCTCCTTTTTTATTTTCTATAAATACGTTCTATAGGTGTACATATTACGTAAAAGTTATGGTTTAAAATCGAAATCGTAAAAGGCATTAAGTTTTTTTCTATATCTTTGGTTTGGTAAAGGAGTATTTGTGTGTTATTCATTATGTAAATCTGATGAAAAGTTAAAATCATATTTTTAATTATTTAGAACATTAAACCAAATTGTATATTTTTATTATTTTTACACATATTAAGTCAATTTATTTTAGATATGCTTAGGAATGTATTTATTATTGTATTTATTTTAATTCAGTTTTCTGCTTATTCTCAGGATTATAATTCTGACAATCGTAAATCATATCCTTTTTGGGTAAATATTACTACTAAAGGCAGTATTTTAACTTCAAATGCAACTAATGGGAATTTTGAAGATGATCAGAATGTATATTTTGGATATATGAATCCAGGATATAATATTGGAGGACAGATTGGTGCAAATTGGGGAGGCGGTTTTGGTTTTGCTTTTGAAGGGTTATTTACGCAATCTTCTCAAAAATATGAAATTACACAGGGTGTAGTTAAATATGAAAAAACTATTCACTATCGTACATTTGATAAATTTATTCTTTTAAGATCTATTGCTGAAAAAGGTAGTTATATGGAAATAGGCTTAAAATTTACAAAAGTTATTAAGGCATGGGAAAAAAACACTATTGATACACCATTTGGTATATATAAAAGCTATTTTTCTTCAAAGCAAAGGTTTGGTATTATTTTCGGTTTTGGAGTAAATATTTTCTTTACTCCTGTTTATAGTTTAAATTTAGGGTCAAGAGTATCATATACTATATCAGATATTATGGATGGAGAACATTATTTAATTGAAGATGGAGTTTATCAAAAGAATTATAATTCTTATGCTATGACTAATCCTGCTTTACTGGAAATTACTCTTTGTATGAATTTTCATATTGGTGACCTCGAAAAGAAAACAGATGATTAAATTTTAATTTCCCTTATTTTCAACACTATAACCAAACTTGCCAATTTTATTCCCTAAATTATAATATTTTCCATTACAGTATGAAATTGGTTCAGAGCCAATCAGGTTAAATAGTTTTGTTTCATTGTCGTAGAGCTTTCCATCAGCGTTTATTGCAACTACTTCGGCTATGAACATGTCGTGTGATCCAAGTTGCTTAATTTCAGTCAACTTGCATTCTATGTTTAGCGGTGATTCTTTGATCAATGGAACTTTAACTATTTGTGCTTTTACCGGTGTCAGTTTCATCTCTTTAAACTTGTTGTTGTTTTTACCCGAATTAAAACCACACCAGTCGGTTGCATAAGCAAGTTCATTTGTAGTAAGGTTAATTACAAATTCACCGGTTTTTTTAATAATATTGTATGAATGCCTTTCTGGTCTAATTGATATATAACACATTGGAGGATTAGAGCAAATGGTTCCTGTCCATGAAATCGTAATAATGTTATATTCTTCAGGTTTTATCCCACAACTTACCATAACAGCAGGTAGTGGATATATCATTGTTTTGAGTTTCAGTTTTATTTTGTTGTTTTTTTGCATTTTATTGTAGGGGGCTTTTATTATATGAATAGTTGTACTTTACTTTCTTCAGCATCTACAAGAAATGAAGCTACACCGCATACTTCCATATGAGGATAATCTATCATTTCATCTATGCTAAATCCCATAAGGTCCATACTCATTTCACAGATACCAATCTCTACGCCAAGTTCTCCTGCTGTTTTAAACATTTCTTCAAGAGATGCAACATTTTTCTTTTTCATTAATGATTTCATCATTGATGTACCCATTCCCCCCATATTCATCTTAGAAAGTTTAACTTTTGTGTTTCCTTTAGGCAACATCATACCAAACATCTTAGACATGAAATTTTTTCCTTTACCTTTTTTCTTAAGGTCTCTTAAAGCTGCTGTAGCCCAAAATGTAAAAAATAATTTCACTTTAGTATCCATTGCTGTAGCTCCGGTAGCTATAATCAATGCTGCTAATAATTTATCAAGGTCACCTGAAAAAACAACAATAGTCATTTGATCTTTTGTTCCTTTTTCCAGTTTCTCAACTTTCTTTTGCAATTCCTGAATTTGTTTTTCAATTTCAATACTCATAATGCATTATTTTTATTTCTAATTATTGTCGGTTTATTTATACTTATAAGCAGACAAATGTAATATTATTTCTCTATTTATTTTTTATCGGAATTATAAATTGTTAAGATATTTTTCAATATTCTCCACTTCAATATCCTTAGCTATTATTGTTTTGTTTTTATCGAGCATGTATATTCTTGGTGTTTTATATATATCGTAAAGATTTATTAGGTTTGAATTCCCGCTTTGGTCATAAGCATTTGTCCAGTTGTTAAGTTTATTATCCGATATGTATTTTAGCCAGTTATCTTTGTCGTTTTCGGTATATACAGCAATAAATTTTATTTTATTTTGATATATATTACTGATATTGTGCAATATTGGAGTATAGGTTTTACAATGCCCGCATTCTATATTCCAAAAATAAAGTAGTATATATTTATCATTTAGTTTATTGATGTTGAAATCAAGTCCTTTGTCATCTTGTAAAAGTAAGTTGGGAGCTGTTTTACCAATCATATTTGGTTTAATGCTGTTTACACGTAATTTTAATTGATTGAGTAAGGTTTTGCTCATCCATTTTGCTTTTCCCGATAAATAATATGTTTCGGCAATATGCACAAAAAGTTCATCGTGTGGCATTTTGCCTGTAGATTCAAATATAGAAAGCAAATATATTATTGTGAATTTATACATATCGGCATTTACACCTGCTTTTTTAATAAGTTTGTTTGTTTCAAATATCAGAGAATCGGTGATGGGATTAACAATTTTTGAATAAAAGCTATTAATTTTTGAAGGAAGTATTGAAGAATAAAGTAATCTGATGTCAGAAAAATCGAAGTTATCAAAATAATGGTTTTTATAGTAAGAATAAATATATGTCTGCAATACGGAGTCTTTATTCAAGTTATAATCTCTAAGTTTATTGATATCGGGTTCAGGAATAACAGGTTCCGAAAGTGCATTAATTATTTTTGTGAAAAGAGCAGCTTTATTTTCACTAATTATTTTTGCTTTGTATTGCTTTATTGTATTGCTAAGTTTGTTTATTGAGTTTTGTATTTGTTTAACAGAATCGGGAATATGCCTGTATTTACCTAATTGTGTTTTTTGCTTTGTTAACGCCATCCTTAATTTAGCGCTTGTAATTTGATATTCTAAAAATATCTGATTTTCGTTTGAGTTTTTAAAATTTAAGGTTTCTAAAAAATTGCTGGTATCTGTTACAATAGAAAAGTTTTGATTTTCAGTTATCATAAAATCAAAATAGTTCATTGAGGGAAATGCAATAAAATATATTCCTTGTTGCAGTTTTTCGGTTCCTTTAAAAATTCCTTCACCTTTATTGTTAATTTGAATAGTATCAACAATAAATGTTTTTAAACCATAATGATACCCAAGATACAAATTAGAATTTGTTAGCTTATCAACTTTAATATTTATGTTGTATTGAGAATATGAAAAACTGCAGATAAACAAAAAAATGAGAAGTATATTTACCTGTAGATATTTCAAAGTTATGTTATGTTTAAAAAAAATTATTCAGTCTTCTTTTCTCCGTCATCTTTATTTTCTTCTTCATCGGTTAGTCCTAAAAGACGTTTAAGCATTTCATCAATTTGCTCAAAATCTAGTCGTTTTGCAATAATTTCTTTTTTATCGTTTAGCATATACATAACAGGAGTAGAGTATATATCGTATTTTGTTCTAAAATTTGAGTAGTTATATTTGTCGTAAACATTTATCCAGTCTAATTTATGTTTATCAATATATCCTTGCCATTCTTTTCTATCGTGTTGAGTAAATATCGCAAATACTTCAACATTATGCTTTTTATATTTATGATATGTTTCCAGTAATTTAGGTGTTACTTTTTTGCAGTGTCCGCAACTTGGTTCGTAAAAATACAATATTGTATAATCTGCTTTTACATCCCATAACGATATTGGTTTGCCATCAATTGTTTCGAGCTTAATATTGGGAGCTTTTTGTCCCATAAGGTTTGGTTTAAGAGCAATAACTCGTTCTGCTATTTTTGCTTTTAGGCTTGAATCTGCCCAATAAGCTTTATCTGTAAGATAGTAATTTTCGCCAAAGAAAACAAAAACTTTATCCATTCCCATTATTTTTGTTTTTTCATAATATCCTAACATATAAACTAGCATGTAACGGAACATATTTGTGTCGGGTTCAGAAAATTTTACAAGTCTGTCGCCCTCTTTTATAATGGTGTCAGGGTGTTGTAAAATCATTTTTTTCATATAAGTATCCAACTTATTATGAAATATTGGAGTTCTTAAAATTCTGGAATCTGTAAAGTCAATATTATCAAAATAATGGTCTTTATTGTAAAAATATGTTTTTGCACGTTTTAAGGAATCAGGGTTTGTACAATTTTTTGGTATATCAAATTCTGGCATAACAGGATCTTGCATTGCTTTAAGCATTACTGCTAGCATTGCTTTGGGTTTGTCTGTTATTAGTTTGTTCCAATATTCATCTTTTTCTTCAGTAAGTTTTTGTAGTTGGTCTTTAACAATTTTTGTAGAATCTTTATTGTCTTTTACTTTTTGTAATAATTTTTGCAATTCCATTCCTTTTTCCTGCAGTTTTACCATTTTATTTTGAAATTCGTAAAATAGTTTGTTTTCTACAGAGCCACTAACTTTCATATGTTCAACAAAATTGATAGTGTCTGTTTCTAAGTAGAAGTCCTGATCATTGTCAACCAAAAGTTCAAAATATGTCATTCCTCTTGAAGGTAATAGTACCAGATATATTCCACCCTCTAAGTTCTTGTTTCCCTGAAATACACCAACTCCATTTTTGTCAATTACAGTTGTATCAATGGCATATTTTTTATCTCCGTAGTGATTTCCAAGATATGCAATTGTATCGCTAACACCGTTTATTTTTACTTTAATTTTGTATCCATCTGCAAATAAATTGACCGACACAATTAAAAAACTTAGTATAAAAAGTAATAATAATTTCTTGTTCATTTTGTTTTAAATTTTATATTTTTCACAAATATAAGCTGATTTTTAAAATTTAGCGATGTTATAAGCATATTTCATACATTTCTTTAACAATTTTTAACAATTGTTTGCTTTATTTTATTGTATCATTAAATCATTGTATCATTAAATCATTGTATCATTAAATCATTGTATCATTGTATCATTAAATCATTAAATCATTTGTAGTATTAAAACATTTTTCTTATCTTTACCTCGTTAACAAGTTCAAAAATTAATTATTCACTTAAAACAAATTTATTATGTCATTAACTTATGCAGACAAACTTTCTTTTTCTAAAGTAATAGCAGAATTTATGGAACAAAACCAAAAAGAACTTGAAGCAGCAGGTTTTTTGGTAGAAAAACGTATTGGCAAACAAAACGAAAAAAATGAAAAAGCAGTAGAAGAAGATGCTAAACAAGAAAAAATGAAGGCAGATTTGGTAAAACAAACTCAAATTACTGTAGAAACATTAGATGATGCTTATGGTTTTGCATCAACCAATACAGATGCTATGGTAGGTGTATTGGGCAAAGATACCCCACTTGCAAAGCGATTAAGAAAGCTTAGAGAACAAATGCACCACGATAAGAAAAAAGAAGAATAATATTTAGAGAATATTAAATTTTCTGTAAAGAATATTGGATTTGCTGTAAAGAATATTGGATTTTCGCTAAAGAATGTCATGCTTCTTTACAGCATATTGAATTTTCGCTAAAGAATAAAGGATTTGCTGTAAGGAATATTGGATTTTCGCTAAGGAATGTCATGCTTCTTTACAGCATATTGAATTTTAGCTAAAGAATATTGGATTTGCTGTAAGGAATATTGTTTATGGACTAAGGAAAAAAGGATTTGCTGTAAGGAATATTGGATTTGCTGTAAAGAATATTGTTTATGTACTAAGGAAAAAAGGATTTGGGATAGGGAAAAATCAATTTTCCCAAGATTAAACTTAATAAGAACAAGGGTTTTTTTGCTCTCTCCCTTTTTTTGTTATTTTTGGAGAATAAACAGTTTATTAATTTTTAAAATTTGAAGGTATGAAAGCAAAAGTTTACAAAGGAACATCATCTTATAGTAGTGATGTAATATGCAACATTTCGGACGGTAAAATATACAAGAAAACATCAAATTATTCATCTGATATAATTTGTAATGTAAGTGGAAACAAAATATACAAAGGAAATAGCTCTTATTCGAGTGAGGTACTTTATAATGTTTCGGATGGAAAAGTATACGAAGGAGCTTCAACTTATAGTAACGACATTGTAATGACAATCAAAGACGGGAAAATATACAAAGGAACATCAACTTATAATAATGATGTTTTGGCTACAATAAATAATGGTAAGGTTTATTCAGGAAATTCGAGTTATTCAAACGACATTCAGTTTTCAATAGATGCCCAAGTTACAATTGAAGAATTTGTTGCAATCTGGTATGCTGTAAAGTATAATTTTTAAAATTTTATATTATGAAAAAACTAATACTCACAACAATTACTGCACTATGTATGCTAAATATGAACCTTTTTGCACAATTTACTTGTGGAACTGACTTGGTACAGGATATTGAAGGTAACTGGTATAATACAGTTTTGCTTGGTACTCAATGTTGGATAAAAGAAAATATGCGTACGACGAAATACCCTGATAATTCTCCAATTACAAAGGGTGCAGTAATACATGGTGATGCAGGTTGGGGAACTGATCAGGCATGGTATTCTTGCCCTCCAAATAATACAAATGACGGAGAGGATTGTACAGCAGCAGTTTCTCTTGGTATGGTTTATCAATGGAGTGCAGCAATGAATGGTTCAATAACCGAAGGAGCACAGGGAATATGTCCTGATGGTTGGCATGTACCTACTGATACCGAATGGAAAACACTTGAAGGATTTTTGGGTATGACTGTAGCTCAACAGGATGCTATCGACGGGCGAGGGACAAATGAAGGCAGCAAAATGGCAGCACATGTTGCGGTTCAAAACTGGACTGCTGGTGCTTTAACAGGCGATGCCGAATTTAATACTTCGGGTTTCACAGTTGTCCCTTCGGGTTGTCGAGTCTCTGGCAATTATGTTTTTCGCGGTAACTACACGTTTTTGTGGACTTCTACTGGTATCAGTGCTTTTGCGTGGACACGAAATTTGAGTTACTTGACCACACAGATATATCGGAACGAGCCTAGTATGTCGACAGGTTTTTCGGTACGTTGCTTAAAGGACAATCCTGTGGAAATTTCTGAATATTCTTTAAATGCAGAGGTTTCAGTTTATCCAAATCCGGCAACAGACAAAATAATAATTGAAAACTCAAAAACTACAATGCAAAATTATATTGTAACAATTAAGAATATACAAGGACAAGAAATGCTTAATAAAAATATAACCCAAAACACAAATCAGACTATTGATGTTAGCAAACTTGAAAATGGGATATATTTTATAACTATACATAATGATAAAGAAAATTATGTTAGGAAAATATTGATTCAAAAGTAAATTCAGTTTTATTAAAAACACATAAATTTTCATTGAAAACAGAGTCACAGCAACATAAATAAATTAGTATTAACAAAAAAAAGAAGGTAAAATGCGACACAAAAAAGTAAAATTAAGTGCTTTATTCTTGTTAGGTATAGGACTGACAGGCATACAAGCTCAAAGCACGCTGTATGTTAAGGAGCATAGTGGAATACAAACCTCTTACATGTTAGACAGCATAAGAAAATTAACCTTTTTCACGGGAAACATGACGGTAAATAAAACCGATGGGAGTATGAGTAATTACGCATTAAGTAACATTCGCTACCTAAATTTCATTGACTTAACAACTAATATTTCACTAATTGGCAATAAAGAAAGCAGCAACATTATACTCTATCCTAATCCTGTAATTGACCAATTACAAATTAGTTATGAATCAATAAAATCAGATAAAGTGCAGGTATACATTATTGATGTACAAGGCAAGGTAGTACACCAACAAATGATAAGTAGCCAGAATGGCACAAATCTCGTTACAATTAATGTAGCACAGATACCACAAGGGCTGTATGTTTGTCGAGTACAGAGTAGCAACAAAATAGAAACCATTAAATTTTTAAAGCAACTAAAATAAAGGAGGAAATAAAAAATGAAAACAATCATTACAATCATTACAATTATTACAGCATTATTATTTGTATGCACAGTAGCTATTTCACAGGATACTTTGTACATATACAATTCGGGGGCAATAGTGTACAAGCGAGCTGTATCCACAATTGACAGTGTTATTTTTTATAACTCGTTCGCATGTGGAACAAGCACCATTACCGACATAGACGGCAACACTTACAACACCGTAAGCATAGGCAGCCAATGTTGGATGAAAGAAAACCTGAAAGTTACCAAGTACAGTAATGGTGATGTTATTGGCACTACAACTCCTGCTACATTAGATATAAGTTCTGAAAGCACACCCAAATACCAATGGGCTGCTTATAATGGTAACGACAGTAATGTTGCTACTTATGGCAGGACATATACATGGTATGCAGTAACTGACAGCCGTAATGTATGTCCCACTGGCTGGCACGTGCCAACTGATGTAGAATGGACAACGTTAACAGATTATCTGGGAGGGGAAAGTGTAGCAGGTGGAAAAATGAAAGAGGCCGGCACGTCACATTGGTATAGCCCCAATACTGGTGCGGACAACAGCAGCGGTTTTACGGCGCTTGCGGGTGGCAACCGTAATCCCGATGGGCCATTCTTAAACTTTGGCTTTCACGGCTACTGGTGGAGTTCTACCGTGTACGATACTAACAATGCCTGGAACCGAGCTCTAGGCTGCTATGACAGCATAATAGAGAGGCAGGGGCATCTTAATAGTTTTGGTTTTTCTGTTCGCTGTGTAAAGGATTAATTGATTATTTAACAAATGGATTGACCCCAAATGGCGCGGATTTAACGAAGAGTAATCCGTGCCTCCTAGTCTACATTCACAAATAACAATGTAACAATTGAACAATTCAGCTTAAGAAACTAACAAGTTTTGTAGCATTTTTAATATTTGAATATTGCTGAAATAAAATTTTATTTCTTTCATTCGTAATTGAATCGTCAATTTCTTTTTCCCAAAGCTCATTAATTTTTTTAATTATCTGCTTTGGCGAATTTGCAATATGGCACAAATTTTCAAGTCCTGTGTTGTTAATCATCATATCGTTTACAATACAATGTCTGCCACTAAACATAGAGGCAATAAGTTTAAGTTTAATCCCGGTATTTTGAGATGTTGTTAAAATATTTATTTGAGCATTAGTTATTAAACTATTCATCTCTTTATCGGAAGGATTTGCGATAAGCTCAATATTTTTAAATTTATTTGAAAGTTTGATTAATGATTTTTCAGGATTTCTTCCTGCAATTTTAACGGAATAATCAATTTTGCTAAAGACAGAATTGATTAGTTTTTTAGCAGCACTAATGTTTTCGGCAACAGATAAATTTCCGTGATATAAAATAAAGTTACCTGTACCCTTTTTTATTGAAATTTCATCGTTTGGGTGAAATGCGGGAATAAAAGTAGTATTGGAATATCGTGAGTTAAAGTATTTATAGTCGTTATTGGAAATAGCTGCTATTAAAGAAGCATTTTTTAATACAGGTTCATATCTTTTTAGTCTAGCTGCTTCTTCTTCGTAATAGATTTGTTTAAACAAATTTTTCTCTACAGCATGTAATTTAATGTAATAATCGGATTCGATATTGTGGGTACGAACAATTGTAAATCTGTCTTTTAAATGAGGACTGTTTAAATGAAATGTTGTGTGAAGCCCTTCAAACATTATTGGGTGATTGTCTTTTAAAAGATTGTTTAGTAATTCATCAGATTTGCGTGTTTTAACAATATAAGGTTTTTTGCCTATTGCCTGTGTTATGCCCAATAATCTTTTGTAATAGTTTACGGTTTCACAATATTGGTTTAGTTCTTTGGCTCTTTTTCTACCATATTCAAAACAATGCAAATGGATTTTAACTCCCAATTGTTTTAAAGACCTGAGTTTATAAAAAACATCAATTATTCCTCCATAGTTTGGAGGAAATGGAATATTAAATGAGATTATATGTAAATGCAGATTGTTTTGCAAAATGTTTATTCCAGATTTTTTTTAATTGAATTAACTATTTCAAAACCTATTAACTTATCGTAGCGAGAGGAAATACCGCGATGATAAACATAAATTATATAATCGTTTTCGGTTTCGTAATGACTTCCTTCAATAAAAGTATGGTCGGCTTTGGTTTTACCATCTTGTAAATACACATACTGATAATTATAATAACCTTGTTTTAACAACATTTTTAGCTGATATGCTTTTTTTTCAAAATTATATATCATTTGATTATTGTTGTTAAAATTCCAGTCTGACAAAGCACCAAAAACGTAAAAATTTCCATCTATCATTGGGGCATCGTAGGGCAGGGTAAAGTAAACATAAACATAATCGGCTTCTACATTACTATCTTCACCTTCCTGATATTTTATATAATATCTGCCGTTTATATCAATTTCGTGAAAATAGACTTTAAATCTGCGGACTTCATCGCTTAATAATTTAACATGATAGTGTGGTTTTACATATTCAACCTGCGATATGTATTGCGATTGATACCTGATACTTTTAATATCAAAGTTTCGAAACTCACTACCTGCTTTAAATACGTTTTCGTAATCGTAATCGTATAACAATTCTTTATCTTTAATAAACAGTGGTTTTAAATCGTCTTTAGCATTGTCCCACCTGTTGTTTTGTGTAATTACAACTGTTAATTCGCCAAAGGGATCGTTTATATTATATCCTGTGTGGTTTATTGTAAAATCTATTTCATGACTGTATTTTCTTTCGTCAATAATAGTTGCCTGTTTTACTGTTGGTTTAATTTCAACTTTGTGTTCTACAATAGAAAACCTACGGGTTAAAACAATATTTTCTTTATCATAATCAAGATAAACTTTTATAATATAATTGCCCGATATTTTTAGTTTAATATCATCGTTTGGAAATGTTAATTTATAATGTGTGTATTCGTAAGTTGTGTTAAAAGAAAATTCGTAATCTTTAATTTCATTTTCTATAAAACCATCAAGATATTCATTGGGCAAAAGGTTTGTTGGTTCCCATTTGGCATTACAATGTACAAATGTGTAAGAGTAGCTTTTAACTTCTGTTTCAATATCGTCGAAACTTAGTACAAGTCTATCTCTAGTTTTAAGTGCAATTACAGGATAAGTCATTTCCCAGCCTTCTTTGTGTAATTGTATGGTTTTTATGTATTCTTTATATGTATGATTTTGATATCGCAGATAATCGGTGTTAAAATAATCTTCACCTGTAGTATCTTGTGCCAATGCTGCAAAGTTAGTGAGTATAAATATGTAAAGTATTATGTGTTTCATTGAATAAAAGCCCCTCCTAGCCTCCCCAAATGGGAGGAATTAAAGACAAAACTATTACAGAACATTAATATATAACTGTAAAATACCTGTTGTAATTGTATTGCAAATTTTAATTAAAAAAAGCAAAGATAGTTTTTTCGATTTTATATTTTAGATTTATTTCACGCAAAGTTCGCAAAGTAAATACGCAAAGACCGCAAAATATATTTGATTCTTCGGTATGCTCAGGATAACACTTTTGACTTATTTTTAGGATTTCACTTGCTTGGGTTTGTGGGGCTAACGTCCCTAATAGAACGCGTTTTGATGTTTTTTATTTGTTGTTACCAAGCGTATTTATTGTTTAATTATCTTCTTGCTTATTGTTAGCTTATCTGTAGTTATTTTAATAATGTATATGCCTTGTGGTTGTTGGCTAAGGTCAATAGTATTGTTTTTGCCTGTGTATACCTGCCTGCCATGTATATCGCATAGTTCTATCTTGTTTATATTCTCTGCATCTATTGTTATAAGGTCTGTTGTGGGGTTGGGGAAAATTTTAAAGGCATTGTCTTTTTGCAACTTTTCTTTTGAAACAATTAATTCACTAAGCGGTCTTTTCCACACTCCATCACCATAAGTCCCTGAATATAGACTATTATCACTTATAGCCAATGATAAAATATAATAATTACCTAAACCTAAATTAATATCAATCCAGTTTAAACCACCATCATCAGACATAAAAACTCCACTACCATCTGTTCCCGCAAATAATATAGTATCTTCTACAATAAGTACTTGAACAGAATCATTTGTTAATCCATTATTTGCGCTTGTCCAATTTGCACCATAATTATTAGATACAAATATCCCTCCATTATATGAAGCTGCAAAGATTTTTGTTCCGATTACTACTAATGATCTAATATCATAATTAGTTAAACCATTATTTATACTTGTCCAGTTTAATCCACCATTTGTTGATTTGTACATACCACCTACACCTCCTGCATATAAATCTGTACCAATTGTGAGTAATGATAGTATTTCACCAGAAAGACCGTTATTAATAATAGTCCAGTTTGCACCATTATTATATGATACATATGCACCACCGTGAGTACCTAAATAAATGTCTGAACCAATAAATGCAATTGCATTTACATAACCGTTAGTTAGACCATTATTTAATAAATTCCATGTACCTCCATTATTTGTTGAATGAAATAAACCAGCACCATAAGAAGAACCTGCGTATAAATCATTTCCATTTTTTTCAAAGCATTGTATTCTTCCATAAGTTCCATTGTAACATTCATTCCATTCAAGTTCGTTTAAAGAATTGAATATACCTCCAGTATCTACACTGGCAAATATCATTGTATCGTTTGCATATAAGGCATACACCTCTGATTTTATTACACCTGTTGTTGACCAATTTAGTCCATAATCGTGCGATACAAAAACACCTCTGCCATAAATACCACCTGCTGTTCCTGCATATAAATCATTACCAATAACTGCAATGCAGTTTAACCATGTATAGAATATTCCATTATTTAATGCTGTCCAGTTAATACCAAAATCGCTTGAAATAAAAACACCATTATTTGAACAAACCAACAAATCTGTTCCATCAAATACCATATCATTTGGTGTTACAGAATTAGTAAGCAGATTCCAATTTGCACCATTATTAATACTTTTATATAAACCACCAAAGGAAGAAACATAAATATCAGAACCATAAGCTACTACTGAATAAGCCTCATCAAATAATAAACCATTATTTGAAGCAGTCCAACTTGCACCACTATTTGAAGAAATAAAAACACCATTTGATGTTGTAGCAAATATGTTTGCACCTATAAATTCAATTTCATGAACCGATGAAAAAACAGACCCATTGTTCATAAGTGTCCAGCTTAAACCATTATTATTTGTATGATATATATTGCCATTCCAAGATCCAACAAAAAGATCTGTTCCGTTTCTGGCAATTGTTGTAATTGTTTCACTTTGTAATGCCGTTTGAGTCCAATTTAACCCATAGTCGGTTGAAATATATACTCCACCAGCCATTGAGCCAGCAAACAAATTAGTTCCGTCAAAATAAATAGAATATGAAGGTATATGGGATAACTTGGTCCAGCTATTTCCATTATTTGTAGATACAAATACTCCTTTATTAGTAGCAGCATATACATCAGTTCCAATTATAGCAAAATCATTAAATACACCATCATGTGGTCCATTAGTTTGTTGCCATTGAGCATTTGTAAGGTTTATTATAAGTAGCGAAATGATTAAGAAATATAGTTTTTTCATAACTCAGCGTTTTTAGTTGTTTTATATATTAGACTCAAAATATTGCAAGAGGTTGCTTTATAAATACACATTATTTTAGTATATTTTCCAAACCTTTTTTACCCTCTCTTAAACTCCGAGCAAACAATAGCCACAGCCCCGGCAATATTTAGCGATTCGCTTGCATTAGCGAAAGAAGGAATATGAATTTTGCGGTTAATTAAAGAGTTTATATTATCGGAAATTCCTGTACCCTCATTACCAAAAACAATAATGCCGTTTTGTGTAAGTTTTTGTTGATATATATTTTCGCCCTCAAGGTAAGTGCCGTAAATAGGCAGTTTATATTTTGTGGTTTGCTTAATAAAATTGGCAATATCAATATAATGCACATTAATCCTAAAAATTGCCCCCATAGTTGCCTGCACAACTTTTGGATTAAAAACATCAACACTGTTTAATGAGCAAAAAATATTTTTAATACCAAACCAATTGGCAGTACGCATTATTGTTCCCAAATTACCGGGGTCTTGTATATTGTCAATTACAATTGAAAGCCCTTTACTTATATCTTTTAAATTGTATTCATGAGTTTTAATATCGGCTACAGCCAAAACCTTATTAGGTGTTTTAAGCAAGCTTATGCGATTTAATTCTTTGGCAGATATCTCAATAATATTATTGGGAACAATATCTAAAGTTTCTGCCCATTCTTTTACAGCATATATATTTTCAATATCATAATGCGAATTTAAAAGCTCTTTTACCAGTTTATCACCCTCAATAATAAATTTATTATGCTTATCTCTAAATTTCTTTTGCTTTAACGATGAAATGTATTTTATCTGATTGTTTGTCATAAGTTTTACAAAATTCTTAAATTTTCATAAAATTTTGTGCTAAAATTACATTTTATTTATAAAAACACAAATGCCTAAAATGCCTAAAGTGAGCTAAAATGCCTAAAATTAAATTATTATTTTATCCACGAACATCAGGAAAACAATTGAACAATTGAACAATCCATCTATAATTATTATTTTTGCCGTGAATGTAACATATATTTTTGAAATTATCGCATACATATAAACTTATTGGGCTAATTATATTAATTGGCATTGTTTCGTGTCGTCCTACCAAAAACGTACCCGAAGGATATTATCTGCTTAATAAATACAAATTAAAGTGCGATGATAAAAGTATAGATACCGATGAGCTTGAAAGCTATATCAAACAAAAACCGAATAAACGAATGTTAGAGGTATTTAGGTTTCATTTGGGTGTTTACAATATGTTTCATAAGAAGGGTTCAAAAAAATTGAGAAGAAAAATTACCGAAATTGTTGGCGAAGAACCTGTTTTGTATGATGATTATTTAAAAACCAAATCGAGCAAACAGATTAAAATATATCTTAAAAACAAAGGCTATTATTATTCCGATGTTTATGATACAACTATCTACAAAAAGAAAAAAGCAGAAATAGCATATCAGGTTAAAGCAAATAAGCCATACACAATGCGGAATATTAATTATAATATTGATGATTATATTGTTGAATCTATTGTTTTTCGTGATACCATTAATTCACTTTTTAAAAAAGGGAAACTGTTTGATGCCGATTTGATGCAATTAGAAAGAGAGCGTATTACAAAGTTTTTAAAAAACAGAGGATATTACGATTTTTCGAAAGAATATATTTACTACGAAGTTGACAGTGCTTTAAATTCTTATCAGGTTGATATTAATGTTGGCATAAAAAACTTTATGAAAAAAATATCTGATGAAACCTATGAACCAGAAAAACACCACAAATACACCATTAAAAATGTTTACATATATCCAAATTTCGACCCCAAGCAATCGGTAAAAGAAAAGGAAAACTACTTTGCAGATTTTGATACTCTTGTTATTGAAAACATAAATTTTATTTTCAAAAAAAGCATGAAAATAAATCCCAAGGTAATTATAAATGCAAACTACATTGAAAAAAACGATTATTATGCAAAATACAATGTTGACCAAACATACAGGCACCTGGCAGCATTAAAAGTTTTTAAACTTATTAATATTGTTTTTACAGAACCGGATGATACAAAAAACAAATATTTATTGGATTGCATTATTCACTTAACACCCTTTGCCAAGCAATCGTACACTGCCGAGCTTGAAGGCACAAATTCTTCGGGTAATTTAGGGATTGCTGCAAACCTGCAATATCAACACAAAAGCTTATTTAACGGGGCAGAAATATTTAATGCAAAAATACATGGAGGTATTCAGCAACAAACAACACTGCAAAGCGACACAGAAAATAACGACGAAATAATTGATGAATTACCTTTTAATACTATAGAATATGGAGGTCAAACAAGTATCAATATTCCTAAATTCTGGTTTTTTGCAGGTAATAAATCTTACGGGTTTACAAAAAAATACAGTCCAAAAACAAAAGTAACTTTATCATATAATTATCAGCACAGACCTAATTACACCCGCACAATTGCAAGTCTGTCTTTCGGGTACAACTGGAATGGAACAAAACACACAAAACATATTGTTAATCCATTTGAAGTTAATCTAGTTGATATTCCTGTTATTGATACAGCATTTTATGCAAGAATTGACAATCCGTATATTAAAAACAGTTATAAAGATTATCTTATTACATCAACAAACTACAGTTTTATTTTTAATAATCAGGATTTGAAAAAGAAAAAAAATCATGTGTATTTCAGAACAAATATTGAACCTTCGGGTAACATATTATCCACTATCAACAAAATAACAAAAACTACTAATGAAGGTGGCAGCTATCTGGTTATGAACCGAAAATATGCACAATATATGAAATCGGATATTGACTTTAGATATTATCAACAGGTGTATCAGCAAAATGTTATTGCATATCGGGTTTTTGGAGGATTTGCTTATCCTTACGGAAATTCTACGGCAATTCCGTTTATAAAACAATATTTTTCTGGTGGAGCAAATAGTATCAGAGCCTGGCCTGTGCGTTCTTTAGGTCCCGGAAGCTATTACAACCCCAATGAGATATTTAATTACCAAACTGCCGATATAAAACTTGAAGCAAATATTGAATATCGTTTTAAACTCTTTTGGATGATAGAAGGTGCCTTGTTTGTTGATGCCGGAAATATTTGGTCAATTACCGATAACGACACTCGCGAAGGAAGCTTGTTTAAGTTAAATACTTTTTATAATGATATTGCTATTGGCAGTGGTTTTGGTACTCGTTTCGATTTTTCTTTCTTTGTTTTCCGCTTCGATTTTGGCGTAAAAGTAAGAGATCCACGCCAAGCTGATGGTGAAAAAATAGTAATTTTTACCGAACGTTCAAAATTCTTTAAAGATCTTTTCAGCAATGTAAATGTTGGTATTGGATATCCTTTTTAGTGATTATCAGTTTTTTTTAATGAATATGAGTTTATGATTACAGAAACAAAAAAGATTGTTTTGCAGTAAAACATTCCTGACGGAATGCAATGGAGATCAGGAATCCAGTAGATTCCCGTTTTCAGGGAATGTTTATAAAAAAAGGGTATTAGCTATAAATTACCCTTAAATCTTTAAAATTATATTTTTGCATAAATTATTTTTGATGAATTTTATGCAACGCATGACCCAAATTACATCAAAATCCAAACACTAACAATCTATTTTTGGGTTAAAATTTTATGGTTTTTCCCTTGCACAAAACAGGAGAAATCGGATTCCGTATTGGTGGGATAAAATAAAAAAAAAGCTGTCTTATATAAAAAACAGCTTTTTTTTTCGTTTAAAAATATATTTTACAATAAACTAATGGTAACAGTTAATCCTGCCATAACAACAGAAACCATAGACATTAATTTAATAAGTATATTTAATGAGGGTCCTGAAGTATCTTTGAAAGGGTCGCCAACAGTATCACCAACAACACCTGCTTTGTGAGCTTCGCTGCCTTTACCTCCCAAATTACCTTTTTCAATATATTTTTTAGCATTGTCCCATGCACCACCTGAGTTATTCATAAATACAGCAAGAGTAAAGCCAGCAGTTAAAGTACCTGCCAAAAGACCTATTACACCTGCAACTCCCATAACAACACCTATTATAATAGGAACAATAATAGCAACCAACGATGGTAACAACATTTCGCGCTGAGCACCCTTAGTTGATATTTCAACACATTTTGCATATTCTGGTGTTGCTGTTCCTTCTAAAATACCTTTAATTTCTCGGAACTGACGGCGTACTTCATCAACCATTGCTCCTGCAGCACGACCAACAGCTTTCATTGTCATAGCACTAAATACAAAAGCCATCATAGCACCTATAAAGATACCTCCCAAAAATAGTGGGTTAAATAAAGTAATATCGTAAGCTGCAGAAAAATCTTTTACTGAGGCTGTAGAAATCTGAACAGCCTTAATACCTTCTTCAACAGCAGGAACAACATCAGAATAAAATACATAAGCACCTTTTTCTACAAATCCCTGTCCTGCATCTGCAATTTTGCTAAACCATATTCTTACTTCTTCCATGTAAGCGGAAATTAACGCCATTGCAGTTAAAGCAGCCGAACCAATTGCAAAACCTTTACCTGTGGCAGCAGTTGTGTTTCCAAGCATATCCAAAGCATCTGTTCTTTCCCTAACCTCTTTGGGAAGTTTAGCCATTTCAGCATTACCACCTGCATTGTCGGCAATAGGCCCAAATGCATCAGTTGCTAATGTTATACCTAATGTAGAAAGCATTCCTACAGCAGCAAATCCAATTCCGTAAACCCCCATAGCAAAATGTTCTGAACCTCCTGAGACCCAAAAAGAGCCTATAATAGCAAGAACAATAGTTAATACTGGAATCCATGTAGAATACATCCCAACAGCAACTCCTTCAATAATCAATGTTGCCGGTCCTTTAAGAGCCTGCTTGGCAATATTTTTAGTAGGTTTATATTCATCAGATGTAAAGTATTCGGTAGCTTGTCCAATAATTACACCGGCAGCAAGCCCAATAACTACAGCAAAAAAGATACCCCATGTTACCCATCCAAAATAAGCCATTCCAACCATGGCAACAAGAATTAGAGCAGAGCTTCCTCCTGTTCCCAATAAAAGAGCATTTAGTAAGTTTTTTTGTGATGCAGATTCTTTGGCACGAACCATAAATATTCCAATAATTGACAATAATATACCAATAGCCGCAACAACCATTGGCGCAGTTACAGCTTTTACAGGATCGATACCTGTTTCTGATAATGCGATTGCAGGCAGAGCTGCACCCAATGCAGCAGTAGCAAGAATTGAACCTGCATACGATTCGTAAAGGTCTGCTCCCATACCGGCAACATCACCTACATTATCACCAACATTATCAGCAATTGTTGCAGGATTACGAGGGTCGTCTTCAGGAATACCTGCTTCTACTTTTCCAACAAGGTCAGCACCAACATCAGCAGCTTTAGTAAAAATACCACCACCAACACGAGCAAACAATGCCTGAGTTGAAGCACCCATTCCAAAAGTAAGCATAGTTGTTGTAATTTCAATTAACTTCTGGCTTTCTGTTGTTCCTGATTGAACAAAATCAAGTCCTATAAAATTTACACCTGATATCATATGCTCAGGAGTAAACACGATACTACTTAAAAACCAGTACCAGGCAGCAATATCAAGTAAAGCAAATCCTACTACAATGAGTCCCATAACTGCACCGCTCCTGAAAGCTATTTTTAAACCACGATTTAAAGAAGATGAAGCACCATGTGCGGTTCTTGCCGAAGCAAAAGTAGCTGTTTTCATTCCTAAATATCCGCAAAGCCCGGAGAAAAAACCACCGGTAAAAAAAGCAATTGGCACAAATGGATTTAAAACACCAAAATAAGCCATAACTGTTAAAATAACAAACAAGATAATAAATACATACGCAACTACTTTGTATTGTCGCTTAATGTAGGCCATTGCTCCTTCACGCACATACTGAGCAATTTCTTTCATTTTATCAGTTCCTTCTGAATTTTTCATCATTGATTTAAAAAAGAACCATGCAAAAACCAATGCTAGCACAGAAGAAATTGGTATTAACCAAAAAATAGTATTCATAAGTTGATAGTTTTAATGCAACAAATGTTGCTGTTAATTAATTAAATTTTAATTAGTTTGAATAAATATTCAAAATCTCAAGCTGCAAAATTAAAATATCAATTTGTTTTAGCAATATTTTTCATGTTTTTTTTTCATTTATTTTATTTGTAATTAAAATTGTATGTAACTACTCAGCCAAATTATCTAATTAGAAAATACTATGTTATATGATTTTGTTTCACGCAAAGACTGCAAAGAAAAAATACGCAAAACTCGCAAAAAGATAATGATTAACATAATAGTCCCTTAGCGTTCTTTGCTATTTCTTAGCTATACTTTGCGTGAAATCTTCTTAATCTGCTAATTGAGAAATAAATATTTATTTTTATTTAGAGCTTAGTAATTACAATTGTATTTGTAATTTTACAAACTGAGAAAAAAAACTCTGATTAAAATTTATTGATTCTACTTATTTTCGGATAAGTATTTTTTTTGTTTAATTTTGCAAATCAAAATCTAAAAAATAAATATAATATGAAAGAAACATTAGTAGAAAACTTACCTTACAAAATTAAAGATATAGATCTTGCTGATTTTGGTAGAAAAGAGATTGAAATTGCAGAAAAAGAAATGCCAGGCTTAATGGCAATAAGAAAAAAATTCTCTGCAGAAAAACCCCTAAAAGGAGTTAGAATAATGGGTTCATTACATATGACTATTCAAACAGCTGTTTTAATAGAAACTCTTGTTGAAATTGGTGCAGATGTCAGATGGTCAAGTTGTAATATATTTTCCACACAAGACCATGCTGCTGCTGCAATAGCGAGATCAGGTGTACCTGTATTTGCATGGAAAGGCGAAACATTAAAAGAATATTGGTGGTGTACTAAACAAGCATTAAGCTTTCCTGATGGGAAAGGTCCACAATTAATTGTTGATGATGGCGGCGATGCCACACTTTTAGTTCATAAAGGTTATCGTGCAGAAAAAGATGCATCTACTATAGATGTAAAACCATCTAGTATAGAAGAAGCTGAATTATTAGACCTTTTAAAAACAACATTAGCTGAAGATAATCAAAAATGGCACAGAACTGTTACCGATTGGAAAGGAGTTTCAGAAGAAACAACTACAGGAGTACATCGTTTATATCAGATGATGGAAGCCGGAGAATTACTTGTTCCTGCAATTAATGTAAATGATTCGGTTACAAAATCGAAATTCGATAATCTTTACGGATGTAGAGAATCACTTGCCGATGGTATTAAACGTGCTACCGATGTTATGATAGCCGGTAAAACTGTTGTTGTTTGCGGATATGGAGATGTTGGAAAAGGTTGTGCTCAATCAATGCGTTTTTATGGAGCAAGAGTAATTGTTACAGAAATTGACCCAATATGTGCATTACAAGCTTCAATGGAAGGCTTTGAAGTTACTACTATTGAAAACACTCTTTCTAAAGGTAATATTTATGTTACCACAACAGGAAACAAAGATGTTATTACTGCTGAACTCATGTCAAAAATGAAAGACCAAGCAATTGTTTGTAATATTGGTCATTTCGATAACGAAATTCAAGTTGCGAAATTAGAAGAAATACCTGGAGTTGAAAAAATAAATATTAAACCACAGGTTGATAAATATCTGTTTTCAGATGGTCATGCAATTTTCATGCTTGCTGAAGGTAGGCTTGTAAACCTTGGTTGTGCAACAGGACATCCTTCTTTTGTAATGAGCAACTCTTTCTCTAACCAAACACTTGCGCAAATAGATCTTTGGAAAAACAGAGAAGAATATACTAATAAAGTTTATAGGCTTTCAAAACAACTTGACGAAGAAGTAGCACGACTGCACCTTGAACAACTCGGTGTTAAATTAACAATACTTACTGATGAACAAGCAAAATATCTTGGTGTTAAAAAAGAAGGTCCGTACAAACCGGAGCATTACAGGTACTAATATCGTAATATTATAAGCTTAAATTTTCTCTGTAAAAAAATAATCTAATCTTGTCAGAGAACTTGTTTTGTTTTAGCAAGAGAATCTCCTTATAATTTTTTTCACACATTTTTTATGTATTTTTGCATGAAAAATATGTCGTTTTGTAATTATTAATTGAAAAAATTGAATAAAGCTCAAAAATACATATTGATTATTTTAATATTGTTATTCAGCAATATTGTATATGGTCAAATTTTGAGAACCAAAGAAGATATCAAAGGTTTACAATTTTATAATTCAACATTAAAAACAAACCCTTTTGCAATGCTTGTTGGTCCAATAATGTTTGCCGCAGAATATCGTCTGTCTTATGAAACGGTATTGTCAGATGATCAATCATTTCAAATTGGTGCATCATATTTAGGTAAAAGTTTTTATTTATTGTTAATGGAAAAAAATGATCCAAATAGTATTAAATTTTTGGTAAGAGGTTATAGAATTCAATTAACATATAAAATATTTTTAACGAGAGACGAGGCTCCTAAAGGATTATATATAGGTCCGCATTTTTCTTACTCTTATTGTAAATTTTCCACAAAGTATTATAATAATGTTGACAATTACATTAAAGCAGTTTATGTTAATTATAATGGTATTGTAGGTTATCAATTTGTTTTCAATAAATTTACAATAGAAACATATCTTGGACTCGGTTATAGAGACAATGCATGGATTGAACATTATAATCAGGTTAACACTCTTTTGGATGATCAAGAAGATTTTATGCTTTATAAAGGCGATTTAAAATTAATTTTAGGATTTAACGTAGGATTTGCCTTTTAAGAACTTAAGCAAATATGTCAAGAAAGTGTAATTGGCATTAAAAGGTTAGTTAAATAAACAAATTCTTTAACAGAAAGCTGTTCAGGTCTTTTCGTTAAAATTTCATTTTCAATATTTTTATCTTGCAACAAACTTTTAAGTGAGTTTCTCAACATTTTTCTTCGCTGATTAAAAGCTGTTTTTACAATTATAAAAAAATCTTTTTCATTGCAATCAATTGAAAAATCATCCTTACGACTTAATCGTATTACAGCCGATTTTATTTTTGGTGGTGGGTCAAAAACAGTTTCATTAACAGTAAAAAGATATTCAATATTATAGAATGCCCGAAGCAAAACACTTAAAATTCCATAAACCTTATTGCCCGATTTTGAATTAATTCTTTCAGCAACTTCTTTTTGAATCATGCAAACAACTTCAGGTATTATTTGCTTACTCTCTAATATTTTAAAAAATATTCGGTTTGAAATATTATATGGAAAATTTCCTATCACTGATGTTTGTTCTGTAAATTCTTTTAAAATATCAAATTTTAAAAAATCAACATTAAAAATATTATTCTTTAGTACCGGAAATTTGTTCGATAATTGGTTAAATAATTCAGTATCAATCTCAATCGGAAATAATTTCTCCTTATATTTCTCATAAAGTATTTCCGTTAATACTCCCCTTCCCGGACCAACTTCAATTACATTTCTCGCTGTTTTATCAGTAAGGCTATTAACTATTTTATTGGCAATATTTTTATCGACAAGAAAATGTTGCCCTAAACTTTTTTTGGGATTACTATGTGCTTTCAATAATTCTTAATTTTATTAGAAGTCAAAAATAAAAAACATTCCATTAAAAACGTATATTTGTTTTTCTTTAAAAATGAAAATCAATAAAAACATAAAATTAATTTTAAAACTGTTAATTATTATTGCTTCGTATAGCTTTATTGTGTACAAGTTATACGAGTATGAAGAATTGCAAAGCACACTATCCGAATTATTCAAAATTAATATTAATGGGATATTATTATTTTTAATTGTTTTTGTATTAATGTTTGCCAATTGGATGATAGAAGCAATTAAATGGAAATTATTAATTTCTAAATTTGAAAAAGTCCCAACATTAATTTCCTTCAAAGCAGTTTTATCAGGAATCACGGTTGCAATATTTACCCCAAACAGAACGGGCGAATTTGCAGGTAGAATTTTTGTACTGAAAAATCACAACAGAACAAAAGCAATATTCTCTACAATTGTTGGTAGTATTAGCCAATTAACAACAACTATATTTTTGGGTAGCTTATCAGTAATAGTCTTAATATTATTAAATAAGTTTCAATTTAATTTAAGTCAATTATACATTGTAATTAGTTTAATGTTTTTAATTGCAATATTTTCTATTACATTTTATTTTAATGTTAAAATTATTAATTGGCTATTATCAAAAATAAGGTGGTTAGATAAATACAAAGAAAATTTTATCATATTTTCTTCATATTCCAAAAAAGAACTATTAAAAGTATTATTATTAAGTATTGTTAGATATTTTATTTTTCTAATTCAATTTTATTTGCTCTTTATTTTCTTTGATGTCAATTTGCCTTTACATGAAGCTATTCTTATAATTGTTGCAACATATTTTATTATGGCATTAATTCCTTCAATTACACTTGCAGAATTAGGAATTAGAGGCTCTGTAATGATTTATTTCACAGAATTATTTATTTCAGATTTTACAGGAACGCTTTCAGCATCAATTATATTATGGATTATTAATCTGGCAATTCCTGCTCTTATAGGTTCGTTTTTTATTTATAGAATAAAAGTTTAAATTTATTAATAAGCATATTATATGTTTTTATTGTTTTTAAACACTAAAAAAAAAATGTAAAAATTAAATAATTACATTATCTTGTAAAGCAATATTTTACTAAAATTCACAATTTATAAAACTTATTAAACAATTGATATGCAATGAATTTGTTAAATGAGATTAAAGAAAATGCAAAAAAGTATAACAAAAGAATTGTTTTACCTGAAGGAACAGAAGAAAGAACTCTAAAAGCAGCTAACGAAATTATTGCTGAAGGCATTGCTCAGATTATTTTAATTGGCAACCCTGATGAAATAAGGAACAAAGCCACAGAATTTAGCCTGAATAATATTGAAAGTGCTAAAATTATTGATCCTGTTAGTCATGAAAAAAAAGATGCTTATGCAGACATAATGGTAGAATTAAGAAAGCATAAAGGGATGACTAAAGAAATGGCTTTAAAACAAATAGAAGACCCACTATATCTTGCCACAGTTATGATAAAAGCAGGTGATGCAGATGGTGAAGTTGCCGGTGCTATGAATGCTACAGGCGATGTGCTTCGCCCTGCATTTCAATATGTAAAAACATTGCCTGATATTAGCGTTGTTTCAGGTGCATTTATTATGATTTTAAAAGATAAACAATATGGTAATAATGGCATGATAGTATTTGCCGATTGTGCTGTACACCCCGATCCAACAGCAATAGAATTAGCAGAAATAGCAATAGCTACAGCAAAAACAACAAAAGCAATTGCCAAAATGGAACCAAGAGTTGCTATGTTAAGTTTCTCAACAAAAGGAAGTGCGAAACACGAAATGGTTGATAAAGTAGTTGAAGCAACAAATATTGCAAGAGAAATGGACCCGTTATTGAAAATTGATGGTGAATTACAGGCAGATGCGGCAATCATTGAAGCAATTGGTCAAAAAAAAGCTCCCGGTAGCGAAATTGCCGGAAAAGCCAACGTTCTTGTATTTCCTACTTTAGAATCAGGAAATATTGCCTATAAACTTGTTCAAAGAATGGCAGGTGCTGAAGCAATAGGACCAATTTTACAAGGCATGGCAGCACCAATTAACGATCTTTCAAGAGGATGCTCTGTTAGTGATATTATCAACCTTGTTGCAATAACAGCAAATCAAGCAACTAACATTTAATGCCAACTTTTTTATTTTAAATTTAATGATTAACTAAATATTTATATTTTACAATATGTCAGAAGTAATTATAGAACCTGTAGAAAAATACGGTCTTGGTCAAAAAAAAGTCCCAAAAGAACTTTTTTCAAAAGTCGGAATAGTAGGATGTGGCTCGGTGGGACAAAATATTGCACGTATGATAAGTACGAATGGTATGGATGTTATCTTTATCGAATTATCCAAAGAAAAAATAAAACATGCCCTTATCGAAATCGAAATGACACTTGATAGAATGATTGATCATTGGGGTATGACAAATACTGAAAAACGACTTATTATGTCGAGAATTCATGGAAGTATCGATTATAAAAGTTTAACAGGATGCGATATTGTAATCGATGCTATCAAGTCAAAAACCAGAGAAATGATGGTTGAGGAAAGAAAGGTAATTTTTAAAAATATTGAAAAA
The DNA here is from genome assembly GCA_964435855.1 of uncultured Bacteroidales bacterium. GTDB lineage: Bacteria > Bacteroidota > Bacteroidia > Bacteroidales > CAYTAU01 > CAYTAU01. The sequence goes on along the minus strand of CAYTAU010000003.1, from coordinate 33,917 downwards.
TATGTTAAGCCTGATACAATTATTGCAACTAATTCAACAACTACTGTAATTACAGAACTGTCATCCGAACTTAAACATAATGACCGTTGTGTGAGCCTGCATTTTTCAACTTCTACACCTGATGCAAACATTATTGAGGTTGTCAGGGGTTTATTTACTAGTGATGAAACTTGTAAACGTGTAAAAAAATTCACAAAATTACTTCAGAAAGTTGCAGTCCCTGTTGGAGAATCCCCTGGACTTATTAGTGTAAGACTTTATGCTGTATTAGTTAACGAGGCATGTGAAGTAATGATGGAAAGCGTAGGTTCTAAAGAGGATATTGACAAAACAATAAAAGATAGTTTTGGTATTGGACCTTTTGAAATGGCAGATAAAATTGGTATCGATAAGGTTGTAAGGTGGCTCGATAATCTTTATGGAGAATTTGGTGATATGAAATATAAAGCTTCACCTATATTGAAAAAACTAGTTCGTTCAAATAACTTAGGCAGAAGAACAGGTATGGGTTTTTATAAGTATAATGAAAAAGGCAAAAGAATATATAAAGTTAAGTGAAACAAATATGTAAAAAGTAATCATTTGATATCACAAAGTAGAATGATTATTAGCAACATACAGTTTTTGGCATAAAAAATAAAAATAGAAAAAATGAAAATATTAGTATTAAACTGTGGAAGTTCATCAATAAAATACCAACTTTTTGAAATGATTGGTCAAACTATTATTGTAAAAGGTATTGTTGATAAAGTTGGACTCAAAGGATCTGTCATTAAACATGAAAAACAATCAGGACAAAAAGTAAAATTTGAAGGTGAAATACTTGACCATAAAATAGGTATAGAATATATTCTTGGAATATTAATAAGTGAAAAACATGGCTGCATTAAAAATTTGAAAGAAATTAACGCTGTGGGGCACAGAGTTGCTCATGGTGGCGAAAGATTTCATGAATCAACTATGATTACGGATGAGGTAATAGAAGTTGTGAATGAACTGGTCGATCTGGCTCCTCTCCATAATCCTGCTAATCTGAAAGGAATTGAAGCAATTTCTGTCTTAATTCCTGATGTGCCTCAGGTTGGTGTTTTTGATACCTCTTTTCATCATACAATGCCTCAGCATTCTTATATGTATGGAATCCCATATTCATTATATAAAAAATATGGAATCAGAAGATATGGATTTCACGGAACAAGTCATAAATATGTTTCTGAAACAGCCGCAGAATTTCTGGGTAAAGATTACAATAGCTTAAAAATTATTACTTGCCATCTTGGAAACGGAGCTTCAGTAACTGCAATTAAAAACGGTAAGTCTGTTGATACTTCAATGGGATTTACACCAACAGAGGGACTGATAATGGGTACACGCTCAGGTGATCTTGACCTTGGAATACTGACTTATATTATGGATAAGGAAGAGATTGGCATAGCTGCATCAAATGCCTTGTTTAATAAGCATAGTGGTATGTTGGGAATTACCGGAGTTTCTTCAGATATGAGAGAGATAGAAATTGAAGCCTGGGAAAATGGTAATGAAAGAGCCAAACTGGGCCTGGATATGTATTTCTATAGAGTGAAGAAATATATTGGTGCCTATGCTGCTGCAATGGGTGGTGTTGATATTATTGTATTTACAGGCGGAATTGGTGAAAACGGATATGAAACCCGTAAAGCAATATGCGAAGGTTTAGAATATATGGGAGTCGAGTTTAACAATGAAGTTAATAATGGTTTACGAGCTAAACTAACAGATATTTCAATGCCTGATTCAAAAGTTAAAGTTCTAGTTGTTCCAACTAACGAAGAATTAGTTATTGCCAGAGATACTTTAAAAATTGTTAACAGATAAACTATGTGAAATAACTGACACAGATGAACAAAGATTATTATAATAAGAAAAAATTAGACGCAGATGAACACAGATCATGTATGATAAGAAAAAAAAGAATCATAAAAATCAGCGTTAATCAGCGTCTAAAAAAATAAAAATATGAAACTAAAAACACTATCACAATTTGTTGAGATTGCAAAAGGCAAAAAAACAATACGACTTGTTGTTGCTGCTGCAGCAGATCATCATGTACTTGTTGCTGTTCGTGATGCAAAAAAAGAAGGCATTATTAATCCCATTCTCGTTGGAGATAGAAAAATAATAACAAAAATAAGTAAGGAGATTAGCTTTGATCTTAAAGAAATAGAAATTATTGATATTGCAAATTCTGTTAAGGCGGCACAACTAGCGGTTACTATTATAAGCAATGGAGGTGGAGAAATATTAATGAAAGGAATGGTAAGTACAGGTCCATTATTAAAAGCAGTTCTTGATAAAGAAAGAGGATTGCGAAAAGAAAAAGTATTAAGTCATATTGCATTTTTTGAAAGTCCATATTATCATAAAATATTTGGAATTACCGATGCAGCAATGAATATTACACCAGACCTTAACGAAAAGCTGGCTATTGTAAAAAATGCCGTTGAAGCATTTCATAAACTTGGAGTAAAAATCCCAAGAGTTGCGGTTATTGGAGCAGTTGAAGTTGTTAACCCTAAAATGGAAGCAACAGTACATGCAGCTGCTTTAACGCAAATGAATAGAAGAGGACAAATTAAAAATTGCATTATTGACGGACCATTAGCTCTTGATAATGCAGTTTCAAAAGAATCTGCCGAGCATAAAGGAATTAGAAGTTATGTGGCGGGTGAATGCGATATTATTCTGGTTCCTGATATTAATTCCGGAAATATTCTATATAAAAGCATTGCATTTATAGGTGGAGGAGTTTCTGCTTCTGTAGTTATGGGAGCAAAAGTTCCAATTGTGTTAACATCAAGATCAGATAGTGAAAAAAGTAAGTTTTTATCAATAGCATTAGCTGCTGCAATAACTGACAATTAATTTATCATTAGTATATAACTAAAAAAATGCACTATTGATAAGGCTTTGATAAATATTTTGCAAATATGAAATCAAGATTAGATATCAATGACAATGGAATAACATGAGCAAAGCGAACAAACACACATTAACATATTAAATATTATGAGTTTTTTTAAGATTATAGTAATAAACCCGGGTTCTACTTCAACAAAAGTAGCTGTAACTATAAATACAAAATTGATATTTCTTAAAAATATCAAACATTCTGTTGAAGACATATCAAAATTTGAGAATATATCAGATCAGTATAAATATCGCAAAGAAAAAATACTTAAAGAGTTATCGGAAGCCAGTATTGATATAAAAAAAGTTAGTGCAGTTATTGGCAGAGGAGGATTATTAAAACCGATTGAAGGCGGTGTTTATAAAGTAAACAAAACAATGATTGAAGATGCTAAAAACCCTATTGGCGAACATGTATCAAATTTGGGCGGAATTATTGCTTATGAAATTGCCAAGATGGCAGGAAAAAATATAAACGCTTACATTGCCGATCCGGTTTGCGTTGATGAAATGGACGAAATAGCACGAATATCAGGCATTCCTGAAATACCAAGGCTTAGTTTTCTGCATACATTAAATCAAAAAGCTGTTGCACGCAGGTATGCCAAAGAAAAAGGATTGAAATACGAAGACCTTAATATAATTGTTGCTCACATAGGCGGAGGCATTACAGTTGGTGCACATTGCAAAGGACGAGTTATTGATACTAATAACGGGCTTAACGGCGATGGTCCGTTTTCTCCTGAAAGAGCAGGTGGAATTCCATCAGGACAACTTGTTAATCTTTGTTTTTCCGGAAAATACACAAAATATGAAATATTGCACAAATTAAAAGGAGGCGGTGGTGTTATTGCATACATGGGTACAAATAATATGGTTGAAATTGAAGAATTAGTAGAAGAAGGAAACAAAAAAGCTACATTAATATATAATGCAATGGCATACCAGATAGCAAAACTCATTGGTGCTATGAGCACAGTGCTAAAAGGCAATGTTGATATCATTATTCTTACAGGTGGCATAGCATACAGCGAAAAATTTACCGACCTTATTACAGAAAGAGTTAAGCATATTGGTAATGTAATGATATATCCGGGCGAAGACGAAATGATGGCACTTGCAATGAATTGTTTTATGGTTCTTAAAGGTGAAGTAGAAGTTAAAGAATATAAGTAAATTCAATTTTAAAATTTAATTCAGGATATTTAAGGTACAATCAGAAGCAATGTATTGTATTAAATATAGTTCATATCAACTTTTTTTATTTTAAACAACACCTGTTTACAATATGAAAAATCATTTTTTTTTATAAATTTGTGCCTTATTAAAAAATTATTTTAAAAAATATATAAATAATCAATCAAAAAATAAAAAGCTGTGTTTACATTAGAAACAAAGATTAATACAAACTCCGATGAGTTTAAAAAGAATAAAGAAGAATTTCAAGAACTCTTAAACAAATATAACGAAATTCATAAATCGGTTACTCGTGGTGGCTCCGAAAAAGCAATTGAAAAACATAAATCCAGAGGGAAATTGCTTGCACGCGAAAGAATAAATTTGTTAATAGATACAAACACACCATTTCTTGAATTATCATCGCTTGCTGCCTATAATCTTTATGATAATGGTTTTCCTTCAGCAGGAATTGTTACAGGAATTGGAATTATTCATGGCAGAGAAACAGTGATAATTGCTAACGATGCTACAGTTAAAGGCGGTACGTACATGCAATATACCATTAAAAAACATTTGCGTGCACAGGAAATAGCAATGGAAAATCATTTGCCCTGTGTTTATATGGTTGATAGTGGAGGAGCTTTCTTGCCTGAGCAAGACACAGTGTTTCCCGATAAAAATCACTTTGGCAGATTTTTCTATAATCAGGCAAAATTTTCAGCAATGGGTATTCCTCAGATTGCCATTGTAATGGGATCGTGTACAGCAGGAGGAGCTTATGTCCCTGCCATGAGTGATGAAGCTATCATTGTAAAAGAACAAGGAACTATTTTTCTTGGAGGTCCTCCATTAGTAAAAGCTGCAACCGGTGAAGTTGTTACTCCCGAAGAGTTGGGAGGAGCAGAAGTTCATACATCAATTTCAGGTGTAGCAGATCATATGGCGGAAAATGATACTCATGCAATTCAGATATGTCGAAATATTTTCCAATCGCTGAAAGAGCCAGTAAAACAAAAACTTGATATTTTACCAATTGAAGAACCATTATATGACCAAACTGAATTATATGGAATAGCACCAATTAACTTTAAAAAAATGATTGACCCAAGAGAGGTAATCATGAGAATGGTTGATGGAAGTAAATTTCACGAATTTAAAGAAAGATACGCAACAACAATTGTTACAGGATTTGCCCGAATAATGGGATTTCCTGTTGGTATAATTGCCAATAATGGTGTTTTGTTTTCTGAAACGGCATTAAAAGCTACTCACTTTATTGAACTTTGTACAACAAGAAAAATTCCTTTGTTATTCTTGCAAAACATTACTGGTTTTATTGTTGGTAAAGATTTTGAAAGAAAAGGTATTGCAAAAGACGGAGCAAAACTGGTTCATGCAGTTGCAAATGCAAATGTACCTAAATTCACAGTTCTTATGGGTGGCTCATTTGGTGCAGGAAACTACGGTATGGCAGGTCGAGCATACAGCCCAAGATTATTACATATGTGGCCAAATGCAAAAATTTCTGTAATGGGAGGCGAGCAAGCCGCCAATGTATTGATACAGGTAAAAATGGATCAGTACAAACTTAAAGGGCAGGAAATGCCACAAGAGGAAATAGATAAAATGAAAAGTGCTATAATGGGCAAATACGAAAAAGAAGGTTCGGCTTATTACAGTACAGCACGCCTTTGGGACGATGGAATAATTGACCCTGTTGATACCCGCAAAATTGTTGCAATGGGCATTGCAATGTCACTTAATAATCCATATCCTGAACATAACAACGGAGTATTTAGAATGTAATTTGGTTTAATGAATAATTACAAAACCATACAATTCGAACTTTCCGATAATATCGGGATAATTTGGTTAAACCGACCAGAGATTCATAATGCCTTTAATGCAGTAATGCTTAAAGAAATTATTGAATGTTATTCAGAAATCAACAAGATGAATGATGTTCGTGTTGTTGTTATAAGAGGAAGAGGAAAATCATTTAGCGCAGGTGCAGACCTAAACTGGATGCGTGATGTAGCAAAATACAGTTATCAGGAAAATTATAACGAAAGTCTTATTGTTTCAGAATGTTTTAAAACTATATATACTTGTAACAAACCAACAATAGCTGTTGTACATGGAGCTGCAATTGGAGGTGCAAATGGTTTTATTGCAACATGTGATTATGCTTTTGCAGAGCAGAACACAACTTTTTCGCTTAGTGAAGTAAAGATAGGGATTGTTCCTGCTTGTATTTCACCATATATTTTAAAGCGAGTTGGAGAATTTGGAACAAAAGATCTAATGCTTTCCGGAAGAAGAATTAAAGGTGATGAAGCAGAAAAATATAAACTTGTTAATAAATCATTACCCGAAAATGAACTTGAAGAATTTGTCAGTAATATAATTAGAAATCTTATGACAAGCGGACCTGATGCTATGTCATCGTGCAAAAACTTGATATTTGATATTTCAAATATTAAAACGTTTGACAGTTCAATAGATTATTCTGCTAGAATGATCGCTGATCTGAGAGCATCAAAAGAGGGACAAGAAGGAATGGCGTCGTTTCTTGACAAAAGAAAACCAAACTGGGTTAAATAATGAAAAATAGCCGCTAATTCGCGAATAAAATATTAGCGATTCATGGAATGAAATAAAAGAGAACCTAAATGACTGATTTAATATATAAAGAAGAAGCATATAATGTAATAGGTAAATGTATGGACGTACATAACAATTTAGGAGCTGGATTTCTAGAAATAGTGTATAAAGACGCATTGGAATATGAATTTAAAAAAACAGGTGTTAAATATGAAAGAGAGGTAAAATACGGAGTAAGTTATAAAGATTTCATTCTACCTCATCATTTTTTTGCTGACTTTGTTATTTATGACAAGATTATTCTTGAAGTTAAGGCACTTTCAAAAGGTTTTGCAGATGAACATTTAGCACAATGTATAAATTATTTAAAAGTTTCTGGTAATAAATTATCCTTACTTGTTAATTTTGGGGAATTAAAATTGAATTATAAAAGAATTGTATTTGATACTGCAAGAAAAATAATAAGCCACTAATTCGCGAATAAAAAAACATTAGCGCATTCGCGGCAAAAATATAAAGTATATAAGATGAAAAATTATACAAACATAGAATTTGAATTAAAAGATAATATCGGAACGGTTTGGTTCAATCGTCCTGATAAGCATAATGCAATGAATGATATTATGATTTCCGAAATAATTGATTGTTTCGAGGAGATTAACAATATGGATGATGTTAGAATTGCAATTATTAAAGGTAGAGGAAAATCGTTTTGTGCAGGTGCAGACCTTAATTACATGAAAGGTATTGCAGAATTTGGTTATGAAGAAAATTATCAGGATAGCTTACGTTTGGCTAAATGTTTTAATGTAATTTACACATGCAAAAAACCTACTATTGCAGTTGTTCATGGTGCTGCTATTGGTGGTGCAAATGGTATTCTTGCAGCATGTGATTTTGTGTATTGTGATGATGAAACAAAATTCGCATTTAGCGAAGTTAAACTTGGTATTGCTCCTGCAACAATTTCACCTTATGTTGCAAAAAGAATTGGAGAATATGGTGCTAGAGATTTAATGCTTACTGGTAGAAGATTTTTAGGTAAAGAAGCCGAATTATATAACTTAGTTAACAAATCATTACCAACAGAACAACTTGACGAACATGTAAATTCAATAATTAGAGTATTAATGACTAGCGGGCCTGATGCCATGGCTGCATGTAAAACTTTAATTTATGATATATCAAATACACTTACTTTTGACGAAAGTATTGATTATACGGCTAAAATGATAGCTGAATTAAGAGCTTCAAAAGAGGGACAAGAAGGAATGGCATCGTTTTTAGAAAAAAGAAAACCTAATTGGGTAAAATAAATTTGAGAATTGAAATAAGAGTAAAATATTATTTGCCACGAATGCACGAATGAAAACATTAATAGTATAGAAAAAAGAAAATTTATTTGACTGATTTAATATATAAAGAAGAAGCATATAAAGTCATAGGTATATGTATGGAAGTACATAACAATTTGGGTGCAGGATTTTTAGAAATTGTTTATAAAGACGCATTAGAATATGAATTTAAAAAAGCAGGTGTTAAATATGAAAGAGAGGTGAAATACGAAGTAAATTATAAAGATTTCATTCTACCTCATAATTTTTTTGCTGACTTTGTTATTTATAACAAGATTATTCTTGAGGTTAAGGCACTTTCAAAAGGTTTTGCAGATGAACATTTAGCACAATGTATAAATTATTTAAAAGTTTCTGATAATAAATTATCCTTACTTGTTAATTTTGGAGAATTAAAATTAAATTATAAAAGAATAGTATTTTAAATTACGAATTACACTAATGTACAGAATAAATTATTTAATAAAAATTCGTGCATTCGTGGCAAAAAAATAACTCATTAGCGACAATAGCATGAAAATATAAGTATATGAAGAAACAAATAAAATTTAGTTTAGTTTATCGTGATATGTGGCAATCTTCAGGAAAGTATGTCCCAAGGGTTGACCAATTAAAAAAAATAGCTCCTGTTATTATTGATATGGGCTGTTTTGATAGAATTGAAACAAATGGTGGTGCTTTTGAACAAGTTAATTTGCTTTATGGTGAAAATCCAAATAAAGCAGTTCGTGAATGGACAAAGCCATTTAACGAAGCAGGTATTCAAACTCACATGCTTGAACGTGCATTGAACGGTATTAGAATGTTTCCTGTTCCTGCCGATGTTCGTAAATTAATGTATAAAGTAAAAAAAGCACAAGGAGTTGATATTGCACGTTCGTTTTGCGGATTAAACGACCATAGAAATCTTGAATTATCAATAAAATACGCTAAAGAGGCCGGATTAATCTCACAGGGAACATTAAGTATTACATATTCCAAAGTACACACTGTTGATTATTTTATGGGTGTTGTAGATAAAATGGTTGAGTACGGAACAGATGAGATTTGTCTTAAAGATATGGCAGGAATTGGCAGACCTGCAACACTCGGCAAACTTATTAAAGCAATAAAAAATAAATACCCACATATAATTGTTCAATATCATGGTCATTCAGGTCCCGGCTTTGCTGTTGCTTCGATGCTTGAAGCAGCAAGAGCAGGAGCAGATTATCTTGATGTTGCAATGGAACCGCTTTCGTGGGGAATGGTTCATCCAGACGTTATTACAATTCGCCACATGCTTTTAGATGATGGTTTTGATGTTCCCGATATCAATATGAAGGCATATATGGAAGCAAGAGCATTAACACAGGAATTTATTGATGATTTTCTTGGCTTCTTCATTAATCCAAAAAACAGATATTTATCATCATTAATGGTAGATTCTGGATTACCTGGCGGAATGATGGGTAGTTTGATGGCAGACCTTAAAGGAGTCCATGAAGCAATTAATATGTCAATGTCGGCAGCAGGAAAACCTGAATTATCGGAAGACGAACTTCTTGTAAAACTATTCGACGAAGTAACATATATATGGCCCCTTATGGGATATCCTCCATTGGTAACACCATTTAGCCAGTATGTAAAAAACACTGCTTTAGTAAATGTAATGAACCTTGCACAAGGTAAAGAAAGATTTATGTCTATTGATCCTAACACATGGGATATGTTGCTTGGAAGAGCAGGAAATCTACCAGGGAAAATAGATCCTGTTTTCGAAAAACTGGCAAAAGAGCAAGGCAAAAAATTCTATACAGGAGTTCCTCAGGAAATTTATCCCAATGTACTTGATAAGTACAGAAAAGAAATGAAAGAAAACAATTGGGAACTTGGAGAAGACAACGAAGAATTATTTGAATTTGCAATTCACGAAACACAATATAGAGATTATAAGTCGGGTGTGGCAAAAGAAAGTTTTGAAGCCGAACTGGAAAAACTCAGAGCACCTCAAACATCAAAAACAAATATAGCTATGAATACAAGTCAAAAACCAAACAGAACATCGTATAAAAAAGATAAAGTTGAATATCCTGTTGCAATAACCGCGTATTTATTACACGGATTAAACACAGGCAGAATTGGAGAAATACCATTTTTGCCAAAAGAACATAATGTATGGAACTCTATTGGGTATTGGAGAAACCTCATTAATGTTGATATTAATTATAAAGACGAAGTAATTCCTGTTGCGTTTAGAAAAATACAAGATAAGGAATATGAGTTTATAATAGCAGGAAATACTTTTGTCGCAAACTTAGTCTATATTGATAACGATGAAGTTGATATTACAATAGATAAAACAGTATACTTTGCAAAAATTGTAAAAGAAGATAAAGAATTTGCTATTACAATTAACAGCGACAAATTTAATATGAGTCGAAACGACATTTTGATTGATGATATAGCAGAAAGTTCAGACGGAGCATCATCAAGTAGCGACAATAATATAAAATCTCCAATGCCGGGTAAGGTTTTCAAGTTAAATGTAAAAGAAGGCGACAAAGTATCTAAAGGAGATACATTAATTGTTGTTGAAGCTATGAAAATGGAAAACAGTATTACAACAACAAAAAATGCAATTGTTAAAAAAGTAAATGTTGCTATTGGTGATATGGTTGAAATAACAAGCGTTATGATTGAATTAGAAGACCAGTTAGAAGATTAGATAATTAACCAAATCAACTAATAAAATTTATTAGCTGTATCCTGTCTAATTTTAGCACACGTTAACATCTTTTTACATATAAAACTTGTTAATTCACATACCTATTAATAATTTTGAACAAAATACAAATAACCAACGTCATTGCGAATTAGGAACGAATGAAGCAATCTGATACTAATAAAGAGATTGCCACGTTCGCTTTTGGCGAACTCGCAATGACGGATTAATTAAAATATAAACATAATGAAACAAATTTTATTAATAATAGCAAGAATAGTACTGGCTATAGTTTTTATTTTTTCAGGTTTTGTAAAAGTTATTGACCCACTTGGTTCCACATACAAATTTGCCGATTATTTTCACGATGCATTTAGTATGGACTGGATGATTCCTGCATCATTTGTTCTCGCTATTGTTATGTCGGCAATTGAATTCCTGTTTGGTATTGCTTTGTTAATAAACATAAGAGTTAAAATAAGTTCCTTAGGAGTACTATTATTTATGATAGTTTTTACACCATTAACATTATATATAGCAATTGCCGACCCTGTTCAAGATTGTGGTTGCTTTGGCGATGCACTGATTGTAACAAATTGGCAAACGTTTTATAAAAATATCATAATATTGATAATTGCATTTATTGTTTTCTATTTCAGGAAAAGCTACAAACCATTTCTATCAATCCGCAAAGAATGGATTATAACAGTTATTTTAGCTATACTTACTTTTGGATTATCAATATATTGTTATAAACATTTGCCATTAATGGATTTCAGACCATACAAAGTTGGTACACATATACCCGATGGCATGAAAATGCCCGATGGTGCTCCTGTAGATGAATACATATATAATTACGTTTTGAAAAACACCGAAACCGGCGAAGACCTTGAAATTAACAGTGAAGAATATGTTAATGATTCAATATATTGGTATGAAGGTTCACCGTGGGAATTTATTGATAGTTCAGAACCTATTCTTATAAAAAAAGGTTATACTCCACCAATTCACGATTTTAGTATAACATCTCAGGATGGGTATGATATTACCGATATTGTACTTGAAGATGAACGATTCTATTTTCTTTTAATTGCTTACGACTTGAATGAATCAAGCATAAGCAAACAAGAACAGATTAATAAATTGACAAATTATTGTACAAATAATAATTATGGATTTATTTGCATGACCTCATCTATTGATATACACATTAAAGAGTTTGTAGATAAAACAAAAGCTCCTTATGAATTTTATTCTACAGATGAAATTACTCTTAAAACTATTGTTAGAGCTAATCCCGGCTTAGTATTGCTTAAAAAAGGAACTATTTTAGGAAAATGGCATTACAATGATATTCCTGAAATAGAGAAATTTGAAAATGATTTCTTTAAAAAAAGAAAATAAGCCACGAATGCACTAATAAAAAAGTAAAATATATATTCGTGCATTAGTGGCAAATAATATAAAATATAAAAACATGAAACAAAAAATTGTTGCAGGAAACTGGAAAATGAATACAAACCTTCAGGAAGGAAAAGATCTTTCTGTTGATATTATCAGATCAGTAAAAAATGATGACGTTAAAGTAATTATAATTCCTCCGTTTACGCATTTAAGTAATATTATAAATGAAACTAATAATTCTTTTGTAAGCATTGGAGCTCAAAATTGTGCTGCCTATGAAAAAGGTGCTTATACAGGTGAAGTTTCTGCAGAAATGTTAAAATCTATAGGAATTGAATATGTATTAATCGGACATTCTGAAAGAAGAGCATATTTTAATGAAACTAACGAAATATTAAAGCAAAAACTTGATATTGCTTTAAAAAATCAATTATTACCAATATTTTGTTGTGGAGAAATGCTTGAAGAAAGAAATTCTAACAATCATTTTTCTGTTGTAAAACAACAATTAAAAGAAAGCTTGTTTCATCTCAAAAATTATGATCTCATAAAATTAATAATTGCTTATGAACCGGTATGGGCAATTGGCACGGGCCTTACCGCAAGCCCGAAGCAAGCAGAAGAAATGCATGCTTTTATAAGAAAAGTTATTCAAGAACAATATGGTAATGATATTGCAAATAATATATCCATACTTTATGGAGGGAGTTGCAAACCAACAAATGCCAAAGAATTATTTTCAAACCCAAATGTTGATGGAGGATTAATTGGCGGAGCAGCTTTAAATGCAAATGATTTTGTTGGTATTATAAATTCTTTCTAACACAAATTAAAAATAATTGAATTATTGCTCTGTTAAAAAATATATAATATCTATTTAAAATATCTTTAGCACCTTATTTTAAAATTATTTACTTTTCATCGTTGTTTAAACAGTTTTATTTGTGCAAAAAATGAAAAATCTAATTATATTAACTGCAATATTTCTAATTTTCTGTCTTTCTTCATATTCTCAAGTTATTACTAGTTTTCCTGATAACCATGAAAAGTTCTTTAAAAAGATGAACTCATTTTTATCTAATAGCAATGCAAAAAAAGCCAAAGAGATAATTGATGAATTTGAGCCAATATGGGAATCAAATATGTACACTGAAAATCAAAAAAAGATCATACATACTTTGGCAAACAGAATGTTAACAAAAAAATGCAGATCATTTCCTCATTTTTCATCCTTTATTGAATCTTTAATAGCTTATTCTAAAACCAACATGAATACAGAAAGCTACGAAAACTGGAGAAAAGGATTTTCATATTTATTAAAAAATAAGAAAGTGAAATTAAGCGCAATAGAAAATTATTTAAACACATCTAAAAACTTATGGAATTCTAATACAATTTACAAATCTTCTACAACCGAGTGGCAAGCAAGCAATAATGACTATAGATATACTTTTGATGGAAAAAATATCAAAATAATTTTTGGCGAAATTAATTTAACATGTTATGCGAAAAGAGATAGTACACAAATTATCAAAACACAAGGGATATTTAATCCCATTGAAATTACATGGACAGGAGTGAATGGTAAAATTACATGGCAAAGAGCAGGATTTGAAGAAAATAATGTTTTTGCTTTTTTAAGCAAATATAAAATTGACATGAAAAAATCAAATTATAAAGCCGATTCTGTAACTTTTATCAATACTACATATTTTAATGAACCATTAATGGGAAAACTTGAAGAAAAAGTTTTAGCTGATGTAAAAGCTGAAAAAGCATCATACCCACGATTCGAATCTTATACCAAACGTTTTAATATCAAAAATATTTATGAAAACATTGATTATTCCGGTGGATTTTATATGAAAGGAGCAAAATTTCTTGGACAAGGAGACGAAAAACAAGATGCATACTTATACATATATAGAGAAGATGATATTTTTCTTATAACTGCTGCAAAATTATATGTCTTTAAAAAAGATGGAATTATTGCAGAAAAAGCAGCTATTACTTTTCGTGTAGATACAGATTCAATATATCACCTTGGTTTAACATTTAAGTATAATGTTGACAAAAAAACCGTTACTCTGATCCGTGATAAAAAAGGGCTTTCAAAAAGCCCATTTATTAATACATATCATGGTGTTGATATGGATATCGAGCAAATAAACTGGAAAATTGATGAACCAAAAATTGATATGTCATCAATGAAAAGTATTTCCAATGTTAATCAATCCAGTTTCGAATCTTCAAGTTATTTCAGATTAAACAGATATTATGATTTGCAGATGCAAGACGATAAAAACCCTCTTGTTGTTGTGCGAAACTATACCCGGACATATAAAACTGAGAAATTTACTGTTGAAGAATTTTCAGGCTTTTTACGTTCATCTATTCAACAAACAAAATGGTATCTGATGAATCTTGCTTTTAAAGGATTTGTTTCTTACGATTTCAACAGTGGTATTATAACAGTAAACAAAAAATTATATAATTATATTTCCTCAAGTATTGGTAAGCGCGATTATGATGTTATTAAATTTGATTCAAGAACTCAGGGTTTTGAAAATGCACAATTGAGTTTGCTAAATTTTGATCTGAAAATAAACGGTGTAGAAGAAATATTTCTTAGCGACTCGCAAAATGTTGTGATATATCCCAGGAATCAAGAAATTAATCTGAAAAGATATTTGAACTTTGAATTTAATGGTAAAATTCGTGCAGGGTATTTCTTGTTTTCCGGTTCAAATTTCTTTTTCGATTATGAAAAATTTAAAATTGACCTTACCGATGTTGAGTATGTAAAAATGAGAGTACCAAGTCATTTATTAGATAAAAATGGTATGCCTATTCATGTTTTTGTGAAAAATACAATTGAAAATTTAACAGGAAACTTATTAATTGATGACCCAAATAATAAATCAGGAGTAAAAAGCAATCCGAAATACCCTGTATTTAATAGTAAAAAAGACAGTTATGTTTATTACGATAATAAAAATACTTTTGGAAATGTATATGGCAGAGACAAATTCTATTTTCAAATATATCCTTTTAGTATGGAGAAACTTGATAATATGAAAAAAGACGAACTGCAATTTGAAGGTTATTTTGTGTCGGGAGGAATTTTCCCACCTTTTGAAGATACATTAAGATTAATGCCCGATTATTCTCTTGGCTTTATCAGAAAAACTCCACCGGGAGGCTATCAGGTTTATGGAGGAAAAGGAAAATTTAACAATGATATTATATTAAGTAATCAAGGATTACGAGGTAGCGGTTCTTTTGATTATGTAACATCTACAACTACTTCTGATGATTTTCAATTTTTTCCCGATTCACTAAATACTTTTGCACAAGAATTTGTTGTAAAAGAGCAAAAATCGGGAGTTGAATTTCCAACTGTAAAAGGAGAAAATGTTAAGGTACACTGGATGCCTTATGAAGATGAATTACTTGCAAAAGATACAGATAAACCAATACAAATGTATAATGAGAGTGTAGCATTAGAGGGAACTACTAAGGTTGAACCTTCCGGTTTGTCAGGCTGGGGAAAACTTGAATTTGGGAGTGCACAGTTATTATCAGATATGTTCTCATTCAAAAATACAGTTATCGACGCTGATACCGCTTTTTTCAATCTAAAAGCTCTTGGTTCTGATGACCTGACCTTTAAAACAGAAAATGTTAAAGCTCATATTGATTTTGAAAAACGTATTGGAGAATTCAAGTCAAACGGAGCGGCTTCTTTTGTAGAATTTCCACAAAATCAATATATATGTTATATGGATCAATTTAACTGGTACATGGATAAAGAAGAAATTGAAATGAGTGCCAGCAGTAAAGCAATAGATGAACTATCATTAAAAAATGACAGCCTTAGTCCTACCGAACTGGAAGATATTCAGCTTGAAGGTTCGCAATTTATTTCTATTCACCCGCGACAAGATTCTTTAAATTTTGTTGCACCAAGTGCAAAATATAGCATCAGAAAAAATATAATTAAAGCAAAAGATGTGAAATTTATTAGAGTTGCAGATGCAACTGTTTATCCCGGCGATGGCAAAGTTGTAATTGAGAAAAAAGCAAAAATGCAGACACTTGTAGATGCCAAAATAATTGCCAATACAACAAGCCGTTTCCATACAATTTATAATGCCACAGCTAATATTTACGGCAAAAAAGACTATACAGCAAGCGGAGATTATGAATATATTGATGAAATTAACAGAAAACAGGAAATTCATTTTGATGTTATATCTGTTGATTCTTCAATACAAACTTATGCAACAGGTAAAATTGGAATAACAGCCGGTTTTACCTTAAGCCCTAATTTTGATTATACAGGTAATGTGAAAATGATTGCCAGTCAACAAAATCTGAATTTTAACGGCAGTGCAAAAATGAAACATGAATGCGAAAAAATAAAACCAATATGGTTTAAATTTAATGCTGAAATAAATCCAAATGAAATTTATATTCCAATAAGTGAAACTCCTTCAGATATTAACAACAATAATGTTCACGCAGCTTTTATGATGACCAACGATTCTGCTCATATATATTCAACTTTTCTTAATAAACACAAAAAATATAGCGATACTGAAGTAGTTTCTGCAAGTGGATTTTTACACTATGATAAAAGTTCGGGGAAATATAAAATATCAAACAAAGAAAAACTTACAGAATTTAATCTACCAGGCAATTATTTAAGCATTCATAAAAGTATTTGCAATATGTATGGTGAGGGTAAAATGAATCTGGGAGTTAGTTTTGGACAAGTAGAACATTCTGCTGCCGGAAATATTAGCTCTAGTATGGATTCTACAAATGTTAGCCTTGATATTTTTCTTATACTCGATTTCTTTTTCAACAATAAAATGTTAGAAATAATGGCAGATGTTATTAACGGAGTTGCTGTTGAACCCATAGATTTTGAAAGAAGAGAATTTACAAAAGGTATGATAGAGCTTGTAGGCGAAGAAAAAGCAAGCGAATTTATTGCAAATCTCAGCTTGGGAACATTTAAGAAATTTCCTAAAGAACTTGAAAAATCAATAGTATTTAGTGAGCTACGAATGGAATTCGACCCTATTACTCATACGTACAATTCTGTTGGTTCAATTGGCATAAGCAATATTATGAAAAAACAAATACACAAATTTGTTGATGGTCATATTGAAATTATTAAAAAACGCAGTGGCGATGTTATTACCATATATCTTGAATTAAACGAAACAAACTGGTTCTATTTTCAATACAAAGGTGGAGTAATGCGTACTACTTCAACTAACGAACAATTCAATAACATTATTAGAGAAATTAAACCCGATGACAGAAAATTGAAAGTTGAAAAAGGCGAAAAACCATATTCATACTACCCCGCGACGAAAGTTATTGTGAAAAAATTTCTGAAAAAATTTGAAATTATTGAAGAAGAAGAAAATACTGAAGATACAGAAACAGATTCCGAAAACGATGAAAATGATTAACAACAAACATCAAACGATAAACGACAAACGTTTACAAAAACATTTTACAAATGAATAAAAAGGACGTTGAAAATTTAAATGCAAAATTTGAAAACTCTACACCAAATGATGTAATTGAGTTTTTTACAAATAAATATGAAAATAAAATAGCTTTATCATCAAGTCTTGGAATTGAAGACCAGGTTTTGACCGATATTATTGTTGGCATTAATAAAGATATAAAAATATTTACATTAGATACAGGCAGATTATTTCCCGAAACTTATGATCTGATACATAAAACAAATTCAAAATATAAGATCTTTATAAAAATTTATTTTCCCAATGCATTAGAAGTAGAAAAAATGGTAAATGAAAAAGGCATAAACCTGTTTTACCAAAGTGTTGAAAACAGAATAATGTGCTGCAATATTAGAAAAATGGGACCATTAAAAAGAGCTTTCAAAGGTCTTGATGCATGGATATGCGGTTTAAGGAACGAACAATCGGATGCCCGAAAAAATATAAAACTAATAGAATGGGACGAAAATAATGAATTGTTAAAAATTAACCCATTAATAAATTATTCAGAACAGGAAATATGGGATTATATAAACAAACATAATGTTCCGTTTAACTTGTTGCATAAAAAAGGATTTACAAGCATTGGATGCCAGCCCTGCACAAGAGCAATAACAAAAGGTGAAAACATTAGAGCAGGCAGATGGTGGTGGGAAAACACTAACAGCAAAGAATGTGGCTTGCATGTATCTTGAAAACGGGTATACAGGGTTTTAACTTTTTACAAATTTGGTAATGTTATTTCTAGTATGCTTATATTTTAAATACGTCTCCGCTATTTAGCAAGTCATCAACATTTTTAATATCAGAGTTTTCTTTTGCCTGTATAATCTGGTCGTTAAGCAATGTTTCATAAACAGTACAATCATAAGCTCTAATAACCCCCATTGCAACAGGATATTCGGGTAATGTCATTCTTGATAACATAAAATGCACATTAGGGCAATCTGTTTTAGTATCGTGAATTAATATATCATCTCCAGTAATTCCGTTTTCACCAATTTTCACAACTTTTAAACGATTATTATCTAAAATTAATCCTTTTTCTTTTTCTTTTCCAAATAACATTGGTTTTCCGTGTTCCAAAAATATTTGGTTATCGTAGCGTACATCTTTACCGGTAATTTCTTGATGTATTTTATTACTGAAAATAACACAATTTTGTAAAACTTCAACAATTGATGTTCCTTTATGGTCAGCAGCTTCCTTCAATACTTTTCTCATCATTTTAGGATTTGTATCAACCATTCTTGCAAAAAAAGTTCCTTGTGAACCCATAGTAAGTTCTCCTGGATTAAATGGGTTTTCAATTGTTCCATCTGGAGATGTTTTTGTTATACTTCCTTTTGGTGTTGTAGGAGAATATTGCCCCTTGGTTAAGCCATAAATCTTATTGTTAAAAATAACAACATTTATATTGATATTTCTTCTAACTAAATGAATAAAATGATTTCCGCCAATTGCCATTGAATCACCATCTCCGGTAACTTGCCATACACTTAATTTAGGATTTGCTAATTTAACACCTGAAGCAATTGCTGATGCTCTTCCATGAAGGCTATGAAAACCATAGGTGTTCATGTAATATGGAAATCTAGAAGAGCATCCAATTCCTGAAATCGACACAACTTTTTCTTTTTCAATACCTGTTTCAGGCAAAACATCTTGTATAGCACTTAATATTGAAAAATTACCACAACCTGCACACCATTTTACAGGATTTGTAACTTTATAATCTTTTGCTGTAACTTGTGAATGTTCCATTTTAAATATCCTCCAAAATTTCGTTAAATTTATTTTTTAATTCAGCAATCATAAATGGTATTCCTTGTATTTTATTATATTGTTTGTATTCAAATTCAGGAAACTGTGAACGTAAATAATTAGCAAATTGTCCTAGATTTAATTCACACACAATTATTTTTTTAAAATTCTCAAGAATTTCCCCTGTATTTTTTGGTAGAGGTTTTATATAATTAAACTGAGCTAAACTAATTTTTTTCCCCTTTTCTTGTAAATCTTTAACTGAAGAAAGCAAAGCTCCATATGTACCTCCCCATCCAATTACCAATAAATCGCCTGAAGGTTCTCCGTCAATTATTTGATCTGGTAAATTTCTAGCAACTCGTTGAACTTTTTCTTCTCTTATTTTTACCATTTCCTGGTGATTAATAGGGTCATTAGATACATCGCCTGTAATATTTTCTTTTTCAAGTCCACCGATTTTATGTCTTAGTCCTTTCTGACCAGGTATTGCCCAAAATCTTGCTAAAGTTTTTTCATCCCTTATATAAGGTTGATAATTTTCATCATTATTTTTTACAAATCTTGGCTTAATTTCAGGCATATCTGCCATTTTTGGAATTGGCCATAGTTCTGAACTATTAGCCAACAAACCATCAGTTAGTAAAATAACAGGAGTCATGTGTTCTAAAGCTAATTTTGAAGCTTCATAGGCATAATTAAAACAATCGGCAGGAGTAGTTGCTGCAATAACAATACACGGACTTTCTCCGCTTCTGCCATATAAAGCTTGCATTAAGTCAGATTGCTCTGGTTTTGTAGGTAAACCCGTTGAAGGTCCACCTCTTTGAACGTTAATAACAACAATAGGTAATTCTGTCATAACAGCTAATCCAATTGCTTCACTTTTTAATGCAAGGCCAGGTCCAGACGTTGATGTAACAGCTAAATTTCCTGCAAAACTAGCTCCAATAGCAGAACAAACACCAGCAATCTCATCTTCGGCTTGAAATGTTTTTACCCCAAGATTTTTATGTTTTGATAATTCTTGTAAAATTTCAGATGCAGGAGTTATTGGGTATGATCCTAAAAATAATGGAAGATTAGTTTTTTCAGAAGCAGCAATCAGTCCCCATGCTGTTGCAATGTTACCTGTAATATTTCTAAATTTACCTTTATATTTTTTTGCAGGATTAACAAGGTAAGTTATATTTAATGCTTCAACAGTTTCTGCATAATTATATCCTTCATTAAGTACTTTAATATTAGCAGATATTATATCATCTTTACCTTTGAATTTATCTTTTATAAATTGCTCACCTCTTTTTAAATCTCTATTAAATAGCCAAAACAAGATACCTACAACAAATTGGTTTTTTGTTTTGTCCATGGTTTTATTGTCTAATCCGGAGTCTTTTAATGTTGCTCTTGTCAAATTTGTTATTGGAGGTTTTATAAGATTATAGCTCTTAAGTAAACCTTCGTGAAGCGGGTCTTCAATATAGCCTGCTTTTTTATAATGCTTATTATCAAAATTATCAATATCAATAATTATTGTTGCTCCACTTTTTACCCATTTCATATTTGCCTTTAGTGCAGCAGGGTTCATAGCTACCAAAACATCAGCCTGATCGCCTGATGTATGAACATCTTTATGTCCAATGTGTACTGTGAAACCGGAAACACCAGCAATTGTTCCTTGCGGAGCTCTAATTTCTGATGGGAAATCAGGAAAAGTTGAAAGATCATTTCCTAAAGATGCTGAAGTATCGGAAAACTGGGTTCCTGAAAATTGCATGCCATCACCAGAGTCGCCGGCAAATTTTACTACAACATCTTCTAATTCTACTACTTTTATATTTTTACTCATAATTTAATAAGTATTTGAATCCTATGTGTTTTTATATAAATACACATAGGTTTACTTTATTTTTTGTAATAATGTAAAATTAAGGTATTTTATAATTTATAAACCAAATATTTATTAGTTTTTTAAACATATAATTTGAAAAGTTTGCAATACAATTTTGGCATAGAGAAAAACAATGCATAATGATCTGTCTTATAGGTTGTTTTAATTGTTGGGAGGTGTTTATGGATATACAATTAAAAGTTTTTTCTGGTTTTTTATAAATCTAATATCAGAATGTACCCAACTAACGTTTTCTTCTATACATTTTATACCAAGTTTTTGCCAGTATTTTTTAATGTATTCTCTTACTTCTTGTGCTGTAGCGTTTTTAAATATTTTATCAGATGCTCTTCCATAAGTATGTTGTGATGTTTGTGAAAAATAACTATTATCCGATGTTCTTAATCCTGACCACATTCTATCGCCACCTGTATGCCATGTGTTTATATTAATTGGTCCAAAATGGTCTCTTAATGCCTGATCAGATTCAATTAGTCTTTTATCAATTAAACCAGTTAAAATATGAGTTTTATGAGAGAACTTATTGTATAAGTCTTTAGGAATATATTCATCTAGATAAAAGTTTTTTGATAATTTTATTCGAGCCATTTTTTATAGTTTAAAATAGTGATAAACAAAAACTTTTAAAGTTAAGCAAAATCATTATAAAATAGCAAACGACAAACATATTATTATTTAGTCTTCTGAAAATTCTTTTAATAATTTTCTGTACGATGAGAATACATTTGCACGAGAAACAAAGCCAATATATTTGCCATTTTGTACTACCGGTAAATTAAAGTTATCTGAGTTTTGAAACTTTTTAGCAACATCTTCCATTGATTCTTCGGGAGAAATTACCGGAGTTGGCATATACATTAAATCGCGAACATATATTTTATCGTACATTTCTTGTTTAAACATAATATGCCTTATATGGTCAAGAAAAACAATGCCGAGTAGATTATTTTCATTGTCAATAACAGGATAAATATTTCTACTTGATTTTGATATAACAAGTACTAAATCGCCTAAAGTAGCATCTGAATTTATGGTTTTAAAATTAGTTTCAATTAATTTTTTCACTTTCATCATAGATAAAACATTTTTATCTTTATGATGTGTCATTAATTCTCCTCGTTTTGCCAACTGAATTGTATAAACTGAATTGCTCTCAAATATTTTTATTGTGGCATACGATATAGTTGCAGTAATCATTAATGGTAAAAATAATTGATATCCACCTGTTGTTTCTGCAATAAGGAAAATTGCTGTCAATGGGGCATGAATTACACCCGCAATTAAACCTGCCATTCCAACCAATGCAAAATTTCTTGGGTTAATATTGGCACCAAAATAATTAAATATTTTGGCGAAAAACAAACCTGCGCTTGACCCTAAAAATAATGAGGGAGCAAAAACTCCTCCAACACCTCCACTACCAAATGTAACTGCTGTCGCAATTACTTTAAACAGTATTATAAAAATGAAGAAAACTACAATCATTAAAAATTCGTTACTATAAGCGCTAAAAAAACTATTGCTAAATAAATGGCTGGAATCGCCATTCAAATTTGACTTTATAGCATCATAGCCTTCACCATAAAGAGATGGAAGAAAGAAAATTAATATTCCAAGTATTAAACCTCCGATGATTAATTTTGAATACCATTTTTTAATATTATCAAATATTTTTTCAATGAACATATACATTCTGGTAAAATACAACGAAATAAAGCCTGTGAAAACACCAAGTAATATATAAAACGGAACATCACTTATTTGAAATGTTTCAACTAATTTAAAAGGATATAAAACATCTTGACCTAATAATAAATAAGATGTTAATGCAGCAGAAACAGACGCTAATAACAGGGGTACAAGTGAAGCCATTGTCAGGTCCAACATTATAACTTCAAGAGCAAAAACAATTGCAGCAATTGGAGCTTTAAAAATAGCGGACATAGCACCAGCACTTGCACAACCAAGCATTAAAATTATTTGCCTATAGTTTAAACGAAACATTCTTCCAATATTAGATCCAATAGCTGCTCCAGTTGCAACTGTGGGTCCTTCTAACCCGACAGAACCACCAAACCCAACTGTTAATGCACTTGTTATTATTGATGAAAAAATATTATGACGCTTTATTATTCCGTTTGTTTTGGAAATTGCATGAAGAACACTTGGAATACCATGTTCTACACGTTGTTTAAGTATAAGTTTAATAAAAATAATAACTAATAATATTCCTATTGTAGGATAAATAAAATAAAGATAAGTATGGTAATTTTCGCTAAAACCACTGGTTAGCAAAAGATGAATTAGATGAACAAATTTTTTAATTATAAAAGCTCCAATACCGGCACTTAAACCTATTAAGATACTTAATATCATAATAAATTGTTTGTTGCTGATATGTTTTGCACGCCAAATTAAGAAACGTCCTATTAATGTCATTTTTTGCATATTGCCGCAAATGTAGCATATCTAATTATATTGTAAAATGATTTTAGTATTTTTATTAAATAATAATAGTAAAATCAGAACAATATTAACGACGTGAAAATTCAATAAGTAAGATATTCTTTGATTATCTCAGATCATTTATTTCGACATTGGGAAATTTTGTTTTATTAAACTTAAACAAAGAATCGGTGTAAGGTTTATTTGTATCGTATTTTTGTACTTTTATTGTATAAATATTCCCGTCTTTTCCATACCTTTTCATAGAATAAACCATATTTTTAGATTTATCTATTTTAAGTCTTATCCTTGAGTATTCACTTTCAAGGTCTTTAGGAATAAGGTCAACGTATTGCAAAGGTCTGTTGGCTTCAAAAGTTTCTTTTTTATAATAATATTTAAATCCTGTTTCGTGCATAGTCCATATATTTGCAGGATTTAATGCTTCGTCATCGTCTTCATCCTGTTCCGAAATATTTACTTCTTCGGCATCTTTCATATAAGTCCAGATTGTTATCCCATCAAAGTAAGTTATTACTCCCATAAGCTCAAGTTTATATTTTTTGCCTTTTGACCATAGTTTGCCGGAATATGTTTCAGAAATATCTTCTTGCTGATTATCTAATGTAAATGTGAATTCAGCGTATATTGTTTTAAATGTTTTAGCTTTTGCAGAAACTTTATCAAGTATTGCTTTTGCTTTTTGATCTTGTGCCAATGCGGTAAAAACAAATAACACAATAGTAAATATTAAAGCTGTTTTTTTCATGTTTGTTTTATTAACAATAAATATTTATTCAAGAGTATTCAAAAATTGTTCCAAAGTATTTTCGTCAGGTATTAGTACTTTTCTGGCTTTACTGCCTTCAAAAGGACCGACTATATTAGCAGCCTCTAATTGATCAATAATTCTACCTGAACGATTATATCCTATTGCAAGTTTTCTTTGTATCAATGAAGTTGATCCCTGTTGGTGTAAAACAACTATTCTGGCAGCATCTTCAAAAAGGGCATCGCGTTTTGAAAGGTCAATATCACCATTTCTATCCGATGTTTCAATGTCCGGCTCGGGCAAACTCATTGCTTCCATTGGTCCTTGTTGTTTTGAAATAAATTCACAAATATTTTCAACTTCTGGAGTATCAATAAATGCACATTGTACACGTGTTACTGTGCTGCCTATTGAAAACAGCATATCACCTCTGCCAATAAGTTGATTTGCACCTGAACTGTCAAGAATTGTACGACTATCAATTGCAGAAACAACTTTAAAGGCTAATCTTGCAGGAAAATTGGCTTTTATCATTCCTGTAATAATGTTTGCAGATGGTCTTTGAGTAGCAACTACTAAATGTATCCCAACGGCTCTGGCAAGTTGTGCTATTCTTGCAATAGGCATTTCAACTGCTTTCCCTGCAGTCATAATAAGGTCAGCAAATTCATCAATAATTACAACAATATATGGCATGTATCTGTGTCCATTTTTAGGATTAAGTTTTCGTTTTATAAAGCGCTCATTGTATTCTTTAATATTTCTTAATTGCGATTTTTTTAACAGATCGTATCTTTCTTCCATCTCTTTTGTGAGAGAGCTAAGTGTTGGAACAACTTTATTAATATCAGTAATTATTGCATCTTCTTCATCCGGTAGTTTTGCTAAAAAATGTTTTTCAATTCTTGAATATAATGTTAGTTCTACTTTTTTAGGGTCAATCATTACAAACTTTAAGTTTGCAGGGTGTTTTTTGTATAATAATGAAGCAATAATAGCATTTAATCCAACAGATTTTCCTTGTCCTGTAGCACCTGCAACAAGTAGATGAGGCATTTTGGCAAGGTCGAAAGTAAATACTTCGTTCGATATAGTTTTTCCTAAAACAACAGGAATTTCATCGTCTGATTCTTGAAATTTTTTAGAAGTAATAATCGATTTCATTGAAACTATTTCGGGATTTATATTTGGAACTTCAATCCCAATTGTACCTCTTCCCGGTATTGGAGCAATTATTCTAATTCCTAATGCAGATAAACTGAGTGCTATATCATCTTCAAGATTTTTTATTTTAGAAATTCTAACTCCAGGGGCAGGAACAATCTCATATAGTGTAATAGTAGGTCCAATTGTCGCTCTAATTTTATCAATTTTAATTTTATAATTCATTAAAGTTTCAATGATTTTATCTTTATTTGCTTTTAATTCTTCATCAGAAACTTCAGAATTTGCAGATTTATGTTCTTTTAATAAATCAACAGGAGGGAGTTTATATAACGAAAGATCTAAAGTTGGGTCAAAATCTCCAATGGGTTTGTTTTCAATTTTATTTGCCTTTTCATCTTCAGTACCTTCTTCAACAATCATCTCAATTTCATCACCATTATCTTTTTTCTCTCCTGTGCCTGTATCTTCATTATTATTTGTGATAATTGTTTCAAAACCTATTTCATTGTTGTTTTCGTCTTCGTTTTTATCTTTGTCAGGTATATCATTAATTTCAAATTCAACTTCTTTGCTGATTTCTTCATCATTTGTACTATTGTCAAATAGAATGTCTTTATCTTTTCCTTTAAATATATTTTTAAACCACTCAAGAGAGTTTTCAAATGAAAAAATAATAAAAACAAAAAGTGTTATTATTATAGTAAGTATTGTGCCAATATTACCGGCAATTGATTTAAACCAATTGCTTAGAAAATAACCATGAGCACCACCAAGGAAAAAATATTTTTGACCAAATAAATATCCAAAAGTAAAAGATAACCAAATAGTAATTAAAATAGCAAATTTAAGAGATCTGCGAAGTGATAATAATCTGATCTTCCATAAGCGAAATCCCAAAATTGTTAGAATGAATATTATTGAAAAAGATGCAAATCCAAACCATTCGTGAATAAATTTGTGAGCTAACAATGCTCCTGTTTTTCCTGCCCAGTTATCTACGGCAATATCAGAATTAAAAACTAATTTAGACCAGTTTATATCAAGTTTACTTTGGTCTATTTGCCATGTAAATAAATATGAGATAAAGGCAATAAATAAAAATATTGCAAAGAAAAGCATTAGTGCTCCCAAGCTATATTTAAATCTTTCATTTTTGAAAAATGATATAATTGGGCTTAAGGGATTATTTTTTTTTCTGTTTTTCCTTTTCTTCGACATTATAAAAATACAATAATTATAAGGGCAGAAATATAGTTAATATATAAAAAAAAATCCTCTTTTAGAGGATTTTTTATGAACGAAGTTATTTACAATTAACCTCCCATCATATTTTTAAGATCTTCTAATGTTTTTACTTCATAACCTGCAGGAATTTTAAATACTGATTTTTTAATTTTTCCTTTTTTAACTTCGGTTGCAACATAATTTAAAATAAGGTCTTCATCTGCTTCGTTAGATGAAGAATATTCTAACATAAAACCTTTAATATTTTTAAAGTTAGAAAGCAATGGGTCTTCAGCATCAATGTCCTCTGTTATGTATGCTTCCATTTTTGTTCCACCTTCAATAATAATTTCATATTTCTTACATTTATAACCTAAAATAGTTTTTGATTCTTCAAGGTCTTTAACAACTGGCTCTATTTCTTTTTCTTCAGTTGTATCATTTTTTTCACCTTTAAATGCTATTTTTTGTCCCATCATATCAATTAAAATAATTATTTCACCTGTTTCAGAATTTGAAATAGAACTTGTACCTCCCATTGCAGAAATATTATCGGCTTTGGAATAAGGATTACTAAAATATATAATTTGTTCTGAAGGCATTTGTGCTTTTTCTTGTGCACTTAATTCTCTTCCTTCGGCTGATATTTTATATTTTATGGTTCCTTTAAAAGTACCTTGAGCATTACTGATAAAAGTTGATGATAGAATTATAGTTAAAAAAGTTAACGTTTTAATAATTTTTTTCATAATAGAGTGTTTTTATAGTAAAGAAATATTATAATATTACATTAAATTATTAATTACTTCTTCCATTTCTTCTTTAGATACATTTTTAAATCCGACAGGTAAATCGAAAGTTTCATCTGTTATTTCAATTTGTTCAACTCTTGTTGCTGTTAAACTTGTTGTTATATCAAACATTTCATACTGAAATTCTAAAAGTACACCAGGAATCTCTTTAAAAGGGTTAAACAAATTGGCATTTTCTAAGTTTATTTTATCTGTATAATAAACGGAAAAATTTTCTATTTCACTATCAGGAATTATAATGTTTACTTTTTTACATTTAAAACCTGCAATTTCTTTAGTTTCATCAGTAAATTCAATTTTCATGTCGGGATATTCATTGTACCCGAATGCAGAATTTCCCTGATAAATATATTTATCAGCCATAATTTTTAGAAAAGCTGTTGTTATTTGCTCGTCATTATTATAAATTCCACCCATTTTGAAAATACCCATCCAACCTTCTACACTTTGAATGCAATTATTATCTTTAAATTGGAAACTCATTGTTGTGGGTAAAAGACTTATAATAGGATTTTTATTCTCATCTTCAAGATACTTCAGGTCATATTCAATAATTCCCTCGTCAAATTTTCCACCTAACTGAATATTACAAGAGTTAATTACAAATGCAACTATAAATAATAAAACTAAATGTTTTAACCTCATTATTAATTATATATCTTTTGTATGAAGTAAATTGTAAATGACAAAAATAAGAAATTTATTTTATTAAAAAAGTTATTAATTAAATTTTTCTAAAATTATACTTTATTTATTATTTCTTTTATTAATTCACAAGCTGTTTCAAGTTCTTCATTTTTTATAGTTAATGGTGGAGCTATAAAGATAGATGTATCATTAAACAAGAAAGAGTTTAGAATTATTCCGTTTTTTAATCCATTTTTAATAATGTTTTTAGATGTTTTTTTATTATTAAATTCAATAGCAATAAAAAGACCTATGCCCCTTATTTCTTTTATTTTTGGATGAATTAAATTTTCAAAAATCGTTTTTCTTTTTTCTTCAATGGTATCAAGAATGTTTTCGTTTAATAAAGTTTGTAGCATTGCAAATGAAGCAGCACAAGAAACAGGATGACCGCCGAAAGTTGTAGCATGACCTAAAAGCGGATGCTTGTCGTTAAGACTATCCATAATCTTTTCCGATGAAATAAATATACCTAAAGGCATTCCTCCGCCAATACTTTTTGCGAGAACTAAAATATCGGGTTTTACATCAAAGTGCTCAAATGCAAAAAGTTTTCCTGTTCTTCCTCCTGCTGTTTGAATTTCGTCAAAAACTAAAAGGGTTCCTGTTTCAATACATTTTTGTTTTAATTTAGACAAATAATTTTTTTTAGGTATTATAATTCCTGCTGCAGCTTGTATAGGTTCAATTATAAGGCAAGATGTTTTTTCCGTTATTTTTTCAATATCATTAAAATTGTTGAATTCAATAAATTTTATATCAGGTATTAGAGGTCTGAAATAAATATTATATTTGTTATCGTTTAAACTTGTTGCTCCAAGCGTACTACCATGATATGAGTTTTTGCAAGCAATAATTTCTGATTTGCCATTATATTTTTTAGCAAGTTTAATTGCTCCATCTATAGCTTCGCTACCGCTGTTTACAAAAAAACTTACAGATAAGTTTTTAGGTAAATTATCAGATAACAATTTAGCAAGATTAATTTGTGGTGTTTGCATAAATTCGCCATAAACCATAGTATGCAAATATTTATCGGCTTGAGACTTTATTGCTTTTATAATATTTGGATGATTGTGACCTAAATTATTTACTGAAATTCCTGATATCATGTCAATGTATTTTTTCCCTGAAGTATCGTAAATATAAATTCCTTCTGCTTTTTCAACATCTAAATTAAATATTGAATTTTTGGTTTGGGCTACATATTCATTAAAAAGTTCCTTATTGTTTTTCATAAAACCAGATTAAATATTCTACACTTGCAAAAGTATAAACTTGTTTTTAATATCTTTACAATAAAATTTATAAATATACAATATTATATGTTCGAAAATAGAGTTTAAAATAAATAAAAAATTATATTTTTGACATTCCAAAATTTAAAAAATAAAAGTAATGAAGAAATTAGCAGTTGTAGCATTTGGTGGAAATGCTTTATTAAAAGCTGGGCAAAAAGGAACTATTGATGAACAGGAGGCTAATGTAAGCGAAACTTGCGAAAATTTGATTCCTCTTATTGAAAGAGATTACAATATTGTTATTGGTCATGGAAACGGTCCACAAGTTGGTAATATTTTATTAAGAAATGATGCAGGTGTTAAAATGTATGATTTGGCTAATATGCCATTAGATATTGCAGGTGCTTATTCTCAGGGATTTATAGGTTATATTATTGAGCAGCAGTTTAGAAATGTTCTTGAAAAACATGGATATGAAAAAGATATTATTACATTGGTTACTCAAGTCTTAGTTGATAAAGAGGACCCTGCATTTCAAAATCCAACAAAACCAATTGGTCCATATTATAGCGAAGAAGAAGTTGAGAAAATGAAAGAGAAAGGAGATAAAGCCGTTTATGCAAAAGACCCAAAAGGAAACGGGTGGAGAAAAGTTGTTGCATCACCAAAACCTAACAGAATTGGAAACAGAAAATCAATTGAAAGATTAGCCAGAGAAGGAGCAATTGTTGTTACTGTTGGAGGAGGCGGAATACCGGTATTCTACATTGAGCCGAAGAAACTTCAAGGTATAGATGCAGTTATTGATAAAGATTTAGCAAGTTCATTATTGGCTACACAAATTAATGCCGATGAATTTTATATATTAACAGATGTTCCAAATGTATGCATTAACTTTAATACTCCTGATGAAGTGAGACTTGGTAAAATTACTATTGCAGAAGCAAAAAAATATTTGGAAGAAGGGCAATTCACAGAAGGAAGTATGGCTCCGAAAATACGTGCTGCCATTCAATATGTAGAGAATGGAGGAAAAGAATGTATTATTACAGAAGCAAAACAATTACATAATCCTGATGCAGGAACAAGAATAGTATTGAATTAA
>CAYTAU010000003.1:0-2944 GCA_964435855.1 uncultured Bacteroidales bacterium | reverse complement strand
ATTATGGCTTATAATTTAAGAAACCGAAACTTTTTAAAGTTATTGGATTTTACTCCAAAAGAAATGAAATTTTTATTAGATCTTTCAATGGATCTTAAAAAAGCAAAATATGCAGGAATAGAACAACAAAAATTAGAAGGCAAAAACATTGCTTTAATTTTTGAAAAAGCATCAACACGTACAAGATGTGCTTTTGAAGTTGCTTGTTATGATCAAGGTGCACATGTTACTTATTTAGGTCCATCGGGTTCGCAAATTGGTAAAAAGGAAACGATGAAAGATACTGCAAGAGTTCTTGGAAGAATGTATGACGGTATTGAATATCGTGGATTTGGACAAGATATTGTTGAAGAATTAGGAGAACATGCAGGTGTTCCGGTATGGAATGGTTTAACAACCGAATATCATCCTACACAAATTCTTGCTGATTTTTTAACTATGATGGAACATAGCGATAAACCATTGAACCAAATAAAATTTGCATTCATGGGTGATGCACAGAATAACGTGGGTAACTCATTGCTTATAGGCGCTGCAAAAATGGGAATGGATTTTCGTTCTGTAGCACCAAAAAGTGTACAACCGGATGAGAAATTACTTAAACAAGCATTGGAAATAGCAAAAGAAACAGGAGCAAAAATTACTGTTACTGACAATGTAGAAGAAGGTGTTAAAGGATGTGATTTCTTATATTCTGATGTTTGGGTTTCAATGGGAGAACCTGACGAAGTATGGAAGAAAAGAATTGAGCTTCTTACTCCATATCAGGTGAATAAAGCAGCAATGGATGCAACGGGTAATCCTGATGTGAAATATATGCACTGTTTACCGGCATTTCACAATAGAGATACTCATGTAGGAGAGGAGATGTTTCAAAAATTTGGAATTGACGGAATGGAAGTTACAGAAGAAGTTTTTGAAAGTGAAGCTTCAATAGCTTTTGATGAAGCTGAAAACCGCGTTCACACTATTAAGGCGGTTATGGTAGCTACCTTGGGAGCTTAATATTTTAACTAATTTTGGTATAGTAAATGTGATTTTGTACTTTTGTTTTAATTGACAACTAAATTATAAACAGATGAAAATACTAGAAGGAAAAACAGCAATAATTACAGGTGCTGCCAGAGGCATAGGTAAATCAATAGCAATAAGGTACGCAGAAGAAGGTGCGAATATTGCATTTACAGATATTGTAGAAGATGATAATTTTAAAAATACTGAAAAAGAATTAAATGCACTTGGTGTGAAAGCAAAGGGATATGTTTCTGATGCAAGTAATTTTGATAACTCACAAGCAGTAGTTGAAAAAATATTAGAAGATTTTGAAACAGTTGATATATTGATTAATAATGCGGGAATTACAAGAGATAGTTTGCTAATGAGAATGACAGAAGAGCAATGGGACCTTGTAATTAAGATAAATTTAAAATCGGTATTTAATCTTACAAAAGCTGTATTAAAAACAATGATGAAACAACGAGCAGGTTCAATTGTTAATATTAGTTCTGTTGTTGGGGTTGGTGGTAATGCCGGTCAGGTAAACTATTCTGCTTCTAAAGCAGGTATTATTGGATTTAGTAAATCAATTGCTAAAGAACTTGGGGGAAGAAATATTCGTTGTAATGCAATAGCTCCGGGATTTATTCAAACAGAGATGACAGCAAGTTTACCAGAGGAAGTTATTGAAGAATGGGCAGCAAAAATTCCACTTAAAAGGGTAGGTTTGCCTCTTGATGTTGCTAATGCATGTGTATTTTTCGGTTCTAATCTATCTGCTTATGTTACAGGGCAAGTATTGAATGTGTGTGGAGGCATGCAAACTTAGAGTTTGCTATTTGTTCACTTTTTTTTCTATTTAAGCTTAATCATTTCTCTTCTTTTCCTTACCACCAGAAAGGATTCTGGCGGTAGCGGGGGCAAACTTGCGATATTGGGGGCTTTTTGCTTTTTCTGCAAAAAACTGGATTTTGTTTGCTGTGGGGCTTTTATTAATTAGCCTCTCTTATCACCCTTGAACGGATTGATTCTGCTACAAAATTATTTAATGATATTTTTGCTTCCATTGCTAATAAGGCTGCTCTTTGATGAAGTTTTGCTGATATTCTAACATTAAAACTTCCTTTAAATGGTTTTTCAGGGCTTGTATTGTTTGCTTTACAATCAGCGAAATAAACATTAATAGATTCTTTAAAATCTGCTTCTAAATCCTTTCCCGTAAGTCCTTCATAAGAGATAAGTCCTTGTATTCCTAATACTTTTCCATAAAGCAAGTTATCTTCTTCACTATACTCTATACTGCCTGTGTAACCTTTGTAATCAAGATATTTCATAATTTTAATTTTTCTTTTACTTGTTTTAATTGATACATTTTCATAATTCCATCTGGATGTGGTTTATGAAGTAAAATAGGAACTCCTGCTGAGTTTTCAAATTTCACTCTTGAACCTGATGTTTTTCCTTTCTTTACAAGGCTAAAATCAAAATAACCTAACAACTTTACCATTTCATTAAAATGGAAGTCTTTTGGCATTTTCAAGAAACGTTCAATAAGTTTATCCTTTTTAGACATAACGCAAAGTAACTGTATTTAGTTACAAAAAACAAGTTTTATTGTTTATTTATTTTATATTATCGGGTGGTATCGCTGTATTTCTTCCTGCAGGTTGTCAAGGTCATTAATAAAATATGCTTCGGTGCTACTTACCTCCGCTCCAGCACAAATCCTTTCGTGTGGTCTAATTTTCTATTTAAGCTTAATCATTTCTCTTCTTTTCCTTACCACCAGAAAGGATTCTGGCGGTAGCAGGGTAGGTTTACCTCTTGATGTTGCTAATGCATGTGTGTTTTTCGGTTCTAATCTATCTACTTATGTTACAGGACAAGTATTAAATGTATGTGGAGGCATGCAAACTTAGATTCTTTTTTATCTAATAAGCCAAATATC
>CAYTAU010000002.1:29807-120438 GCA_964435855.1 uncultured Bacteroidales bacterium | reverse complement strand
AAATATATTAATGAGTGTAATAATGCAAAAAATCTGGAAATTAATAATTCAATGCGAATTAGAAATATGGGAAACAGAATTAATACAAGTTTTCCGGAATATGTTCCTGTCCCGATAAATAACGACACTTTATTGCTATTTACATCTAAAAGACCTTATATTATGTCAGAAAATTTTGGTTTTGAAGGCAAAGAACGTTTTGAGGGTATTTACTTATCGTATAAAAAAAGAAGCAAATTCTCTTTTGCAGAACAATCATTAAATTCACCCATATTTAAATATCTCGACAAGAAAAAGAGTAACAATGCAATTGTAAGTAGTTCTTGTGACGGAAATACTTTAATTGTTTACAGAAAAAATAAACTTTGGACAACAAGTAATGTAAATGAAAAATGGCAGGAACCGATTAAGGTATCAAAGATCATAAACTTTAGTTATTATCAGCCACATGCATCAATGACAAATGATGGAAATACTATTTTCTTCAGTAGTTGGAATAAAAAAAAGGGTTTTGGCAAACTCGATATATATTATTCAAAAAAACAAGATGATAATAAATGGGGGCCTCCTGTTAATTTAGGACGGAAAATTAACACTAAATATAATGAAGACAGCCCTGAGATTTCTAGTGATGGAAAAACATTGTATTTTTCATCTCAAGGACATAGTGGAATAGGTGGATATGATATATACAAATCAGAACTTGTTGATGGAGAATGGTCTGAACCCGCTAATATGAGTTATCCTTTAAATTCAGCCGGAGACGATATTTTCTTTAAATTCAATTCAAAAGGAGATCTTGCATATTTTTCTTCTTATCGCAAGAATGGTTTTGGAAATATGGATATTTATCAGGCAATTTTTGGACCTCAATTTGAAGACTGTACTCCAATTAGTGAAACTCCGTTAGCTGACACTTATATTGGATTTAACACTGCTGATTCTATATTTGCAGGAGAAATTTTAAATATTGATGCATCTGATACAAAGTCCGATAAATACACTTTTACAAAATACTTTTGGAAAATAGAAGACAAAATATTCGTTGACAGCCTTAATTTTGATTATACTTTTAATTGTGCAGGCAAATATAATATTCAAATGGAAGTTGAGGCAATTGATAAAGAAACAAAAGAAGCAACAGCTTTTTGCGTTAGCAAGATTATAAAAGTTGTTCAGGATGAATTACTTGTTGCTAATGATATATTACAATTAGCAGATATTGATTCATCTGATTATATTGCCGACATAACCGATGTTGTAATCGATGAAAATAATGTTGTTACAGATGACAATAATATTGTAATAGAAGAAAATGATGTTGTAAACAACACATCAAATGAAAATCTTAATTTAGCAAATATATATTTTGATTTTGATGATACAAATATCCGTGGTGATGCAAAAGAAATACTTGATAAAAACATAATTTTATTAAAAGAGTATAGTGATGCCAAAATAAAAATTGTAGCCCATACAGATGCATGCGGTTCAAGCATATATAATCAAATGCTTTCGGAACGCAGGGCAAGATCGGTTTCAAAATACCTTAAATTAAATGGAATAAATGAAACCCGAATAATTGAAGTAATTGGAAAAGGAGAAACAAAGCTGGCAAACAATTGTAAAGAGGAAGTTGTTTGCAGTAAAGAAGAACATCAACTTAATCGTCGTGCCGAATTAATAATTGTGTATTAATAATTTCTTTTGTAGAATTCACAACGACATGCCATTTTGTCTTCTATTTAAATTAAAACACGCCATTTTGTCCTATTGTGTATAACATTTCTGTCTAAAATTGTAAAATTACTTACAGGCACGCTAATTGACCATTGGTTTTTCGAGATCAATTAAACAATTTAATAAACTTTAAAATATAAGGAGGAATTAATTATGAATTTAGTAAAAAGAAATAACAGAATGTATCCGGCAGTCAATTCTATTTTTGACAATTTTTTTAACGAAGAATTTTTTGATATGCCAGAAGCTAAGTTTCACCAAAGAAACGACACAATGCCCGCAGTAAATATTGTGGAAAACAATAATGAATTTCTAATTGAAGTTGCTGCTCCGGGTTTTAATAAAGATGATTTTAAAATTGAATTGGATAAAAATATTCTATCGGTTTCGTCTGTAAACGAAGAAAAAGAAGAAGAAAATACAAATTATTCTTGCAGAGAATTTATTCATGATTCTTTCAACAGAAAATTTACATTGCCTGAGGCAAAAGTAAATAAAGAAAAAATTGGTGCTAAATATGTTAACGGAATATTATATGTAACTATTCCAAAACGTGAAGAAGAAAATGTTAAACCTGCAAGGATGATCAAAATTTCATAGTGTTGTTTGTTTGAGTGATGTGTAGATAAGGCTGTTTCTAACTTTTGAGACAGCCTTTTTTTATATATCCATTTCAACAACTATAGGACAATGGTCGGAATGAAAAACATCAGATAAAATTTTAGCAGTTTTTAGTTTTGTATCCAAACTTTTACTTATCATGTGGTAATCAATTCTCCATCCAAGATTCTTTGGTCGTGCTCCTGCTCTGTAACTCCACCATGAATATTTATTGGGTTCACTATTAAATTTTCTAAAACTATCAACAAACCCATTTTCTATAAATTTATCTATCCACGCACGTTCTTCGGGTAAAAACCCTGATGATTTATGATGACGTTCAGGATGATTTATATCAATTTCTTTATGGCAAATATTATAATCACCTGATATAATTAAATTAGGGCGTTCTTTTTTTAATTCGGTGATATAATTAAAAAAATCATATAAAAAATCCATTTTAAAATCCTGACGAATACCACCTGTTGTTCCCGAAGGAAAATAAACGGATATAATGCTAATTTCTCCAAAATCAGCTCTTAAAACTCTACCTTCTGAATCATATTTAGCATTACCCATCCCAACAACAATATTATCCGGTTTTTCTTTGCTCAATATCCCCACTCCACTATATCCCTTTTTTTCGGCACAATGCCAATAGCTGTAATATCCTAAATGTTCAAATAATGGAATATCAATTTGTTCTACCTGCGCCTTTGATTCCTGAATACACAAAACATCGGGTTTTTCTTCTTGTATCCATGTGGCAAATTCCTTTTTTAATGCAGCCCTTATTCCATTTACATTATATGAAATAATTTTTTTCATTTTATATTATTAATTTTTAATTATAGTAGTGCAAAGATATTAATAAAATTTATGCAGTTTGTGTATATTTGCAAAAAATAAAATATATCCATTATGAGAAATATACTTATTATCACTTTTATTATGACGCTAAGTTTTGGGCTTATAGTAGCACAAAATGTAAATGAAAAAACAGCTAGTATTGTTGCTAAAAACTTTTATTATGAAAATGTAAATCAGTTTAACGAAAAGTTTTTTTCTGATATTAATATTATGGAAACATATATTAAAAAAGATGAATTTGGAACTACTGTTTTATATATTTTTAATATTGAAAATGGTGGTTTTATTGCAATATCTTCTCATAACTCGGCAGAACCGATTCCTTTTTATTCATTTAAAGGAAAATATAATGATAATTATACTAATCCTGCTTTTGATTTTTGGATAAAACAGTATGTAAGCCAGATATCTTATGCAATTAAAAGTAAACTAACACCAAATATAAAAACAGAACAAAAATGGTCTCATTTAATATTATCTGAAGAAAAGGATCTAATAATAAGTAAAG
Source organism: uncultured Bacteroidales bacterium (assembly GCA_964435855.1). Taxonomy (GTDB): domain Bacteria; phylum Bacteroidota; class Bacteroidia; order Bacteroidales; family CAYTAU01; genus CAYTAU01. The sequence continues at coordinate 116,720 of CAYTAU010000002.1, read as the reverse complement.
AAAAAGCAATTCCCCCATTATTGGTATCTGAATGGAATCAGGGAAGTTTTTATAACGAAGAATGTCCTGCAGATGCAGGTGGCCCGGGAGGATACGTTTATGCAGGCTGTGTTGCAACAGCAATGGGACAAGTATTATACTACCATCGATTTCCTGCAACAGGAAGTGGAACATATTCATATTACCATAATGAATATGGGACTATTTCAGCAGATTATGAAAATACAACTTATGAATGGAATGGAATGTTAAATAGCTTAGATGATTCAAATTATCCTGTTGCATTGCTTTTACACCATCTGGGAGTTGGAGTAGATATGGATTATGGACCAAACGGCTCAGGCATGTGGAATCATAGTGCTGCTTATGTAATGAGAACTTATTTTAAATATTGTCCCGAAACTCAATATCTTTTTAAAGATAGTACAAGTTTAGATTGGGACAGTGTTTTAATTGCAAACCTTGACAATAAAAAACCAATGTACTATGCAGGATGGGCTGATGATTCTTCTTTTACAAGTGGTCATGCATTTGTTTGTGATGGATACCAGACACCTGGATATTATCATTTTAACTGGGGATGGGGTGGAGCTTATGATGGATTTTTCTACACAAGCGATCTCACACCCGGCGGATCTCAATTTACGTATGCACAAGAAGTTATAAAAGATATTTATCCCGACACATTAAATTATACTTACCCTGAAGGCTGTTCAGTTTCAGATACTATTACTTATGTAAGAGGCACTTTAAATGATGGAAGCAATATAAAAGATTATGAAAACAATATTAATTGTGAATATTTAATTGCACCTGCTTGTGGGAAAAAATTAGAATTAGTTTTCGACAAATTTGAATTTGGTACAGGCGATACATTATTCGTTTACGATGGCACATCTGCTACAGGTCAATTATTAAATGTATTTTCTCAAGTGAATCAACCGGAATTAAGCTCGTCCACAACACCAACTACAATAATTTCCGAAAATGGAGAATTGTTTTTATCTTTTATAAGCAATAATATGGACGTAGCAAATGGATGGGATTTAAGTTATTTTTCTCGATTTTGCGAAGCTGAAACAACTCTAACAGATTCTGCAGGAGTAGTTACAGATGGTAGTGATGATTGTAATTATCTTAACTCCGAAAATTGCAAATGGTATATTGAACCAACAGGAGCTGATTCAATATATCTTAATTTTACAAAATTTGATCTCGCTCCAAATGCTTACGACTATATTCTAATTCACAAAGAATATATTTCGGCATCAACCCTTATTGGTAAATTTGATTATTCAAATATTCCAACATATATGACAATTCCATCGGGAGTTTGTATAATTACATTTAAAACAAGTTCATCTGAAACTGATGATGGCTGGGAATTAGAATATTTTATGAACCCTGTTGATATCAATAAGCCAAACCTAAATAAATTTAATCTTTTAATTTATCCGAATCCATTTGTTGACAATACAAAAATTACTTATTTATTAAGCGGTAACACTTTAGTAAAATTTGAAGTAACAAACATTTTTGGCGAATTAATTGGCTCATTATCACTGCAATCTGACGATGGATATAATGAGATTTATTTAAATTCAATTGTAAACAACATTAATTCCGGCATTTATTTTATTAATATTAAAACAGAAAATCATCAAACAACAAGAAAAATATTATGTATTAACTAAGAATTTTTAAATTGGGAAAAGGAATTGCTAAAATAATATCATACTTGTTTCACCCGTTGTTTATGCCAACAATTGGAATCTTTATTCTTTTTAATTCGGGTTCTCATCTTACACTAATAAATTTTGAGGTTAAAAAAGTTATTTTTCTCATTACATTTACTTCTACGTGTATATTACCATTACTTTTTCTTCCATTTTTCATTTATAGAAACTTAATTAAAAGTCTTAAAATGGAATCTTCAAAAGAGAGAATTTACCCACTTTCTGTAGTTATAATTTTTTATTTTTTCGCATATTATACTATTCAAGTGTTGCCAATATCAGACTTTATTTCTTCTTTTCTTTTGGGCTCATTTATTGCTGTATTCATATTATTTCTAATAACTCTAAAATGGAAAATAAGCGCCCACATGACCGGTATTGGAGGTATACTGGGTTTGTTAATCGGGTTTTCAATAAGACTTAATCTTGATTTGCAATTTTTTATTATTACTACTTTTTTAATTATCGGATTGTTGGGGTATTCCCGATTAAAATTAAACGAACACAATCCTGCTCAAATCTATAGCGGAATAATTTTAGGTTTTCTTTCTGTATTCTTAACAATTTTCTTTTACTAATATAACCTGAATAATTGACTTCCCTCATAGCTATCGGAGAATTTCCGTTTCATAAATATTTTAATCATTAGCCCCGTCCTAAAAGATTTCGAGAAATCGGAACAGGCTAGGGCTACTGATTTTTTCATATTAAAGTTTATGAAACGTAAGTTCGACAAAGTCAATTATTAAGGTTAATGCCGATTAGATAACTTGTCCCGATTTTTAGACTATTTTATAATTACAATTGAAAATAATAAGTAATTTTTGTAAGTTTGAAAATTAATTCAACAACATTGATATTGAATAATAAATTTACATTTTCGAGCTTACTAATCATTGTCTTTCTTCTGTTTATAAACAGATTGGACGGACAGGCATATGAGTTGGGAATACCCCTTATTCAAAATATATCTCCAAAAGAATACGGTTATGAAAGTCAGAATTATTCTATAATTCAAGATGACAGAGGAATACTTTATGTTGGTAATGTTAGCGGAGTGCTTGAATATGATGGAAGCAACTGGAGATTAATTGATGTCAACGGAATCCCGAGTTTCACTTTTGGATATGATAAAGTTGTTTATGTCTCAGGGTACGATGATTTTGGTTATCTCGCCTCTGATGATAAAAACAATACCATATTTACATCTTTAATTGACAAATTGCCTGAGAATGAAAGGCATATTGGTAATGTGAGAAATATTTTTTCTTTAGAAAATGAAATTATTTTTTATACACACGAAAAAATATATAGATGGAATAATAAATATTTAACTGTTATTGATTCTTCTTCAACTCCTTTTGACGTTTTTAAAGTTGATAATAAAATTTTTGTGAGTAAATCAGGAATAGGAATACTAAATTATGTTTATAATGGTTTTGATACACTGCCAAACACACAATTTTTCAAAGATAAAAAAGTACTTGAAATCCTGCCTTTTGAAGATGGTAATTTACTTATAAAGATTGACATGTTAAAAGGTTTTTATATTTATGATTTTATAACAATTAAACCATTTTTTACTCAAATTGACAATTATATTTCTCGAAATAAATTAACAAAAGGAAAATGGCTGTCAAGTGGACATTATGTTTTTGGAACAGAACGTAGTGGTATTTCAATTATTAACGAAAAAGGCGAAATAATTGTAAATATTAATATGGAAAACGGCTTAAAAGCTGATCAAGTGAATGATATATTTATTGATAATTATAATAATCTTTGGTTGGCATTAAGTAATGGAATATGTAAAATTGAGTTCCCGTCAGCTTTTTCATATTTTGGAAAAAACTCAGGACTAAAAGGAGGAATATCTTCAATTATAAAACACAATGGGATTCTATATGTTGCAACTACACAGGGTGTTTTTTATTTAAAAAATTCTAATATTTTAAATAATCAATTAAATTGTTTTGGTTCTCAAAAATTTAATCAAATAAAAAGTGTCCAAACTGATTGCAATACTCTAAATTCAATAAACGAAGATCTTTTTGTAACATCTGTAAAAGGTATTTATAAAATTGAAAATTTCAAAGGAAAAATGACTTATGCTGGTAATGTAGAGGCAATTAAGCGATCGTGCGCAGATTCTAATTTATTTTATTTTGCAACAGATATCGGTCTTTTAGTTTTTAAATATGAAAATAATAAATTTGTTGAACTTGGAAGCCTTAATAAACTTAACAAACCTATTCGCACAATTGTAGAAGATAAAACAGGTGTTTTATGGCTTGGATCCGATTATCATGGTATATTTATGGTTGACTTTTCCAATGGAGTTGATTTTTATGCAGATGTAATTCAATTTAGGGAAAACTACGGATTACCAAAAGACCATAGCTGGATAGATGTATATTCTACCAAAAATGGTATTTTATTTTCAAGTCAAAAAGGTGTTTTTAGATTTGATCAAGATTCTATGAAATTTTTTCATGATACCTTAATTGGAATTAATTTTAAGAATGAAGAAAACTGGGTTTTTCCAATTGTAGAAGATGGGAATAAAAATCTTTGGCTCAGTTCCGGAAGTTATGGTAAATTCTCAAAGAAAACGGCTTTTGCAAAATATAACAGTCAAAATATAAAATATAGTTTTAATACTTCAATGTTCAATAATATAACTGATTTTACAATTGAAGCAATTTTTCCCGAAAGCAATGGAGTTGTTTGGTTCGGAAGTTTTGATGCCTTAATTCGCTATGATTGCAAATTAGATTACAGGCAAAGCGTTAATTATAATACATTAATAAGACGTATAATAATTGGAGAAGATTCTATTTTGTATAATGGGGCAAATAATGGTTTCTTAAACGATACAATCTGTAAAAATTTTAATTATAGATATAATGATTTTCATTTTGAATATTCTGCTCCGAATTTTACAAGCAGTTCTGGATTGCAATATCAATTTTTTTTAGAAGGTTTTGATAAAACATGGTCTAAATGGAGTAATTTAAACACAATAAATTATACAAATTTATCAGAAGGATTTTATACTTTCAAAGTAAGAGCAAAAGACCTTTATAATAACATTTCGCAAGAAGCATTTTTTCACTTCCACATAAAACCCCCTATATATAGAACTTGGTATGCATTTGTTACTTACATATTATTTGTAGCATTATTTGTTATAATGATAGTTCGTTGGAGAGAATATTTATTTGCTCAGGAAAAACTTAAACTTGAAAAAGTAATTACAGAAAAAACAGAAGAAATAGTTATTCAAAAAGAAAGAGCAGAACAACTTTTGGCAAACATCCTGCCACCGGATACAGCAAAGGAACTGCAAATAAAAGGAAAGGCTACCCGTAAAATATATAAAATGGCAACCGTGTTATTTTCAGACATACAGGGATTTACAAAAATCGCAGAACACATGAATCCTGAAAAATTACTTGATGACCTTGATAAGTTTTTCTTTGATTTCGATATGGTTATAGAAAATCTTAATATTGAGAAAATTAAAACCATTGGAGATGCTTATATGTGTGCAGGAGGTATTCCTAAAAAAAATAAAACAAATCCTGTTGATGTTGTTTTAACCGGAATTATTATGCAACAATACATGACAAAATTAAAAACTGAATCAGAAAATGATTGGGATATTAGAATTGGGATTCATTCAGGACCTGTAATTGCAGGAGTAGTGGGCAGCAAGAAATTATCTTATGATATTTGGGGAGATTCTGTAAATATTGCAAGTAGGATGGAGTCATCAGGGAAAATTGGAGAAATAAATATTTCTGAAACAACTTATGAGCTTGTTAAAGATTTTTTTATTTGCGAATCGCGGGGAAAAATTCCTGTTAAATATAAAGGCGATATAGGTATGTATTTTGTAAAAGGCATTAAGTCGGAATTATCCATAAACGGGGAAGGGGAAAAACCAAATGAAGAATTTTTAAAAAAACTTCAGTATATCAGATTTGATGAGCTTGATGAACTAATAATGCACAAACTTGAAAAAGGGCTTCCTGAAAATTTATATTATCATAATTTAAAGCACACCATTGATGTTTTGGTTGAAGTTGAAATAATTGGAATAAATGAAGGAGTTTCAAAAGAAGAACTTTTTTTACTTAAAACTGCTGCACTATTTCACGATACGGGATTTTTAATTGGTTATGATGATCATGAACTATTAAGCATTAAATTCTCTAAAGATGTTCTGAAGGAGTATCAATATACAGATGAACAAATAAAAATTATTTGTGATTTGATATATGCTACACATCCCGATATTGAGCCTAAAACAAAATTAGAAGAAATCATTTGCGATGCCGACTTAGACTACCTTGGGAGAGAAGATTACTTACCTATTTCTCAAAATCTTTTCCGCGAACTCTTTGAAAGAGGCAAAGTAAAAACTATTGACGATTGGCATAAACAAGAAATTAAGTTTATGGAAAAGCATACATATTGTACTGAAACAGCTCACAAAATGAGAGATGTCAACAAAATGAAACATCTTAAAGAATTAAAACAAATTGTATAAATGAATAGTTTTATAATATTCATATTTCTACTATTTATTGCAATTACTGTAAAAGCACAAGAAGAAGAGCCCGATAGAACAAATATCAGACCTATTACATCAGGATATTATGTTAATCCGAATATTTTAGATCAAGGAATTTTACTAAGCGGTGAAAAACAAAAACAACTTTTTATTTTAAAAGACAATACTTCTATTCCTGAATTGTTTATAGATACAGTAGCCGATTTTAAGGAATATACTGTTTCACCTGACAAAAAAAGCATTGGTTTTAAAATAATTGAAAATGATAAAACAAGTATTGTTGTTTTCAATATTGAGAAAAAGAAAATTATTAAGCTTTTAACCACAACACAGCATTGTAGCAAAGTTTCTTTTAGTAATGATGAAAAAATTGGATTTTCTGTTGGCAATTATTTTTACGTTTTACATAAAAAAGATACTTTTAAATATAAATTTAATGAGAAAATAATAGATGCTGTAATTTCGCCAAAAGGAAATTTTGCTGCTATTGTAACAGAAAAAGGGGTAATAAAAATATTGGATACAAAAACCGAAGAAACTTTTGATATTACAGGAACAAATAATATAAGTCCTAAATGGTCACCGGATGCCAGCAAAATTATTTTCAATAATGGATTTGAACTTGTTGTTTGGAATACTGAAAACAACACTATTTATAATTTAGGTCAGGGCTCAAGTCCACAATGGGCGCCAAATTCTGAATATCTGATCTATCAAAAAAATACTCCTATAAAAATGAAATTTGTAAACGCCGATCTATATATTTCAAAATTTGATGCATTGGAAACATATCAGGTAACAAGTACCGTAAACTTATTTGAAATGCAGGCAATATTTGTTTCTGATAATGAAATAGTATATCTAACCTACGAAGACAGACAAGTTATAAGAGCCAAACTGCTTAACTATAAACAGGACAGCTTTAAAGTATTATTAAAGGTTTCTAAATGAGAGTTTATCCCAAATTAAATTCCGCTTTAATTTTATCTATATAGTCTAATTTTTCCCAAGTAAATAATTCAACCTCTACTTCAACTCTACCTGAATATTGAGAAACAAAAACTTTTTTAACTTTTCGAGGTGTTCTGCCCATGTGACCATAAGAAGCTGTTTCTAAAAATATTGGATTTCTCAACTTAAGTCTTTCTTCTATTGCTGCAGGTCTTAAATCGAATATGTTTTTAATTTTCTCCGCAATTTCTCCGTCCGAAGTATCAATTTTTGCTGTATCGTAAGTATCTACAAATACCCCAACAGGTTCTGCAACACCAATAGCATAAGAAAGCTGAACAAGTATTTCGTCTGCTATTCCGGCTGCTACCATATTTTTTGCAATATGTCTTGCTGCATAAGCAGCAGAACGGTCAACTTTCGATGGGTCTTTTCCTGAAAATGCTCCACCTCCGTGTGCTCCTTTTCCTCCATAAGTATCAACAATTATTTTTCTTCCTGTTAATCCTGTGTCGCCATGTGGTCCTCCAATTACAAATTTGCCTGTTGGATTTACATGCAGAATAAATTCATTGTCGAATAATTCCTGTAATCTTGCTGGCAATTCATTTTTTGCTCTTGGTATTAAAATGTTTCTAACATCTTCTTTTATTTTTGCCAGCATTCTTTCGTCGTCATCATCAAAATCATCGTGTTGAGTAGATATCACAATAGTGTGAATTCTTTTCAGTTTATTATCGTCGCCATATTCTATTGTAACCTGCGATTTTGAATCGGGTCTGAGATATGTCATTTTTTTACCCTCTCTTCTTATTTCTGCCATTTGTTGCAGCAAAATATGTGAAAGGTCTAAAGCCAAAGGCATATATTCGTCGGTTTCTCTGCAAGCATAACCAAACATCATTCCCTGGTCTCCTGCTCCCTGATCCATCTTCTCTTCACGTTCCACACCTCTGTTAATGTCCTGCGATTGTTCGTGCAAAAGAGTTATTACCCCACACGAATTTCCATCAAACTGATACTCGCTTTTTGTATAACCAATATCTAAAATTACATTACGTGCAATTTTCTGAACATCAATATATATTTTTGATTTTACTTCCCCTGCAAGTATAACCTGCCCTGTTGTAACCATTGTTTCGCATGCAACTTTAGATTTAGGATCGAAAGCCAAAAAATTATCTAACAATGCATCTGATATTTGGTCTGCAACCTTATCGGGATGTCCTTCCGATACCGATTCTGATGTAAATAAATAAGCCATTTTTTAAATTGTTTAATTATTAATTTATTAAATATTAATATCCTGCACCTTGGGATAGAGTTACATTCATAAAACTTATCCAAAGTGCTTGGAATAATGTTTTGCCCACAGTCCCTCTCCTTTGGGGAGGTTAGGTGGGGCTTTTATAATTTAAAAAAAGAATGGGGATAATTGCATTACAGAAAAGCCTGATGTTTTAGCATTATTTTTCTGTGGTTGCAAGCTATCCAAATCTTTCCACAAACTTATGGCAACAAAGTTAAACACTATTTATAATCTTTCCAAATAATTTTTGTTTTTTGTTTTGTTTTTGTCACGGAGTAACTATGACAATGCAAGTTTACTCTAATACAATTTTCTCAACAGCAACACCTTTTTGGGTTGTTACTTTTATAATATAGATGCCTTTTGGGTTTTTGCTCAGGTCAATATCCAAACCTTCAAGGTTTCTAAAACCTTGAAGGTTTTCAATTACCTTGCCTGTAAAATCCAAAATCTCAATTCTCTCCATATCTTTTGCCTGTACAGTAATTTTACCTGTTGTTGGATTTGGGAATATTTTACATTGTATTTTAGATATTTCATTTACATTATTATTAAGCATTTCAACTATATTAGACATTGATTCGCTATATGTTTTTTCTAATTTTGAACCACTCTGAGTGATATCGCAAGGAACCAACCTTTGAGCCACAATAGAATAATAAATATTACCTACTGGTGGATTTACATCAGTGTAAGAGAAAACACCTGGGCTATATGCAATAGAATGTATGGAATCAAAAGGATTGTTATTATGTTTTCTATAAATAATATATGTATCAAAACTATATCCTTCATAATGTTCCCATATTAAATTATATCCTTGAGGGGTGATTGGAGAAACATTTAAATGTATAGTTTTATGATAAGGGCTCATATTTGAAACATTCCCACAAGAGTCTATAGTTGAGATTTTATATTTATCAGATTGTACCATTGGTTCTGAAGTCATATCTACATAAATGCTTGGAGAATTATACGGAACAGTATCTAAAAGATTATATGACCCTGCTGCATAGGTTTCTTTCCAAATTATATATGACTCTATTGGTAATAAAGCTTTTTCCCAAACAATCATATTTTTTTCATAAATTGAATCTACTGTAACCATACATATTTCCTGCATAGAGAGATTCTCTACATATATTGTTATTGAATCAATTGAAGTCTCAATTCCATCAGTTACAGTTATTGTATAAGTTGTAGTAATTGTTGGATTAGCAATTGGGTTTAAAATTGTTGAATTAGACAAACCTGAAGATGGAGACCAAGAATAAGATAAAGAATTTGACCCATTATATATTATAGTAGGATTAAGTTGATTGGATTCATTACAAATAGTATAGATATCATTTCCTGCATTTACTTCAATCGAATCAATCGAATATAAACAATCATCACTAAATGAAGACCAAAGATCATGATCACCATTCCAATTAATTGTTGACCAAGCAGGATCATCTACTTCAATACAAAACAAATTTGGGTTAGTTTCGGCACCAAAATTCATATTTCCATTATTCCCATTTTTTACATTTAAACTGATTAATTGATTACCATTGCATAACAAACGATCTAGAACAGGATTGTTGCTAGCATCTAATGAGATTAGTTGATTATCTTGGCATGTTATACTAGTAAGAACATGATTGTTACTAATATCTAATGAACTTATTTGATTGTTTCTTAAGTTCAACTCCACAAGAAGCGGATTATTTGAAACATCTAGATTTTGCAGTAAATTGTTATCACAATTCAATGTATGTAGTAATGGATTGTTGCTAATATCAATATTAGTTAATTGATTGTTCTTAAAATATAAATTGGAAAGAGAAATATTATTGCTTACATCTAAACTGCTTATATGATTTTCTTCACAGAATAAACCTTGAAGAGCAACATTATTGCCCAAATCTAAACTGCTTAATTCATTTTCATAGCAATACAAATATTCAAGAACAAGATTATTACTTATATCTAATGTGCTTATTTGATTTTTATGGCATGATAAATTTGTTAGAGCAGTATTATTGCTTAAATCTAAGGTAGTTAATTGTCCGCCAAAACATGATACAAAAGTTAAATTGATATTGTTGCTAATATTTAATTCCAAAATAGGGTTGTTGCAACAATTCAAAAAAGTTAGCGCAATATTGCTGCTTAAATCTATTGTGTCTAATTGGTTAGCAATGCAATGTAGATGAGTAAGGCTGGTAAAAGCCTCAATACCTGCCAGGTCTGTTATGTTTTTATCTTCGAGGTTTAACATCTCAGTGAAAACATTTGCTTCACTTACCTGTATTTCTCCATCTCCATTAGTATCAATAACTGGATTATGTGCCAGTAAGGCAGCTTTAAAGTTAGCATCGGGGATATTTACTATTTGTGCATTTGCAATAAAAACAAATAATATTGCTGTAGTAATTAGTAATAGCTTTTTCATAATGTAGTATTTTAATTATTGACTTTAAATGACATAAAAGATTATATTATTCAAGCACCACCTTTCTAACTACCACACCTTTACTGGTAGTTACTTTAATTATATATATTCCTTTTGGTTGAGTGCCTAAATCAATTTCTTTTCCTTTGCCATTATAGATTTCTTTTCCTTGCAAATTCAATACAACAATAATCTCTATTCCTTCGGCTTGTACTATTATTTTACCTGTTGTAGGATTAGGAAATATTTTACATTCTACAAGGGAAATTTCATTTACATTCCCTGCAATATTATCTTCAATATTTGACAAAGACTGACTATATGGTTCTCCAAATAATTTAGTTCCGATCAATGTTGTATCACATGGTGTTAATTTTTGAGCAGCTATAAAATAATATATATTACCTCCCGGAGGATTAACATCGGTATATGTAAATACTCCCGCGCTATATGCTAAAGATTGTATAGAATCAAATAGATTGTTATTATTTTTTCTATAAATAACATAAGTATCAAAACTAAAGCCTTCGTAATGCTCCCATGTTAAAGCATATCCGGTAGGTACAGCAGGTGAAATATTTAAATGAATAGTTTTATGATAGTTCCCCATATCTGAAATATATCCACATGAATCCAATACCGATATTTTATATTTATCAGATTGAACATTTGGTTCTGATGTCATATCTATATACATACCTACAGAATCATAAGGAACAACATCCATAAGATTGTATGTGCCCGATATAAAAGTTTCTTTCCAAATATAATATTCCTCTATTGGCAACAAAGCCTTTTCCCATATTATCTTATTTTTTCCATAAACCGAATCTACTGTTACCATGCAGATTTCCTGTTCAGGAAGAGGGTCAACAAATACCGTTACACTGTCAATTGCATTAACCATCCCATCTGAAACAGTTATTGTATAGGTAGTAGTAATAGTTGGATTTGCAACAGGATTTAGAATTGTAGTATCTGACAAGCCATAAGAAGGAGACCATGAATATGAAAGTGTATTTGGTCCAGAGTATGTTACTATTGGATTAATGGTGTCAGATTCACCACAAGTTAGGTAGATATTATTTCCTGCATTAACTTCTGTTAATATTCCACAAGTATTGGTTCTAAGTGTCTGTCCACCACCCCCAACAATAAAACCTAAACAATTATAAAAATCAATATTACGGGCAGATTGTATGGGCAAAGACTCTTCAATCCATGTTTGTCCCCCATCAAAAGTTGTATTAATAGCATGATAGCCTATCAAATACCCAAATAGTTCATCATGAAAATAAACACCAGTACATTGATAACTAATATTTGTAGCAGGTAAAAGATTCCAAGTCATACCATAGTCTGTTGTTTTTTGGATGTGTGTACCACTGCCACCAATATTGTCTTCACCTACTGCATACCCAATAGAATCGATGAAATGTAAAAAGTAAAAAGAAGCTACATTTACTAAGTTAATTGTATTCCAGCTTAAACCACCATCTGTGGTTCTGTAAATTAAAGCATTAGTAGAATCAATAACAACCCCAGTATTTATATCAAAAAAATGCATATCTAAGCAGGAATTATTAAAAGAAACCGGTATAAATGATTGAACCCATGTATTTCCTCCATCAGTAGTTTTGTGTATTGTAGAATCTTTTGATAATATATATCCATTAAGTGTATCTAAAAACTGCACTTTTAAAAGTTGATAGTAATATCCAATATTAAGTGCTGTCCATGTTGTACCTCCATCGGTAGTTTTCATTGCATCTTCGCCCGAAGCAGACCAATTATTTCCTACTGCATATCCAATATTTTGACTAGGAAAATCAGTATCATAAATAGTGATTAAGATTGTATTGTTTAACTGGTCCCAAGTATCACCTCCATTAGTTGACTTATATAGTGAATAATTATTGCCTCCAATAATAATTGTAGCTGTATCTAACATTTCAACAGTCCACAGTCCATCATTAGTAAAATTTGGCAGTTCTGTCCATCCTTGCGAATACATTTGAACTGTTAAGAAAACAACAATAATAGTAATAATATTTTTCATAATATTTATTTTTTAGTTTAAAAACTAGTGTAAAGTTATATAAATAAATACCTCATGTCAATAGCAAATGAATATTTGCAGGGATATAATTATCAAAAGGCAGCTTCTGATGAATATTTGCAGGCTTAATTTAAAGGGTTTGCTCAAATATCTTTAGCAATTGTTCTTTTTTTCTACTTGAAACCGGCACTTTTGAGCCATCTTTCATTACTACATTTCCGAAGCTAAGGAGAAAATCCCCTTTGGGAAATTAAGGGGGCTTTTACTCCAAAACAACCTTCTCAACAGCAACGCCTTTATTTGTTGTTATTTTTATAATATAAATGCCTTTTGGCTGTGAGCTTAAATCAATTTCACACTTTTGATTTTTGATATTTGACTTTTGGCTTATGACTTTTTCACCTTGTATATTTATTACTTCTATTCCAATTACGTTTTCCGCTTCTACATTTATTATTCCTGTTGTTGGATTGGGGAATATTTTACATTGTGCTATGGAAATTTCATTTACATTAACAGCAATATTGTCTTCTATATTTGACAAAGACTGACTATATGGTTCTCCTAATAATTTAGTTCCAATCATTGTAGTATCACATGGTGTTGGTTTCCTTGCAGCGATAAAATAAGAGATATTACCTCCAGGGGCATTTAAGTCAGTGTATGTAAAAACTCCTGGGCTATAAGCTATAGATTGTATAGAATCAAAAGGATTATTGTTATGTTTTCTATAAATTACATAAGTACTGAAGTTAAAACCTTCGTAATGCTCCCATGTTAAAGCATATCCCTGCGGTACAGCAGGAGAAACATTTAAATGTATAGTCTTATGATAGTTGCCCATATCTGAAATATATCCACAAGAATCCAATACCGATATTTTATATTTATCAGATTGAACATTTGGTTCTGATGTCATATCTATATACATACCTACAGAATCATAAGGAACAACATCCATAAGATTGTATGTGCCCGATATAAAAGTTTCTTTCCAAATATAATATTCCTCTATTGGCAACAAAGCCTTTTCCCATATTATCTTATTTTTTCCATAAACCGAATCAACTGTTACCATACAGATTTCTTGTGCAGGAAGAGGATCTAGGTAAACTGTAATACTGTCAATTGCCACACAATTTCCAAGAGTAGCAGTAACGGTATATGTAGTTGAGTTACTTGGATTAGCTACAGGATTAATTATATTGGGATTATCTAAGCCAATAATAGGTGACCATTGATAAGTAATATTTGAGCTTAAGCTATTTGTAGAAAGATTAAATGTTGTAGAATTACCACAAATAATTGTAACATCTGTAATTGGATTGAATGCAAGAGGATCAACGAACACTGTGATACTGTCAATTGCATTTCCTATTCCATTTGATACTGTAATTGTATAAGTGGTAGTATTAGTTGGATTTGCAATTGGGTTTATAATTGTAGTATCTGAAAGCCCATTTGAAGGTGACCATGTATAAAACAGAGGAGTTGTACCACTATAAATAACATTTGGATTTAACAAAATAGAATCATTACACAAAATGTTGGGGTCATTTCCTGTAAAAAGTCCAATCCAATTTGAGCAATCACTACTATATGAAGACTGAGAATCTATTTCAGTCCAATTAACTGTTGACCAAGAAGCATTATCTACTTCTATACAATACAAGTTAGGGTTGTTATGGGCTTGAAAATATGTAAAATTGCTATTATTACCATTTTTAACATTTAGAATACTTAATTGATTATCATCACAATATAATTCAATAAGAGCTATATTATTACTTACATCTAAGGTGCCTAATGGATTACTAGAGCAATGTAACGCAGTAAGAGCAGTAAAAAATTCAATTCCTGTTAAGTCTGAGATACTATTCATACCCATAACATCAATTGTCCCGGTGAAAGCACTTGCTTCACTTACTTGTATTTCTCCATCTCCATTGGTATTTATTTGTGGATAAGCTAGCAAGTATGTTTTAAAAATCGCATCTGGTATGTTTACTATTTGTGCATTTGCATAAAGAGTAAATAAAAGTGTAGTGGTTATTAGAATAAACTTTTTCATAATATTATTTATTTTTTAGTTTAAAAACTAGTGTAAAGTTATATAAATAAATACCTCATGTCAATAGCAAATGAATATTTGCAGGGATATAATTATCAAAAGGCAGCTTCTGATGAATATTTGCAGGCTTAATTTAAAGGGTTTGCTCAAATATCTTTAGCAATTGTTCTTTTTTTCTACTTGAAACCGGCACTTTTGAACCATCTTTCATTACCACATTTCCTCCGTCTGCTCTTTCAAAACTATCGAGATAATTAATATTTATTAAGTGTGACTGATGTGAACGAAAAAACCCATAATTTGAAAGTATTTCCTCATACTCTTTTAGGGTTTTAGATACAAGTATTTTCTTTTGGTCCTTTATATAGAACATAGTGTAATTTCTATCCGATTCACAACGTATTATATCTCTAATGTCAATGAAATGTATATTTTCTGAAGTTCTCAATACAATACGTTTTGCTTTATTCTGAAATTCCTGAATATTTGTTAATATCATTTCCAAATCATCTGTATCAAGATCTTTTTCTATAGTTTCTGAAACTGTTTTTACTGCATTAATAAGCTCTTCAGGATCAATAGGCTTTAAAATATAATCAAAAGCATTGAACTTTATTGCCTGAATGGCATGTTCCTGATATGCGGTTATAAAAATCACTCTGAAATCCACTTTGTCAAGTTTTCTTAGCACATCAAAACCTGTTCCGTCGGGCATATTAATATCCAGAAAAATAATATCGGGCTTTTGTTTTTTTATTGCCAAAACTGCTGAGGCAACATCATGTGCCTGATCTATTATTTCAATATCTTCACAATAGTTAAGCAGTATATTCTCAATAGTTTCTCGTGCTCTTAATTCGTCGTCAATAATTATAGCTTTTAACATATCAAATGGTTTTATAGGGTATTGTAAATGTTACTTTAGTACCTGTTTTATCTGTTATTTCTGAAAGATCCTCAATTTTCAGATGAATTTTATTTTTATAAGTCCGATTTATTATCAGCAAACGTTCTTTGGTAATTTCTGTAGCTAGTGATTTATGGTCTTTTTTTGGTTGATTTAATGAGTTTTTAATTCCAAGCCCATTATCTGTTAATTCAAAAATTATATTTGAATCAACTCGCTTAAAATTAACAGAAATAAAACCCTTTACATCTTTATTTTTTATACCGTGCTCAATAGCATTTTCAATAAACGGCTGTGCAAGCATAGGAGGAATGGCAGCAATTTCAGAATTTAATAATACATCTGTTTTAATTTCATATTCAAAACTGTTATTGAATCGTAATTTTTGTAAATCCATATAATATTTCAGAGTATCTATTTCTCTTTGCAGGGAAATACTTTCTTCTCTTGAGTTCTCTAATATCAAACGAATTAATCGTGCAAAACCCGATAAATATTTACCTGCTTCAAATGTATCGTTTTTAAAAATAAAACTCTGAATTGCTATCAAAGAGTTAAAAATAAAATGCGGGTTCATTTGCGACCTTAATAGTTTTTGCTCAAGCTCTATATTTTTTTGTAATGAGCTTAATCTTGACTGTCGGTATAAAAGAAAAAATATTAATAGTGTAAGAATTATTACTGCTATCAATGCAATAACTAAATATTTGTTTCTCGTTAATTGCAAATCCCTGACCTGTTTATCTTTGTTCAGAATCTTAATTTCATTTTCTTTCTTTTCGGTTTCATATTTAGTCAGTAATTCATTAATCTGCATATGCATTTCAATATTTAACAGACTATCGTTTATTATCATTATACTATCTTTATAATAAAATGCCTGCTGATAATTTTGAATAAAATAATAATGTTCTGACATAGCTTCGTAACATAAGCTAAGAACACGTAAGTAGCTATTTTGTTTCGCTATTTCTGCACTTTCAAAATAATTTTTTTCGGCTAATTTGAATTCTTTTAATTCCGAATAACATTTACCAAGAGCAATTAAATTTAAAGCATACTCATAGTTATTATTTAATTCCTCATTAATATGTAATGCTTTGTTGTAATAATTAATTGCTTCCTGCACCTTACCGGATAATCGTAGTACAATGCCAATATTATTATATGAAGAAGCTATACCTTGTTTAAAACCTGTTTTTTCACGATATACTAAAGATTGTTTATAATAAACTAAGGCAGTATCATAGTTCTCTTTATTTAAGTACACATTGCCAATATTATTAAGATAATCGGAAGTTTCATACAAATTAGACTCTTGGTCAATAGTATTTAAGGCTTTTTCATAGTTTTCAAGGGCTTTTTCATATTGTTTCATATTTTCATATATAACCCCAATATTGTTGTAAACACTTGCCATCCCATATTTAAAATCAATATTTTCAAATATTTTTAGTGCTTTCTGATAATAGATTAGTGCATCATCATATTTTCCCCATTGCATATAAACATTTCCGATTTTCAAATTAGATATTGCGTTTCCTTTGTGGTCAGAAATAGCTTTCTTCAGAGTTTGTGCATTAATATACTTTTTTATAGCTGTATCATAATCGGAATTATTAAAATAAATATCTCCGATATTATTATAAGCTTTTGCCTGCCCTGCTGAATCATTAATAACAATATAAATTTGAAGTGAACTGGAATAAAATTTTAATGCATCATCATATTTTTCTTCCCGTTTATTGATATATCCTAATTGGTAATATGCCTTTGCTATTTCAGCTTGATTATTATAAAGTTTGGCTAATTTTAATGCCTTTTTTGTGTAAATTTTACTTGAATCAATTGATATGTTTTTATAAATATCAGCCAGTTGGTTATATATTGAAGCATGGTCTTTTTCCTGATGTTTACTCAATAAAAGTTTCAGGCTATCCGCATTATTGGCAAGAGACAAGATTTGAAACAATCCTGTAAATAGAAAGATTATATAGAATTTTTTGCTTAGCATATCATTTTACAATATTTGCAACAGTTTTTTGGCTCAAAAACATATACAAAGATTGCATAAAGATATGAAAATTTAAGATTTAATTATTTGCGATTTTAGATTTATAACTTTAGACACCAACTACCAAAAGTTTCCGAACTTGT
Organism: uncultured Bacteroidales bacterium; assembly: GCA_964435855.1. Classification (GTDB taxonomy): domain Bacteria; phylum Bacteroidota; class Bacteroidia; order Bacteroidales; family CAYTAU01; genus CAYTAU01. The sequence goes on along the minus strand of CAYTAU010000002.1, from coordinate 98,511 downwards.
GGTCTCTGCTTTTTCCATAAATCACCCCGAGTACTCGGGGCGAAATTGACGAGGTCATTCCAAAACAACTTTTTCTACCATCACGCCTTTGCTTGTGGTTACTTTTATAATATAGATTCCTTTTGGGTTTTTGCTTAGGTCAATATCCAAACCTTCAAGGTTTCCAAAACCTTGAAGGTTTTTAATTACCTTGCCTGTAATATCCATTACATCAATTCCTATTATTCCTTCTGCCTGTACACTTATTTTTCCTGTTGTTGGGTTGGGGTAAATCAAAATATTAGATGAGTTATGTTTTATTTCTTTATCCGTATTCACAATAAAATCAAACTTTACACCCCATACATCTCCATTTCCATGTTGGTATCCAATTTCCTCACTTGTAGAATGAGTAGATCCTGAAGCAAAAAGATAATTATCAAAAGTTTCAAAGATATTGGTACACTGGTCGCTGTAATTTCCACCCATACACGCATCCCATAAAATCTGTCCGTTATCATCAAGCTTTACTATCCAGAAATCATATGAATTATACCAATTACTTATATCACCATCCACAGAATTTGTATAACCTCCAACAACAAAATTATTATCGCTGGTTTGTATGATTGCATTTGGTCTGTCGTAACCGGAACCACCAATTGTGTTAGTCCAAAGAGTATCTCCTGTAGAATTTGTACGGATAATTAAATAATCACTATCGCCATGATTTCCGTGTACATCAAAATCATTTGAATTTGTCATCCCTGCCATAATATATCCACCATCATTGGTTTGATAAATACTCATACCTTCATCTGAATCTGTACCTCCATAATTTTTTTCCCACTGAATATTGCCAAGAGAATCAAGTTTAACTAACCATATATCATGATTTCCATAATTGTTTCCAACATCATAATCAGATGATTCTGTTGAACCTATAACTGCAAAACCATTATCACTTGTATAAATAATATCCTGACCGATCTCAGATAGTGTTCCTCCAAGCGTTTTTACCCATAATGTATCTCCGTTTTGGTCTAGATTAATTAAAACACAATCATGAGATCCATAATTCTGATTTATATAAAAATCTGAAGACCCGGTATAGCCAAATAAAGCACAAGCTCCGTTTTTTGTTGAAATAATTGAATAGGCATTATCTACATCACTACCTCCAAATGTTTTTTTCCATAATGTATTACCAATAGCATCTAATTTAACAGCAAAAATATCTCCACCCCCATAACTAGTATTAATATCAAAATCATTTGAAAATGTAACACCGGTATATACAATACAACTATCGTCTGTTTCTGTTACATCACATCCAAGGTCAAGATTAGAGCCTCCAAATGTTCTTGTCCAAAGTGTGTCTCCATTACTTTTAATTTTAACAATATAAAAATCTGTGGAGCCTCTGTTTATATGCACATCAAAATCATTTGATTCTGAATCTGCAGCAATTACAATTCCTTTGTCAAATACTTCACATGAACCATGAGATGTTTCCATCATTGAACCTCCGTAACATTTTTCCCAAACAATGTTTACGTTTTGCGAATATGAATAACTGCAAATTACAATTATAATAAAACATAAAAGAAATAATTTATTTTTCATAATTTTTAATTTCTTATAAGGTTGCCTAAAGGTAATAAAAATAATCAGGAAAGCAGGTATTTGCAATCATTTTACACCGTAATAATAGAAATATGGCTTTCAATACCTATTTCTTCATCCTTGATTACTGCCCATGCCATATACTCGTAAGTAGCGTGTTTGTCCATATCTTTGGTGTCGATATACGGGCTGTGAGTGTCGTGATTAAGAAATTGAAAATCTGACGGACCTTCTAATTTTCGATAAATATTTACACCATCGGTTTGGCTTTTGTTAAACGATATTTCTACGCCTTCACTTACTCTTCGCAATTTTAGTTTGGGACTAAAAGCTTTGTGATTGAAAATACGCTCAGGACCAATTATACCAAATTCGCGACCTATTTCTTTGGTATAATTCAGGTCGTTTTTAATTTTCTGAGCTATACTTCTACTTATTTTTATTGCTTTTTTTCTATCAATTATCGTTTTTTTAAATTGTGCCAATTTTTTGTTCAACAGCTCTATTTCGGCTATTATATCTTCGCTATAACTTTCGGCAACAGGTTTTAGAATTTCATAATCGCTCTCATTTATTCCATATTCGTTTATATATTCCTCTGTTTTGGCAGTAAAATTTTGCAACCAATTATCAAGACTTGTTTTGGTGGTGGGTATATAATCTCCGTGCTTTCTCATAAGTATATTTTGGTTTATAAATAAATAATTATTGACCTTGATAAGCCATTTCCCAACTGCTAAAAATAACTTTTAGCAGGCTAAAATAAACATATATCATGATATAAACAAATTATAGCACAATAAATGTAATTGACAACATGCTGCTAATGATATTTAGCATGATATAAATAACCGACAGCATGATATATATTATATTATGCAGGTATTAAATAATATTTAGCATGTATAAAATAATTGACAGCATGCTGTGAGTAATATTAAGTGTGCTAAATATAACATTTAGCACTCCCCAAATGATATTTTGGGATTAGAGAATGATGTGAAATGTACGATAGGAAATGTTGGAATGATAAAACATTGGATGTCTTAGAGACATTGTATGTTTAGGATATCCGCAATGTAAATTTTAATGTTTGGCAAACGTCTGCCGGTATGGCTCTGTGGCCGTCCCGAAGGGCGGACATGAACTATACCGGCTGTTACCATACGTTTTTATTTCATATTTATAATATCTTTTCTTGACTTAACATTTAATTTTGAATAAATACTACTAACATGCGATTTTACGGTACTCAATCCAATGTTAAAATGATTAGAGATTTCTTGATTGGTTACTCCTTGCTGAAGCAATTCATAAATTTTTCTTTCTTGAATACTTAACTTTTCAAAGTTTTTAGATTTTTTTAATCCGCGTTTGCCAAGAAAAAATCCAATTATAATTAAAATAAATGCCAATATAACACCTATTACTATTACACTAATATTGCTATTATTATTATTAGTAGTAGTATTGATATTAATAGGCAATTGTTTTGCAAAAGACTTGAAATAGGCATTATCCTGATTTATCCAACTTTTGATATAGGATTTATAAAAATATATATTCGTAGAATAATTTGATTCAAATCTAGACTTATAAATTGCATATAAGGAAACAAGAAAATTATTTGAGGTATCTGCAATAAAAAGTAAATCTTTTTGCAATTGGTCTTCAATCAGTAATCGTTTTGATGCTGAACTTTCTGCAGCAATACTATCCATTATAAAGACCATTTGACTTATTTGATGGAAAGCAGTATTCTCTTTTGAGTTTTTAAAAGTTACATATTTGAATGGAGGATATAATGATTTGCTTATCAATTGAATATTTGAAAAACGATTTAGAATTATAAATAAATGATTTTCATCTTTTCCTCCAATAATAAGTGTCGCAGGAGTATCTCCTTTTTTTATAATATGCAATCGATATAGGTTTTTCCCATTTGGCAAGAAATCAATATCAAATTCAAAATAGCCAAGACTGTCTATCTCAGTATTAGCGATAATCATTTCATTTGACATTACAAACATGTCATCATATGTAGGAATATATGCAAGATAGATAATAGAATCCCAAGTTTCATCGATTGATAGATTTCCTGAAATATGAGCATTTGTTTTATTTTGTCCATTAATTATCCCGTGAACTAATATTAATAGAAATACCAATGTGGAAATGTACCTAAAAAATGTAAATGTCATATTTCCAAAGTTATTCAATAATAGCTGTACTAATATTTATATTTCCTGTTGCATTTGCGGGAATAATTTTAATCTTCCATTTTCCTGCCTGTGGTTCAGTCAATGATTTATTGATATTTCCACTAACCTTCTCGTTTTTTTCAGAATCTAATTGTGTACTAATCGTAAAGTTTCCCTGCTTTGTTCCATTTGGATCATAAAATTCAATTGTAAGTTTACCATCGCTTACGGAACTGTTAATTAGCAAAGCATATTTTTTCGTATTCTGCTTGATATCAATAATTATCTCTTCCGTCTTCGAATCATTATCTAGTTTAATACTTCTATTTACATTTACTGAGGTTATGGAACTTTCAAGAGATGGAACATCATTTTCTTGATTCTGCCCTAAGGCTGTTAGCGTAAAAAGTAAAACACTAATAATTAAATAAGCTGTTTGTTTTTTCATAATTTCATAATTTAAAAGTTTAACAATTATAGTTGACAAAACTATTGTAAAACTTCGACACATATAAATATTGGTAGAACGAAAAAGGTCTAATCAAAGTATGAAAAAAGTCTAATATTTAGTGTTATTTAGGTTCGTTGTGTTGATTCTTGTTTTTAAAATGCATGGTAACTATTAGATAACATGCATTAATGCTTGTTATATTTCTTATAGCTACAGTTTGTTTACAAAACAAAAATAACAAAAAAGAGGTATAATAAATATAATAAGTAATAGTTTTTTCATTCCCTAAAACTACAGAAAAAAAGTGAAATGGCAAACGACCCCTCTTTTATTCTCCCCTAAAAGGGGAGAAAGTCCTCTCCTTTTAGGAGAGGTCTTACAATTTATTTTTGGGGATTAGAGAATAGTGTGAAAGAGACAGAAAGAAATGTTTTGATGATAAAACATTGGATGTTTAGGATACCGGCAATTTAAATTTTAATGTTTGGCAAACGGTTGGCTAAACTGTGTTTTAATACTGTTTAAGTTTTGTTACCAAATGTTTTTATTTTAAAACGAATATGCAATTGATATTTTTGCCTGTATCAATTCTGCATAAGAATAATAATTCCAGTTAAATTTTTCAAGTCTGTCTGAATTAATGTTAAATAGAATTATATCCCCAAAATTATAATTAAATGGCAAGTTAAATAATGTAATAAATGTAAAATGATTGCTTATCGGAAACCTTAAGCCAGTATTTAAACTTACGCCAACACAATAAGAAGTTGATGTTAAATTATCAAAATTGAATGTATCGATAACTAATTGGTCGAGGTGATACATTTGGTAGGTTTCACCATAGAAAAAGTGTCTGCTAGTTGTGCTTTTATGATAATTTCTAAAACCATATAATGATATGCCATAAAAGAATTCTACCTTTTTAAACTTTTTTCTATACTCATATGAAAGTTTTAAACCTAAGTCTTTCCTCCTTTTAGATATTTTTGTAAAGGTCATAGATGTATTACCTGTCTCAATAACAGTTTCTGGACTATACATATTAACCCTATATGAAAAACCTATGCCAAATGCTTTATTATCTATAACTTTAATATAGTTCAAACCAATTGGGATATAATGACCTTTAGGTTGTCGTGTTACATCATAATTATTTCCTATAAATTCTTGAAACCCATAAGTTATATCTAACGATATTTCATTTTTATAAATTACGGAATCATTTGAATTAGTATTCTCATCTATAGCGTAAGTATTAATTGTGCTGAATATAATTAAGAATATATATATTAGTTTCTTCATTTCTTTTATTTATGTTTGGTAACTATTAGATAACGTGCATTAATGCTTGTTATATTTCTTATAGCTACAGTTTGTTTACAAAACAAAAATAACAAAAAAGAGGTATAATAAATATAATAAGTAATAGTTTTTTCATCCCCTAAAACTACATAAAAAAAGTGAAATGGCAAGGTATGCTATTGTGTTTTGCAAAAATCACAATATAAAAAGTGATTGCAAATTTCAAACAGTCGGGCATTACCTAATCAAATTCAACATCGCAAGGTTAAAGTGATTTCAGAAATTTAAGCAAAATAAAAAAGTCAGTAGCCCCGTCCTTTAGGGCGGGGACAAGGATAAAAACACGGTACCCTCTGTGGAATTTTCAAAATTTTATTTTATAAAATTTTGAAAATTTCGCAGAGGTGGGTGTTGCTTAAATCTATACCCCGCCCTAAAGGACGGGGCTACTGAATAGGGAATTATTGACTTTCTCTGAAATCAATTAGAACTTACTTAGCATCTTAGTTTTAGTAAAGCTATTAGTAGTTAATCTGCAAAAGTAAATACCTGTTTGAAGGTTTTTGCTTGTAAACTCAATAATATGTTTTCCTGCCGTAATTTCATCGTTAAGCAAATATTCTATAAGTCTGCCCTGTTGGTCGTAAACTGTAATATTTACAAATTGTGCTTTATCGGTATTAAAAACAATATTTGTTTTATCGCTAAAAGGATTTGGGTAATTAAAGAAATCGAAATTTGCAAGCGGCAGATCTTCTATAATAGTGTTGCATGGTACAAAAGCTGTACCCGGCGAACCTCCCTTGCAACCCGAAAACCAGTTTAAATAATTGTTGGGCTCGTTATATGGGTCAATTAGTTCAAGGGTGGTGCTATCGCCATTTGCTGTTGCCCATGGCGGTATTGTATAATATTGTACAGATGTGAATAATTCCTCATTGTTATCATATAATCGCAGATTTTCGCCACTGCTGCTTAATCCAAAATCAAATTGCCCAATGTAGTTTGTAATACTAGGGTAAATATTATCGAATTTAATAGTATCGCTACACAATACAAGATAATTATTCTTTGCTAAAATGGTGTTTTCGGGAATTATAAAACTATGAGCATCGTCGCTATCTTTAAATACCCATCCCGAAATATCAACATTAATATTGCCGTAATTATATAATTCAACCCAATCGCCGGCATCTAATAAATTTGCCGAGTTATAATTAATTTCGCTAATGGCAACTCTGTTGGTATCGGCAGAACCATAAAAGAATGCAGTAAATACATCATTAGTATCAATATTTAAAGTAAACGATTGATTGCTGTTGGGAGATTGCATTATTATTCCCGATTGCCAAAAGGCAAATTCATATCCGGGATTTGGAATTGCAGTTATCTCAACCGGCACACCATCAAAATATATTCCCGACCAAGGGTAAACATCGGGTGTAATTGTATTAATTTTAATTGTTCCGGCATCTTCAGGATAAACATTTAATGTAACATTTACTTGTTTGTTTAACGTAAATTCATCTTCAATATAATTTCTTGCAGGTGCTGCTCTGTTGTTTATAAAATTAATTAATATCGAATTTATATGATAATTTTCCCAATCGTTTAAACTGCCATTCCATCTTTGCATGTGCAATGGCATTTCGTCTGCAATAGAATCTTTAAACGAAAGTGCCAGCTTTGCTAAATTTTCGGGCAGAAAAATAGTATTGATAAGGTCGGCATAACGATTAACAAAATATTCTCTAAAGCCTTGATTTGACAACAACTTTTTAAAAATTGCCGAATGATAATTACCTTCTTGCGTAATAACACGATGCAAATCGTTTGATGTAAAACTGCTGCCAAATAATCCCAGTCCCATATCAACATCAGTAAGAATGTATCGCCATTTAGCTTCGGGCTTTTGTTCGCGCCAGTATTTAACATTATTCTGCGGCCAATCCCAGTTTACATAATATGTTTGTGCAATAAAATAATCGCAAAAATTATCAATATCAAGCATCGAACAAGCATTATCGTAGTTTGCAGGAATAGTCATATCATTATTAACAATAAATTCTGCCATATTAAGAAAATGAGTGTTTTCACCGTCAATAACATAACCGTCAAATTGTAAGAGGTCAACACTGTCGGGGTCGATATTATAATTTTCGGCGAGATAATAATTACTTATTTTTTCGCGAAGATTTAAAATCCCAAAATATTCTCCATTAATAAACACCACAGATGGCTTATAATCCTGAATATCGATATGAGTTTTTTTGTGCACGGCTTTGTGCATAAGGGCATCTCTAAAATGCGTTTGATTGGTTTCGTTGCCCGAATTTCGCAATACAAAACGTTTGAAACTGTAAATTTCCTTATCGGGAAATAATTGATAATCGAGAGTAGATTTACCGTATTTTCCTTTTGCAAGAAAACGTAGCGATTTTAAATCGTTAGACCTCGACCAACCTCCATGAATTTTTGTGCCTAAGTCTTGTTCAAATTCCTGAGTTCCCGTGTGAGAAAAATATTCCATGTGAATTGGTATTTCCCAATCTTGCCAGAAATTTGCATTAAAATATGGAGCTATAGTATCGGCATTTGGTCCCATTACGTATATTCCCTTATTCCAATCCCAAAAATTATCGGGGTGTGTGCTAATTGAAAAAACAGACAGTGTTGAAGTATAATCAATAAAATATGTGTTTGCTTCTATTTTACTTGGTAATTTTCCGGCATCAAAACTACGTGCTTTTAATACCATAGTAGAATCAATTGTTATTGGACTTATATATTCGCTTGAAACGGATTTCGGAACACTTCCATCTAATGTAAACCTTGTTGTTGCTCCCACCGATGTTGTTGTTATACTTACTAATTGAGAGCCGGTATAAAAACCCGCACTTAGTGATATTTGGGGCATAGAGTTATATGCCGAAAATGTATTAGAACTATTATTGCTTGAATCAGGTGTAGGAATATCAAAAAATACGGTATTAATATTTCCATCAGAAAATTTTCCAAAAGAATTGTCAACATCAATTTCGTTATATGCAATAGAATCAATTATTGTTCCCAGATTATTTGAAAGGTAGACAGATTCTCCGCTACTTGATAATTTAAAATTTGTATGTAATAAAGATATGCCGGGCTGGATATATGCAGGTGGAGTTCCATAGTTAGTTGAAGTATCTTTAATTGCAAATGATAAATATGGAATTATAGTCATATCTGAAGAAAATGAATCAACATTATGCACCTGAATTGCCAAAACATTTAATCCATTTTTTATTACAGTTTTAGCATCTTGTTCGCTATATACCCATTCTTTCATTTTTTGTCCCTGATATAGCAGAGCTTCATGTTGGTCGTAAGCTAATTCGTCAAAATCGGTTGGGGTGTATGTAACCCCAACATTTACTCTTGCAATTTCAATACCATTCAGATAAGCTACAAAACCATCGTCAAAATCTACATTTAACATTGCGGTTGCAAGTAAAGATGTATCAACAATATTAAATACTTGCCTGATATATAATGATTTTATTGGCGGAGTAACAAGAGTATTATCATCGCCATCGCCATAACCAAAACCACCTTGTCCTGTATTCCAGCCTGTATCATCAAACAAACTTGTGTTCCATAATGGGTCAACCGGCGAACTTGGAACAATATATTTCCACATTCCTTCTGCATAAACAATAGTTTCCCAGTGGTCTATTATTTCTGTTTTATCTTTATCTGATGCAAAAAGAGTTATAAACGAATAGGGATAAATATTTATACTTGGAAAAGTCCATTTTTGTGGCTCTGTAATATCGTCGCTAATAAAATATCCTTGTAGGTTTATTGGACTTGCGGTTGTATTATATAATTCTATCCAATCGCTAAAATCACCATCCTCATCGGCAATAATATTTCCGTTTCTTGGACAAATTTCATTAATTACTACCTGTGAAAATAGTGCAAGTTGTAGAGCAATTAATAATGTTGTGAGTAATGTTCGTTTCATATGTTTTTGTTTTTATAGCCGCTAATTCGCGAATAAAATATTCGTGTATTCGTGGCTATTTTTATAATCATTTTCTTGAGTATCTAAAAATTATAATTTTATCCATTTAACATTCATTAATTCTTGCTCAGCCCTTATACTAATAATATACATCCCCGATGGCAAACATTGACTTATGTCTGAAATCTTAATATTACTTTCATAATAATCTAAAACTTTTGATGCACATAATTTACCATATATATCATAAATACTAATTTCAATATCCGACTGTTTATTTAAATCAAATTCAATTGTAGAATTGTTATCTCCCGGATTTGGGTAGATGTTTAAGTTGCTGATCAACTTTTCAATTTCATTAATATTTGTGATACTTATTGTTTTATATGATGTATCGGTATAGCAATAATTTGAAGATATAAGCATTATATTTTTATCGCCAACAGACGAATATTTATGATTTGGGTTTTCAAGAAAACTTATACTGTCAATATCATCATCAAAATCCCAAAAATAATCTGACGCATTAATTGATGTATTGATAAATTGAACAGAATCATCAATTGAAAAATTATTGCTGCTTATCCAAAAACCGGCAGTAATAATATTGCTTACGCTAACAATTATATTTTCAATTTCCCAGCACAGTGGTTGGTCTCCAATGTAAACACTATAAATTGTAGTTGAATCGGGTGAAATAGTAATTGTCGAAGTAGTATCTCCGGTTGACCAGTTCCAATCAAAACCACCCGAAACCGATAAAGTAACAGAATCACCGGAGCAAATTGAAGTATCGGGAGTAGCAGTATAACTTATAGGAGTACAATAAATACATGTTCCATCATCAGAATTGGCAATTGGACTATAATTTACAGCAAGTGTATCGGTACAACCATAAATAATAGGCTGTGGGTATATTATTTCTAAATACTCAAGTACACTCAGACTGTCGGTATGTGCAATAACAACAGGATGTGGAATATCTTTAGCATAATAATGATAATAATAAAGTGTATCGAGATTGGCAGAATCGAATGTTCCTGCAATAAAAACACTATCGTATCTGTAATCAACATATTTAACACGAAGCATATCATCAAAATGATTAAAAGGAGTATCCATTGAACCCCATGCATCAACCTGAATTTCTTTTACCTTGTGTAAATCTACATAAACAGCAGGATTAATTGTTATAGTTGCAATTGTGTGTTCTGTTTCGTTGTGCCCATAAGTGTATTGATTTGAGAGTAATGTGTCAACATACATAGGATCATAAACAGAATGAACAGTATCAAGTCCCGAGCCAAAATCAGCAATTATAGACAGTCCGTTTTCCCAAAAGGCATTTGTATCTTTTGTATAGTAATAATAACGTTCTGTTCCTCCACCATCGTTGAAATATAATGCCATTTCAGAACTTGTATGTTCACTATAAAATGGTGTTGAGGTGGCATCAAGATAATGAAGTGTGTCCCCAAAAGCAATAAAGGCATTTGAAAAATCATAATACTGGTCTATCCCTGCAGGACCAATGGTATCTGCTCCAAGATAAAATCTTGAATAGCTCATATCAGCATAAGGAAAATTATTGCTGTCTAAAGTAATTTGCGAAAAAAGAGAACTTTGAATTATTAAAAATATAATAACAAGGTAGAGTTTATTCATATTAAAATATTTTTGATTTATACCGATATGTATGTATTACACTAAAAAAATTAAATACCCTTATTCGTAAACTTAAAGTTAATACTTTTTGTTTATGTAAGCACATAAATATGGACTTATAATACACTTTATCAAATAAACGGACTATTTTTATATAGAATCAACATTTAATTTTTGTAAAATTATAAAATGCCTTTGGACTATTTTATAATTATAATTAATTTATATAACAGCCAAAAGGAATTTGTTTCGCAAAAAATTCGTATATTTGATTTTATAAAAATTGAAGAAATTATTATTCAATAATTCAAATAAGGATAATATTCTATTTTAGTGTATTAAAAAAAACTAAAAATCATGAAAAAAACATTATTATTATTAAACATTTTAATTCTCCTAAGTGTAATTACAAATGCACAACTATTTACAGAACAACATCTAATTACAGAGCAAGCCTTCCCGTATGCATGCGAAGCTGTTGATTTAGACAGTGATGGTTTTGTCGACTTTGTAGGTTATTCTATGGAAGAAGATAAGTTGATGTGGTTTAAAAATGATGGTAATGACCAATTCTTTGGAAGATATTTACCAATGGACAATATTGGAGGTTACTGTTTACATGTCTATGATATGGATGGAGACCTTGATTTGGATATAATGGTACAGCCTGATTGGGGATCTGAATTATTTTGGTACGAAAATGATGGAGAGGAAAATTTTACACAACATACATGTGTAAGTGGCATCTCATATATTTACACCTCTAAACTAATTGATGTTGATGGTGATACTGATATGGATGTAGTAGCAGGTTCACAAAACAACGATGAAGTATTTTGGCTTGAAAATGATGGTAACAATGTTTTTACATACCATTCTGTTTATACCGATGCTGACTATATACAATCAGTTTTTGCAATAGATATGGATGGAGATACGGATATTGATTTTATGTCAGCATCCTTTTTTGATGATAAAATTGCTTGGTACGAAAATGATGGCAGCGAGAATTTTACAACTCATATAATTACCACTGCTATTAATATACCAAAGTCAGTTTATTGTGCAGACTTAGATGAAGATAATGATATGGACCTTGTTTATGGCTCAGCAGCAGATGAGATTGGCTGGTTTGAAAACGATGGTAACGAAAACTTTACTATTCATATTATTTCTGATACAATAGATAATGCAAACTGTGTATTTGTTTATGACATTGATGATGATAATGATTTAGATATCGTTTCTTCATCACAAATGGATAATAAACTATATATATTTGACAATGATGGAAGTGAAGTTTTTACATCTATACTAATACCTATAAGTAGCGATGGTCCTGAAATGATATTTCCTTTTGATGTTGACAATGATTCTAATATTGATATTATTTCAACAAGCATATATGATGATATGATAATATGGCATCATAACGATGGTGCTTCAAACTTTACAGAGCGCCCTATAACAACCTATGCGGTAGAGGCACAAACAGTTTTTTCCATAGATGTTGATAGTGATAATGATATCGATGTAATATCTGTTTCTCCGGGTGATAATAGGTTAACTTGGTATGAGAATATTGAATTTAATTATTTTATTCCACACCCAATATCAGATACAGCTTTAGGTGCTTATGATGTCTCTGCAATAGATATGGATTTTGATAATGATATTGATATTATATGTGCAGCAGAAGTCAGTGGAACTATTTCATGGTTTGAGAATGATGGGAATCAAAATTTTATTGAACATGTTGTCTATACAGGGCAAAATAATTTAGTGACAATTTTTGTTATTGATCTTGATCAAGACAACGATATAGATATTCTGTCAGGATCAGATCCTGGAGTTGTTTATTGGTACGAAAATGATGGATCGTTTGGTTTCACTCAACATTCGGTAACAGGTGCATGGAAAGGACATAGAGATGTTGAAGCAGCTGATATGGATAATGATGGAGATATTGATGTAGTTGCAAACTATATGCCTTATTATTCTTCTGATGATTCTTACATTCGTGTTTATAAAAATGATGGTAGTCAGGGTTTTTCATCAATAACAACAGTTGATGATTATTATGGTGATATGAACCAACTTCATATAATGGATTTTGATGGAGATTCGCGCAATGATATTATTGCAACTATGGGAGCTTCTTCATTAGTATGGTATGAAAAAACTAGTAGTACAACATATCCTTATTCAAGACATACAATAACTACCACTGGTGTAGATTATCCATGGACAATAGAAACTGCAGATTTTGATAATGATGGTGATATGGACTTTTTAGTTCCAAACTCACAGGCAAATTCAGTAATTTGGGTTGAAAATCAAGGTGGAACTACGTTTGTTGTACATCAGGTAAGTACTAATGTAATGTACTCTTTTTCTGCTGTGCCTGGTGATGTGGATAATGATGGAGATATTGATATTTTTACTGCTTCAGAAAATGACAGCAAGGTTTCTTGGCACGAAAATGACTTAATTAATTGCGAATTATATTATACTATAGACATTACAGGAAATACGGAGTTTTGTTTAGGAGATAGTGTCAGTTTAGAGATTATTACAGATAATACTACAGCCACTTATCAATGGTTTTTAGATGGAGATACTATTCCTGGCGCTATAGATTCAAATTTTGTTGCGTATACTTCTGGTAATTATTATGCAATTGTTACCGATACATCATGTTCTAAAATTTCAGAGAATGTGCCAGTTAGTGCAATACAAGATTATATTGAGCAATATCCTACAATTTGTTTTGGTGATTCTATTCAAGTTGGTGTTAACTATTATTCTGCAACGGGAGTTTATAACGATACACTTTTAACCACAATTGGTTGCGATAGTGTTATAGTTACAAATTTAACTGTAAATAATAATTATCTTACTCAAGCGACAATTTCAATTTGTCAGGGCGATAGTATTAATATTTCTGGAATTTGGCAAACCACTGCTGGAACATATTATGATACATTATCATCTGCACAAATGTGCGACAGTATTATTGAGAATACTTTATCGGTTTATAATAATTATCTCACACAAGAAGAACTTTCAATTTGTCAGGGCGACAGTATTAATGTTGCTGGAGTATGGCAAACCTTAGCAGGAACATATTACGACACATTATCAACTGCTCAAATGTGTGATAGTATAATTGAAAATATCTTAACGGTTAATGCATTACCAAATGTTTACTTAGGCCCTGATACAATGTTATGTGCTAATCAATCAATTACACTAACAGTTGATAGTATTTATCTTTCATACAACTGGTCAAATGGAACAACAAACATAAATTTTATTACAGTTGATTCAACAAATACAGGAATAGGTACGGCAGAATATTATGTTATAGTAACAGATTCAAACACCTGTATAAATTCAGATACAATAATGATTTCTTTTATTATTTGTACAAGTATTGACAATAATTTAGAAGAAAATATAATAAAAATTTATCCAAATCCAACATCAGGAATATTTACTATTGAAGGGAAAAACATTCAGGCTGTTGAAGTTACAAATGTCAATGGGCAAATTATTAAACAATTATCAATTGAAAATGAACAATTATCAATTGATTTAAGTGAGCAAGCAAAAGGCATCTACATTATAAAAGTAACAACAGATAAAGGTATTGCTGTTGGGAAGGTGGTGAAAAAATAATTAATTGACTTTCTGGACATATTTTTCAAAAACACAAAAAACAAAACACTATCTTTTTCTCCACTCTTTATCTGACAATTACATTTTTTTCGTAATCATCAGGCAACGAAATTGCTATTTTTTTTGTCTTATTATAGAACGAAAAATTATTCTATTATGAAAAAGCTATTAATTACCTCAATTTTCTATTTATTTTTATATGTAAATATATTTGCTCAATGTAATCCAAATGCAGGAGTAGATAATGTGGTCTGTGGATTAACGTATACTTTTTTTAATGCCACTTTGGGAGATATAAACTCAACAGGCACCTGGTCAACAAATGCGACGGGAGTAGTATTTTCTGATATTAATGACCCAAATGCAAATGTTACTGTATCATCTTATCAATCAATTGAATTTTACTGGACTGAGGATAACACAATAATTCCATGTACAGATGAAGATACTGCTATAATAACATTTATAGAAATTCCTGTTGCTAACGCAGGTATTGATGATCAGGTTTGTGGATTATCAGCTAATTTAACAGGAAGTTTTTCTTCAGGTAATACAGGTTTCTGGACAAGTAGTCCTGCTGGTGCAATTTTTACTCCTGTTAATAGTCCTACTGCTACGGTTACAGTTCCGGGATATGGTATATATATATTTACATGGGAAGAAGATAATAATCTATGTACAAGTACAGATGATGTTGTGGTTGAATTTCTTCAAACTCTACCTACTGCCAACGCAGGTATTGACCAAACAGTTTGTGGATTATTTGTAAACCTTGATGCAACAATAAGTTTTCTCGGAAATACTGGTTACTGGTCAGGTCCGGCAAATTTTAGTGATATTTACGATCCTGATGCTACAGCAAATATTACAAATATTCCAGGAACACAAATAACACACACATTATACTGGTATGAAACAAATGGAGTATGTGGTGGAACAACAGATTCTGTAGAAATTACGTTTGTTAATACACCTAGTAATTTTAATGCAGGTTATGGAGGTGCCACATGTAATTCTTCTTTTACGTTACTAGCAAATACAATTGGAGTATCTTATGTAAGTTCCTTGTGGACAAGTAATGTAGCAGGGGTTAACATTCACAATCCTAATGATACTGCAACTGTAGTTGATATTATAAGTTTGGTACCCAGTGTGTACGATACTTCTAATTGTAGAGCACCTATTTATTTTTATTTAACACTAACAAATGGTGCAGGTTGTTCAGTAACTGATTCTGTATTAATTGGATTTTTTCAAAATCCCATAGCAAATGCAGGAATGAATGATTCTATTTGTGGTTTATATTATGATTTTAATGCAATTCCTAGCCTTAACTGTTCTTATGGAACATGGAGCGTAATTGATAAACCAACAGCTGCAGGTCCTGAAGATTATGTTGATTTTACCGATCCTCAAACAGGAGTTAATGTTCCAATGTATGGTTATTGGACATTCCAGTGGGAAGAAGCTAATGATAATAATTTTACTTGTTTCAGCAGAGATACAGTAACAATACATTTTTTAGAAACTCCCAATATTGATGCAGGACCACGTGATACTGTTTGTGGACATTTTGTTGAATTAAATGCTACATCTGCCGGCTTTCCCGGGCAATGGTTGCATTTATCTGGGGCAGTATGGTGTACCTCCAATGATTTATCAACAATAGATACATTACAACGATTTCAGCCAAATACATGGGTTTATCATAATACTTTAAATGACTCTGCAGCATTTATATGGCAGGAATGTAATGCAATGTGTTGTAATATAGACACCGTTTGGATATTATTTGATGAAAGTTATCCTGCCGTGCACAATGTAGCGGCACATGACACTGTTCAATGTGGACTTACTACAGAATTTTTAAATGCGGCAACTCCTCAACCCGGGTTAACAGGTTATTGGTATGATGAAGTACCATTAACACAATTTCATCCCGATGTAAATGTAACAGATGCAATAGCAGAAGCAACTTATTATGGTCAACATTATTTTCACTGGGTAGTAGTAGGGGCATTTGAAACGTGCAGGGATACAACAGCAGCTATTCCTATAAGATTTGTAGAAATGCCGATAGCAGATGCCGGTCCTGCTTATGATACAGCTTGTGGTTATTCTTATGTTTTAGAACCAATTCCTTCAATAGGTGTAGGTATGTGGAGTTCACCAAATCTCGGTGGTCATGGATGGTTCAATTCAACTGATAGTCTAAACAGCTTTATGTTTAATGATACTGTTACGGTAGATTTGTTAAATACAGATATTGCAAGTACTTTTGATTATTATGAATTTGTCTGGACAGAAGCAAATTGGGGTTGTGTTTCATCTGACACAATACGTGTTAGATTTGAAGAATATGCAAGAGTATTTGGAAATGTTTTATATAATCTTAACCCTTTAAATCCAGGAGATGCTGAAATAGAATTATTCAATATCAATTCCGGCAATTATGAATTAAACGATATTAGTTCTATTGCAGGCAACAATATATTTAATCTTCAAGGGAATAAAAGCGGAGATTATATTTTAAAAGCAAATGTACTCAATCATATATCATATCCTGATGCCATGAACACTTATTATGATGATGCATTTCTTTGGGAAAATGTACAGATTTTCACTCTTACCTGTGGCGACTCAATCAATATTGATATTAATCTTGCACGTACAATTGCATTTACTCCGGGAAGTGGTAAAGTTTCAGGTGTTATAACTTATGAAGGTTCAGGTAATCCGGTTACTGATGCTGTTTTCTTTATTGAAGATACAACTGTTAACGATCCCTATCTATACACTGATGTTAATATAAACGGATATTATCAGTTTGTTGGGCTGCCACAAGGCAATTTCAGAATTTTGGTTGACTTGCCTGGAATTCCACAAATTACAACTCATAATTTTTCTGTTACAGCAACAAATAATTTATTTGAGGATTATGATTTTTATGTGGATACTATCTTATACAGAGAAACAGGAATAGGCATCTATGCTGATACAGCAGCTATTGAGAGTATTGATAATCCACAGCTTAATGTTTCCTTAATATCGTTGTATCCAAATCCTTTTGAAAACAATATTAATCTTGAATATAAGCTGGAACAAAATTCAATAGTTGAAATTCAGATAATTGATATTAGCGGTAAAATAATTCATGTAAATTCTGCAAAATCATTGAATTCGGGAAATTATTCTGAAACTATAGCAATTGCCGATAAAGGAATTTATTTTGTGGTTGTAAGCATCAATAAGGATACGTACATAAAGAAAGTTGTATCTCAATAATAATTAATAGAAGTTTTTTTCATTATTGCAATTAATGCAATATCAGAAATTTCTTTGAATAAATATTATTATTACAGTTAACTTTTATAAAATAAATTCCTGTTTTTAAATGAGATGTTGGAATTTTCAACATATTTGTTTCTGTAGTTATGCTTTCAATTTCTACTCCAAGATCATTATATATTTGTATTTTATAACTTCCCGAAACATTGCTAATTTTAACTTGCAAATATTCATCAGAAGGATTCGGAAATATCATTAAAGCATCTTGATTTTTAATAGGATCATTAATTGATGAATTGTTTTTAGGGTACCTGCTCAAAAATTTCCAGATTTCTTTGGTATAATCAATATCATTTGTTGGAGTCCATAACCAGTCATGCTCACCGCCAATTACTTTAAAAAATTCAACATCAGTATTATTATCCCCGTTTTGATAATGATAATGAATTACTGATTTCCCATCAGCGGCACTATCGGGAATAGAATCAATAACAGGTATAGAATCACAATTATTAAAGATTCTCCAGTATTCTACAGCTTCTTCCACATCATTTCCATAAGTATTTCCTGTATAAGATACTTGTGTGTCTGCTGTACCGTGAAATTGAAGTAGCGGAATTGCATTGTCGGGTGTACATACTAAAGAATTTCCCATTGTTCCGGAAACAGATGCAACTGCAGTAAAAGTTGAATTTAGATCGCCGGCAATTCTGTGACACATAAAACCTCCTAATGAAAAACCTGTAGCGTATATACATGTTGTATCAATATTATACAATGACATTGTTGTATCCAGAATAGCCATAAAAAGACCAATATCATCAATATTTTCATTTAATACAATTCCTGAAGTACTGGCACCTGAATTCCATGCTGTACCGACATCATAACCATAAACTGTAGCCATCAATGCTTGAGGAGTAATAACAATAATATTTGCCGTATCTGCAACATCGTGCATTCCAATATTTGAGAAATTACTCATATTATCTCCCAAACCATGCAAGCAAAAAATTACCGGAACAACGGTTGAACTATCATATATTGCAGGAACATATTCAATATATTCGCGAGTTATTCCCCCATGGTCTATTGTTTTTGATGTTTGTGAATAGGAAATAAGGCTAATTAAAATAATAGGAAAAATTAAAAATAGTTTCATAGTTAAAAGTTTTACGATTAAAATATCAAAGATATAAAAAAAAGTGGGAAATCAAATAATGGGATAAAAATCCAAGCATTTTCATGCAAAGCCATAATATGTATAAAATTTATAAATCAATTCTGTACTAATATAAATTTTACTATTTTTAGCAAACTCTTTAGATAAAATATGGCATTATGCGTAAATCACTGTTTCTCACAACCATTGCTTCTTTAATTGCCCTGTGTAGTTATGCTCAATTAAATATTGAATTTAAAAAAGTAAATTTTGAAGACAAAAAAGAAGAATTAAAAATAATTCTTGAGAAAATAAAACTTGGTGATGAATTATATAAAACAGGAACAAGAGATGCTTGCATAAAAGCACTTGAATATTATTTTGAAGCAAATAAATTTAATCCAAACAATGCTTTATTAAACTTTAAAATTGGAGATTGTTATTTAAAATCCGATGAAAAAATAAAATCTATAGATTATTTTAAAAAAGCACTATTACTTGATAAAGAAGTTGACCTTGACATACATTTTAAACTGGGGTATACATATCATTTAAATATGGAGCTTGATAAAGCAATGATAGAATACAAGGCAAGTATATTAAGAGATGGTGAATCAAAAAGCGATTTTGAAAAAAGAAGAAGAGTTTTCAGAAAAAAAATGAGAGAAGTAGGGATTGCAAAAAAACTTTTGGAAACTCCTGTAAGAGTATTTGTTGATAATCTCGGTGAAAATATTAATTCCGAATACTCTGATTATAGCCCTTTAATTATGGCTGATGAATCAATGATGATTTTTACTTCGCGAAGAGAAAACGGAAAACAACCTAACAAAAACGGGCAATATGATGAAGATGTTTATGTTTCATATTTAGAAAATGGGAAATGGGGGAAAGCCCAACAATTAGCCTCTCAGATTAATAGTGAAAATCATGACGCATCAGTTGGTTTATCTACTGATGGACAAAAAATAATCTTATACCAAGCAGGGGATTTATATTTGAGTGAATTAGACGGAGATACTTGGACAAAGCCAAAACCTTTCCCTGAGCAAATAAATTCAAGATCTCAGGAATCTTCAGCTTGTTTTTCTTATGATGGAAACACTCTTTATTTTGTTTCAATAAGAGATGAAGGTGCAGGCGGTAGAGATATTTTTTATTGTAAAAAAGATAAAAATAATATTTGGGGAGAAGTAAAAAGAATGCCACGACCAATAAATATGTCTTTCGACGAGCAAAGCGTATTTATGCACCCCGATGGTAAAACCATGTACTATAGTTCAGACGGCGATGCTTCAATGGGCGGTTTTGATATCTTTAAATCAACCTTAGGTTATGATAATAAATGGAGCGACCCAATTAATCTTGGTTACCCGATTAACACTCCCGATGATGATATTGCTTTTGTAATTTCAGCAAGTGGAAAACACGGCTATTATTCTTCTGCCAGAAAAGATGGTTTTGGTGGATACGATATATATAAAATAACTTTTAGAGGACCGGAAAAATTACCTGTTCGTACAAATGAAGATAATCTTATAGCCTGCGAATCGAAACCAATTAAAGAACAAATTATTGAAGAAGTTGTTGAAATTGAAATGGTGCGACTTACTATTGTAAAAGGAATTATTACAGATATAATAACAGGACGACCCGTAGAAGCTTCAATAGAAATTGTTGATAATGTTAAAAATAAAGTGGTTTATGTTGCAAGATCTAATAGTAAAACAGGAAAATATCTTGTTTCATTACCATCGGGTAAAAATTATGGAATTGCTGTTAGGGCACCGGAATATTTGTTCCTTTCCGAAAACTTTGATATTCCAGCCACAGAAATTTTTAGAAAAGTAGAAAAAGATTTTATTATGAGCAAAATAGATGTTGGCTCAAAAATCGTTTTAAATAATATATTTTTTGAAACAGGAAAATCTACTTTAAAAGATGAATCGTTTCCTGAATTGGAGAGATTTTATAAACTATTAAATGCCTATAAAACAATTACAGTTGAGATTAGCGGACATACAGATAACACAGGAAGTAATGAAATAAACATAAAACTTTCAAACGACAGGGCAAAAGCCGTTACCGACCATATTATTGGCAAGGGAATTGCATCAGGTAGAATTAAATATAAAGGATATGCTTCAAATCAGCCGGTTGCTACTAATTCTACAGCAGAAGGCAGACAACAAAACAGAAGGGTTGAATTTAAGGTTTTAAGTAAATAATGAAACTATTTATCACAATATCATTAAGTATTCTATTCTTGAACTTAACAGCTCAAGATAGCTATGAGGGTTGGAATATATCAAAACTTAATACAGCAGCAAATGCTTCTTATATGAATAAAGAAGAAAAAGCTATGGTGCTTGAAATAAATATGGTGAGGTCAGACCCAAATAAATATATTCAATATGTTGAGCCATATTTAAAAAGAGCAAAAGAAGATTACGAAAAACATGGCAAAGGCACAAAAAATTATGCTCTGTCAACAAGTTATGAAACTATTAATGGTGTTGAAAAAATAAAAACAGATACAATATGGCATAATCGTTATAAAGAAGAATTAAAAGCTATTAAAAGTTTAATTGCCGATTTAAGATTACTTGGGTCATTATCAATTTTAAAACCAAGTGAGGGTATTTATAAGGCTGCCAAAAAACACGGATTGGATAATGATAAGCACAAATGGACTTTAAGTCACCGAGGTAGTGATAACTCGTGGCCATGGGATAGAATATTAAAATATGCTCCAAAAATGGTTTCGGGAAATGAAAATATTGCAGGTAAGGGACCAGAAGATGTAACAACTAGAGAAATAGTAATTCAATTATTAATTGATTCGGGTATTCCCGGATACGGACATAGAACAAATATAATTAATCCTGATTGGACACATGTTGCCTGTTATTATGGTGGTGTAAAACTTGAAATGCACAGATGGATACAGAATTTCGGAAAGCAAGAGTAAATCGTTTGTCGTTAGTCGTTTGTTGTTTTACAGAGCATTCTAATTCATCCGAGGCAAATGGGAAATTTTGATAATTTTAAGTATTTTTAATTTTAGTCATTTTGAATTTATTTTAAACTTTGAACAATTTCAAAGAAATATTATTACAATACTGGGGATATTCTTCTTTCAGGTCTTTGCAGGAAGATATTATAAAATCTGTTTACGAAGGAAAGGATACTCTTGGTTTACTACCCACAGGAGGAGGAAAATCAATAACATTTCAGGTGCCTACACTTGCCAAAGATGGGATATGCATAGTTGTTACCCCATTAATAGCTTTAATGAAAGATCAGGTAGAAAACCTTAAAGAAAAAGACATTAAAGCGGTAGCTGTATATTCAGGAATGACAAAACATGAAATAGATATTGCTCTTGATAATTGTATATACGGTAAAACCAAATTTCTTTATGTTTCCCCCGAAAGATTAGGAACAGAAATATTTATTACCCGAATTAAAGATATGAATGTGAATTTGCTTGCTGTTGACGAATCGCACTGTATTTCTCAATGGGGCTACGACTTTAGACCATCATATCTTAAAATTGCTGAAATAAGACAGTATATTCCCAACACTCCTGTATTGGCTCTTACGGCAACAGCAACTCCCGAAGTTGTTGACGATATTCAGGATAAGCTTCTTTTTAAAGAAAAAAATCTTTTTCAAAAAAGCTTTGAAAGAAAAAACCTGATTTACATAGTAAGGAAAATTGATGATAAAAATAATTACCTGCTTAAAAGAATTAAGAAAATAAAAGGAACGGGTATTGTATATGTCAGGAATAGAAAAGCAACAAGAGATTTTGCGATATTTTTAAGAAAAAACGGTGTTTCTGCCGATTATTATCATGCAGGATTGGAGCCTAAAATAAGAGATACAAAACAACTCGAATGGAAATCGGGAAAAACCAGAATAATTGTTTCTACAAATGCTTTTGGTATGGGTATCGACAAACCCGATGTTCGTTTTGTTGCTCATATTGACCTTCCCGATTCTATTGAAGCATATTTTCAGGAAGCGGGAAGAGGAGGCAGAGATGAAAAAATAGCTTATGCAGTTCTGGTTTATAACGAGGCAGATATATTAAAACTTAGAGAGAACCTGCAAAAAACATATCCAGAAATAAAATTTATAAAAACGGTTTATAATTCACTGGGAAATTATTTTCAAATTCCTGTTGGAACAGGAAAGGAACAGGTTTTTGATTTTGATATTGTTGACTTTTCAAAAAGGTATAGTTTTGATATTATGAGCGTTTACAATTCATTAAAATTTTTACAAAAAGAAGGATATATTGAAACAACAGGCGTAATTGATAATCCTTCTAAAGCTCATATTATTATTGATAGAAATAAATTATATGAATTTCAGATCAAAAATAAAAAATACGACGGGTTTGTTAAATTACTATTACGTTCGTATGAAGGCTTATTTAATGATTTTATAAAAATAAATGAATCTTTTATTGCAAGAACAGCAGATATTAAAGAAGATATAGTTGTTCAATATTTAAAAAAATTAGATGAATATAATGTTTTAAAATATGTACAAAAAAGAAAAGCTGCATTAATAGTCTATACAGAACAAAGACTAGATGAAAAATCATTAATAATTTCAAAGGAAAATTATCACAAAAGGAAAAAAATCAGTACGGAAAAAACAGAATCTGTAATAAACTATGTTACAAGTATAAGTAAATGTCGCAGTAAAACATTATTAGAATATTTTGGCGATAAAAAAGCTTATCGTTGCGGAAATTGTGATGTATGTATGCGTAGAAATGAATTAGAGCTCAGTAGATATGAGTTTGATCTGATACTGGAAAAACTAAAAGAAAAAATTAAGGAAGAACCAATATTTCTAATTCAGTTGGTTGATTATATTGAGTATAAGGAAGAAAAAACCATAAAAGTTTTACAGTGGCTTTTAGACAACAACAAGGTTTTTAATAACAAAGAAAATAAACTTGAATGGAAAAGCTAAATTTCCCCACATATAAATTCAAAATAATAACTGAAAATAACCAACTGTATATCTGGGATAATATTCGAAAAAAGCATGTAAGATTAACACCTGAAGAATGGGTAAGACAACATGTTGTAAGATATCTTATTGAAGACAAAAATTACTCATCTTCACTTATTGCAATTGAGCAAACAATTAAGGTAAACAACAACACAAAACGTTGCGATATTGTTTTATACAGCAACACCGGACTGCCGGATATGATTGTAGAATGCAAAGCCCCAAATGTAAAAATTAGCCAGAAAACCTTCGACCAAATAGCAGTTTACAACATTTTACTAAAGGTAGATTACCTTTTTGTTACTAACGGAATAGAACATTTTTGTAGCAAAATGGATTATAAGAATAATACATATAATTTTATTAAAGATATTCCTGTGAAAAAGTAAATTTTCCACCCTTTTTTGTGCATGTTGAAAAGTTCGTGAAAAAATATAAAAAAGAAGTGCTATGAAAAGATTTTTATTCTTACATTTGACAAAATATGTCAAAGAAATTATTTCAAATGAATAGTATTGGAAATATCATACGAACAAAAAGAGAAGAAAAAGGATTATTGCTTCGTCAACTTGCTGCAATGATTGACGTTGATACTGCAATTATCAGCAAAATAGAAAGAGGTGAAAGAAAAGCACGAAGAGAGCAAATAATTAAGATTGTCAAAGCATTGGAATTGAATGAAAAAGAAATATTAATTGAGTATCTAAGTGAAAATATAGCTTATGAGATTTTACAAGAAGATTCTGCAACCGATGTTTTAAAAGTAGCAGAAAGAAAAGTTAAATATTTAAGGAATAATAAATAAATGGCAGATAGAAAAGAAAAACTACAAAAGTTGATTGAAAAGTATCAATTGTTCAAACAACAAGGACGTTTAGACCTTAGTTCAGAAGAGACTATTCGGACTTGGATAAATGAGCTACTTGCCATTTTTGATTGGGATGTAATGGATACTTCCCAAATTCTACAAGAAAAAGTATTGTCAAAAGAAGAGAAGGAGAGATTAGCTGAAATAGGGTCAACTTCTACAAGACCTGATTATACATTTAAACGAGGGAAAGAAAAACTGACTTTTCTTGATGCTAAAGGCACTTATATTAATTTAGAAACTGACTCAAAGGCAGCATTTCAAATTAAGTCTTATGGATGGTCAATTTTAGCTCCCTGTGCATTTATCACCAATTTTGAAGAGTTTGTAATTTATGATTGTACATATATTCCCGATGAGAATCAAAAAGCAAATCTGGGTAGAGTTTACCTTAAAATTTCTAATTACAATGAAAACATTGGTATATTGGAAAAGCATTTACTCAAATCCAATATATTAAATGGGAAATTGTCTCAGCTTTATTCCGACACTCTTAAAAAAGAAAAAAGAATTCAAAAAATATCGCCTGATTTATTATTTGCAGAACAACTTTCCAATTTTCGACTAGCATTAGCAAATAGCATTTTAAAAAAAAATAAAGTTTTAATAAACAACAACTCTGAATTATTGGCATACATTTCACAGGTTGTAATTAATAGAATTATTTTTATTCGAATATGCGAAGCCAGACAGATAGAAAAAGATGGGTTATTACTCAAATTCAAGGACGATGGATTTTGGAATACGTTTAAAGAATCATCTTATAATGATTTTCACGAACATTATGATGGACCACTATTTGACAGGATAAATAGCATTCATACAATTGAAATTCCTAATGATATTTTTGATGATCTTATTGAGCTTTTGTATTATCCGTCCCCATATCGTTTTGATGTAATTCCTACCAAGCTACTAAGCGATATTTATGAAATATTTTTATCGAAAAAGCTTTTCATTAAAAACGGTGTAGTTTCAGAGAAACTAAAGCTTGAATATATGAAAACGAATGGAGCTGTAAGCACTCCTCAGTTTTTAGTTCAAGATTTATTGAAAAGGACAATTCCTAAAAACAAGATTCTTGCAGAGGGGCTTCAAGGAGTTTTTCAAACTAAAATTCTTGATTTTGTATGTGGTAGTGGTATATTTTTAATTGAAATCTTCGACTACTTACAAAATCTGATAATAGAATATTATAACCAAACAGGAACTGATGATTATGCTGAATATTTCTTTACCAATGGTAGTAATACAACTTTAACAATCAAAGGAAGACGAAAGCTAATATCCAGTTGTATTTATGCCGTTGATATTGACCCCGAAGCTGTTGAAGTTGCTAGAATGTCATTGTCATTAAAAGTCATAGATAACATAGATTTTTATGAAAACTATCAAAAGATTGGTGTTTATGGAAATCAAATACTAAATAATGTTGGCAATAATGTAAAATGTGGAAATACTCTTGTTTCCTACGACATTACAGAAAAATATCCTGATATAAATAAGGCGAATACTCAGCTCTTTAAAACAAATCCTTTTGATTGGAATACCGAATCTGGTTTTAATGAAGTGTTTAACGAAAAAGCAGGATTTGACTATATTGTTGGCAATCCGCCATATGTTGAAGTTAAAAATTACAATATCGAATATCCTTTTATGCATCAATATATTAAGGATTGTTATGAGACAACAAAAAACGGCAAGGTCGATTTATCAGTAGCTTTTATTGAAAGAGGTGTTGAATTGCTGAACAATAATGGTAGGTTGGGCTTGGTTATCCAAAAACGATTTTTCAAAACAGAGTATGGCAAAAAAATCAGAGAGTATATCAGTACGAATAAATTACTTAGTCAGGTCATAGACTTTGAAACAACCAATTTATTTAAAAGCAGAATAACTTACATAGCCTCTTTAATTCTTGAAAAATCTGAGCCCAAAATAGTTTCATTCATTAAAATATCAAATAAAATAGAAGAAATACCTGCAAAGCTTGAAAGTATTGAGCCAGTTGAAATAAATAATTCTAATTTTACTGAAATACCGTCAAGTGCCTTTGATACAAATCCTTGGAATTTCGATGATGCAGATTTACTTAGCATTAAAACTGAACTTTTAAACAAACACGGGAAATTTGGAGATTTTGCAAAAGTTAAAGTAGGGATACAAGTATTATGGGATAAAGCATATCACTTAAATGTAAAGGAAATTAGAAATGATAGAACGATATTATGCAATTCTCATCTTGAAAAAGATTTTTTAATCGAAATAGATGCTTGCAGACCTTTATTAGTTAATGAACGATTTTATCCATTTTGCAAAGACACAACAAGTACGTATGTGATTTTTCCTTACGATGTTACCGAAAAAGAAAATAGAGCTATTCAATTTTCTGATTTTTCAGAACGATTTCCACTAGCTGGTGAATATTTAAATAGGCATAAGGCAAATATTATTGCAAATGTTGAGACTTGCAAAGACGATGAATCCTGGCATCATTTTACACGAGTACAAAATCACAAAGCCATTTATCCGAAGGTATTAATTCCAATGACAGCAAATGATACGTTTGCTACAGTCACTCAAAACCCACTTAATTATTGCGATAATGCAAATATGTTTTTTATTGATGTTCCAAATAAAGAAGAGCACAACCTTTATGCTGTTGCATCTATAATTAACTCTACACTTTTTTCTGTTTGTGCAAGGTCAATAGCAAATCCTCAGCAAAATGGATATTTCAAATTCAATAAACAATTTATAGAGCCAATTCCTTTTCCAAAAGTAAATTATGAAAACAATCCTGAACTTGTTGAGGAAATTGCAGGAATAGGAAAGGAAATTGAAACAGCCCAAAACCAGCATGTTACTGCAACTCCACGGCAAAAAAATATTTTACGTAACACTTTACTGACACTATGGGATAATCTTGACAACAAAGTGTTTGAACTATATCAATTGACTGACGATGAAATTGTTTTTTTCAACCAAAGAGGAAGAAATATTAACCGAATTCAAATATTAGACAAGCCATGATTCATAAAGATATAATAACATATTTAAAAGACTATTCCGACAATCTTGTTATAGCTAATAAGTTAATTGTAGGTGCATTCTTGGAATTTAATAATATGTCAGTAAAACAAAATAAGCTAATTAAGTCTTGTATTGAAGGGAATAATACCAACAAAATTTCGGAATTTGTAAGTTTGTTGAATATAAAAAATGGCAAATATGATTTTGAGGATGTTACAGAATTATTTGAAGTTACAATCCCCTCAAAAGATGCAATTGAAAATGGTGCTGTTTACACACCAAATTATATAAAGAACCATATAATTGAAAATGCAGTTGATTTTACCAACAAGAAAAACATTCAGAAAATAACTGTTGCAGATATTGCTTGTGGTACAGGTGCTTTTTTGCAAACAGCAGTTGAAAAAATTAAAACGGTAACATCAAAAACATACTTTGATATTTTTAGAGAGAATATTTACGGTTTAGATATTTCAGATTATACAATTGAAAGAGCCAAAATTCTTTTAACACTGCTTGCTGTTTCTAATGGCGAGGATGTGCCTGAGTTTGAGTTCAATTTGTTTGTTGGCAATGCTCTAAATTTTGATTGGGAAAGTAACATCATAAATTTTTTAGGGTTTGACACTGTAATAGGTAATCCGCCTTATGTTAGGGCTAAACATCTTAGTAAAGAATCAAAAAAACTAATGAGTAAATGGGAAGTTACAAAATCGGGGAATCCCGATTTATATATTCCATTTTTTGAAATAGGCTTAGAATATTTGAAAGAAAAAGGAGTACTTAGTTTTATTACTGTTAATACATTTAAACGAAGTGTAAACGCACGAAACCTACGTGAATATTTTAAACAAAACAAGCTGTCGGTTTCAATTATTGATTTTGGCAATCAACAGATTTTTGAAAATAAATCAACTTATACTTGCATTGTCAATATATCAAAAAGTAAATCAGATGCAGTAAAATACGTAAAAGCTACAGCTGATGATATTAAAACCAATACTGTAAAAATATTTTCGAATGTTGCCTACAAGTTACTTAACACAAAAAAAGGATGGATCTTAAACGAAACTGAGATACTTGAAAATATAAATAAACTCGAAAATACGGGAGTTTCTTTAGGGAATAAATATATAATTAAGAATGGCTTAGCTACTTTAAGCAATGATGTTTTTATTTTTAAACCTGTAGATAAAGATGATAAATATTATTATCACCAAAACGGAGAACTTCATAAAATTGAAAAAGGTATTTGCCGAAATGTAATAAAGCCTAATCGCTTGAAGAGTGAGGATGAAATTCCAAAATTAACAGAACAGATTATTTTCCCTTATTATTCAGACAATAAGCAATTAAATATATTTGAAGGTGTGCATAATAAAATGAATGTTTTAGATGAGCAGTTTTTTCAGGACACTTACCCAAATGCATATTTATATCTGAAACGCCACCAAGAACAACTATTTAACAGAGATAAAGGGAAACCTAAAAAATACAAATGGTTTGAATTTGGTCGATCGCAAGCAATCAATGATTACGGCAAAAAACTTTTATTTCCTTATATGTCGAATCAACCGTATTTTGTTTACACTAATCAGGAAGATTTGCTGCTCTATGCAGGATACGCCATTTTTTGCGATTCGGAAAGAGAGTTGAAAATCACAAAACGAATATTAGAATCCGGTGTGTTTTGGTATTACATTAAAAACACAAGCAAACCCTATTCTGGCAATTTCTATGCTTTAGCAAAAAACTATGTTAAAGATTTTAGTATTTGTGAACTTACAGAGGATGAAGAAAACTTTTTATTAAACTCCAAATCACAAGATGAAAGAAATAGCTTGCTTATTAACAAATATGGACTAGAAACAGAAATTATCTAAAAAGAAGATTAAATAGAAACTTAAAATTTATAAATTATGCAAAGAGAAAGTGTAAGCTCATCAAATTTAGCCGCAGTAGGTTATGATGAAAAAGAACAAGTTTTGGAAATAGAATTTAATCATGGTGGTGTTTATCAGTATTTTAATGTGCCAAAAGAAGAATACGAATCATTAATGAGTGCAAGTTCTCATGGCTCATATTTTTATCATAACATCAGGGGGTGTTATGAGTATGTGAAAATAAGTTAAAATTTATTTATGATTTTTATTGATTCAAATATATATCTCCGTTTTTATGATAGTAATCACGAATTATTTAAGAAGTTACTTGATTATTTATTGAGGGTAAAAGAAGATGTTTTTATAACAAGACAAGTTGTTGATGAAGTTAATAGAAATAAACTAATAGTTTTTAATAAATCAATAAGTAATTATAAAATCAAAATGAAATTGGAAACAGTAAAATTACCTGAGCATTTTACTTCAACATCTAATAGTTTTGATATTGTACAATGGAATAAAAAACGTGCTATTCTAAAAGAACAGAATAATCAATTATTTAAAGATCTTGAATGCTTTTTTAATGAGAGTTTGGATAAAATATGTAGTTCAGAAGATATTGTTTCAAAAAGTTTATTTTATTTATTTGATACTGCAATTATAGAAACAGATGAAGAAATAATAGAGGCACGAAGAAGAAAAGAAATTGGTAATCCTCCAGGAAAGAATAACGATTGTTTAGGAGATCAAATATCATGGACACAGATTCTGAATAATGTTCAAAACACAAAGAATCTCTGGATTATATCAAATGATTTCGACTATTTTACAAAACATGATAAGAACTTATATTTAAATCCTTTTCTTCTTGCAGAATTACACACAAAAAATCCCACAATAAATGTGAATTGTTTTAATACATTGTCTATTGGATTAGAATCTTATTTCAAAGAATGTAAGCAAATAGATTTTCTTAGCAAAAAACAGGTAAATGAAATAAGTAATGAAGAAAAACAATCTTTAACAAACATTTCTTCATCAAATATTTCTGCAGTTGGTTATAATGAAAAAAATAAAATTCTTGAAATAGAATTTAATCATGGTGGTGTTTATCAGTATTTTGATGTGCCAAAAGAAGAACACGAAGCATTAATGAGTGCAAGTTCCCATGGTTCATATTTTTATCACAATATCAGAAATTGTTATGAGTATTCAAAAATTTAGATAAATGCGAATAGAAAACATTAAGATTGAGAACTGGAGGTCTATCATTAATCTTGATATTAATTTTCAAGAATTAATGATACTAATAGGTCAAAACAACCATGGTAAATCTAATATTTTATCTGCGTTACTATTTTTTTTCGGTCAAATGAAACAAACCCGATTAGATTTCAATAGTTCGGAAAATAATATTAAAATTGAAGTAATATTCACAAGTTTAAATGAATCTGATAAATCTAAATTTAAAAAATATATTTCATCAGAAAACAATATTCGGGTATTAAAAATTGGACATATTGATGGTAATATTGAATATCATGGGTATATTGAAAATCCTACCGAAGAATGGTTAAAAGAAGATAAAATCAATGACTATATTAAGAGAGAAAAAGCAGAAACTTTACCATTATATGATAAACTACCACAATCAGGTAGAATTTCAAAAGATTCATTCTTGCAAGCCCAAACTCTTTATATTGAAGAGCATAGAAATGATTTAAATTTCACTTACGAGCTTGAAACAACAAACTTTTTAGGATTAACAAATGTAGCTCAAGGAATCTTTGGCGAAGTATTTTATATCCCAGCAGTTAAAAATGCAGCTGATGAATTAGCAATACGGGGCAAATCTATTTTTGGACAGTTGTACAGTAGAATAATAACAAAATATGCTGAAAATAGTAACAGCTTTAAAGATGTAAAAAGTGGTATTCAAAATTTAATTAGTCTTCTTAATAAAACAACATCAGAAGGAGAGGAAAACAATGATAGACCAGAAGAATTTCAATTGCTTGAAGAAAGTATCACAAAAGAGATGGAAGCATGGAGCACTTCTATTGAAATTGAAGTTGAACCACCTGACATTGAGGATATTATCAAAAGCGGCACAACTGTATGGGTGAACGATGGTACCAAAACAGATATTGAACGTAAAGGACATGGCTTACAAAGGGCAATAATTTTTGCTTTAATCAAAGTTTGGTCAAAACAGGTTGATAGTAGTGATAGTGATGAACAAAAACCATCCACCAGAAAAGCATCAGATTCAAGTTACTTTATTATTGAAGAACCTGAACTTTATTTACATCCCCAAGCCCAAAAAGAATTGTATTCTTCATTAATAAACATTTCCCAAAATGAAGCTCAGGTTATCTTTTCAACTCATTCAAGTTCATTCTTAGATATAGAAAAATATAAATCAATTGCAATTGTATATAAAGAGAATCTTGAAATTGGAACCAAACTACTGCAATGCTATGAGGAATTATTTCAGGATGTAGATAATAGGAAAAAATTTAATTTAATTTACTGGATTAATCCTGATAGAGGGGAACTATTTTTCGCAAAAAAGGTTATCCTTCTTGAAGGTCAAACGGATAAATCTGTTATCCCTCTACTTGCAAAAAATATGAATATTTTTAGATTTGATTATACCTTGATTGATTGTGGCAGTAAAGATACTATTCCACAATATATTAATTTGCTAAATAAATTTAAGCTTAAGTATGTAGTTGTTTATGATAAGGACCATCAATCAACTAAAGATGATGATGGTTTAGCATCAGCTGATAAAAGCTCTCGAAAAATTGAAGAAATAATTGATGGTGTTTTAGGGTATTCCGTTGTTTTAGAGAATGATATTGAAGAAGAAATTGGGATGACCGAGAAAATCAGTAATAATAAGGCATATAGGGCTATCAATTTTGTTAATAATGATTCATTTAATTTAACAGAGTCCTTCGGAGAGAAAATAAAAAAAATATTTGAATAATATGGCAACAATAAAAATAAATCAAAGACTAAAAAGAGTAGAAATATCAGGTTTTGAAATAGAAAACCAAATTGTTTTCAATTATTTTGACAAATTACCTGCAAAAGAAAGAGATAAAAAGCTTTACAGAGCATTATATATTGGTGTCTTAGCATTAATGGAAGACCGTATTTCATCTTTTCTTTCAAAAACAAGTAATGAGCTTGGAACAGAAATGGAAAGTTTAAAAATGATTTTTGATATGAAAAAGGAGTTGTTTTACAAAACAACAATTAAAGGAATACTTGCAGAAGATGAAATAGCAAACTTTTTAAATACCTACTTTTCTGAAAGAAAATTAAAGGACAAAGCTTTATTAACAGGCAATATTGCTGGCAATATTCCAAAAAATAAAACTGGTGATATTATTTGTGAAGTTGACGGAAATAGCGAATTAAAAATTGTAATAGAATGTAAGTTTGACAAAAGCATAAAACTTGGAGATATAGCTTCAAAAGAAATGTTTACAAGAAAATATGACACTGCTTGGAGTCAAATAATAGAATCGAAAGCGAATAGAGATGCTAAAGTAGGGATGATTGTTTTAGACCGTTCTTTAATAGACAATAGCATTTTGAAATTTACAGAAAATGTTGGCTTTATTGAAAGTGTTGGATTTATTGTAATAATTGATTCTCAAAAAGGGGATTATTCTAATCTCGCAATTGCTTACATGCTTGCACGTGATATTACAATTAATGCAAAAGAACCTGATATTGACATGAAATTATTGAGTTTAATAGTTAATAGGATAATAAAAGACATTAATGAAATAATTTCTATTAAGACAATGGTTGAAGCAAATATTGAAAATAATAAAGCAATATTAAAGCAACTTGAAAAATCAATACTGCTTACCGAATTTAATCAAGAATATTTAACAAAGTTTTTAGATGACGGAACTCTTACAAAGAAAGATTTGTTGGATTTTTATATGGGAGAAAGTGTTAAGGATAAGTATAAAACAATTGAGAAGGAAATAAATGAAATATAAAATATTGAGTTAATTATGGAAACAATATAACACTATAACAATTTTTAGCAGATTATCGCTGCACGTATAATTCATAAAAAATTAAAGTAGAAATTTAAACCCTTAATATTTGAAAATTAACAAATGGAACAAAATTCAGAAATAATAATATATCAAACAGAAGCTAACGAAACCCGTATTCAGACACGTTTACATGACGAAACGGTTTGGCTTAACCGTCATCAAATGGCAGAGTTGTTTAATAGAGATATAAAAACCATTGGAAAACATATTAACAATACTTTTAACGAAGGAGAATTGGACAAAAGTTCAGTTGTCGCAAAATTTGCGACAACTGCCGAAGATGGTAAAACATATCAAGTTGAATATTATAATCTCGACGTAATAATATCGGTTGGTTACAGGATAAAATCCTCACAAGGAACAAAATTTAGACAGTGGGCAACAAAAAGGATTCATGAATACATTGTAAAAGGCTTTACAATGGATGATGCCCGATTGAAGCAAGAAGGAGCTCGGTCGAGATATTTTGAGGAACTGTTACAGAGAATTCGTGATATTAGAAGCAGTGAGCGAAATTTTTATCAAAAAGTAACAGATATTTACGCAATCAGCATTGATTATAAAAAAGATGATGAGTTAACAAAAGAGTTTTTTGCAACAGTGCAAAATAAAATGCACTATGCCATTCATGGGAAAACAGCTGCTGAAATGATAAATGAAAGAGTGGACGCTGAAAAGTCATTTTTAGGACTTACTAATTTTAAAGGCGATTATATTACTGTTCGTGATGTTGGAATTGCTAAAAATTATCTTTCAGAAGATGAGTTGAAACACCTGAACCTTATTGTATCGATGTACCTCGATTTTGCTGAATTACAAGCAACAAATGGCAGATTAATGAAAATGTATGATTGGATAAAAAAATTAGATGATTTCTTACGAATAAGTGAAAAGAAAATTCTTACAAATGCTGGAAAAACAAGTCATAAAAAAGCAATAGAAAAAGCAAAAAATGAATATGAGAAATATAGAAAAGAAGCGAATAACAAGCATATTTCAGACTTTGACCGTGAAATGAAAAAACTTTTAAAAAATGATAAATAGAAATGCTCTGTATTTTTAATTACTTTTGTTCGTTAAAACATTGAGTTAATTATGGAAACAATAGTAAGCGGAATCAGGTCAACAGGGAATTTACATCTTGGCAATTATTTTGGAGCAATTAAGAATTTTATTAAAATGCAAGACGAGAATAATTGTTTCTTTTTTATTGCAGATTATCATTCTTTAACAACACATCCAACACCTGAAAATTTACATGGAAATGTCAAACAGGTTCTCATAGAATATCTTGCAACTGGATTAGACCCTGAAAAATCAACAATATATTTGCAAAGCGACTTGCCCGAAACAGCAGAATTATATTTGTTGTTAAATATGAATGCTTATGTTGGGGAATTGGAACGAACCACATCTTTTAAAGAAAAAATAAGGAAACAACCCGACAATATTAATACAGGACTATTAACTTATCCTGTTTTAATGGCAGCAGATATTTTAATTCATAATGCATCAAAAGTCCCCGTAGGCAAAGATCAGGAACAAAATCTTGAAATGTGCCGTAAGTTCGCAAAACGATTTAACAGATTATATAATGTTAAATATTTTAAAGAGCCTCAAGCATATAATTTTGAAAAAGAACTTATTAAGATTCCGGGACTTGACGGAACTGGCAAGATGGGAAAATCGGAAGGAAATGCTATTAATCTTGCCGATGAACCAAAAATTATACAAAAAAAAGTGATGAGAGCAGTTACCGACAGCGGACCAACTAAACCTAACTCTCCTATGTCGGAACCTTTAAAAAATCTGTTTACACTATTAGAAATTGTTTCCGAAAAAGATACTATTCAGTTTTTTACAGAAAAATATAATTCTTGCGAGATAAGATATGGCGATCTTAAAAAGCAGCTTGCCGAAGATATTATTAAATTTACTAAACCTATACGTGAAAAGATTCTTGAATTATCGTCTAATAACGAATATTTGAAAAAAATAGCAAAAACCGGCGCAGAAAAAGCTCACGAAAGCGCTAAAATTACGGTTAAGGAAGTAAGAGAGATTATAGGATTTAAAAAAATTTAATAACTTTTTAATAGGCCATTACATTTAAGCAATTATTTATTGGTAACTTTGTACCCTATATTGATTTGTTGAAATGGACAGAGAAAGAGATTATTTTATTGATAAAAAAGAAACTAAAATGCTTGTGCAGCGATTTGAAAAAATGTTGCAAAAAAAAGAACAGCATTTTTTTGATGTAATTGAATTAGAATGTATTGTTGAGCATTATCTGTATGAATTTAAAATTAAGGATGCGGAGAATGCCATTGATTTTGCATTAAATCTTCACCCCTATTCCATAGAATTAAAAATTAAAAAAGCGCAGGTACTTTTTAGCACAGGGAACTACAAATTAGCACATAAAATGTTAATAGTTCTTGAAAAAATTGAAAATACTAATCCTGATATTTTTCTTTTACTTGGTAATATTTATATAATTTTTGAAGAATATGATAAAGCACACACAAAATTTCGTGAAGCAATAAAATATTCCGAAGAAGATATAATAGAAATATTATTGGAAATCGCCTTGAATTTTGAACAAGTCAACAAATATGATGATGCCCTAAAATATTTAACAGAAGCTTATGTGCTTGACAATTCTTTTTTGCCAATAATTTATGAACTTGCCTACTGCTGCGAAAAAACAGGAAAATTTGAAAAAAGTATAAGATTTTATAAAATATATTTAGACCAAGAGCCTTTTTCTTGTGATGCATGGTATAATTTGGGTTTGGTTTACAACAAAATTGACGACTATAACTCTGCCATTGATGCTTACGATTACGCCATAGCAATCGACAATAAATTTGAAACAGTATATTTTAATAAGGCAAACTCTTTGGCAAATGCTGAAATTTATACAGAAGCTATTGAAGTATATCACGAGTATATAAAAATTGCAAAAGAATCCCCGGAAGCATTTTTCTATATTGCAGAGTGTTACATGAGAATAGATGATTTTGAAATGGCAGAAAAATATTATTCAAAAACATTAAAATTAGATGAAAAATTTTCGGATGCATTGTTTGGTATTGGCATTATAAATTATTTTAAAGATAAGTACACAGAAAGTTTGTTGTATTTAAATAAGGCTATTGAAATTGATAATGACAATCCTGAATATTGGTTTTACTTGGGTTTGGTTAATTCAAAATTGAAATTTGAAAAAGCATCTGCCAGCGCATTTAAAAAAGCATCGGAATTAGACCCCTACGATTGTGATATTTGGCTTTCTTATGCAGAATTGCATTTTGAAAATAATAAAATTGATAAAGCAATTAACATTATTAAAAAAGCTGTTTCGCTTAATAATAATGCAAAATTGAATTACAGACTTGCTGCATATTATTTTTGTAATAAAAACATTGGTTTAGCAATTGATAAATTTGAAACAGGATTAAGTATTGATTTCGATAAACATAATGAATTTCTCAATTTATGCCCTGATGCTAATAGCAATAACGAGATTATTGAATTAATTGATAAATATAAATCTTAATAACCACTATGAATTATAACCTGCCTTTTATTCCTGAACGCAGCAAAAAACCAAGAAACACAGGAATAAACATGATAATGGATAAAGGGATGAGTGTTAAGGACACCGAAAATTTTATTTCATCTTGTGCCGAACTGGTCGATTTTGTAAAATTTGGCTTTGGCACATCCTTGGTAACAAAAAACCTAAAAGAAAAGATTGCTCTTTATAAATCAGCTGATATCAAACCATATTTTGGCGGAACACTTTTTGAGGCATTTATTATCAGAGATATGTACGATGATTTTGTCAAATATATTGAAAAATATGATGTAAATGTTCTTGAAGTTTCTGATGGGGAAATTATTATTCCTCATGATAAAAAATGCAGATACATAGAAACCCTTTCAAAGAATTTTACTGTTTTTTCTGAAGTTGGCTCAAAAGAAGCAGGTGTGATTATTTCTAATGAAAAATGGGTGCAAATGATGAAAGATGAACTTAATGCGGGTTCATTTAAAGTTATTGCAGAAGCAAGAGAAAGTGGGACTATCGGAATATATAACAAAGATGGTTCAGCAAATACAGAATTGATAAATGCAATCTCAGAAAATGTTTCAAACGATAATATTTTATGGGAAGCTCCTATTAAATCACAACAGGCATGGTTTATTAAAAATATGGGACATAATGTAAATCTTGGAAATATTGCCCCAAATGAAGTAATACCTCTTGAAACTCTCAGACTTGGTTTGCGTGGAGATACTTTTTTTCAGTATTTACCGGATGAATTAAAAAAATTACAGCAAATTTAAAATGAGGCAATTTATTTTTTTAGTATTAAAAGGTGTCGGAATGGGTGCGGCTAATGTTATTCCCGGAGTTTCGGGAGGAACAATAGCTCTTATTACAGGAATTTTTGAAAAACTTATTAATTCTATAAAATCGTTTGACCTGAAAGCTCTCAGGCTTTTGTTTACAGGAAAATTTAAAGAGTTTGCATTACACATTAATCTTGGTTTTCTTTTTGCCGTTTTTTTAGGAATAGGCATTAGCATAATATCATTAGCAAAATTGCTTGATTATCTGTTTATTAATTATCCCATATTTATTTGGTCATACTTTTTTGGTCTTATTCTCGCATCAGTTTACTTTGTTGGCAAAACAATTTCAAAATGGTCATTTAGTGTTATTTTATTTTTTATTATTGGTGCCGGCATTGCTGTAATAATCACTTTTCTCACTCCTGCCACAGAAAATTCTGCTATTTGGTATTTGGGAATTTGTGGTGTTGTTGCAGCTAGCAGTATGATATTGCCAGGTTTATCGGGCTCTTTTGTATTAATTTTATTGGGCAATTATCAATTGGTAATGATAAATGCTGTAAATGAACTTAACATTAAAATATTGGCTCCGGTTGTTGTTGGCGCAGGCATTGGTTTACTCGGGTTTTCTCATTTTCTTGCCTGGATTTTCAAGAAATTCAAAGACCAGACAATTTCAACTTTAACAGGATTTATTCTTGGCTCCCTTGCTGTTTTATGGCCATGGAAACAAGAGATAAAAGCAGTTTTTGATAATAAAACAAAAGTTGTTGGTTACAATTGGAATATTCCGACAAGCTTTGATAAAGAGGTGATTATCGCAATTTCTTTAATGATGGTTGGTTTTATATCTATTTACTTAATTGAAAAAATTGCTAAAAGTAAAGACAAGTCTTAATTTACGAACAGACATAATAAATGACTACCTACGGAATAATTGGAAATCCCCTTTCTCATTCTTTTTCAAAAAAGTATTTTACTGATAAATTTCTTCATTTAAAAGATCAAAACCTAATATTTAAA
The DNA here is from genome assembly GCA_964435855.1 of uncultured Bacteroidales bacterium. Classification (GTDB taxonomy): domain Bacteria; phylum Bacteroidota; class Bacteroidia; order Bacteroidales; family CAYTAU01; genus CAYTAU01. Next base: position 58,847 of record CAYTAU010000002.1, on the reverse strand, counting down.
GAATTTGAAATTGAAAATGTTAACGAACTTCAAAAAATTATTTCAGCAAATCCCTCACTTAGAGGACTAAATGTTACATACCCTTTTAAAGAAAAAGTAATTGATGTATTAAACGAAATAGATAATACCGCAAATGAAATAGGTGCTGTAAATGTTATAAAAATTACAAATGGGAAATTAAAAGGATACAATACTGATATAATTGGATTTGAAACAACATTAAAGCCATTATTAAAAACAAATTACAACAAAGCATTAATACTTGGAACAGGCGGCTCTGCTAAAGCGGTGAGTTTTGTGTTGAAAAAATTAAATATCAATTATTTTTTTGTTTCAAGAAAAACGACAAATAAATTTACTATTAAATATGATGAATTAAATTCATTTATTAAAGAACATAAACTTATAATAAACACAACGCCGTTAGGAATGTATCCTGATGTGGATAATTGTCCTGTTTTACCTTATGAAAGCTTATCTGATCAGCATCTTTTGTATGACCTTATTTATAATCCAAAAGAAACCTTGTTTTTGCAAAAAGGGAAACGGCAGGGTGCTACGATAATTAACGGTATGGAAATGCTTAAAAAGCAAGCTGATGCCGCCTGGCATATTTGGAATAAATAAGTATTCCAAATAGAATTTATTCATTTCTGGTCCGACCTCTATGTTTTGTGCTGAAAAAAGTTGACAGATTAAATGTATTGTTATCAGAACTTTGGGCATGGAATTATAAAACTTCGTTTCCTTTTTGGTTTTTGATCTTGATTAAACTCAAAAATAATAGCCAGTTCGTGTGCCCCTCCTGTATTGGATGATAATCTTGAAATTGTAAAATCATAACTGTATCCAATTCTTAGTTCATCATTAACATACCCAACAATAATAGATATTGCATCATTATTAATATAGCCTGGGGCATATCTTTTAAACATGGGTATTCCCCTATACCACAACCCAATACTCAGCGGTAATTTAGACCAGTATGCACCAATATCAAGTTGATCATATCTGCCCTGTGACTTATACAAATAAGTAATTGTTGCTGTTTCTTTGTTCCATTTTCCTGTTGCGTCATTTAATGCAAATTTTGTACCGCCTAAAAAAGAGGTCTTTATTGGCACAATACTAATGTTGTTCATTAACGACTGGTCTGGTTTTGTTAAATGGTCTATAACTATTCCAAACCAATATTTTTCACTAAATGTAATAATAGATGTTGCAAAATCAAAATAAGATATTTTTTCCTGAATATTCCTTGCTTCCACAGAACTGGGTGAAATTCCATATAATGAAATTTGATCTCCAAACAATAAATTTGTAACATCCACACTTCTTTTATGTCTCATAAATTGTAAAGCTGGTCTAACATACCATTCGCGAGACAATCTAATATTATATGAATATTGTAATCCAATATTCAAATTTGATAAGCGACTTATTCCTGCGACATCACGATAAACTAATAATCCAACACCACTTTTATGCTGAGGAAAGTAATGGTCTATTGAAAAAGAAAATGTTCTGTAACCATGAGAAATATTTGGCCACTGGGTTCTATAATTTAAAACCGCTCTTGTTCCCTTGGTTCCCCCCGCAAAAGATGGAGCCAAATACAATGGGGCAGAATAAAACTGTGTAAACTGGGTATCCTGTCCGTAAGACACTGTCGCTAAGCCTATCAGTAAAAACAAAATTGATATGTTAAATATTTTCTTCAAATCATTTAAAATTATCTTAATAATAAAACATCTCCTACTTCTGTATACTTTTGATCATTAATACATGTCCACTTGGCTTTCCAAATATAAACATCTTGCTTGCATAATTGATCTCTATAGTAACCATCCCAACCCCGTTTAATATCATTACTAACAAATATAAGTTCGCCCCAACGATTAAATATTTCCATCGTAAATTCTATAATACCCTTGTATTTTGGGTAAAAGACATCATTATAAATATCATCTTTTGGATATAATCCACCATTTGGACCAGCATTATTAGGTGTAAATGCATTCGGGAATATAATCTGACATTCGGATGCAGCTACAACAGCCTCTTCAATTTTTAATGTATCATAACAACCATCTTCTGTCCACGCAATTAGCGTAACATCATAAGTTCCCTCTTCCTGATAATAATGAATAGGATTAAATGCTGTATCAAGAGGTGTTTTATCTCCAAAGTCCCATAAATAGAAATCTGCATTATCTGATTGATTAAAAAAGTACGCCGCTTCGTCGGGAATAGAAACTAAAGCTGGAGTATAAGAGAAAAATGCAATAGGATTTTGATAAACAGTAATATATTGATCAGTTGAAATATCGCTACCACCATCTCCAGTAACTTTTAATGAAACTGCCCATATTCCTGGAGTATAAAATACATGCAATGGATTTTCTTGTGTTGATTCCCCTCCATCACCAAAAGTCCATTCGTACATTGTTTCATTTTCATATTGAGAATGATTTACAAATTGAACTGTTAAAGGTGCACATCCTTGTGCTGATGGAGTAAATGATGCCGTTGGTAAAGGTGGTTCAATAATTATTGTATGTGACAAAGTATCTTCACAATTTGGACTGTTTGCTGTTAGGAAGATAGTATATTCGCCCCATGTATCATAATCGATGCTTCCCGGATTAACTAAAGAACTAGTAGTATCATTTCCAAAATCCCAAAAGAAATCCCAGGGACCTACTGTCATATTATTTATTGTTATTGTTGTACTTGGATATACTTGATATGTTGGATTGGCATAAAATTCAGCAAATGGAGTAGCATAAACCAATATTTCTGATGAATATGTATTTGTGCAGCCATAGTTTGATTCAATATCTAATGTAGTAGTATAAATTACATCGTTTATTGTAGAATTTGTAAAAGTATGTGAAACATTTTGATTACTTGAAGTAGCTCCATCACCAAAAGTCCAGTAATATGTATCGGCGCCTACGGAAATGTTTATAAAATCAACTTCAAATGGGCTACAGCTTGCAGAATCGTGTACAAACATTGCTGTAAGGTTTGGATAAAGTGTTACATAATGATTATCAAAACTCGAACATCCATAATCATTTTCAACATACAACTGAATATCAAAAGTAACCGTATTATTGGTAACATTTTCAAAATAATAATTAATAATTGTGTCGGAAATATTGCTTGTATTGCCATCACCAAAGTCCCAATTGTAAATTGTTGCACCCACAGAAGCATTATTTATAATAGCATCGAATGGTGAACAACTTACTATTTCATTTATTGAAAAAATTGCTTGTGGAGCAGGGAACACAGTAACGTCTATATACGAGGTATCTGTACACAAATAGCTGGAATACGTGATTAAGCTTGCAGTATGTATTTGAATACTGTCTGTAATATTAACATAAGTATGAGAAGGACTTGTTAAGGTAGATGAATTTCCATCGCCAAAATACCATTGATATGATGCTCCGCCTAATGATTGATTAACAAAATCGGCATCTAATGGAGAACAACCTATTGTATCAACAGTAAAATTAGAAGTAATTTCAGGATAAACCGTTATTGTTTGCATAACCGTATCTACACAGCCATAAATATTTTCGGCAATCAAATATAACTCATAGCTCACAGGTAAACCCATTAAATTACTATATGTATGAACTATTGACGTATCAAGAGAAATTAAAGTATCTCCATCGCCAAAATCCCAAAAGTATGCTGTAGCTCCTATTGAGTTGTTGGTAATAATTGAATTAAATGGAGAACATCCTGAACTGTTATTTAATCCAAACAATGCCTCGGGTTTAGGATGAACTGTAATTGAAAAATATGTGGTGTCTTTACACAAATAAGAAGAGGTTGAAATTAGCATTACAGTAAAAATAGAATCAACTGCTCCTGTATTTACAAATGTGTGTAGTGGATTGGTATTTGTTGAAAATGTTCCATCACCAAAATCCCATAAATATGAATCTCCTCCGATAGATAAATTTGTAAAATCAATATTAAAGGGTGAACAACCGGTAGTATCTGACACCGAAAAATCTGCAAAGGTAGCAGGATAAACATTTACAACATTTGTTGCAACATCTGTACAGCCATAGTCGTTTTCTGCTATCAGGGTTATATTATAACTAATAGGATATGTAGAATCATTTACAAAAGTGTGATTTATTAACGGTAAATTTGAAATAATACTATCTCCATCACCAAAATTCCAATAATAATTTGTTGCCCCCCCTGAATGATTTGAAAGAATAACATCAAGAACCGTACATCCTGATATTATGCTGATATCAAAATCTGCAGTTGGAATGGGATGCACCACTATTGTATGCTCGGTAGTATCAATACATGAAAAATATGTTGTAGTTATTAATTGTACCGTATAAATTGAATCAGAGCCTGAGGTATTTGTATATATATGCCAGGCCGTTGAACCTACTGTTTCTGACATACCGTCTCCGTATATCCATTGGTATGAAAAAGCTCCCGGAGATGCTGAAAGTTCAACTATGTCGGGATGACATGATGAATCGGGGTCAATAGTAAAATCAATATCAGGATTTGGAAATACTGTTATATAAATAACTGATGAATCAACACAGCCATATTGAGATGTAGCAGTTAATATTACTTGATAATAAATAATATAAGAAGTGTCGTTTACATAAGTATTGGATGGATTTGTATCTGTAGAAAATGTACCGTCACCAAAATCCCATAAATAACTATTAGCTCCATTTGAATAATTCAAAAAGTTAACGTCAAGCGGACTACAACCGGGAACAGCATCAGATATAAAAGCAGATTGAGGTGTGGGATGTATTGTAATATCAATTATTAATGTGTCGATACAACCAGTTGAAGAATATGCTATTAATTCAACTGGATAAATTATGTCAGATAATCCTGTATTAATAAAAGTATGCGATGGTGAAATCTCAATAGATGTTGAGCCATCACCAAAATCCCAATGATATGTTACTGCCCCTGTAGTATTATTTATAAAATCAACTGTCAGAAGATTACATCCTTGTGTAAAACTGGGTAAAATATTAATATCAGGAATCGGTTCAATTGTTAAAGTTATGGTATCGCTGTTTGAACAATGATCTGTTGATGCCCATAAAATTACATCAAATGTCCCTGATGATATATATGTGTGTGTTGGGTGTTGGTCTGTACTGCTTGCCCCGTCTCCAAAATCCCACAACCAGTCAATTATTGTATCATTAATTACTGTTGATATATCGGTAAATACAGCTATTTCTCCTACACAAAAATTATGAAAATTAATGCCAACATTTGGTGTTGCATATACTTCAATTTCCTGCTGCACGGTATTTGAACAAGCATTAGCATCAACAACTGTTAACGAAACATCATAATCGCCGGGCAATGAATAAATCTGGGCTTCAGGGTTTTGAATTGAGCTTGTATTTCCGTTGCCAAAAATCCATTGCCATTGAATTACGGGTGTTGAAGTATCAATAAAATAAATTGAATCGTAAGTACAATTTGATGAATAAGAAAACGAAGGTATTGGTAAAGGATTAACATTAACAGGATAAGTAACAGTATCAGTACATCCAATATCAGAAGTTTCAATTAATATAACATCATAAATACCGGGTAATGTAAAACTCATAAAAGCATCTTGAGTATAAAAAACATTAGAGCCTCCAAAATTCCATTCATGCAGAACAATAGAGCCATTAGAAATTGTTGAGGTATTAATAAAGTTAACTATTTCGTTTAAGCAAATAGTATCGGGAAATATAAAATCAGCAAACGGACTAACCCCAAATTCTATCTGAACCGTATCATTTTCCGAATTGCAAGTGCCATTATTTGTTGATGTTAAAATAATATATACTTCGCCATTTGCTGTATCGGCAGGGCTTGGAGAATATGAAGTATTAAGATCGGTATTACTTGGAACAAATGTTCCCGAGCCTGTTGTTGTCCATATACCTTCGGTGGCTCCACCTGAAATAACACCACTTAATGATATGCTTGCTACATTATCGCAAACAAGCTGATCTGTTCCGGCATAAACCTGAGGAGCCGGGGTTATTATAATTTCCATAGTATCAGTAACAGGAATACATGCGTTTGTGGCCGTAATAATAATAGTAACATATCCTTGAGCAGTATCCGCATCACTTGGTAAATATGTTGTGCTAAGCGATGTATCGTCGGGAGAAAATATTCCTGTTCCATTTAAAGCCGACCATACTCCTGAGCCTGTAGTTCCTGTAACAACGCCATTTAATAAAACATCTGAATTGTTTGCACATACTATTTGATCGGGTCCGGCATTGGAAGTCGGAATTTCTGTAATATATATTACCATTGTATCTGTAACAGGATTACAGTATAAATTATTTGTTGATGTTAAAATAATTGGAACACTTCCTGCGGTAACATCTCCTGAGCTTAAATTATATATAACATTTAGCAGATTTGGAGAAGGGAAAAAAGTTCCTGAACCCAATGTTGACCATTGTCCTGTTGTAGTTATACCTGACACAATCCCGCTTAGTGAAGCACTTGTTGTTCCTTCACAAATATATTTATCTGCTCCTGCATCCACAATTGGTGCAGGTGTAATTGTAACAAGCATTGTATCTGTCTCCGGCAAGCATGTTCCATTTCCTGTTGAGGTTAATACCAATATAACTTCCCCTGCAATAATATCGGTAATACTTGGAATATATGTTGTGTTTAAGCTTGTATTATTTGGGAAAAAAGTACCACCACCCATAGTTGACCAAATACCTCCTGTTGCATAAATAACAGTCCCCGACAAATTTACATCAGCATTATTCTCACATACAAGTTGATCTGCACCTGCGTTAACAATTGGTGCAGGCGAAAATGAAATTATTACATCATCGCTTGATGCCGAGCAACTGCCATTGTTTGTAGATGTTAAGGTTAATGTTATGCTTCCTAAAACAGTATCGTTTGCACTTGGAATATAGCTTGCATTTAGTAAAGTATCACTTGGTGAAAATACTCCGGTTCCATCAAAAGTACTCCAAATTCCTGTACCCGAACCACCGGTAATTTGTCCGACTAAAGAGGCAACATTATTTGCACAAATTGTTTGATCGGGTCCGGCATCAGTAACAGGAAGAGGTAATATTGTAACAAGCATTGTATCATAACCCGGGTCGCAAAGCCCATTATTAGTTGACATAAGTATTATGTTTACACTACCATTTGTTATATCTGAAGCACTTGGAACATAAGTAGCATTTAATGTGGAATTATCCGGTAAAAATGTTCCCGAGCCTGAACTTGTCCATAAACCCGGAGCTGCCCACGATGAAACAACACCTGTAAGTGAAACATTAGGATTATCAATACAAACAACTTGATCGGGACCTGCATTTACATAAGGAGCAGGTAAAATGGTTAAAATCAATTCATCGCTACCTGGCATACATGCATCTGTTGCCGTTAAAACTATTGTTACAGAACCTGTTATTGTATCATTAGGGCTAGGTATATAGCTTGTAATTAACGAAGTGTCGCTTGGAGAGAAATAACCACTTCCATTAGTTGTTGACCAAATTCCTGTACCCGAACCATCTAAAACAATCCCATTTAGGGCAGCAATCATATTTCCACAAATAGTTTGATCGGGTCCTGCATCTACGGTTGGAATAGTTGTAATTGCTATTACCATTGTGTCTGTTACAGGATTACAATTTCCATTATTTGTTGAAGTAAGCACTAAAGTAACAGTCCCTGCCGCAGTGTCTACCGGACTTAAAATATAATCTGCTCCTAAATCAGTTGGCAATGGAGAAAAATAACCTGTTCCCAAACTTGACCATTCTCCTGTGTTTGCTCCTGCAGAAATAATTCCATTTAAAGATACAATTGTATCTCCATGGCATATAAACAAATCGGGACCTGCATTCACATAAGGGGCAGGTGTAATAATTATGTTCATATTATCTGAAACAGAATCACAGCCATTTGTTGCTGTTAAAGTCAAAGTTATAAAACCATTTGCAGTATCAGCATCACTTGGAATATATGTTGTTATCAAAGAAGTATCATCCGGTGAAAATATTCCTGTACCATTGCTTGTCCAGACTCCTTCGCTTGCCCCGTTAGTAATTGTTCCATTTAAAGATACAACAGAATTATTTGCACAAACAATTTGATTTGGTCCTGCAAAAACAACGGGTGTTGGCTGAACAGATATTACTAAATTATCGGAGGCAGGCAAACAGGTTCCATTGTTGGTAGAAGTTAATACCAATGTTACTGTTCCATTAATGTAATCATTTATTCCCGGATTATATGTTGCATTCAAATCTGTATGATCAGGGTCAAATGTTCCCGTTCCATTGGGTGTAGTCCATATTCCTGTTCCACTTCCTCCTATAACAATTCCATTTAAAGAAACTGCTTCGTAGCTGCATATTATTTGGTCAGGACCTGCGTCTACAATTGGAACATCTAATATTATTATTACCATTGTATCATTAACAGGATTACAATTTCCATTATTGGTAGAAGTTAAAATTAAAACAACGCTACCTGCAGCGGTATCACCAGAACTCATTGTGTATATCGCATTTAAGGCTGTGTTGTTTGGGGAAAAAGAACCAGAACCAAGACTAGTCCATATTCCTGTGGATGCTCCTCCTGATACAGAACCTGCAAGATTAACATCAAAATCATTTTCACAAATAAACTGATCGGGACCCGCATATACATAAGGTGCAGGATAAATTGTGATTATCATTGTATCAGAAATTGTTGTACAGCCATCAGTGGAACTGAATACAATAACAACAGAACCTGCTGCTGTATCTGCATCACTTGGCGTATAAGTAGTATTTAATGAAGTATCATAAGGGGCAAAAACACCGGAACCCGATGTTGTCCATATTCCTTGTGAAGCACCACCAGAAATCGTTCCCGTTAAACTCACCATAGAATTGTTTGCACAAACAGTTTGATCAGGGCCTGCATCAACTATTGGTTCGGGTAAAAATATAACAGTCATAATGTCTGAAACAGCAGGACAACCTCCATTACCCGTTGTTGTTAAAATTAGAGTTACAAAGCCTGCTGCGATTTCAGCAACTGTAGGAATATATGTTGCATTTAATGTTGCAGAATCTGGAAGAAAAGACCCATTACCATTAGACCAAACACCTCCGGTTGCAACAGTAACATTTCCATTTAAAGATACATTTGGATTTGTAACACATACAATTTGGTCGGGGCCAGCATTTGCGGTAATAGGTGCCAGATGCTGAGTTACAACAACTGTATCGTAACCAGGACCACAAACCGAAGTATCATGAACTTCAACCCAATATGTGCCAACTCCTACTGAGATAGATTGAGTTGTTTCGGCAGTATTCCATAAATATGAGTAAGGTGGAGCACCTCCTGTGGCATTAGCTGTAATAACAGCATTTACTGCACCAAAACAAATTACTGCAGAATCGGGGAATATATCAACAAAAAAATCATCAATAAAATAAACTCTTACTGTATCTTTTGCAGATAAAAAATTACATGGACCTGTTAAATTTCCGCTTACTTCAAAATCAATATAAGGAGGATATCCTGCTTGAGCTGTTACTCCTACTGTATCGCATCCAACAGTACAGTCTAAATAAGAATTGTATGCACCATAAGCTCCAGGAAAAACAGAGTTCCATATCATAGAAGCAGGGTCAAGCCCAGTAGCCCAAATTAAACCCGTACACCCAGCGTCATTAATTGCAATATTGGGCGATGCAAAAACTGACTGGCTTGCAGTAATAGTATATTGACTTAAATCGGCTCCAGGTTTGCAATAAATAATACAATGAGGGCCTGTTCCTGAAATACAGAGAGGTTCTCCGGCAGAAACTAATGGGCCACAATCGTATTGATAAAACTGCCCTGGAGGAATTGGTGGTGTAGCAATAGCAAAGGCCAACATATTTGAACTGGGATTTGTTGTAACAATAAATCTAATACATTCACCCGGATTTCCACAACATACTCCATCTCTTTGAGTATCGGGACTTAACCATACAGAATCGGGAGTAGACGATAAATCTATATAATATGTTATTACACTATTACAAGTATCACATTGTCCAAAACTGTAAATTGAAGAAAAACTTTGGATAAAAATAAAAAAAAGAATAATGTGAAATTTGTAAAAATTTATCATATATGCTCTTTTATTAAAATATACGTAAAAACAAGCACAAAATCTTGAAAACTCATTAATAACTTTTCTAAAAGGTGGTTTCTATTAAAATATACGTAAAATTAAGTGCTAATGTTTGAAAAATATTGCAATAAATTCAAAAAAAATAATTTACTTATGAAAATTTGTTTCTAACAACTTATAAAAAGCAAATTAGCCTTTGAAACATTCATTAAATAAAAAATTCACGTACATTTGTTTAAATTTTAAATACAAAATATTTTGGCAAGATCAGGAGCAAATGTAAAAACTCCTTTAATGGAGCAATATAACAAGATAAAAGCAAAACACCCCGATGCTATCTTGTTATTTCGTGTTGGAGATTTTTACGAAACATTTGCTGATGATGCTATAAAAGCTGCCGGAATTCTTGGAATAACTCTTACAAAAAGAGCAAATGGTAAAGCAAGTTTTGTTGATCTTGCAGGATTTCCACACCATGCTCTTGATACATATTTGCCAAAACTGGTAAGAGCCGGACAACGTGTTGCTATTTGCGAACAATTAGAAGACCCGAAACTTACAAAAACAATTGTAAAGCGCGGAGTTACCGAACTTGTTACTCCCGGAATTTCTTTTAACGACAATGTATTAGATAACAAAAAAAATAATTTTCTGGCATGCGTTCATTTGGAAAAAAGTATTGCAGGGCTTGCTTTTTTAGATATTTCAACAGGCGAATTTCATACAACAGAAGGAAGATATGAATATATTGATAAATTACTACAAAGTTTTCAGCCCAAAGAAATACTTTTTGAACGAAGCAAAAGAAATGAGTTTAATGATATTTTCGGAACAAAGTTTTATTCTTATCCATTAGAAGACTGGATATTTACCGAAGATGCAGCAAACGACAGACTGTTAAAACAGTTTGAAACAAGGTCATTAAAAGGTTTTGGTGTACAAAACATGAAACTTGGAATAATATCTGCCGGAGGAATACTTCAATATTTAGACATTACACACCATCATCAAATTAAGCACATTACAAACTTGTCAAGAATTGAAGAAGACAAATATGTTTGGTTAGACAAATTTACTATCAGGAATTTAGAGCTTTTTGCTTCAATTAACGAAGGGGCTAAAACACTTCTCGGCGTTGTTGACCATACGGTTTCGCCAATGGGTGCAAGAATGTTAAGGCGTTGGATGGCTCTACCCTTAAAAGATATTCAGCCAATTAACGACCGCCTTAATATTGTTGAATATTTTATTGAACATAAAGATATAAAAGAAGAAATTGATACCTCCGTTAAGCATATTGGTGATATTGAAAGAATTATTTCGAAAGTTGCAGTTGCAAGAATAACACCAAGAGAAGTAGTTCATCTTAAAAATGCCCTTAATGAAATTATACCAATAAAAAAGAACTGTAAACAAGCCAAAGAAAGCACCTTAAATAAAATTGGAGAGCAGCTAAATCCTTGTGAAACAATAATTGAAAAAATAGAAAAAGAAATAATGCCCGACCCTCCAAATATGCTTAACAGGGGAAATGTTATTGCCAAGGGGGTTTGCAAAGAACTTGATGAATTAAGAGAAATTGCTTATTCCGGTAAAGATTATCTTACAAAATTACAGGAAAGGGAAAGAAAAAATACTGATATTACATCTCTAAAAGTAGCCTTTAATAATGTTTTTGGATATTATATTGAAGTTACACATACTCATAAAGATAAAGTACCCGATACCTGGATCAGAAAACAAACACTGGTAAATGCTGAACGATATATTACCGAAGAATTAAAAGAGTTTGAAACAAAAATATTGGGTGCCGAGGAAAAAATTCAGGTGCTTGAAACAAAACTATTTAATGAACTTGTATTAAGTCTTGCCGATTATATTTCTACTATACAATTAAATGCCTCGCTAATTGCCCGATTAGATTGTTTATTGTCTTTTGCAAAAATTTCGGAACAATATAAATATACAAAACCGGAAATTAACGATACCGAAACAATTGACATAAAACAGGGAAGACATCCTGTAATTGAACAGCAATTACCCGATGACGAAAGCTATATTCCAAATGATGTTTTTCTCGACACAAAAGAACAACAAATAATAATGATAACAGGTCCCAATATGGCAGGTAAATCTGCACTATTGCGACAAATTGCTTTAATTACACTCCTGTCTCAAATTGGTTGTTATGTGCCGGCAGAAAAAGCTAAAATTGGTGTAGTAGATAAAATATTTACCCGGGTTGGTGCTTCCGATAATATTTCACTCGGCGAATCTACCTTTATGGTAGAAATGAATGAAACTGCCAGTATCCTAAATAATCTTTCTTCAAGAAGCTTAATATTATTAGATGAAATTGGAAGGGGAACCAGTACTTATGATGGTGTTTCAATAGCATGGGCTATTGCAGAGTATATTCATGAACAACCAAAGGCAAGAGCCAAAACACTGTTTGCCACACACTATCACGAACTTAACGAGATGGAGAAATCTTTTTCCCGAATTAAAAACTATAATGTTACTGTAAAAGAAATAGATAATAAAATAATTTTTATCCGAAAGCTTGAACGTGGTGGCACCGAACATAGTTTTGGTATTCATGTTGCACGAATGGCAGGAATGCCCAAAAGTGTTGTAAAACGAGCAAATCAGATAATGTTAGACCTTGAAAGTTCAAGCAAAAAAGATAAACTTGGCAAACCAATAGATGAGTTAGCAGAAAAACGCGAAGGTTTTCAATTAAGTTTTTTCCAACTTGACGACCCCGTGCTTAAACAAATTCGAGACGAAATTATAGAAATTGATGTTAATAATCTAACACCTGTTGAGGCTCTCAATAAGCTTAATGATATTAAAAAACATTTGGAGTAGTCTCAATAGAATATTTAAATTTCAAAACAAAACATTCTATACTCCACAAAATCAGCTAAATATATGTCGCTTCAGGTATGGCAATAAAAATATTGTTAAAAATACCTGACAATAGGGTTATTGTTAACTGATTGTTTATCCGCTAAGCGGAAATGTACTTAAAAGTTCACTTTTCGCAAAATTTGCGATAAGTGCTGAAAATTAAATTTATTAAAACAGATTGACAATTTTTTGTATCTTTACCAAATAAAAAATAATTCATAATATGAAATACCCATTAGTAATAAATTGCAAACCAACCGACAATGATTATTATGGGTATTACATCTGGCAAAATAAATAAATTATAAACAGATGAAAAACACTCTCTTAAAAAATATTACAATTAATCCTGACATTTGCCATGGTAAACCAACTATAAGAAATATGCGGTATCCTGTGTCCATGATTTTAGACTTGTTATCAACAGGGATGACGCCTGAAGAAATAATTAAAGATTATCCGGCTTTGACTAAAAATGACATCAAAGCCTGTTTAGTATTTGCTTCAAGATTAACCAAAGTAAAAAGCATACATAAAGTTTTAGCATGAAATTTCTTGTTGATGCACAATTACCCTATAGACTAGCAACATATATCAAAAAATACGACTTTGATGTTATCCACACTGATGATATGCAAAATCGTGAAAGAACCAAAGACAGCGAAATTAGAATACTGGCAGACAAAGAAGAAAGAATTGTTGTAACTAAAGACTTAGACTTCTTTGACTCACATATATTAAAAAACACACCTGCAAAACTTTTATGGATTTCTACCGGCAATATCAAAAACAAAGAATTAATCAAATTGTTTAAAGAAAATTTTGAAGAAATAATAAGACTTTTTAAATCCTACAATTTAGTAGAACTAAGCAATAAAGATATTACAGGATACGAATAATAGTTGCTTGGCGGATATTATTATACACTTTCGTGATACAGCAAAACTGTTCCATCCAGTCAACAATTTGTTTCATATAAACCTTAGATTATTTCAGAGAGTTTTATATCTACCCATATCCGCTAAGCGGTTCCAAACCGCTAAGCGGGTTTATAAATTTTGGAAAATGTAAAAAAACCTCAGGTATAAAATAATTTTTTATGTTTTTATTTTGCATATTATAATTTGGAGTTGAGATTAGGATTGTAAAGTAATTACATCAATAACTATTATCTATAAAATTAAAAAATACATTCCCATATAAACGGAAATCGGTTTTTTTTAAAGTAATTTTGTTAAACATTATCAATAATTTAACGATGTAAACAGAGATTACGAACGAAGATATATTGAAAATAATGCATTTTACCAATAAGCTTAATGATATTAAAAAACATTTGGAGTAATTTAATACATTGGTTAAACTAAGCATTATATTTTAGTGCAGTACAAATATTAAACTCGATTTATTCATTAGGAGGATGCAAACGGATTACATGTATAAACATCCCCAGGCCATGCATAAGCAAACAGATTTCTCCGAAAGGCAAACAGATTCCATGTATAAGCAAATGGATTACTCCGAGGGACAAACAGATTCCATGTATAAGCAAATGGATTACTGCGAAGAACAAACGGACTGCATGTATAAGCAAATGGATTAGGGCGGAAAGCAAACGGACTGCCTATATGTCATGCCAGAGCTTGTGTATACGGCAACAGAATAGGGTGGGATGGCAACAGATGCCGTGTATATGGCAACAGACTCGGGTTTTACTGCAACAGATGCCGTGTATACTGTAACAGAAGCCGTGCATATGGCAACGGGAGCCATGTATATGCAAACGGTATTCGTGTTTATCGTAACAATATAGCTTGTAAGCTATTCAATTTTGCTGTTTATTAGACTTCTAACTGTTTTTGGTGACAAAATGACAAGCTTCATTTTAACGTCATTGCGAGTGGAGCGTGGCAATCTGCCTCTTTTATTTGTAATCCTGAGCGTTTACATTGAGCGGAGTCGAAGGGAAGTCAAAATGTTGTAGGATAATCAAAACAAGCAAATATTGTCAATATATCTTTTTTTTCTCGTTTATTTTCTGTAACTTGCACAGCAAGTTGAAAAAGAAAACAATTTAAAAGATTACCCTCTTTTAGATGGAGAGGAATACAAATTTATTAATTAAAAAGATTATAAATGAAATTCACATCTTTCAGAATACAAAATTTTAAAGGAATTGATGATTTAACTATAAATTTTGATAAATCACCTGATGCAAATATATACACACTTGTAGGTTTAAATGAAAGTGGAAAAACAACTATACTACAAGCAATGAATTTATTCAACCCACAAAATGATGATGTAAGTGCATTAGAGTTACCGGGAGCCATAATAAAGAACTTAGATTCATTAATTCCAGTGAGTAAAAGAGATAATTTTAATGAAACTATTACATTAACCATTACTCTTAAACTAGAGAAAGAGGATGTTGAAAAAATTAATGAGTTTGCAGAAAAGAAAACTATTTTTAAAAAAATTAAACCAACGAAGAAAGTTGTATATTATAGACATTATAGATATAAGAATTCAAAATTTGTTGAACTCGATTCACTATGGTCTGGTTTTTCTGGCAAGTTGAAAACAGAAACAGGAAATAAATACGAAATTATTGGAGGTGATTACCATCCAAAAGCGAACATAAAGCTAGCCGCATTATGCAAGGAGCTTATCCCCAGCATATTATATTTTCCTAGTTTTTTGTTTGATTTCCCAACGAAGATATATTTAGAATCAAATGAAGAGATAACTAATAAGGAAAATTTCTATTTAGATTTAATTCAAGATATTTTATATTCTTTAGAAAATAATACAAATATCAAAACACATCTAGTTGATAGAATTTATAGTGAAGATGAAGGCGATCGAAAAAGTCTAAGTCGAATGATACAACTAATGGAAAGAAAAGTAACTGACGTTGTATTTGAAGCATGGAATAGAATATTTAAACGGAATATTCTAGATACAAGGATTGTTCTTAAATATGGAATTTCAGATAACAGAACATATTTGGAATTTGAAATTGAATCTGAAGATGGGATTTATCAAATTAATGAAAGGTCGTTAGGCTTTCGTTGGTTCTTTACATTTCTATTGTTTACTCAATTTAGGCCATTTAGGAAAGAAACACCGAAAAACATTATTTTTCTTTTTGATGAACCAGCTTCAAATCTTCATTCATCTGCACAAAAACAATTATTGGAGAGTTTTGAGAATCTAATTAAGGATTCCAAAATCATTTATACTACCCATAGTCATCATCTCATTAATCCACATTGGCTTGAGAGCACATATGTGGTTAAAAATAATGGACTTAATATAGATCAACCAGAAAAGTATAATGTCAAAAAGACAAAAATAACAATTGAAGCCTATCGAAGTTTTGTATTAAATCATCCACATAATACTGCTTATTTTCAGCCCATTCTTGATGTTTTAGATTATGCTCCAAGCGATTTAGAGTTAATACCAAATTGTATTTTATTAGAGGGCAAAAATGATTTCTATACACTTGAATATTTTCAGAAAGTGATATTTAAAAAAGAAAATTGTCTTTCACTTTTACCAAGTACTGGCTCAGGAAACCTTGATACTTTAATCAGTCTTCATATTGGTTGGGGTAGAAATTTTATTATTATGTTGGATTCTGATAAAGAAGGTGGTAAACAGAAAGAAAGATATATAAATAAGTTCGGAATTATATTAGAAAATAAAATACATACTTTAGAAAATATAAAATCAGACTGGAGCAATAAAAAAATGGAGGATATATTTTTAACTACAGATTTACTTAAATTTCAAAAATCCTGCTATTCTGATTCTAAAAAGTATAACAAAACACATTTTAATAGATCAATTCAAGAAAATTTAATGACTAAGAAAGAATTTAAATTTTCTGAAACCACAAAGGGTAATATTAATAGAATTATTAAATATTTGGAAAAAAAATTAAAGTGAAAATTTAATCCTTACTCAGTTTGGTCTCCAGACTAAGTCGTAAATAAAAAGTAAATAACAATGAAAATAAATTGGATTGTAGAAAAGAATGATATTGACAAGTTGATAAAATTTGTCGAAGAAAATAGAAATCCATTCGTAGATATGATTATATCTCGAAATATCAATAGACAAGGCATCTGTATTGACAAAGAAACTATCATTAAAAATTTATTAATGTGTTTGTTGACAAGTCAACAACCATCTGGGCCAAATACTAAAGTTGGCTTATTCTTTCAGAAAAAACCTTTCCCTTTAACATATTCTGTTATCAGTAAAAGCGAGAATATTAATAATTTAATAAAGCAGACAATGCTTAATAATGGACTAAACCGTTTTATTAATAAAATACCTAATTTCTTTACTGAAAACTTTAATTATCTTGAACTAACTAAATGGGAAATAATAGCTGAATTAGAGAATAAACTGCATGGTAAACATTCTAAAGAAATTGAAAGAACAATAGCTGATAGTATTGATAACAGTTTTAAAGGATTTGGACCTAAACAATCAAGAAATTTCTTGCAAGCTTTAGGACTAACAAAATACGAAGTACCTATAGACTCTAGAATAACAGGATGGCTAAATAAATTTGGTTTTCCAGTCTTATTGACCTCAACAGCACTTCAAGACAAAGCATATTATCATTTTGTTTTAGACGGTTTTCAAATACTATGTGAAAATGCAAAAATTTATCCTTGTGTAGTAGATGCAACAATTTTTTCAAGTTTTGATAAAGGTGAATGGACTATTGAAAATACAATTTATTAACTCCTCCGCAAATAAAAAGCAGTTTCCAAACTACTAAAATGCAAAGCATTTTAAACAATGCAATAAATTCTATATCTTTAAAGCCTAAAAGAAATATACAATGGCATTAAGCTGGAACGAAATTAAAGACCGAGCACTTAAATTTACCAAAGAGTGGGAAGGCGAAAAAAGAGAAAGAGCAGAGAAAGACAGTTTTTGGAACGACTTTTTTAATGTATTTGGTATTTCACGCCGCAGAGTAGCAACATTTGAAGAACCTGTGAAGAAACTGGAGGACAAACAAGGTTTTATAGACTTGTTTTGGAAAGGAACACTTTTGGTAGAACATAAATCAAAAGGAAAAGACCTTGAAAAAGCATATACACAAGCACAGGATTATTTTCCGGGAATAAAAGACCACGATTTGCCAAAGTATATATTGGTATCAGATTTTGCACAATTCAAACTATACGACCTCGACGAACGCACAGAGCATATATTTGAGATAAAAGACTTTTACAAAAATGTAAAACTATTTGGTTTTATAGCCGGCTACCAAAAGCATACTTACAAAGAAGAAGACCCAGTAAATATTAAGGCTGCTTATCTTATGGGTAAGCTACACGACAAGTTAGAGGAAAGCGGATACGAAGGACATCCATTAGAGGTATTTTTGGTGCGTATTCTATTCTGTTTGTTTGCCGACGATACAGGTATTTTCGAAAAAGATATTTTTAAGTTCTTTATTGAAGAAAAAACAAATGAAGATGCAAGCGATTTGGGTGCAAAACTTGCTCAATTCTTTCAGGTGCTTAATACTCCCAGAGAAAAGCGACTTAAAACTCTCGACGAAAGCATAGACCAGTTTCCTTATGTAAATGGCAAATTGTTTGAAGAGCCTTTGCCTATATCTGCTTTTGATAGTAGTATGCGTGATATTCTGTTAGAAGCAAGTGGGCTTGATTGGGGAAAAATATCTCCTGCTATTTTTGGTAGTATGTTTCAATCTGTAATGAACCCCGAAGAACGCCGAAATTTAGGTGCACATTATACTTCCGAGAAAAATATATTAAAGCTGATTAAACCTTTATTTCTTGATGAATTACATGAAGAATTTAAGAAAGTAAAAAACAATACTAAAAAACTACAAGAGTTTCATAAGAAACTATCTACACTAAAATTCTTAGACCCTGCCTGTGGATGCGGAAACTTTTTGGTTATTACTTATCGTGAATTACGATTGCTCGAACTCGAAATATTAAGAACACTTCACAAAACAGGGCAGGGTTGGTTAGATGTTTCGGAGATTATTTGGCTTGATGTAGACCAGTTTTATGGAATAGAATACGACGAATGGCCTGCAAAAATTGCCGAAGTAGCACTTTGGCTTATGGACCACCAAATGAATATGCTTATTAGCGAAGAGTTTGGACAATACTTTGCACGATTGCCTTTAAGCAAATCTGCAACTATTGTTAATGGCAATGCTCTGCGTATTGATTGGGATATATTGGTAGAAGGCGATAATCTGGATGCAACAGCTAATAGGGTAAATATTACACAACTAAACGAACCCCTTGCACATTACGAAACTATTAATGTTTATACCAAAGCAGTAAATATTACACAAGGACAACTACCCCAAAAAGATAATTGGAGTGCTAAAAATAAAGGCAAGGTAGATTATATAATGGGTAATCCTCCGTTCTATGGTACTGCATATCAAGATAAAGAACAGAAAGAAGATATGAGTATTGTTTTCGATGGAGTAAAAGGAGCTGGAAATTTAGATTATGTAGCTGCTTGGTATTTAAAGGCATCAAAATATATAACCAATACTAATATTTCTGTAGGATTTGTTTCAACGAATTCTATAGCTCAAGGAGAACAAGCAAATATTTTATGGAAAGAACTGCTATACAACCAAAAACTGTATATTAATGTTGCACACAGAACATTTGTTTGGAGAAATGAAGCAAAAGGAAATGCCGCAGTGCATGTGGTAATTATATGCTTTTCTAAAAACAGTTCTAAGAAAAAACTATTATTTGAATATGAAAATCAAAAAGGAGACCCTGTAGAAAGAAAAGTGTCGAATATTAATCAGTATTTAGCAAATGCGTCAACAGTATTTTTAAAAAAAAGAACAAACCCTATTTGTTCTGTTCCAAAAATTGGTGTAGGTAGTGCTTTGCTTGATGGGGGGTATTTAATATTATCAACTAAAGAAAAAGAAGAATGTTTATTAAAAGAGCCTTTCCTAAAACCATATATAAAAAGATTTTTAAGTTCGTATGAGTTTATAAATAATAAATATAGGTGGTGTTTCTGGTTGAAAACTATAGAACCAGAAATATTAAGAAAGTCGACAATATTAAAAGATAGATTAGAATTAATTAAGGAATTTAGAGAAGAAAGTACTAGAACAAAAACTAAAGAAATGGCAAGTTATCCTTCGCTTTTTGGCGAAGAAAGACAGCCTAAAACAGATTTTCTTGTAATCCCAAAAGTTAGTTCGCAAAGAAGGAAATACATTCCTATTGGTTTTGTGAAAAAAGATAATATTATTACAGATAAAGTATTTGCTTTTCCAAATGCATCTCTATTTTCATTTGGTTTATTAATGTCTAATTTTCATATGCTATGGGTTGAAAATGTAGCTGGAAGGTTGAAAAGTGATTATAGTTATTCTAATACTATTGTTTACAACAATTTCCCTTGGCCAAAAGATATAAGCGATAAAAACAAAAAAGCAGTAGAGGCAAAAGCACAAAAGGTGCTTGATGCAAGGGCAGAGTTTCCAGATAGTAGCCTTGCAGATCTTTACGACCCTTTAAGCATGCCTCCTAAATTGGTAAAAGCACATCAGGAATTAGATAAAGCTGTAGATTTGTGCTACCGCCCACAAGTTTTTACAAACGAAACAGCACGAATTGAGTTTTTGTTTGATTTGTATAATGAGTATACTGAAGATTTCTAAAGACTATGAAAAAACCAATTAAAAAAATTTGGACATCAACTCCTCAAAACAAATTAGCAATAAATCTTACTAATTCTGAGAAAAAAGAAGTATCTTCTAACTTTCAACCATTAGTTGAATTTCTTAAAGACAAATGTATATCAGAAAATCCTGACAAAAAATATAACTATTTAATTGATATTTATACAAAATGGTATCGGAAGTATTTTTATTTATGTGAAAAATTCAAATCTGAATTTCCAGATAGAATTGTAGATGAATTTGAGGTAAAATTAGTACGATTAGAGTATACCGATAAAGACAGTTTCGATTTATCATATCTTAGACATAATGAACAATGGTTTCTTTTGGCAGAAAACCAAACATTAAAAAACTGTATAGAAATGATAAACGAAAACACATTCCTGCAACCAATATCCGAAAAAACTTAAATAATCATAGTTCAAACAAATGAATGCACTACAATTAACAAAAGCAGAAAAAAAACTTGCCCGTCAAATTATTGAAAAAGGTCTGATGCAGGAATATGCTACCGGCATAGAAAAGCAAAGTAAAATAATTGAGCAATGGAAAAATAATCAATTTGATAATAAAGATGCGTATTTGAAACTATATAAATCATTAACTAATTATGACAAACATATTGCGAGAAGATATGATAGGATGAGTGGTTCTAAATATTTGTACATTATTGCCGAATTACTGGCAGATAAAATAATAAACTTACAGGATATTAACAACCTTACAAAAACAACGAAAGATAAACTTTTGCTGTTGAGTGGAATAAGTAAATAATAAAAATGGAAGATAATTTAAAAATTTACGGTTATAACATAACAAGCAATCCTGATTTTATGGATAAGGAAAATGCCATAACACCTGATTTAAAAAGACAAATGGAAAATCTTTATGAAATTGCTTTAGAAGGCAAAAAATCTGGAATTGATAACCTTCTTAAATTAATAGAGAAACATCCAAAAAATCCGCAAGTAAAAAATTACTTATCTGTATTGTATAATGAAAGAGGTGATACTAAAAAAGCACAAGAAATTAACCATTGGATTATTTCAGAACATCCCGATTATTTGTTTGGCAAACTGAATCTTGCAGCAGAATATTATGAAAAAGAACAATATGAAAAAATTCCGGAAATATTATGCAAGGAAATGGAATTAAAATTTTTATATCCAAATCGTGATACTTTTCATATAGCAGAAGTAACAGGATTTTATAAAATAGCTGTACTCTATTTTTGTGCTATTGATAATCTCGAAGAAGCCGAAATAAGATTTGAGATTATAAAAGAAATAAGCCCCGATTCTTTTGATACCGAAACAGCTCAAAAATATTTATTGGGATATAGAATGGAAAAAGGCGCAAAACGTTTTGAAAAAGAACAAGAAGATGCTATAGAAGTACATGTTAAAGAAACATCTAAAGCTATAAAAAATACTAAACCGCCAGTTTTTACACATCCCGAAATAAATCTACTTTATCAAAATGGTCTGTACATTGAGGAAGAAATTCTTAATAACATATTGTCTTTGCCAAGAGAAACATTAATCAAAGATCTTGAAAAGGTTTTGCAAGACAGTATCAAGCGTTATGGATATTTTTATAATAAAACAAAAAATGAAGGATGGAATGAAGAAGAAATGAACTTTGCTGTTCATGCAATCTTTTTACTTGGTGAACTAAAGGCTGACAAAAGCCTTCCGAAAATATTTGAATTATTTAGAAAAGACCGTGATTTTTTTGATTTGTATTTTGGAGATATGCTAACAAATGCTTTATGGGAGCCATTATATAAAATAGCATCTAATCAGCTTGATATATGTAGAGATTTTATGATGGAAAAAGGGATTTATCCATTTGCTAAATCTGAAATATCTAGATTAGCAGAACAAGTAGCTTTTCATCAACCCGAACGCAAACAGGAAATAATTGATTGGTTTAAATCGGTTCTTGAAGAATATTATTCAAAAACAATAGATGACAACATTATTGATAGTGACCTTATCGGATTAATTGTATGGCAGCTCTTAGATTTAGATGCAACAGAATTGCTCCCTTTAATAAAAAAATTATATGATAAAGGAATAGCAGGAGAAGGTATATGTGGAACTTATGATGATGTGGAAAAATCATTTAATGACAGAGACAATAGTGGTAAGAAAGAAGAAATTATGACAATTGCTGAAAGATATAAGCATATTGTTTCAACATGGGCGGGCTATAATGTGGAAGAAAAAGATTACGATGACTATGAAACTGTTGATGATATGCCATTAATAAAACCACCTAATGTAGGTCGTAATGATCCATGCCCTTGTGGTAGTGGAAAAAAATATAAAAAGTGTTGTTTGAATAAGAATTAACCCGAAAAATTAATAATTTTTCTTACGATTAAGTAATCCCGAATACCACAAGCTTACAATTAAATGCCCTTTGGGGAAATTAAAATGGTCTTTTACATATTCCTTCTATACTGTCCGCCAACCTTAAACAAGGCATCTGTTATTTGCCCAATTGAGCAATACTTACCGACTTCCATCAGATAGCCAAAAAGATTTTCGTTATTGGCAGCTGCTTCTTGAAGTTCTTTCAATTTTTCAGGAACAATATCTTCCCATGTTTTATGTAATTCGTTAAGCATACCTATCTGATATTCTTTTTCTTTTTTTGTTGCACGAATTACTTCACCGGGTATAATTGTTGGCGAACCTTTTGAAGATAAAAATGTATTAACACCCATTATTGGAAGTTCTCCTGTATGTTTAAGGGTTTCGTAATACAATGATTCTTCCTGAATTTTACCCCGCTGATACATTGTTTCCATTGCACCAAGAACTCCTCCTCGCTCCGTTAGCCTGTCAAATTCCATCATTATTGCTTCTTCAACAATATCGGTTAATTCTTCAATAATAAATGCTCCTTGTATTGGATTTTGATTTTGGGCAAGCCCCATTTCATGATTAATTATCATTTGAATTGCCATTGCTCTTCTTACCGATTCTTCTGTTGGAGTAGTAATTGCCTCATCGTAAGCATTGGTATGCAGGGAATTACAATTGTCAAAAATTGCATAAATTGCCTGTAGTGTTGTTCTGATATCATTAAAATCAATTTCCTGAGAATGAAGCGAACGACCCGATGTTTGAATATGATATTTAAGTTTTTGCGAACGCTCATCAGCATTATATTTCAATTTCATTGCTTTAGACCAGATTTTTCTGGCAACTCTTCCAATTACAGAATATTCGGGGTCAAGACCATTAGAGAAAAAGAACGATAAGTTTGGAGCAAACTTATTTATGTCCATACCTCTTGAAATATAATATTCAACAAAAGTAAATCCATTGGATAGAGTAAAAGCCAGTTGTGAAATAGGATTTGCTCCTGCTTCGGCAATATGATAACCCGATATTGAAACGGAGTAGAAATTTCTCACGTTTTTATCAATAAAATATTGCTGAATATCGCCCATTAGTTTTAAAGAAAAATCGGTAGAAAAGATACAAGTATTCTGTGCCTGGTCTTCTTTTAAAATGTCAGCTTGAACAGTTCCCCTGACTATGCTAATAGTATTTGTTTTAATTTTATTATAAATGTCTTTTGGCAAAACCATATCACCTGTTACGCCAAGTAAATATAAACCTAAACCATCGTTCCCTTCGGGAATTTCGCCCTGATATTCAGGTCTCTTAGTTCCTTTTTTCTTATATATTTCTTCTATTTTTTTATTTACTTCTGCTTCCAGTCCGTTTTCTTTAATATATATCTCACATTCCTGATCAATAGCTGCATTCATAAAATAAGCCGTCATCATTGGAGCAGGACCGTTAATAGTCATAGAAACCGATGTTTTGGAGTCAGTTAATTTAAAACCTGAATAAAGTTTTTTTGCATCATCTAAACAACAAATAGAAACTCCCGAGTTCCCAATTTTGCCGTAAATATCAGGTCTTCTGTCGGGGTCTTGTCCGTAAAGAGTTACAGAATCGAAAGCTGTTGACAAGCGCTTTGCCGGCATGCCAAGCGAAACATAATGAAAACGTTTGTTGGTTCTTTCCGGT
This sequence comes from uncultured Bacteroidales bacterium, assembly GCA_964435855.1. Lineage (GTDB taxonomy): Bacteria > Bacteroidota > Bacteroidia > Bacteroidales > CAYTAU01 > CAYTAU01. Next base: position 33,931 of record CAYTAU010000002.1, on the reverse strand, counting down.
CCGCCTTCACCTGCAAACATTCTTGTTGGATCTTCGCCTTCTCTTTTAAAAGGAAAAACTCCGGCTGTAAAAGGAAATTCTCCGGGAACATTTTCCTGTAAGTTCCATTTTAAAATATCTCCCCATCCTTTATATTTTGGCAATGATATTTTAGGAATTTCTGTGTGAGATAATGATTTTGTATGTGTTGCAATTTTTATTTCTTTATCGCGAACTTTAAAAATATAGTATTCTTGTTTATATTGTTCTGTTTTTTTATCCCAATTTTTAATTAGATCTTTATTATTGATATCTAGTTTTCTTTCAATATCAGAATATGTTTTTTCTAATTTTTCAATTGCTTTATCGGAATCATTTGTTTCTTTTAAAACAAGTATTGATTCTTTAATACTATATAATTTTTGTGCTATTTCAGCCTGTTTATCAGACCATTCGTTATAATTTCTGATTGTGTCGGATATTTCAGATAAATATCTCACCCTTTTTGGTGGAATAATAAATATTTTTTCAGAAAGTTCATTAGTAGTTGGCATTTTAGAATTAAAGTCAACACTCGTTTTTTCTTTTACTTTTTTAATCAATGCTCTGTAAAGTTCATTAACTCCAGGATCGTTAAACTGAGAAGCGATAGTACCATAAACCGGCATAGTTTCAGTATCCTGAGTTAATAATCCGTGATTTCTGGAATATTGTTTTTTTACATCGCGTAAAGCATCTAAGGAACCTTTTTTGTCAAATTTATTTAATGCAACAATATCGGCAAAATCAAGCATATCAATTTTTTCCAATTGAGTTGGAGCTCCAAATTCCGGTGTCATTACATACATTGAAATATCGCAATGGTCAACAATTTCGGTATCGGATTGTCCAATTCCTGAGGTTTCAAGAATAATAATATCGTAACCTGCAACTTTTACAATACTTACCGCATCTTTTACGTACATCGACATCGAAAGATTTGATTGCCTTGTTGCAAGGGAACGCATATAAACTCTATCATTATTAATTGAGTTCATTCTAATTCTGTCGCCAAGTAATGCTCCGCCCGTTTTTCTTTTAGAAGGATCAACAGAAATTATTGCAATTTTTTTATCGGGGATATCTAATAAGAATCTACGAACAAGCTCATCAACCATTGACGATTTTCCTGAACCTCCTGTACCCGTAATACCAATTATTGGAGTATTTATTTTAGCGGCTTCATCCCGAATTTCTTTAATTATTTTTTCATTTTCTTCAGGAAAATTTTCGGCAGCAGAAATACTTCTTGCAATAGTATTTATATCCCTGCCTTGCGGGCAGGCAGGTTTTGATTTTAGTTTAGCTATACTAATATCAACATTTTTTCCTGCAGGAAAATCAGCTTTTTTTACGGTATCATTTATCATACCTTGTAAACCCATTTTTCTTCCATCATCGGGAGAATAAATACGAGCTATTCCGTAATCATGTAATTCTTTAATCTCTGTTGGAAGAATTACTCCACCGCCACCACCGGTAATTTTTATATGTCCGCAACCTTTTTCTTTAAGCAGGTCGTACATATATTTAAGATACTCAATATGACCTCCCTGATACGATGTTATGGCAATTGCCTGTGCATCTTCCTGCACTGCACAATCTACAACTTCTTGCACCGATTTGTTGTGCCCAAGATGTATAACTTCAACTCCTGTTCTTTGAATGAGTCTGCGCATAATATTAATTGCTGCATCATGCCCATCAAAAAGAGAAGCAGCAGTTACAATTCTGATATGATTTTTTGGATTATACTTTTCTATCACATTCATAGATATTTAGTTTGATATTTTTTTATTTTGAGTGTGTGAAAATACAAAAAATAATTTGAAATATTTTAGAGTTCGGTCTAAAAAAATGAAAAATGATTGATTATATTAAAATCCTGTACTCTTGGTGCAGAGTTATAATCATAAAACCTGTCCCGAGTACTCATGGTAATGTTTTGGCTCTGGTTCCTCCCCTTTGGGGAGGTTAGGAGGGGCTTTTACATTAATATTTTTCGATAAATTTCATAAAACATATTTATTCCGGTCTCAATTATTTCATCGGGGAAATCATATTCAGAACTATGTAGTTGTGGGTGATTGACTCCTGCACCCAAACCAAAGAATGCTCCTTTATATTTTTCTGTAAAATACGAAAAATCTTCAGACCATTTAAATGCTTTGTTCATTTCTAATATCTCGTATTTATTCTCTTTTGCCGAGGCAATAATCGCATCAATACAATAATCATTATTATTTATTGCAGGGAATATTTCGGTGTATGATATTTCGTGTTTTAGGTTTTCTTCTAATGATATTTGTTGCGTTAATTCTTCAACAGTTTTTACAAGCACATTCATATCATCATTTGTGTATGAACGCAATGTTAACATTATTTCTGCATACCCCGGACTTGTTCCAAAAGCTACTTCTCCTAATTTAATATGGGTAATGGTTAATAAAACAAAGCTCTTAAACAGCTTATTTTCATCAACAACATTACTAAACCTGTTTATAATCTTTTCTATAGCAAAAACAGGTGAAACACCATTTTCCGGTTCGGCTGCATGAGAAGTTTTTCCGTACAATTTAATTATCATTCCTCTTGAAGCAGAAGTAAAAGAATTTCTTTTAATAATTATCTGATGTTTTTTAAATCCCGGCGAATTATGTAAGCCAAAAATATAATGTGGTTCTATTTCCTTAAATTTAGAATGATTTACAATCATTTTTGCTCCTTCGCCTGTTTCTTCTGCTGGCTGAAACAATAATATTACATTTCCTTTTTTTGGTCTGTTAACAGATATTTTTTTAGCCAATCCTGTTAAAATAGCCATGTGCCCATCGTGACCACATGAATGAGAAACCCCTGGATTTACAGATGCATAATCAATATTGCTAGTTTCTTTTATTGGCAATGCGTCCATATCAGCACGAAACATTAAATTTTTACCTTTCTTTTGTCCTTTAAATACAAAAGCTGACCCTGTATTAAATATAAATGTTTTATCGGGCAAATATTGTTTAATATAATTGTGGATAATTTTTGCTGTTGCTACTTCCTGATTTGATAATTCGGGGTTTTTATGTAATTGTTTTCTAAAATTTATTAAATTTATCATAAGCTTATTTTTTTCTCTTATTTAACCAGTATCATACAAAGATAAAGTTTTTACCTGTATCAAAAAAAGGTAAAATATCATCATAAAATAAAAATAACTTGTAAAAAATTTGCATTATGAACATATGTGCATTATCTTTGTGCAATAATTTGATATATATGTCAAGACCAGAAAAAAATAGAATAGTTCATGAACCACCTCTTTTCAGTGAGTTTAAACCTATTGGAGTTGCTGCTAAATTATTGGAACAAACTGTTCTCTGCCTTGATGAATTTGAAGCTTTCAGATTAACAGACAGCCTATGTATGTCGCATGCTGAAGCAGCTGACGAGATGGAAATATCACGTTCAACTTTTACAAGGTTAATTGAAAAGGCAAGGAAAAAAATAGCAGACTTAATAATACATGGTAAAATGCTCACAATAGAGGGCGGAAATATACATTTTAGGAATAATATTATTCGCTGTCATGATTGTGGTCATATGTTCAATATAAATATAAATAAATCAATTGCAGAATGTCCGGAATGTCATTCAAAAAACCTTGTAAATCTTGCAGGGAGCTTTGGACATGGTAGATGTTGTGCTGAAAATAACTTTAAAAAAGGAGGTAATTATGCCAAGAGGCGACAAAACAGGGCCGGAAGGTAATGGTCCTTTAACAGGAAGACGCATGGGAAATTGCGTTAGTAATGAAAATTTTATTTCCCCTAATAATCAAAACTTTGGCAGAGGCTTAGGAAGAGGTTTCGCTGGAGGAAGAGGATATGGTGGGGGATTTGGAAAAGGTTTTGGAAGAGGCTCTGGCTTTTTCGGAAATCAAAATTATCAGAATACCACTGATAAAAATTCAATTGAAAATGAAATAAATGCTCTTAAGGAACAAATATCATTTCTTGAGAAACAGATTTCGGATTCTAAATAATTTATATAGGAAAACCCTTTAAATTCGTAATTGCGAGTACCAATATCTATAAATACTCGCAATTACGATAATG
>CAYTAU010000002.1:10636-29707 GCA_964435855.1 uncultured Bacteroidales bacterium | reverse complement strand
TTAAATTCGTAATTGCGAGTACCAATATCTATAAATACTCGCAATTACGATAATGGTAATCTTATTACAAGTATTAAATAATTTAAAAATGAAAAAATGAAAAATCAAGGGAAAAATCAAGGCACCGGAGGCGGCAGAGGATTAGGTCGCGGAGGCGGACAAGGTCGCAATAACGGTGGTGCTTTTGGCACAGGTGGTTTTTGCGTATGTGCAAAATGTGGAGAAAAAATACCCCACCAACAAGGTGTTAAATGCACAACAATTAAATGTCCAAAATGCGGACATAATATGATAAGAGAAGAATTATTAAATAAATAAAATAGGTATGAAAATAAAATTTGCAGTTCCAACTTTTAATGATCAATTAACAGCTCATTTCGGTCATTGCGAAAAATTTGCAATAATTGAAACTCAAAATGGTAATATTATTAATGAAGATTTTGTAAGTCCTCCGGTACATCAGCCTGGAGTTTATCCTGAATTTTTAGCAAGCATGGGCGTTAAAATAATTATTGCTGGAGGCATGGGACAAAAAGCACAAAATCTCTTTACACAAAACAATATTGAGGTTTATGTAGGAGTAGATGCCGAAACACCAAAAAAACTTGTTGAACAATATCTGAATAATAAACTTCAGACGGGGCAAAATCTTTGTGATCATTAATGTAGGTCTCTATTGATATGAACTATAAATGCAAATTTTGTTTGATAAGATCATCTGAAAAAATGATTTATGATTTTAATTTGAAAGAAGAAGAAAAAGATCAAATAGTAAACGAACTTTTTACATATATTTCAAATGTTGATGCAAATATATTAACCCCTGTAGCTGCAAGAGAAATTAATCACATTGTCGCTAATTATACTAAAATATATGATTCACATCTTGAATTAAAAAAGATAAGTAACGATTTGGCTTTGCAACAATATGATGATTTAAAAAAGAAAGTATTGCAGTCTGACAATAGTTATGATACAGCTTTGCGATTATCAATAGCCGGAAATATTATGGATGTTGCAGCAGTTCCTGATTTCTCTAATAATAGCCAAAAGTATTTCAACAATACTGTAAATAAAGTATTAACATCCGATTTTGCAATTGATGACAGTTTGCTTTTAAAAAATAAGATTAATGAGTCAAAAACCATTTTATTTCTCGGCGATAATGCAGGCGAAATAGTAATGGATAAACTTTTTTTAGAAACAATTAAACATCCAAATGTTTATTATGCAGTTAAGGGAAATCCTGTTATGAATGATGCTACTATTAAAGATGCAAGATATGTTGGTATTGACAAAGTTGTTAAAGTAATTTCAAACGGCTATGATGCTCCTTCAACAATTTTAGATAAATGTTCTGATGAATTTATGGATATTTATGATAAGGCAGACTTAATAATATCAAAAGGCCAGGGAAATTTGGAAGGCTTATTAAATGTTCATAATAAAAAGATATTTTTTCTTTTAATGATAAAATGTGATGTAATAGGGAATTATCTTGGAGTTAAAAGCGGAGATTTTGTCGTTTATAATAGTAAAGGCCCCTCCTAACCTCTCCGCCTTAGGCGGGAGGAAATTTGGGAAAACTCATTTTTAAAATAGCCTATTTTTCAATTTCTGATTATAAATTTTTTATAAATGGATACAATTAAATACCTGTTAATTACAAAAATATAAACAAATGAAAATAGCAATTGCAAGCGGAAAAGGCGGTACTGGAAAAACTACTCTTGCAACAAATCTTGCATCATATTTTGCAGAAAAAAATAATGTTGTTCTAATTGATCTAGATGTTGAAGAGCCTAATTCAGGATTATTCATTAAAGGAAAACTTATAAAAAAAGAAGATAAGTTTAAAATGTTTCCTAAATGGGACGAAGATAAATGTACTTTATGTGGTATTTGTCAAAAATCCTGTAATTTTCATGCAATAATACAAATAAAAGAACAAATCATAGTTTTTCCGGAATTATGCCATAGCTGTTATGCCTGTTCCGAATTATGCCCTACATCTGCACTACCAATGTTCCAAAAAAAAATGGGGGAATTAAAACATTTTCAAAAAGGAAAAATTGATTTTATTGAAAGTCGTTTAAACATTGGAGAAGAACAGGCTGTGCCATTAATTTCACAAACAAAAGAATATATTGATAAAAATTTTTCTGATAACGTAATAAAATTGTATGATTCACCACCTGGAACATCATGCCCTGTAATTGAAGCAACAAAAGACAGCGATTTTGTGATTCTTGTTACAGAACCAACACCTTTCGGTTTACATGACTTGAAACTTGCTGTTGAAACAGTGAAAATATTAAAAAAGGAATTTGGTGTTGTAATTAATCGTTATGGAATTGGAAATAATGATGTTACTGAATATTGTAATAAAGAAAAAATTCCTGTTATTGCTAAAATACCTAATAACCGCAAAATAGCGGAACTATATTCTCACGGAAAATTAATTTATAATGAAATTCCTAAAGTAAAAAATGAATTAGAAAAAATTTATCAATTAATGACAAAATATTAAAAATGAAAGAAATAGTAATAATATCAGGCAAAGGAGGAACAGGAAAAACATCTATTACTGCATCATTTGCATATCTCGGAGCAAAAGATGTTGTTGTTGCAGACTGTGATGTAGATGCTGCAGATATGCACCTTCTTTTACAACCCGATTTTGCTAAATCAGAAGATTTTTACAGCGGAGAAATTGCTGTTATTGATCAGGACAAATGTACACAATGTGGTAAATGTGCTGAAGTATGTCGTTTTGATGCTATCCCTGTAATAAATGGAAAATATATTGTTAAACCATTAGATTGTGAAGGTTGCGGATATTGTGCAAGGATTTGTCCAGAACATGCAATAACAAACGAAATACAGAATGTTGGTAAATGGTATAATTCCAAAACAAAAGTTGGAAACACAATGCTCCATGCAAAACTTGGTATTGGTGCGGAAAATTCAGGTAAATTAGTTGCTAAAGTAAAAAATGAAGCTAAACAGTTCGCTGAAAAAAATAATAAAAATATTATAATTGTTGACGGTTCTCCAGGAATAGGATGCCCTGTTGTATCATCACTTTCAGGTGCAAATTTTGTAGTTTTGGTAACTGAGCCAAGTGTTTCAGGATTACATGATTTAAAAAGAGTTTATGAATTAGTGAAAAAATTCAATATTAAAGCAGGATGTATTATTAATAAATCGGACATTAATACAAAAGTATGTGCAGAAATAAAAGTATTTCTTAAAAAAGAAAATATTATTCATATTGCAAATTTCCCTTACGATGAAAATTTTACAAGAGCAATGACAAACGGGCAAACAATTGTTGAATATGATAATGGAAATTTAAAAAATATAGTTATTGAAAGTTGGGATAAAATAAAGCAAATTATTAACTAAATACAAAATTTTAAATAAATGAAAATTGCATTTACAACAAAAGGAACAGAGTGGGATTCAATGATGGATCCTCGTTTTGGAAGAACAGAATTTTTTCTTGTTTATGATGAAGAAAAAGATGAATTTTCTCATTTTGATAACAGAGAAATAGCCAATACGGCACATGGGGCAGGTCCTCAAACATCTCAAAAATTATTTGAATTAAACCCCGATATCTTAATTACAGGGAATGGACCAGGAGGAAATGCTGCATCTGCTCTCGAACAATCAAATATTAAAATTTATATTGGTGCTAACGATATGACAGTAAAAAAAGCTTATGATGCTTATAAAAACAAAAAATTAAGGGAATTATAAATAATTATGGCACTTACAGAACATCAAATTATTGGTTCTAAATATTTAAAAAAGGAGAAAAAATGTTTCAAATAGAAATAGAAAAATGCACAGGATGTGGAATCTGCATTAATGTTTGTCCTGTTGAAGCAATATCAATGAGCAATGATAAAGCAAAAATTGATTCTGTAAAATGTACAGATTGTGGAGAATGTGAAGCAGTTTGTCCTACACAAGCAATTTATTCTGACAAAGAAAAAAAATTGCAGTATTCTAATGATCCAAAAGGCGGTTTGGGAGAAGGATTAAGAGGAATGGGAAGGGGAAAAGGAATGGGAAAAGGATTAGGAAAAGGACCTCGAGATGGAAGAGGACAAGGAAGAGGCGGTGGAGGTCGTGGTCGAAGTTAAATTCATAGAAACCAGATTACCCCGTTAATGTTTTTATTTATTAAGGTAAAATTTTCAAGCATAGTTGTAGTTACTGTTTAAAATTTTAACGAAGAAAAAGTAAAAAAGAACAAGTCAAAAATTGAAAGAACATAATGTGAAAACTTTAATGATACAGGTAAATGTTAAAGATTTTAATCAGGTTGAAGATATGGTGGAGCTTATAAAGAAAAGATTTGGAAAAATTGACATTTTAGTGAATAATGCAGGTATATCGGGTTCAAACTCAGCCATTGAAAATATAAGTATTAAAGAATGGAAAAATGTAATCAATGTAAATCTGACAGGTGTTTTTAACTGTTGTAAAGCAGCTAAAGCAGAATTAGAAAAAAACAATGGGAAAATAGTAAATATATCTTCCATCGCAGGTAAAATGGGAGGTACCATTGGTTCTCATTATGCAGCATCAAAAGCCGGGATTATTGGTTTGACCTTTGCTCTTGCCCGAGAATTAGCTCCACGGGTTACTGTAAATGCAATAGCTCCAGGACCGGTAGATACGGAACTTCTATCTTCAGACATAAAAAATAAGTTATCAAAACAAACTCCTTTTAGCAGGATTGCTAAACCAGAGGAAATAGCTCATACGGTTATTTATTTACTTGAAAACGATTATGTTTCAGGAGAGGTCATAGATGTAAATGCAGGTAGATATATGGATTAACAAAAGTGAAATGGGAAAAAATTTTTAAATAATGCAAATTTCAGAAAAACGCTCAAAAATAAATTTCCGAAGTTTTTTGTGGCATGCAGTATTTTTGGCTTTAGCTTCTAACTTTATGGATGTTGATACAATTATCCCTTCAATGCTCATAAAAGCAGGAGGTAATTCTATACTTCTTGGATTTTTGACAGCTATCATGTTGGGAGGCTCAGGTGTTTTTCAGTTAATATTTGCTCCAATATTATCTAAAAACTCACTCAAATTGAAATACCTGCTTTTGGGAATAAATCTTAGAATTATAGCATTATTATTAATGTCTGCTCTGTTCTTTTTTTCCCATTCGTTAACAAGTGATACAATAATTTTATTAATTTTTATTCTGATTTCAATATTTTCATTTAGTGGTAGTTATGCCAATGTTTCGTATATCGACATCCTTGGGAAATCAGTAAAAAAAGAAAGCAGAAAACATTTTTTTTCAATTAAAGAAATTGTAACAAGTATCGGCATCTTTCTATCGGCAATAGTTGTCAGGTATCTTATAAGGCAATTTGAATACCCTGAGAATTATTCTTTACTATTTTTAATTGCAGGAATTTTATTGTTAATTGCTTCTTTAGGTTTTTGGAATTTAAAAGAGATTTGCTCAATAAATCCTGTTAAAAAAAATTTAATTGAATTTTTTAAACTAATCCCAAAAGAAATAAAAAGAAATAAAAACCTGAAATATTATTTATTGATAATAAATACTCTTGGTCTTGGAATAGGGTTTTTACCATTTTTGATTTTGTTAGCAAAAGACAATTTCGATTTGTCATATAAATTAATAGGTAACTTTTTGTTATTCAGGATTATAGGCATGCTGTTTGCTAGTATAATATTTTATAAACTATCTAAAAAAATTGATTATAAAGTTTTTTTGATCATTGCTTTAATTATTGGAGGTATTATTCCTGTTTTGGCTTTGTCATTGAGCAATAATCAACATTTTTATCAATTTATTTTTATTTTATCAGGAATATTTGTTTCTCTTTTTAAAATTTCTAATAATGGAATTTTATTAGAAATTTCAACAAATGAAAATCGTACAATTTACGCAGGAATTTCTGGAGCAGGTAAAATATTTTCAACGATTTTTCCTTTAATTGCAGGATTGTTGATATTTTATATTGGATTTACGGCGGTTTTTATAATTGTATCTTTAATAATATTTTCAAGTTATTTTTTTGTAAATCAATTGTATTTAAAAAACACATTTTAAATTATTAATAAAAAAAATATGAAATTATTGATGATATATATGAACAATTTTTCGTTTAAACCAACTATTAAAACTATTGAATCAATGCCTGATTTTTCGGAAGAAAAAAAATTTGAAAATATTCAGACTGCATTTATTCAGGTTGAAAAAGAAGATGAGGAAAATGAAACAACAGTTAAGAAAAAATTACTAAAAAATCTTAAATGGATTGCAGGCAAAAATAATACTAAAAAAATTATTTTACATTCTTTTGCTCATCTGTCGGAAAGTAAAGCAGAACCAAAATTCACAAAATCATTATTCAACAATATTGACGAAAGACTTAAAAATTCAGGCTTTCAAGTTGAACAAACACCATTTGGATATTTTTTGGACTTAAAAATTGATGCTCCAGGATATTCGCTTGCAAGAGTTTTTAAAAATTTATAAAGATGAATAAAATGAATAAAGCAAATAAACTTTATCCTGATTCAGGCGTTGAATTGTCAAAATTTTCAGCAAAACATTATGATAAGGTAATGAACATTACTTCTTTTGGTTTATATAAACCTTTTATAAAAAAAGCTATTAAGGATTTAGAAGTAAAACCTAATGACAAAATACTTGACATGGGATGTGGAACCGGACGAAATATTTTATTAATGAATAAATATATGTCCGATGATTCACTATTGACAGGACTTGATATTTCGGAAGACATGGAAAAAAAATTCACTCACAACTGTAAGCAATTTTCAAATATAAAATTTATAAATAAAAGAATTGATCAGCCCCTTGAACTAGACCAAAAATTCGATAAAATTTTTATCAGTTTTGTAATACATGGTTTTCCACATGAAATAAGAAAAATAGTTATTAAAAATGCATATAATAATTTAAAACCAGGAGGTACTTTTAACATACTTGATTTTGCAGAATTCGACATGAGTAAAATGCCATTTCATCATCGCATAATTTTTAAAAAAATTGAATGTAAATATGCTTTCGATTTTATTGAAAAAGACTGGAAATCAATATTAAAAGAACACAGTTTCAATAAATTTAGTGAAAGTTATTATTTTAAAAAATATGTGAGATTACTTAAAGCTGAAAAACTATGATAAATATTATATTTGCTTTAGGAATAAGAATTATTGAATATTTATTAAATGAAAATACATGGAAATAATTATTACAGCATTTGCAACTGATAATGGAAAATCATTTACAAACAAGCATTTTGGAGATGCGGATTATTATATGATTTATGAAATTTCATTATCTGATGCTAAGTTTATAAAAAAGATAAGTAATACAACAGAAGAAGATGATGAAGAAATTCACGCTGACCCTAAAAAAGCTAAAAGTGTTGCAAAAATGCTAAAAAATGAAAATGTTAAAGTTGTTATTTCCAAAATCTATGGACCAAATATAAAACGAATTAAAAAAAAATTTGTTTGTATTTTAATGAATAATAAAGATATTTCTGAATGCACAAAAATAATTCAAAAAAAAATAAATATTATAATTGATGAATGGAACAAGGGTGAAATTAGAAATCATCTTAATCTAAAATCAAAATAAATGAAATTAGAACACATTGCATTATCTGTAACTGATACCGAAGAAATTAAAAACTTTTATTTCAATATTCTTGAGATGGAAGAAGTTAAAAGCTTTGTTTTAAATAAAGAACTTGCTAATAATATCTTCAAAATAGAAAAAGAAGTTCTTGTCTTTTTACTACAAAAAGACAAATTATTTTTTGAGATTTTTGTAACAAACATGCAAAATAATCAAAGCTATAATCATGTTTGTATTGCAATACAAAAGAGAGAAGAGCTTGTTGAAAAAGCAATAAAACAAGGATATATATGTATTAGAATAAAAAGAGATATGTTTGATTTGATATTTATTAAAGACAAAAACGGAAATATTTTTGAAATAAAGGAAAGCAATATATAAAAAAATAAAACTTAAGTTATGAATTTAAAATTTGCATTTGCTGTAAACAAGAACAATCAATTTATTAAAAAACATTTTGGATATGCTGATAAATATCTCATATATAAACAAATTGAAGACAAAATTGTATTGATAAGTGAAGAGATTAATAATTTCAAATTACTTGATGAAAATTTAAAAAATAAAGCCGATGATATTATTAAATTTTTAAAAAATAAAGAAGTAAACGTATTAGTTTCTATGCAATTTGGCAAAAATATTAATATTGTTAACGAATATTTTATTCCTATAATTATCTATTCCGAAAAAATAGAGAATGCAACTGATATACTAAACAAACACCTGCATTGGATTAAAGATGAATGGAATAATAGCTCGTCTGACTATAAATTATTTACAATAAAATCTGGTATTTTAAAATCACCAATAGAAAAATAATAAATAATGTCAAAAACAGAACCATTTGATAATTATTCTAATCAATATGATAATTGGTTTGTTGAAAATGAATATGCTTTTCAATCTGAATTAAGTGCTATTAAAAGGTTATGCCCGATAATGGAAATGGAGTCGAAATAGGTGCTGGAACAGGAATTTTTGCAGAACCATTGGGGATTAAACAAGAAATTGAACCTTCAAAAGCAATACTGGAAAAAGCAAAGATGAAAAACATTAATGTTGTTGATGCTGTTGCTGATAACCTGCCTTATCAGGATAAAACAAAAGATTTTGTTTTAATGATTACATTAAAACTATCAAATATGGATAAAAAAATAAATTTATGCTTATAGTATTAATTATTATCGGAATTGTTTTACTTTTTATAGTTATCTTTGCGTATAATTATAAGAAAATGAACAATATACAGGAAGCTAAAACTAGCAATAAAATAAAAATACTTAATAATAAAAATTTCAAGATGCAAATAAGAAAAGGCATTGTAATCGTTGATTTTTGGGCATCATGGTGTGCACCTTGTAAAATGATGACACCAATATTAAATGAAATTGCAGAAAAAGAAAATAAAAGAGTTCAAGTTGCCAAAGTTAATGTAGAACACCAACAACAACTGGCAAAAAAATTTAAAGTAAAAAATATTCCAATGCTTATTATTTTTCAAAACGGAAAAGAAGTTAAGAGAATAACAGGTTTTAAAACAAAAAAGGTTTTGATGAAAGAAATAAACAGATTAATATTATTGTAAGCGTTCACTCCCGACAGCTATCGGGATACGACAGATTATGAGACAAAATGACTAAAATGAGTTGAAATTTAAAATAACTAAAATAAAAGTAAAAAAATGAGTATTACTGAAAATTATCAAAAAATAACAAAAGAAATACCTAATTATGTAACCATAGTATTAGCAGGTAAAACTAAATTAGCAGAAGAAATCAAAGAAGTTATTGAAGCTGGTGCGACAAACATAGGAGAAAACTATGTTCAAGAAGCTGAAAAAATGAAACAAGAATTAGGCGAAAAGGCAAATGCTGTTAAATGGCATATGATAGGTCATTTGCAGAAAAACAAGATAAATAAAGCCCTCCCAATTTTTGATGTAATACAGACTATAGATTCTTTGGAAAAAGCCCAAGCTATAGATAGAAGAATAGAAAAAACAGGTAAAAGTGTAATTTCTGTTTTAATAGAAATAAATATTGGAAGTGAAATAACAAAAGCAGGTATAAAACCAGAATATAAGAATGTTGAAAATTTAGTCAGGGAAATTTCTAAACTTAATTATTTGAAGTTAGAAGGATTAATGACTATGGGTCCTAGATTCGGAAATCCTGAAGAATCAAGACCATATTTTAGAAAAACAAAACAAATTTTTGATAAAATAAAAACATTGAATTTGCCAAATGTAAATATGAATACTTTATCTATGGGAATGTCAAATTCTTATAAAATAGCAATAGAAGAAGGAAGCAATATGGTTAGATTAGGTACAATTGTTTTTGGCAAAAGAGAATGTGATATAACACTGTAAGATATAAATATTAAATTTGATAAAAATAATAAAACCACATTTGTTCTATAAAGACAATTAAGCATAATATTAAAATACCAAAACATAGATATTTTTGCATTAACCAATCTTTTTATGTACACTTGGGTTAAATGAAAAAACAATTAAACTTGGATATGAATTTCAAATACATCTTATTATTAATTATTCCTTTATTAATATTATTATCTTGCAATAATGATAATATAGCTTATAAACCTATAGGGATTTTTTATACAAAATATACCATCAAAACAGGAGCTCCCAGACAGGGAATGTTAGATACTTCATCTCGTGGAATAATTATTTTAAAAGATGAATATATTAAAGGTCTTAAATATTTAGATAAATTTGAATATATTTTTGTGCTTTATCATTTTCACGAAGCCAAAGGATGGGATAATATCGTAAGACCACCTGAAAGCGAGCATAAATTTGGATTATTTGCAACACGTAGTCCACGAAGACCTAATCCTATTGGTTTATCTTTAATAAAACTTGACTCAATAAGAAATAATAAATTATTTGTAAGTAATATAGATGCTTTTAATGGCACTCCTGTATTAGATATAAAACCTTTTTTACCTACTGTTGATAGCGAAATAACTTTTAAAAATATGGAAGCAGAAGTAGAATTAGGACATCATGATGAAGACTTTATAAATGATTCTTTAGTTAAAATATTTGTTAAAGGAGAGTAGTAACTAATATGAATTTTATTAATATTTAAAAAATAAAATATTATGAATATTTCAAACAGAGTAGAACAAATCAAAAAATCTGCCATTCACGAAATGACAAGATTATCAAAGCAATATGATGATGTTGCGTTTTTATCATGGGCAAAACCTACTACAGGAACACCCAAACACATAAACGATGCCGTTATTTCTGCAATTAATAAGGGATTAACCGGAGGATATTCTCAAAGTGAAGGACTACCTGAATTAAGAGAAGAAATTGTGAAAAAACTCAAACGGGACAATAATATCGAAGCAAATATATCGCAAATTATTGTAAGCGTAGGAGCAATAGAAGGACTCGCCGCTTCTGTTATGGCAACAATTGACCCTGGTGATGAAGTAATTCTTCCTACTCCAACATATTCAACTCACATCACACAAGTCAGGCTTGCTTCGGGTAACCCTATTCTAATCCCTTTAATTGAAGAAAACAATTTTGCCTTAGATATAGAAGCTATTAAAAACGCAATTACACCAAAAACAAAAGCAATAATGCTTTGTACTCCGAGCAACCCCACAGGAACTGTTTTTTCTGAAAAAGAACTTCGTAAATTAGCTAAAATAGCTTTAGAAAATAATCTTACTATTATTACTGATGAAGCTTATGAATATTTTACGTTTGACGATAAAAAACATTTTAGTATAGCCTCCATTCCTGAAATGAAAAAAAATGTAATAACAAATTATACTTTTACTAAAACCTATGCGATGACTGGTTGGCGTATAGGATATCTTCATGCCGATGAAGAAATTCTTGCTCAGGTAAAAAAAGCACATATTCCATTTGCTATTTGCGCACCGGTTGCATCTCAATATGCGGCAATTGCTGCGTTAAAAGGCTCTCAGGAATGTGTTGAAGAATTTAGGCTGCATTATCTTAAAGCCCGAAATCTTATGTGTGAACGACTTAACAGATTAAATTTTGTTTTTCAATATGTTAAGCCTGATGGTTCATATTTGATGTTCCCAAAAATATTAGGAGATATTGGAAATGACTCTTTTGCATTTAGTAAAGATCTATTAGAAAAAGTTAAAGTTTCTACAACCCCGGGTATAGCTTTTGGACCAACAGGCGAAAATCATATCAGGCTTTCTTTCTGTGTTCCTGAAGAAACTATAAATAAAGCATTTGATAGAATGGAAAAAATATTTTAAATAAAAACAGATGAAAATAAAAATCGGAATTATTATTTGTAATCGTTACCACACTTGTGCCGGAGGTAAGTGTTTTAGGTCTATGCAAAACAGAGAAGGTGCTTTTAGTATTTATAAAAAAGAAGATGAATTGGAATTAGTGGGATATACTACCTGCGGAGGATGTCCTGGAGGAAATATTGAATATTCTCCTGAAGAAATGATAAAAAACGGAGCACAGGTAATTCATCTTGCAACAGGTTTAGTTGTTGGATATCCACCCTGTAATAATATAAGTCATTTCAAAAAATATATCGAAGAAAGATATAAGATCAAAGTTGTTGTCGGAACTCATCCTATACCACAAAAATATTTTAATGTTCATACAAAATTAGGGACTTGGAAATCATCAAAATGGAAAGAATTTATTCAACCGACATTAGCCAACGAAAAAATACGTTTGGCTTATAATTGAAAATCATAAATCTAAAATTTTAAATTGTAGCTCATGTACAAATATTTATTCGGACCTGTACCATCAAGACGTTTGGGAATGTCTCTCGGTGTTGATCTTGTTCCACATAAAGTATGTTCATTAAATTGTGTATACTGTGAATGTGGACGAACAACAAACTTAACAATAGAAAGAAAAGAATATGTCCCTGTTAATGATGTTTTGAAAGAATTAAAACACTTTTTTAACAATAATCCAATTCCTGAATATATCACTTTTTCGGGAGCAGGAGAACCTACTCTCAACTCAGGTATTGGAAAAGTTTTAGAGTTTATTAAATCAAACTGGCCAAATATCCCTGTGGCCGTACTAACAAATGGGAGTTTATTTAACCAAAAACAAGTTAGAACAGAACTTTTAAAAGCAGACCTTGTTTTGCCATCATTGGATGCGGCATCAGATTTAACATTTCGTAAAATTGACAGACCATTTCACAAACTTAATATCAATGAATATATACAAGGCCTTATTGATTTCAGAAAAGAATTTAAAGGAAAAATATGGCTGGAAGTTTTTATTCTTCCGAATTTTAATGATAATACTGAAAATTTAAAATTATTAAGAGATGCTTTTGTTAAAATTAATCCTGACAGCATTCAGTTAAACTCTCTTGACAGACCGGGAACAATTGACAATATTAGAGCTGCAAGCAAAGCAGAATTACAACAAATTGCAGATTTTTGGAATCTTGAAAATGTTGAAATCATAGCATCTGTAACAGAAAGAAAAGATATTAAATCTTATCGTGAAGATACTGAGACTGCTATTTTAGAAACCATTGCAAGAAGACCTTGTACCCTTGATGATATACAAAAAATTCTCGGAATTCATATTAATGAGATAAACAAATATCTTGGAGTATTGGAAGATGAAAATAAAATTGAAACTATTAAACAGGAAAGGGGTATATTTTATAAATCAAAACTATTATAAAAAATTTACTCTTTATCAGACTAAAATATAATGATTTTTATGAAATAATTGATTTATTATGAAACTAACAGTACTAACTGAAAACGTGGCAAGTATAGGATTTACTGCCGAACATGGATTATCTTATCTAATTGAAGATGACATAAAAATATTGTTTGATTTTGGACAATCTGATATGTTCTTGAAAAATGCAGAAAAATTAAAAATTTCACTTGATGATATTAATACTATTGTGCTAAGTCACGGGCATTTTGATCATGGAAACGGATTAAAATATCTAAAAGACAAAAAACTAATTTGTCATCCCGATGTTTTTATTAAAAGATACAGAAAAACAGATAATATAAATATTGGATTATCATTAGATGAAAAACAAATAAGTGAACGGTTTCATTTAATAAAATCGAAAACACCATTTATGATATCAAATAATATTTTCTTTTTGGGAGAAATTCCAAGAATTAATGATTTTGAAGCAAAAACAACAAGTTTTGTAAAAGAAGATAATTCTGAAGATTTTATTACTGACGATTCTGCTATCGCTATCAGGTCGCCAAAAGGATTAATAATAATTACGGGTTGCGGACATGCAGGCATTTGTAATACCATTGAATATGCGAAAAAAATAACCGGTTTAAAAAAAATCAATACAGTTATGGGTGGATTTCATTTGAAAGAAAATGATTTACAAACACAAGAAACTATTAAATTTTTTAAAAAACAGAATATTCAAAATATTTTACCTTCTCATTGTACTGAATTGCCGGCTTTGGCAGAATTTTATAATGCATTTAAAATTAAATCCGTTAAAGTGGGTATGGTGTTTCATTTTTAAAACCACTATTTATATTTAATTTTACATAAATTATTATGTAGTAAATGATATGGATTTAAAGAATATTTGTACAAAAGTATGTGAACTGGCAAGAGAAGTTGGTGTATTTATAAAAGAACAAAAATCTAATATTGCAATAGATAATATTGAAAATAAAGGCATACATGATTTTGTAACTTATGTTGATAGAAATGCAGAAAAGAAAATTGTTACCGAATTACAAAAAATATTACCCGATGCCGGCTTTATAGTTGAGGAAAATACTATTGATAAACAAAACGATGATCTAAAATGGATAATTGATCCGCTTGACGGAACAACAAATTATATTCACGGTATTACTCCTTATGCAATATCTATTGCCTTATCTGATAAAGAAAATGTGATAATGGGTGTAGTTTATGAGATAGGTTTAGATGAATGTTTTTATGCATGGAAGGGAAGTAAAGCGTATTTGAACGGAAAAGAAATAAAAGTTTCAAAAAGGTTAAGCATAAGCGATTCTTTAATTGCAACAGGATTTCCTTATTACGATTATAAAAGGATAAAACCTTTTCTTGTCTCTCTTGAATATTTTATGAAAAACTCACATGGAGTAAGGCGACTTGGTTCTGCCGCAACCGATCTTGCCTATGTTGCATGTGGCAGATTTGAAGCTTTTTATGAATATAGTTTAAGTCCATGGGATGTTGCTGCAGGAGCATTAATAGTTCAACAAGCCGGAGGAAAAGTTTGTGATTTTTCCGGTAAAAACAATTATGTTTATGGTAAAGAAATAATTGCTACAAATTTTAATGTGTTTGAAGAATTTTTGCTTAAGGTTAAAAATAATATGAATAATATTAGTTCATAAAAGGCTTCAAAACAAAATATTGTAAAATTGTTTTGATAATTATCAGTATTGTTTAATTGTCGTTTTAAGACATTTGATTGCTGTATAAGATCAAATGGCTATATTTGTTATATTTACAATAGACTTGACCCTGTATTAGCTCCTTCACCAATATTAAAGCCAATCATTATTTCATGCGAACCACTAGAGTAATTATGAATGTTACTGAATGAATAATCAAAGGCATAGCCAATGTAATATTTATCAACCTTAATTCCCAAAATAGCAACAATATCCTGTGCTGTACGATATGAAACACCAAGCCAGTAATTTTTCTTGTAATAGCCTTTTGCATTAAAGTCAAGCTGAAATGGTGTTTTTTCTGTTCCTTTGACAAGTATTGATGGTTCAACATCAAATTCTTCACTGATCTTAAATTTATAACCACCTGTAAAATAATAGTGGCGAACCATACTGTTTTTATTACTTTCGTCTAATTTTATATCTAACTCAATAAGTTGTGTAGCAGCAAAACCTACAAAATATCTGTGTTCGTCATCATAAAAATATACCCCAAGGTCGGCATCCGGTATAAATGTACTTTCTTTTGCATTTTGAACAACGGGATCATTTTCATCTATAACTGTTAATGCTGTTTCATCATATTCAAACTGAAATGCTTTGAAAGCAATTCCTAAAGCCAACTTATTGTTTGTTCCCAATTGTAAATGATAAGAGTAACAAGCTTGTAATCCTGTTTGTCTTATAGGACCAAACATATCGTTATAAATATAGCCCCCCAGCCCCATTTTTTTGTTATTAAACAAATAATGGCCACTTATTGCCTGTGTTGAAGGAGCATCATTTATTCCTACCCATTGCTGACGTACTGTTAATCGCAAAGGAATGTAATCTACATTACCTGCCATAGCGGGATTTAGCAAAAAGCCATTCATCATATACTGACTGTATAAGGGCATTTGTTGTGCTTTTGATATGAAGATGAATAAAATAAAACTGATAATAATAAATATTAATTTTCTCATTATTGTTATTTTTTTATGGTTACTATTCCCTGAATTACCTCATTACCATCTTTCAAGTCTATTAAATATACATATGAGCTAATAGGCAATTCTTTTCCATTACATGTACCATCCCATCTGCTTGAATCATATTCACTTCCGCTGCCATCATGGCTAAAAATAACATCTCCCCACCTATTGTAAATTTCAATATGTATATCATTTTGTATCCAAATTCCTTTTAATTCCCAATTATCATTTATTCCATCATTGTTAGGTGTAAATAATGTTGGTATTATTAAACATGATGTTGTTCCATCTAAAATTTCAAATGTACTTACTATTTCACATCCATCATTATCAGTTATCGTTACCTCATAAATTCCGACTATTAATCCTGTTACTGAAGAATCTGTTTGAATTGGATTTGTATCCCATGTATATGTGAATGGAGAGTTGCCATTATAGACTTCTAATGTAATTTCTCCATCATTATTACCTATGCAACTTGCATTTATAATTTCTTCGGTATATAATATTTGTTCTAATGGTGGTAATTGTAATGTATCAATTTTTACACATGAATTTTCATCTGTTAATGTAACATAATATTCACCTGTACTTATATTTGAAATTGTTGAGCCCTGTGTACCTTCTGACCATACAAAATTATATGGCTCTGTTCCTCCTGAGGCTGACACATAACAAATACCATCCGAATAACCATAGCATAATGGCATATTGCCTGAGAAAGTAATTTCTAAAGCATCGGGTTCTCCTACATCAATTTTGGGTATTGTTGTTGAACAACCGTTTGCATCTGTAACAGTAACAGCAAAGGTTACAGCAGGTAAACCAGAATAAATATTGTTATTTTCAGTACCACCACTTGGTGCCCATATGTATGTATATCCGGGTGTTCCTCCTGTTGTATTCATATGTATTTCACCATCACTCAAGCCATAACATGAAACATCAATTACAGTATATGGTGCTGTAAGTGGTGCTGTTGGGCCATTAACGATTATTACAGTATCAGATGAACAACCATTGTCATCCATTACTGTAACAGAATAATTTCCTGCGACAAGATGTGCTAAAGTATCAGAATACGAACTTGTTGTTACCGTATCATTTGTTGACCAATAGAATATGAAATCGGGTGTTCCACTTGATATTGTAACTACAATAGCACCATTGGTGTCTTCATAACATAATACGTCATGAACATAGTCTATGGAAATTGTTCCACCACCCTGATTGTCAATAAAAATAGATAATGAATCATTACATCCATTATCATCACTCACATATACCGTGTAAGTACCGGAACTTAATCCTGTTACAGTAGTGTCGGTAGTGGCAAGTGGATCGTTCCATAAATAATTGTAAGGGAAAGTTCCTCCTGTTACAGTAGCTGTAGCCATACCATCAGATCCTCCACATGTTGCATTATTAAATGTATTAATATTTAAACTTAATGAATCAGGTTCGGTTATTGTAATATTGTCAGTATTTGTACATCCGTTATTATCGGTAACTGTAACATTGTATATTCCTGCTAATAATCCTATAGCAATAGAATCTGTTGGAGTACTTCCTCCATCCCATAAATAAGTATATCCTGGTGTTCCACCACTTGGAGTAACAGTAACTGAGCCAGTATTACCATAACACAAAATAGATGTAGAGTCTGTAAAACTTGTTAATAATTCTGTAGGTTCACTTATTGTAATATTGTCAACACTTGTACATCCGTTATTATCAGTTACTGTAACATTGTACGTTCCTATTGATAATCCTGTAGCAATGGAATCTGTTGGGGTACTTCCTCCATCCCAAAAGTAGGTATATCCTGGAGTTCCTCCACTTGGAGTAACAGTAATTGATCCATTGCTATCTCCATAACACAAAATAGATGTAGAATCTGTAAAACTTGTTAATAATTCTGTAGGCTCATTTATTGTAACAACATAAATATCCTGACAATTACCTGCATCCATTACCATTATGTTGTATGTGCCTTCGCTTAACCCCGTAAAAGTAGAATCGACGAAATAATTACTGCCATTATCAATACTATATTGAGTTGCATCTGTTGCATGTATAACCAATTGTCCTGTTGTACCACCATAACAATCTACATCAACAGTTATAACACTATCAATTGATGGTCCCGATGTATTGCTTAATATTATTGTAGAATCTAATATTGTACTACATCCGGTTATGGAATTGCTAACAATTATATCATATACAGTAATGTTGTCTAATCCTGTAAACACATTGCCTGCTTGAAAAGTTGTTCCTCCGTCAATAGAATATTCTAAATTTGTTCCTGTAGCAGTAATTGTTATTGTTCCATCATAAGGAGGTATACATGATGTTACAAATGATGTATCAACTGCATCAATAGTTGGAACAGGATTAACAGTAACATTAACAGTATTAAATGATGTACATCCTGTAGCATCAATTGTTCCGGCAACTGTATATATTCCACTTGCCAAAGTTGTTGCTCCTACTATTGTGGGATTTTGATCAGTAGAGTTAAATGCATTTGGTCCTGTCCACAACCAAGATGTTGCATTTCCTCCCGATTCAGTTAAATTAAGGTCGTCTCCATCACAAATTGCAGAATTGCTTCCTGAAGTTATAGTTGGAATGGGATTTATTGTTACCGTAAAACTTTCTTCATCAGTACATGTTCCATTATTATCATAAATGTATATAGTTTGTGATGTTGTTACTGGTGAACTTACAACTGAACCTCCTCCATTTGTTGCTGTGTAGTAATTTTCATTTCCTGATAAGTTTGTTCCTGTTATTACTGGTAAGGTATATGTGTCACATACTGTTTGGTCGACAATATCATTAATTGTTGGAGTAAGATTTACCGTTACCGTAAAACTTTCTTCATCAGTACATGCTCCATTATTATCATAAATGTATATAGTTTGTGATGTTGTTACTGGTGAACTTACA
>CAYTAU010000002.1:0-10536 GCA_964435855.1 uncultured Bacteroidales bacterium | reverse complement strand
TTCCTGTTATTACTGGTAAGGTATATGTGTCACATACTGTTTGGTCGACAATATCGTTAACTACAGGAGCTGTTGTTGTCAATATATATGGGTCTGTTGTAAAATCGTTCCAGTTTTGCACAGTAACATCACTTAATGGTATTGCTGATGTTACATTTACTAATCCTACATCTTCCCATAATGATGATGGTATTGTATTCCATTGAGCTGCTCCAAGCCATAATCCATCAGCCGTTTCATCATAAAATATTGAAATATCAGCAGCATCGCTTCCTGTTGTTCTGTTTATTCTGTGATAATAATCAGGGTTTGCTGCACATATTCCTGCTTCAAGTAATCCTCTGTTGTAACCATCAATTGTTGCATCATTATTAGCTATTCGTACTGTAAAAGTATTTGAATTTGCCGAAGCGGGTATAATTTCAATAGGTCGGTATCTTAAAGTACCAACACTTGAACCTACAGGAAATTCATAAGTTGAATTACTTAAAGTTGCTCTTGATAAACTTCCATTTCCTAAACTACTAACAAAACCTGTTGTGCGAGTTATCGCTCCAGTATTAGTATTAGTAAAAAACATAGTATTGTTATCTGTAGCTAATTCTCTATCATTAAGGATTAATGAATCTGTTACATAAGAATCTATTGTTTGTGTTTTTATTCCACTTCCTGTAAGTTCTAAATCATAATATGAGGAAATAGATGTTCCTGTTATTAATTGGTTTATTCCTTCTAAAATAACTTTACTTGTTCCTGAATTAAAAGTTAAATTATTTTCCCAATTACCTGAAACTTCATACAAGCCATCACCATTTATTGTTGCATTATTAATAACATTATTGTCTATTACAAAAGTTCCATTATTTTCAATTACACCTGTATTATTGTTACTTACATCGCCTAAAACTCTGACAAAAGCGGTATTAAATACATCAGCACCTTTATTATTAAACATTTGCGCATTAGTATTTATACTAACTGACAATAATAAAATTAATATTATACTTAGAAATTTAAGTTTTTTTAAATTATTCATAATATTGAAAATTAATTAAAATACTTAATAAAATTACAACAGATACAAGGCATAAGCATTGCGGTAATAAGGTATTTGTTATAAGTACTGGCACGGATATTCCAGTTTCTTATTTACATTTTGAATTATAAAAGTTAAGCTAATTTTATTTTTTCTTGCAATTCTTATAAAAAAAGATTTATCCTCATGTATTACCTTTCCTGTTTTATTATTTGTAATTGATATTTCACATATACCAATGCCATTTAATACATTATCAACATAATATTGATTTCTAACATGTATTTACTATTATTTTACTATATATAATTCTACAATAGTGTATTACCTCCTCTTCTTTTCTCGTAAGGTATATGGAATGTTAATGACACCTCAATAGCTCCCTTATAATTGCTTGCACGTGATAGCGAAGAAGTGTTAAAATCATAATTAAAACCTATTCTTGTGTTTTTGGAGCTTACAACTAATGTTAGGATAAATGAATCTTTATATCGATGGTAGGCTCCAAAACCAATCCAATTTTCCATAAGTTTACTGGAATAATTCGTCTCACTTACTTGTAATTTTAATAACATTCCATATATTCCTTCTTGAACTTTACCTTGTCGTTCATATAAAAATGATGGAATAAAGGTTACTACTGTCCTTCTTAACATATAGTATATTTCTCCATGAATTATTAATTTTCTATCTAATATTTCATTTTCTACATCTAAGTATTTTAATTTAACAGAATTAACATGATGAAAAGAAGCACCCAACCTAGTATTCAAATATCTATCTTTTTCATATTTCCATGTGATACCTGTTGTAACATCAGGGAAAGTAAAATTCTCTCCCCCTGTTATATATTCTGGAGGAATATCTGCATTATAATAATTGTTACTATATTGAGAACCCCATGTAAGATTTGTAAAATCAATACTTCTTTGCCCAAAAGCTCCTTGAAAACCAATTGAGAAGATATGATTTTCTATGAGCTCCTTAAAATAGGCAACCGACAATCCTATTTGAGTTACACCCATTCGTGAATCTCCAGCACGGTCATTAATAAATATCAATCCAAGACCAAAATAATCATCTCTTATATTTCTAGCTCTTTTACTGGTAAATGAATATTTTCCATCATAAAATACACTTTGAGTTACATAACCTTTAGTAAAGAATGTCCCTTGTTCACGATAATTTAATCCGGCTCTATGATTTCCCAATCCACTTCCTGTAAGAGCTGGGTTAATTATTAATGGAGTTTGATTAAACTGTGAAAAATGAACATCTTGTCCTTGGACAATGCTTGCAATTAATAGTAGTATATAAAGTAGCTTTTTCATTTTTTTTATTTAAAAATCATTTATTTATATCAACTGAATGCTATCTAATAAGGCTAATATTACCTTTTAATTCCTGAATTTTAAGATTTGTAAATGATACTTTCAGGTAATACATAAATACAGCGTCATCCATTCTTTTTCCTTTATATGTACCATCCCAACCAATATGTTGATCATTTGATTCGAAAACTAATTCACCCCAGCGGTCATAAATACCAAGATAAAGAGTACTAATACATTCTCCTTCTACATATAAAACATCATTAAATCCATCACCATTTGGTGAAAACGCATTTGGTATAAATAATTCACCACATTCAAAATTTACAAACACTTTTATGCATTCTGAATTAATACAAGCATTATTATCTGTAACTGTTACGCAATATTCTGTTAATTCCGTTGGCGTTGCTGTTACAATTTGACAATTATCACAGGATAAACTCTCAGATGGTGTCCATTGGTATGTTCCTCCTCCTGTTGCTGTAAGAATTGTATTTCCTCCTAACATTATTTCGTTGTCTCCAGAAATACCAACTGTGGGTAAAGGATTTACTATAATATATATCGTATCAGAATCACCACAAGTTCCTGATATTGTATAAATAATTGCATGTGTGCCAGATCCTGCTATGTTTGGATTAAATAAACCTGCTATTGAATTAGTAATCCCATTTCCTGTCCAAACTCCTCCACTTGGTGTTGATGTTAAAGTAATGATTGTATTATTTTCGCATACCGGATCAACAGGAGTTATTGTTATATCAGGAACAGGATTTACGGTTAAATTTGTTATTATTACACTATCACATCCTGCCACAGACAATAGGGTATCGTAAAATGTTCCATCTGTTGTTTGCCATGCATTACCAATAAAAATACTTTCACCATCACAAATTGAGATGTTTACATAAGTAGGATTTATTGAACCGATAGTAACTGTAAAACTTTCCTCATCAAAACAATTTGGTGTTGTTCCTGTTTCATCATAGATGTAAATTGTTTGTGTTGTAGTTATAGGACTTGTTACAATTGAACCGCCTCCACCTGTTGCTGTATAATAGTTTTCATTTCCTGTTAAATTTGTTCCTGTAATTACCGGGAGAGTATATGAATCACAAACTGTTTGGTCCGCAATATTATCTACATCTGGACTTGGACTTATTGTTATTATAAAACTTTCTTCATCAAAACAATTTGGCGTTGTTCCTGTTTCATCGTAAATATAAATTGTTTGTGTTGTAGTTATAGGACTTGTTACAACAGAGCCTCCTCCGCCTGTTGCCGTGTAATAGTTTTCATTGCCCGTTAAATCTGTTCCTGTTATTACAGGTAAAGTATATGAATTACAAACTGTTTGGTCTGCAATGTCATCTACATCGGGACTTGGACTTATTGTTATTGTATAGCTTTCCTCATCAAAACAGTTTGGTGTTGTTCCTGTTTCATCGTAGATATAAATTGTTTGTGTTGCAGTTATAGGACTTGTTACAACAGAACCTCCTCCGCCTGTTGCCGTGTAATAGTTTTCATTGCCTGTTAAATCTGTTCCTGTTATTACAGGTAAAGTATATGAATTACAAACTGTTTGGTCTGCAATGTCATCTACATCGGGACTTGGACTTATTGTTATTGTATAGCTTTCCTCATCAAAACAGTTTGGTGTTGTTCCTGTTTCATCGTAGATATAAATTGTTTGTGTTGTTGTTACGGGGCTTGTTACAATTGAACCACCTCCACCTGTTGCTGTGTAATAATTTTCATTCCCTGTTAAATTTGTTCCTGTTATTGCTGGCAGAGTATATGAATCACAAACTGTTTGGTCTATAATATCATCAATATCTGGTGTTGGATTTACCGTAACTACAATTGTGTCTGTACCTATGCAAGTTCCTGCTGTTACCGTTACCGAAAAAACTCCTGTTGTTGAAACATTAAGTGTTTGCCCCGTAGAATTATCTGACCATAAATATGAATCTCCTATACCTGCGTCTAATGTCACTGTATTTCCATTACAAAATGCAGTATCATTTCCTAAATTAATTACCAAGGAAGGAATTGTTAAGATATACGGGTCTATACTGAAATCATTCCATGCAGTCTTTGTTAAACTATTAAGAGGGGTCGCACTTATGGCTGTTACAATTCCAACATCTTCCCATTGTGTTAAAGGAATTATATTCCATTGTGCAATACCTTCCCATAATCCATCACTTATTTCGTCGTAATAAATTGTAATATCAGCAGGGTCAGCTCCTGATGTTTGGTTAATTCTGTGATAAAAAGCAGGGTTTGCAATACATATTCCTGCTTCAAGTAAACCTCTATCGTAACCATCAGTTGTTGCATCATTATTTGCTAATCTGACAGTATAGGTATTTGGATTTGCTGTGGCAGGCTTTATCTCTACAGGACGATATCTTGTCGTTATAAGACTTGAACCAACAGGAAATAAATAAACAAAATTATTGTTAGTTGCTCTTGACAGGCATCCATCTCCAAGGCTACTGACAAAACCAGTTGTGCGACTTATTGCTCCTGTATCTGTATTAGAAACAAACATAGTATTAATATCTGTTGCTAATTCTCTATCATTGAGAATTAATGAATCGGTTGTGTAGGAATCTATTGTTTGAGTTTTTATTCCACTCCCTGTTAGCTCTAAATCATAATATGACGAAATTGCTGTACCCGTTATTAATTGGTTTATTCCTTCTAAAATAACTTTACTTGTGCCTGAATTAAAACTTAGATTATTTTCCCAGTTACCTGACACTTTATATAATCCATCTCCATTAATTGTTGCATTATTTATAATATTACTATCTATTACAAAAGTTCCATCATTTTCAATTATTCCTGCATTATTATTACTTACATCACCTAAAACCCTTACAAAAGTAGTGTTATATACGCCAACACCATTATTGTTAAACATTTGCGCATTAATATTTAGGCTAACTGACAATAATAAAATTAATATTATACTTAAAATTTTAAGTATATAACTTTTCTTCAAATCATTCATGACATTAAAAATAAATATGAAATTATTTTATATACTTATAAAAATACAACTAATACGCTGCATAAACATTGCAGTAATACGGTATTTGTTATAAGTACTGGCACGGATATTCCTGTTTCTTATTTACATTTTGAATTATAAAAGTTAAGCTAATTTTATTTTTTCTTGCAATTCTTGTAAAAAAGAATTTTATCCTCATGTATTACTTTTCCTGTTTTATTATTTGCAATTATTATTTCACATATACCAACACCATCTAATACATTATCAACATAATATGTTCTTTTGATTTTTTGATTTTTTAAAATAATTTCATTAAAACTAATTTCTTTGATTTCCTTATTCGCCATACTCCATTTATCTTTAAAAAAAAAGTAAAGTACAACAAATGCATTGTATAAACATTGCGGTAATAAGGTATTTACCATAAGTGTTGATACTGACTTTTTGTTTTAAAAAAAGGGATTGAGTTCTTTTACTGTTAAAGGTTTGGCAATTATCATTTTGTTTTTATCAAGCAAAAACATAGTGGGTGTAGCATATAAATAATAATCAATTGCTGTTTTACCATCCCAGCCTTTAAAATCACAATAATTTATCCAATTATAATCTCCATTTTGTAATGCAGTATTATATTCAATTTTATCCGTATCTATTGATATTGCAACAACTTCAAGATTTTCATTTTGCTGATCATATATACGTTTTATTTCAGGCAAATTTGCCATGCAGTGTGGACACCAGCTTGCCCAAAATAAAATTAAGGTGTATTTTTTCTTAATTTCTGCCAAATTAAAAACCCCATTGTTATTATTTTTAAATATTACATCTGGAGCTTTATTTCCAATGGCAAGTTTTTTATTTCCCTCTATTCGTTTTTTAAGCCTTAACTCATAACGTTCATCTTCACATTTAGTATTCATAGAGTAATTTTCAACTATATAAGAAAGCACATTATCCATATCAAGCATTTCAAATCCTCTTATAATATAATCTCTAATTTGATTTTTAATTCTAATGTTTACTTCTGACTTTAACATTAATATATCAATAGCTTTTATATATTCCTGTTCTTGTTGTTCTCTTTTAACACCCTGTTGATTGAAAAGTTGAATGTATGCAAAAGCTTTATTAGTAAATACATCTGAATATAATAATAAGGTATCATTAAAATCTACATTGTCTAAGAAATGTTGTTTTATATAGGCTTTCTTGCTTTCCTCCGGTAAATCAAATTCAAGCATAGGATAGTTCATTGATTTGATAATGCTTGTAGCAAGCATTTTATTCTTATCTTTTATTAGCATGGAAATATAACTCTGATGCTGTTTTTGTATTTTATTGTATTGTTTTTCAATATCAATATAAAATTCATCTGTTTTTGGGAAATAAAGTGGAAGTTGAGACAATATTTCAAGTTTTGTATTAATATTATTATCTCTTTGTAAAAAATCATAATATATCTTGTTTTCATCAGATGATATTATTTTCATGCTATCAACTGGTGCAGAAAAATATGTAGTAAATTCAATATTCTCATTATTACATATTATATTTATAAATATTCCCTTGCTTAGAATAATTTTATAAAGTCCTTTTTTATAATTTTCCTTTAACTTAAATTTAAAAACTCCACTACTATCAATATTTGCAGAATCGAGTAATGTATTTTGACCGCCATAATAATTTGTCAAGTAAATTTTTTCTAGAGGGTCTCCTTTTATAGTAGCATTAAGCGAATATGTTTGTGAATTGGCAAGAACACTATTTAATAAGAGAAAAATTAATATTATTTGTTTCATTATTTTTTATTGTTATTAATTCTTAATTCACCTCTAATATAAAAACCCAAACAGCCACAGAGGTATTTGGGTTTCAAAACCTATTTCAATATCATCTTTTACAACAAAAGCATTTTCTAAATTTATTATCTGTTTTTTTGTTTTGTTTTTTCCACCAATTTCAAAGGAATATTGGTTATTGACAATAAAATCAGTTTTTTTTGAAGCATATACTGTTTCAATTGCTGATACCTGATTAGCAAAAAATGTTTCCCGCAGGCTTCCTTTTTCCGGTTGGTTTTTTGATAGAGTAAACATCAAATTTGTATTGTTTAGATATATTTTTTCTAGTTTTCCCAACAAGTTTGTTCCTTTTCCTTCTTGTTTAAGTTGATGTATTACTCTTGCTTCTTCAAGATAAAGCAAATAAGCTTTAAGTGTATTAACACTAATTTCTGTCCGTTCTGCCAATTTTTGAAAATTTGGCTTAAATGGTACTGACATAGAAATGATATACAGTAATTGTTTTAGTTTTTCAATGTATTTTATCTGTATTTCTTCAAATTGGGGTATATCAACTTCAAGTACTACATTTAATGCTTCATTTAACCTCTGATAAAATGTCTCCTTATTTTCAAGATAGAATGGATAAAATCCGTATTGCAAATATTGCTGAAAAAAAGCTAAGGGTTTGATGTGTTTTATAATGTTAGAGGAAATAAGAGTATGATCCGAAAGGATTTTTTCAAATGAAATAATTTCAAAATTTTCACCTGTCTCAAAATTAATAAATTCCCGAAACGATAAACCATGCATTTCATAAATAACAGCCCTCCTGCTCAAATCTTCCTTTGCTTTTCTAATATGTAACATAGAAGAACCTGTAAATACAACCTTCAATTCCGGAAAATCATCATAAATATTCTTTAATTCCTGACCCCAGTTTTTATATCTGTGAATTTCATCAAGAAACAAATATTTTCCACCTTTAGCCAAAAATTCTTCAGCAAGATTATATAAGGAAGCATTGGAAAAATATATGTGGTCAAGACTGGCATATAATGTTGCATAATCTAATTTCAGATTTTTTTTTATATACTGGAGAATTAAAGTAGTTTTTCCTACACCTCTTTGTCCTTTTATGCCTATCAGACGGTCTTTCCAATAAACTGTATTATAAAAACTTCTGATTGTACTTGTATCCGTTCTATTATATTTTTCTATAAATCTGCGTCTTAAGGTTTCCATTTTATAAAGCTTTAATATTTCAAACTGCAAACATACGAAATTATCAGTGTAATGACAAATATTTACCAAATATTATCATTGCGATGACAATTATTTGCTAAATAATATCACTGCGTTTACAATTTGTAGACATATTTTGTCAGATAAATTATATCTCCGGGAATTTCTGTTACAATAGCTTTAAGCGAATATGTTTGTGAAATAGCAAAAGTAGTATTTAGTAAAAGAAAAATAAATATAATTTGTCTCAATACTAAAATCTTGTTTTTATTTAAATAATACATCCCTGTAATTACTTATTTTAATTATTTTACTATCCTTATCAAGAAGAATAAATTGAGGTAAACTTATTTCTTTGTTTAGATATTTTTCCTGCCATGCTTTATCATCCATAAAATATAAATCTCCTGCAAACATTTTGTCAAGTATCAAATGGCTCTCAGATAATCTTTCAATAGGTGTTATAATTATGGGAATGTTTATATTGCTATCTGCAAGACTTCTTGCTAGAGCAATAGTCTCCACTTTTGAAAATAGAGATTTATCACTTACTATTGCTACTATTTTATTTGCCCTTAAATTACTGCTATTTTGCTTATTTAAACGCATAGCATTTACAAATTCAAAATCAGGTAATTGTTTTTTAAGGGGAAACAAATAATTTATATTTTCTGCTACGAATTCATCTCTGTAATAATCAAATATAAGTATCGCCATTGTTACCATACTTCTGTCATAATATAATTTTGCACAAAATTCAATTACTTTTGTTGAAGAAATACGATTTTGCAAAATTTTAATCCATTTACCTACACCAGTTACAACTGCATTTTGATAATGCATTTTTGTATGGCTTATATCTTTTTTAACATGTGACACATATTCGTGCATCATAAAATATTGTGCTGCAAGCTGAATAATCATATCGCTATGTTGTAATATTTCATAGTTTTTATCAATAAATTGATGGTATTCTTCTTTTTTGGCATTCAGGTCATCAATAGTCTTTATATTGCTACTACTCTCGTTTAGCAAACGTGCTTTTAGAAGTGTATTTACATATTTAAATTCAGGATTAGCAAGGGTTTCTATATGCTGTTGCTGTTGCTTCTCTACTTCGCTTTGTTCGGCTTTTATTTCCTCAAGATTAATTAGGTCAGTTATGTCTGATGCATCTTGTTTTTTCTGCAATAACAATAAAACATGCTGTTGTTTCCGGTATTTTGACAACCATTCATATAAAAACTCATTTTCTGATGAATTTTTAAAATTTGGAGGTGTATTAGCTTCATGCAAATCTATATGCAAAATACTATCTGAAATAATAACCGGATATTGTTGCCCATCCTTAAATATCAGCAGAGCAAATCCCTTATAATCTGTCAACAACTCTACTTGGGAGTCGGGAGCAACTATTTTCTGTCCAATAATTAATCTTTCAAAACCCTTGAATCCCTGTAGAACGAATTCAATCTGTGTATCTGACCTTATTATAATAGTGGTATTTTCTGAACTGAAAGTATTAAAACAGATAGATAGAAATACCATTAAGCCAATAAAAAAAAATCTCATCTTTCAAAATTATATATTTTTATCTGTTTGTATATCATATTTTATTAAAAAAAGACACATATTTTTTAGTAAGAAAAAAAACCGAACACACCCTTTGGGACTTGTTGGGAAAGTATCAAAGGGTCGCTAATCCTTAATACAGCGAACAGAAAAGCCGTTTGCACGGGAGTTACCGTTCACACTCGCACCGGCGCTGGAGAAGTAGAGGCAGCGGGCGCTGATGCCATCAACCGTAGAGCTCCAATAGGTGCCGTCGCTACCTGCAGAGTTGAGCGTGCCAGCGCTGGTGTTACGGTAGCCGGCTACAACAAGTTTAAGGGGGCTACCATAAGCTCCGGCGGAGTTATTTGTACCCCAACTTATACGTTCTGTTTCCAACTCTGTTTCTGTTGGTAAACGGTAACCACTTGGGCAAGGATTGTTGGTTCCGCTTACACCTTGCCAAAGGTTGTTATTCTGCGGGTCACGCCAATCATAAGGTGAATTTGGTTCAAGTATAAAATTACCATGACCAGGTACATCTGTTGCACTATTAGTTGA
>CAYTAU010000001.1:109137-180917 GCA_964435855.1 uncultured Bacteroidales bacterium | reverse complement strand
AAGCAGTCCTTTAAAAAGCATTCTATAATCTAGGAATCTTCCGAACACTCTTAATCTCCATTGCCTGCAGCAGCAACCAAAATAATATCATAATTATTAGCAGCATCTTGTATAATATTCCATAAATTAGTTATCTGACCAGGCGTTAATAAATCTGTTCCCCAAGACATATTTATAATATCTGCATCTTTAGCAATGGCATATTCTATACTACGAACTGCTGAAGCAGGAGTCCATCCACTTGAGTTCTCGGAATTTTTAATAAGCATTAATTGTGCTCCTCCACTTATTGAAGCAATTCCAAAAAAATTATTAGTCGTAGCACCAGCAATACCTGCTACATGAGTTCCATGCCCAAACTGTATAAAGTTAACATCACTTACATCATTATCCCAATCTCCAACATCAGCACCTTTATAATCATCAAAAATTGTATTTCCATCTTCATCTATATCATTTCCTGTTGCAGGATCAGTATTATCTATCCAATCATCTTCATCCATATTAAGCCAAATGTTTGTTAAATCTTCATGATTTATATTAAAATCACCATCTGTTATAGCAATAACAATATTTAAAGCATCCCCTTGAATTCCCCATGCGGCTTCAGCCATTATTTTCTCTAAATACCATTGATTATTAAAACTTTGATCATTAGGTGTTAATGAATAATTAAAAATAGGTGCTTTTTCAACATATTCAATAAAATACAAATTTTGAAAATCATATATTATACTATCTGTTAATGCAATACTATCAAATTTAACAATATAATTCTTCCTCAAACCCGGAATATCTAAAATCCTTAATAGTTTCTCTATTTTTTGTATTCCATATTTTGTTATTAAAGTATCAATTTCATTAACAGAATTTCCAGAAACACCATTATCATTATATCTTATATCTTTTTCTATAGTTTCTTTAATTTTTACATACAATTGCCCATTAACATATTTATTAGTATTTATCTCATGTGGAATGGTTTTTATTATACACTCTTCACCAAAATTTGTTAATACTCCACCAATTATAGGTCGTACACTAACTAAATATTTGGTGTTATAAGTAACTGTAATAGATAAATCGTTTAATGAAATAAAATTATCATTACTTAAAATAGTTTCTGTTTCACCAGTGTTAAAATTTAATACCATAAATTCATATTGTGTTGCTCCTGAAATTTCATCAGCTTCTATCTGTTGATCTAGAAAAATCCAATTGTTATTGCAAAACTCATCTGTTAATTGAGTCAATGGAACTTTAAATGTTGTTACGATACAAGTATCCCCCCACGCACTTGTATCAGTTCCCAAAATAGTTCGAACAGTTATATCGTAACTTGTATTGAACTTAATTCCTGTAAATTCATTCAAGATAAATGTATTTGTATCTTTAATTATACTTTCATTGTAACTTAAATAACCGTTAAATACATAAAATTCATATTGAAGATTATTTCCAACATTTTCTGCGCTTAGTATTTGGTCAAAAGCAACATCAGTTGCTCCGCAATCGTCAGGTATAAGTTTTGTAGCAATAACTTCTACAAAAACAGAATTACTAAATCCAGAAGTATTATTCATTCCATCAGTAGCTGTACCAATACAATTAGCATAATTATTGGATATAATAATAGCATTCCAGTTTCCGCTACCATCGGCAGATACTGTTTTAAGATATTGATTTGCATTTTCAACTCCTGTACTCCCAAAAATTTCAATAATATCATTTACCTGTGATGTTCCGGTTAGTGTATTTGTTATACTATCATATTGTGTAATTACCGGAGGTTGCTTGAATATATTCCCTCCAATCAAGGAAATTCCAATAGGATTTTCATATATATTGTTCCTAGTTATTAAATTGCGAAATCCTCTGCCAGCAATCAATATACCTGCATTACCACAATTTGCAATAACATTAGAATAATAATCTTCAGGACTTCCAATTGGAACATTATTTTCACCTATTCTGTTGTAATTACTGGCAAGATACATATCTTTAGTAATGTAAGCATTCAATAATATACCATAACCATCACATCCCAATAGATTATTATTCACATCTGTACCTATTATATTTCGTGTAATAGAATTATATGTTGACCCATATAAACTAATCCCAGATACATCACGTCCAATAATTATTTTGCCACCATTCTCTTTATTTACTATTTGATTAATAACATTTTCTGTAATTGTAGAATTTTGAATCCATGTAAATAAAATACCCCTTCCGTAAAAATTCTTAATATGTAGTCCTTTTATTGTGATATAATCTGAACGATAAACATTAAAACAACTACGGATAACATCGCCACCATCAATTATAATAGTTGGTTGCTTAAACTGATATCCCGATTGTGTACTACCATCTATTGTGACATTATGCTTGTTTTGAATTTGAGGCAATCTATAATTAAGATAGATTTCCTGAATTCCACCACCAGGAATATCAAAAACTATAGTGCTTGAGCCAACTGCATCATTTGCTTTCCTGATAGCCCATTGAAATGTTCCATACATTTCGGGGTCACACAAACTGTCAATAAAATTATACGGATGTTCAAACGGATCAGGGTCTGTAGTTTTTGTAACTGTAAATACGTTTTGCGAAAAAATATTTAAACTAATGGTGATTAATATTGTAACAAATATTGTTTTCATGGCTTTAAATTTTAAATGGTTAAACATTACTTTGTAAAATAAATTCTATTTGATTCAATTCCGTTTATATCTAT
The DNA here is from genome assembly GCA_964435855.1 of uncultured Bacteroidales bacterium. Classification (GTDB taxonomy): domain Bacteria; phylum Bacteroidota; class Bacteroidia; order Bacteroidales; family CAYTAU01; genus CAYTAU01. The sequence goes on along the minus strand of CAYTAU010000001.1, from coordinate 178,177 downwards.
TACATACATTGTAATAAAATCATAATCATTTTCCTCGTCTGTGGTGAGGGTTATTTCTGCTTGTGCAGTATATTGTGATATGGGATAACTGATACTATTGTAAGAAAGTTGATAACTTCCTCCCACATTAGTAAAATCTGCTACAACCGTTTTTACATCTCCCAAATCATGGACAGAACCAAACAAAATATAAGCGTGTTCAGCTTCATTCACATTTTTCACCTTGAAAGACACATTCAATTTCACAATTGTAGTATCAATTTGAAGACCTGTTACCGAATCAATTTCAATTATCGGGGTAACGGAAATATCCATTGTGGATACATTGGTTTGGGCATAGTTTATACATTGTATAAGTGCAATAGCGATAATTAACAGCAATTGTTTTTTCATAATAATTTAAATTTAGTTTTGAAACTTTTTCTTAAAAAATTAAAGCAATTTTACGACAATTTGCAAATGTTATAAAACATATAAATGACAATAATTAATGCAAGCTTTCATAATTTTGCTTAGTTTAAAGCAATTATAAATATGCAGAAATAAAAATAAATTGTAATAGAAAAAACATAAATAATTTTGGCATGAAAATATTTAGGAAAAATTATTTCGCAAATTCAAATAATCTCAATATATTGTTAATCGTTAAGCGGTTTTATGTATTTTTGCATAAAAAATTTATATAGGTTTGTATAATAATTTAAAAAAAGAATCATGCAAGAACAAACTCAGGAAGGTTTTTCATTTTCACAATCAATTTATTATGAAATTGGAAAATTTAAAAGAATATTAAAGGTAAGAGTTATTGAAAATATTGACCTTATTGAAAATTATTCTAACTACGCCATTAGATTAGAATTATCGCCTGCTAAAAAAGATTATGTTTTTTATGTAAATATACCTGCAGAAGAAACTGAACAGTTAAGTTTTTCTATGAACTCAATTATTGAAAAACATACACTTAAGCCTCCCGGAAATTATACCGAATTTTTGTTTACAAGTAGCGAGGGATTTATTGTCGGTGCATTTTGGTTTAAAAAAGATAAAAAGTGGTTGATGTATATTAAACTGAGTAACGAAGAAGAATCGCAATTGATATTAAATAAAGCTGATTTTAAAAAATTACATACTCTGATAGATAAAGCAAGAGAAGTGTTTGCATAGTTGTTAGTGTAAATGCATGATAAGGATTCTAATCTTTTATATAACACTTTAATATTTTTCATTTGACATTCGATATTTATTATTTTCGTTATAAAAATATATTGGAATACACCATAGCAATATTGAAGACAAGTTAACACATACTTGTGATTGTTATCGTAGAAATTTTAAGAAATACTGAATTCCGGGTACAGATTAATCCGACCCTTTTTTCGATTTATCAGCTCTATTTGCTTCTCCTTTGGCATAATTATATACTTCTCGTAAAATGTGGTCATATTTTTTGTATATAACTTTACGTTTAAGTTTAAGTGTTGGGGAAAGCTCACCGGTTTGTGTTGTCCACTCTTCACGTACAAGTCGAAATCTGTTAATTTGCTCTATTTGCCCAAAGTTTTTATTAAAGTTTTTAACTTCTTCTTGATATTGTTTCATTACTTCCGGCAATTTTAATAATTCTGTGTTATCTCTAAAACGTAGTTTTCGTCGTGTACACCAATCATGCAGATACTGAAAATTTGGAGAAATAAGTGCACTAACAAATTTTTCATCTTCGCCAACTACCATTACCTGCTCAATAAATATTGATTCTTTTAACTTATTTTCCATTACCTGCGGAGCAACATATTTTCCGGCCGCAGTTTTAAAAATTTCTTTTTTACGGTCTGTTATTTTTAAAAATATATCTTCATCCATTGTACCGATATCTCCGGTATGTAACCAACCGTCTTCGTCAATAATTAATTTTGTTGCTTCTTCATCTTTGTAATAACCTAACATTATATTAGGCCCTTTACATAGTATCTCACCATCTTCAGCAATTTTCACAGCCACTCCATTAAGAATCAGACCAACAGTACCAATTTTTTGATTTGGCCAATCGTAATTATTTACTGCTATTACCGGAGATGTTTCTGTTAATCCATAACCCTCAAGAGTTGGGATATCTGCAGCCCAAAAAACCCGTGCAAGTCTTGGTTGCAAAGAACTACCACCCGAAATTATTACTTTAACATTACCTCCAAGGGCAGCTTTCCACTTATTAAATATTAGTTTTCTGGCTATTGATAATTTAAAATTATACATTGCAGAATTGCCTTTTCGCAGATTAAATTTTAATCCCAAATCAACTGCCCAAAAGAATAGTTTACGCTTAATACCCTTTAAACTTTTACCCTTGATCATAATTGCATCAAAAACTTTTTCAAGTAAACGTGGGACAGTAGAAAATGCCTGTGGTTTAACATCTTTTAAATCGTTGACAATTGTTGCCATGCTTTCGGCATAGTGAATACTTATACCTTTTGATTGAAAATTATAACACAACATTCTTTCATAAACATGACAAAGAGGCAAAAAGCTTAATACTCTTTCGTGTGAATCTACGGGAAGCAATTTTGCGGTTTCCAAAGCATTGCTTACAAGGTTTTTGTGCGACAACATTACTCCTTTGGGGCTACCCGTGGTTCCGGATGTATAAATAATTGTGGCTAAATCGTTGGGTTTAATATCTGTTTTTATTTTTTCAATTTCTTTTTTGTATTTTTCTTTGTTTTCTTTTCCCAGATCAATTACTTTGTTCCAATTTACTGCATCTTCAATATCATTTATTGTATATATATTTTTAATATCCGGAGTATTATCAGCAATAGGTTTAAGTTTTTTATATGTTACTTTATCTGATATGAAAATTAATTTTGTGTCAGAATGTTTTAAAATATAGCTATGGTCTTCATCGCTAATTGTGGGATATATTGGCACATGAATCATGCCCGCCTGTAATATTCCCATATCAAGAAAATTCCATTCGGGTAGGTTATTTGTAAAAACAGTAGCTATCTTATCTCCTTTGTTAAAGCCAAGAGCAAGCAAACCGTAACTTATCAAATTTGATTGTTCAATATATTCTTTTGAACTAAAATTTTTCCACTCACCATTGTATTTTCCGGAAAAAGCAATTTGCTTATCAGCATATTTTGATGAGTATCTATCAAGTAAATCAAAAATTCTTGTTATTTCCATATTACAATATTATAACATAAAAGGTAAAATACAAAAAAAATCATATAAAATTGCAGGTAACAATTTGACATCTCCAATTTAATTTAACCCAATCTAATGTAAGCAGTTCGATCCGCCTTAGGCGGATATCCTGTTGCAATCAGGGTTTAACCCGAATTATGCAAAAGAATTTATTTCTTTTGCATAATCGATTAAGAATCACTACCAAAATGATTCCATTTCATTCACTATTTTGGTGTTCTTCTACCTTGCCTGCCATGCCTTAGGCAGGTAAACCGGCAGGCAGGAATCGGGGTTACCCTTATATATTCATTAGTTCGGCTGTTTACAGCCTCCTAATGAATAATGCGGGTTTAACGGATGATACTTTGCTGTTCTTGCTTTTAATTATTTTATTTCGATTTGTTGGTAGTTTTCTGTTGTGCATTTTTATTTTTTACATAGAATACACTAGCTGTGGCATAATTATTTGTCAGCTAATGAAATTTCAGCATTGATAATCCAAAATCTGCTATTCATTGTTTGAAGTTCTTCTTCAGTTTTTACAGGAATTCCTTGTACTTTAATTTCACCGGTATCTAAAAATACAGGATTATCATTTCTTTTAATAATTGTTCCTCTAACAATAACTGTTTTGTTTAAATATTTGTCTTCCCAATAATCTTTGCCTTGTATCCAATAGTGAACGGAGTTACACTCAACTATTGCCCCTCCTTTTCTGTCATAGGCAAGACCTCTTATTTGTTCTATGTTTGCAGCATTGTCATCTTTTCTGTTAACCGTCGTTTTGGTATTAATAACTTCATTATTATTTTCTTTATCTAAGTTTTGTATTTTTGTTTCACTTGATTTACATCCAAAAATTAGAATACTAATACATAATATTAAAACTGTTTTTGTTTTCATCTATTAATAATGTTTATTTTTAAAAGTACCACAAGCGAGGGCGTTTGCGGTAGCTGTGCGAATTCAAACAACCCTATTCAAGCACAATCTTTTTAACAGTTCTGCTATTATCTGTATTAATTATAAGAAGATAAATACCTTTATCGTAAATGCTCATATCAAATACTTCATTATACTTACCAAAAGCATTTTTAATAGTTCTGTTTGTAATAAGTTTCCCGAGTATGCTGTGTATTTCAAGGTTTATATTGGTATTATTATAAGTTTCAAATACAATATTAAGTTCTCCGGTTGTTGGATTTGGGAATATTGATAGACTGTTATTAAGATTAATATCTTTAATATTATCAATAATAATATTAATATCAATAGTTGTTGTGTCGCTGCCACAATTATTACTTGCAATTAGCATAACAGTATATAAGCCTACACCGGGATACACATGTGTAGGATCAGGCATGTTTGTAGAATTGCCATCACCAAAATACCACATATAAGTTGTTGCGTCAACAGATGTATTTGTAAAACTAACAATAAGTTCGTTATCAACATATGTAAAATCTGCAACAGGAACATCGTCAACATTCATAATAATATTGTTTGATGATGCAGGACTCCCAGCAATACATGTTTCTGATGATGTTAGGATACATGAAACAAAATCACCATTACTTAATGTTGTTGATGAATATGTAGAACTGTTAGTTCCTACATCAGAGCCATTAACCTGCCATTGATATACAGGTGTAGTACCACCATTTAATGGATTTGCAGTAAATATTACATTATCGTCTGCACAAATTGGGTTAACATCTGCCATAATATTCACATTTACAGGCAAGTTGGCATTAACATTAATAATAATGCTGTTTGATGTAGCAGGATTACCTGTTGCACATGATGCAGATGAAGTTATCACACAAGAAATAATATCATTATCAATAAAACCGGATGAAGTGTAAGTGTCGTTTGTTCCTGTTTGTACAGATATGCCATTAACAAACCATTCATAATTTGGTGTTGCACCTCCGTTTGTTGGTGTTGCGGTATATATAACACTTTCACCATCACAAATTGGGTTGCTGCCTGAAACATTTAATGAAACAGGTAAGCTTGTGCTAACTGTCATTGTTAATGTGTTGGATGTTGCAGGGTTTGCAGTTGCACAACTTAATGATGAAGTTACTATGCAATATATCTCATCGCCATCGTTAAAAGAAGCTGATGAATATGTATCATTAGTCCCTGTTTGAACCGATGAGCCATTAACAAACCATTCGTAAATTGGTGTTGTACCTTCATTTGTTGTAGTAGCAGTAATAATTACATTATCGCCTGCACAGAAGTTGGTATTGCCGGAAACACTATTTGATACAGGCAAACTGGAACTAACTGTCATTGTAATAGAATTTGATGTAGCAGGATTACCTGTAACACAAAATTCAGAGGATGTTATTTCGCATGTAACAATATCGCCATCAGCGAGAACTGTAGTTGAATATGTGTCGTTGCTGCCTGATTGTACAGAAGAACCATTAACAAACCATTCGTAATTTGGTGTTGTGCCTCCATTTGTTGGTGTTGCTGTAAAATCAATATTGTCTCCTGTGCAAATTGTTGCAACAGAAGCATCAATACTTATACCAACAGGTACACCTGCAAGAACTGTCATTGTTATATTATTTGATGAAGTTGGTCCATCATTACAGTTTTCAGATGAAGTAAGAATACAACTTACAATGTCACCATCAGCAAGTAATGTGGTAGCATAAGTATTACTGCTTCCTGTTTGTACAGACGAACTATTAACAAACCATTCATAATCAGGTAATGTTCCCCCGTTTGTTGGACTTGCAGTAAATGTAACATTTTCACCAAGACAAATTGTACTTGATGATGCAGAAACACTTACGCTAACAGCAAGACCTGTAGTTGTGTGTATTGTTACGCTGTTAGAAGTTGCCGGTCCGTCATTACAACTTTCAGATGAAGTTAATTCACAAGTAATAATGTCTCCTTCATTTATTGTTGATGTTGAGAATGAATTGCTTCCACCATTTTGTTCTGAACTACCATTAACAAACCATTCGTAGTTTGGTGATGTTCCTCCATTAGTTGGAGCAGCAGAGAATATTGCAGTACCACCAACACAAATAGTGTCTTCTGCTACAGAAACAGAAACGCTTACAGGCAGTTCCGATTCAATTGTTGCAGTTACAGGAGTTCTTGCACTTGAACAATCAGATATTTCTTTAACTTCCCAGTCGTAAAAATAATAGTAATATGAAACATCATTAGCTGGATTACCTGTAATACTAATAAGTCCGCTAATTTCATAAGGATATGGAAGGTCAGGGGCACCGAATCCTCCATCACGATATAAATTTGGTGTTGAGTTGCATTTAAGAGTATAATCTGTTCCCGGAGGTAAATCAATATCTATTGTAATTCTGCTTTCCCCATCAGGTATTGTAATGTTTTGGTCATAAATAACAGCACTACTGCCATCTAATATTTGAATATTCCTATCTCCTGCGACTGAGGCATATACATATATAGATGCAAGTTGCATATTTTGTAATACGTCAAAATATAGTCCATATCCTGATGTTGTATGATTTCCTCCGGTTCCTGCATTATCGGTTTTCCCAACATATTGAGATGAACCGATATTGACAAGATGGTTTGTTACATAATATGTTGTAGTTGATGACAAGCTGGGTGTTGTATAATTAGTGCCTGTATAAAGTAAACTACCGCCACTTGGTACATCGTACCAATCAAGATCGCCACCACTACCTGATGCAGATAAGTCAACAGTGCCTGTACCGCATCTTGAACCGCTTGTAGTGGTTGGTGCTGCAGGAGCATTAATTGTTATATAATTTGTTTTAACTTCGCTGTCAGAATTAATACCACCACAATTTGTAACAGTTAAAGTTACAGTATATGTGCCATTTGCAGCATAATTATGCGTTGGGTTTTCATCTGTTGATGTGCCTGAATCTCCAAAATCCCAAGACCATGAATCTGCGCCGGATGTTAAACAAGTAAAATCAATTGTTCCGTTACAAGATGTAGTTTCATTTGCAGAAAAATTGGCAGTAATATTAGCATCGGGCATTAAAGTAATATTTTGAATAACAGTATTTCCGTTTGTTACTGTTATTCCATTAATTGTTTGAGATACATAACCGGCAGCCGAATAGGTAACATTATAGGTTCCTGCTAATATTGGACGATGATAATTTCCGATTGGTAAGGATGAATATACTTCAGAGTTATCTTCATCGTGACCAATAATTTCAACTTTTGCAATCATTGGTTGTCCAGTGCATCCATCAGTAATTATTCCTCTAATTCCATAAAGAACTTCATCCATATAATCTAACATTGCCTGTTTATTTGCTGTCCAGTAATTTGGAAGTGTTGAAGCAGCTATTAGTTTTGTATTTGACCATTCAAAAGTATTTTCTCTGCAATTTTTATAATACATCATCCAATCTTGCCTGCTGCCTGTTATTACATACCAGTCGCCACCTTCAGTGTAACCGTTTGATGATACACCTGTTAAATAGCTTGGCATTCCAACTGTAGCAGCGTCAGCTTGGGCGAGAGTAGCATATATATTTGAAACATATTGCCACCAATTGTCATCAGCATGAGCATTTACACCAGAAGTCCAATGGTCCCAAGGATAATTTAAAACTTCTGCACCACTATGTGAATTTGCTGACATAACAAAATCATGAGCATCGGCAAAGTTCATAAAATGAATGGTTTCTGTGCCCCAAATTTCACCGTCGGGATGTAGTCCGTCGGTCATACTCGGGTAATTCCTGTTAAGGTCAATATTTTGTGCATTTCTACGAGTAGAACTACTTACATTATCATTTCCTCCATTGTATAAACCATCAGGATTAGAACAAGGATTTATCCAGATTTCAACATTGTTTATTAAATTTGTTATTTGAGGATCTGAACCATAATTTGACAGCATGTAATCTATTAATTGGAAGAATAAAGCATAGGCAACAATCTCATCTCCATGCATATTTCCTGTGTATAGAAACTCAGGCTCGTCTTCATCTGTATCAACATTATCGGAGATTTTTGCTACAAGCATTTGTCTGCCATCAGTTGAATTTCCAATATTTTCGATTCTGCAAATATTTGGATAATCAGTTTCAAATTGGTTCATCATTGTATTTAAAACATCATAAGATGCAAATCTGTCCCAACTAGCCATTTCTGCAACAGTTGTAGCAACAGTTGTTTTAGGGGCAGAAGGTCTATCTATAATTTGAAATGCAATTCCATATTCTAAAAAGTTTTGAAATTCCCGTAAGTTTAAATTTGCGGTTATTTCATTGCCAATAATATCTTCAATAGACATTTTTTTAGACAACTCAAAAATAAGTTGAGGACTGTTTAATTCAAATTTAATATTAACTTCTCCTCTGTCATTAATCTCATTTACAGCTTTATCTTGTTCTGATATTTTTTGGGCAAAACTGTTTATTGAAAAAATTAATGAAATAAAAATTAGTGATAGGATTATTCTTTTCATAGCAGGAAATTTATGACTAAAATAAAAAAGATTAAAAAAATAATGCTACTAAATTACAACATTAATAGAGTATTTCCTAATATTTATATAGTAAATTTGATTGATATTTGTTATAGCCATTGAATTAAAAGAGCTTTTATTGTGTGTTAATTTGTTAAATATTAAAAAATTAATGCCCATTTACAGGCTTTAAAAGTTTGTCGTTTGTTGTTTTGCCCTGACTCTAAATAGTCAGAAAGAATTGCATTGAGTTAATTTCTTATTTAGTAAATTTGCGACTATGATAAATGTAAAAGTAAAATTCATTTTATTTTTAATATTCTTATTTTTTTTGTTTTGCATAGATTCAAATGCTCAATATACAAAAATAATTGGGCAAATTACTGATTTGAAAACTCAAGAAATTGTACCTTTTGTAAATATTACTTTTAAAGGAACTCGGGTTGGAACAATTACAGATTTTAATGGCAATTATAAAATTGAAACAAAACTATCTGTTGATTCTATTGTTATTTCTTGTTTAGGATATAAGCAAGTTAGAAAAAAGGTGGTTAGAAATAAATTTCAAACACTAAACATTCAAATTGAACCTATCTCATTAGAGCTTGGAGAAGTTGTTGTTTCAGCAAGAAAAAGAGATAAAAATAATGACCCCGCAATAAAATTATTTAATCAAATAATTAAACACAAAAAATACAATAATTATGACAAATTAGAATCGTATCAATATGAAACATATAATAAGGTTCAATTTGATATAAATAATGTTTCGGAGAAATTTCAGAATAGAAGAGTGTTAAAGCCTTTCAAATTTATTTTTGATTTTATGGATACTTCAATAGTTAACGGGAAACCATATCTCCCTGTTTTTCTTATAGAATCTTTATCCGATTATTATTATAGAAAAAATCCAAAACTTGAAAAAGAAATAATTAAAGCAACCCAGGTATCGGGAATTGATAATGAAAGTATTCAGCAGTTTCTTGGCAATATGTATGTTCAGGTAAATATATATCAAAACTATATGGATTTGTTTGGAAAAGGGTTTATTAGTCCAATATCAAATACCGGCAGGGTTTTTTACAAGTATTTTCTTGTTGATAGTGCTTTTATTGATAATAACTGGTGTTATCAGATGGTTTTTCAACCAAGAATTAAACAAGAATATGTGTTTAATGGTAATTTTTGGGTAGCCGATACTTCTTTTGCAATAAAAAAAATAGAATTATGTATTGATGAACTTGTAAATATAAATTTTATAAATCATCTTGAAATTAAACAGGAATTTGATGAAGTAAAAGATAGTGTTTGGATGATTACCAACAATATTGTTGTTGTTGATTTTAACGCAGTTGAAGATCCAAAATATGCACTTGGCTTTTTTGGACGCAAAACAACAACATATAAAAATTTTATTATTAATCAGGCTCCAGGTGAAAGATTTTTTGAAAATATTGGGAATATATCTGTCCTTGATGATGCAAATAAAAAGGATACTGCTTTTTGGAATAAATCGAGGCATGAAGAATTAACCGAAAAAGAGGAGCAGATATATCATCTTGTTGATACAATAAAAAATTTACCTGCATTCAGAACATATTATGATATTATTACAATGGCAATAACAGGTTATTATGTTTGGGGGAATGTTGAATTAGGTCCTTATTTTACTGTTTACAGTCATAATCTTGTTGAAGGACATCGTTTTCGAGTTGGTGGCAGAACAAGTAATCAGTTTAGCACCAAAATAATGCCTGAAATTTATGTTGCTTATGGAACTGAAGATGAAAAAATAAAATACGGAGGGAATTTTATTTATCTTTTTAAAAAAAATCCGAGGCGAGGTTTTGGAACTTTATATAAATATGATACAGAGCAGTTGGGCCAAAGCTCTAGAGCTTATCGTGAAGACAATATTATGTCTTCTGTATTAAGACGAAGTCCTAATGATAAACTTTCGATGCTTGAGGAAATAAGATGCCATTATGAACATGAATGGTTTAATGGATTTTCAAATCATATAATTTTTAATTACCGCGATATTTATCCAATACCACAAATAGAAACTTTTATAATAAAAAATGGAGATGAATATTCTGAACATAGCACATTAACTACTTTTGATATTACACTACGAACTCGTTTTGCATATAACGAAAAGTTTGTAATGGGTGAATTTGAAAGAGTAAGTCTTGGAACAATTTATCCTATAATTAATTTCTTTTATACTTATGGAGTAAAAGATGTTTTTAATAGTGAGTTTAATTATCAAAAATTTGAAATAAATATTGAAGATTGGTTTAATATATATCCTTTTGGTTATTCGCGTTATATTATTAATGGTGGTATTATAAGTGGTAGATTACCTTTTCCATTATTAAAATTACACGAAGGAAATGAAACGTATTCTTTCGATAAATATTCATTTAATATGATGAATTATTATGAATTTATTAGTGATAAATATTTAAGCTTATATTATTCGCATTATTTTGAAGGTTTTTTCTTTAACAAGATACCTTTGTTTAGAAGGCTGAAATGGCGTGAAATTATTTGGGGTAAAGGTGTAGTTGGGATTTTAAGTGATGAAAATAAAGAAGTGATGCCTTTTTTTGATGGAATGTACACTTTTGATAATCCAAATAAATTAAATATGTTAAAACCATATTTTGAAGCAGGAATAGGTGTGGAAAATATTTTTCGTTTACTTCGATTTGATGTAATTCAAAGGTTTTCTTATTTAGACCATCCCGATATTTCAAAAATAGGATTTAGAATGAGCATACAATTTAAGTTTTAAAAAAATTCTGCAAGAAAAACTCACAGAATTTTAACCTCAAAAATATTGAATGCTAAATATTAGCCTAAAATCTGTTTTTAGTTAATAAGCATATTGTTATTTATAAAATTGCAAATTGTTAATTTAACGCTTTCTTAATAAATTGATTATGCCGCGTTCTTTATTCGCCTTGTAGACGGTTACAGTATAAATTAATAAACCATACCAATTTGTATAAAACATTCATGTTTTACAGTCTTTTTTAAAAAATAAATTAATAATAATTTTGACAGTAATTGTTTTAGGGTTTCCTTTACAATATATGTTTTATTTTATTTTATCATATAATTATAACTACTTATAATGAAAAAAATTCTTTTATTAGGTTCAGGTTTATCGGCAACTAGCTTGATAAAATATTTACTTAACAAATCTGCAGAATATAACTGGAAAGTAATTATTGGTGATATTGATGTTGAAACAATAAAGAAAAAAATAGACGGGCATCCTAATGGTGTAGCATTAAAATTTGATGTTTTTGATGAAAAACAACGTTTATCTGAAATTAAAAGTTCTGATATTGTAATATCAATGTTACCTGCAAGGTTTCATAATTTGGTAGTACAGGATTGTGTGAAAACCGGCACCAATATGGTAACGGCCTCTTATGTTTCGGAAGAAATGAAATCATTAAATAAAGATGCTAAGAAAAAGGGAATTGCATTATTAAATGAATTAGGTGTTGACCCCGGTATTGACCACATGTCGGCAATGAAAGTTATTGATGGAATAAGAGCAAGGGGTGGTAAAATATTATCTTTTAAATCGAGTACCGGCGGATTAGTTGCACCTGAATATGATAATAATCCGTGGAATTATAAATTTACATGGAATCCAAGAAATGTTGTAATGGCAGGGAAGGGAACAGCAATGTTTATCAGAAATGGCTGGCATAAATACATCCCTTATAATCAGCTATTTAACAGAGTGCAACAAACAACGGTTTTAGATATGGGTGAATTTGAAATATACCCAAACAGAGACTCATTATCGTACAGAGAAGTATATGGATTAGAAGATATTCCTACAATGTTTAGAGGAACATTGAGAAGACCCGGGTTTTGTGAAGCATGGAATGTTTTTGTGCGATTAGGAGCAACTGATGATACATACGTTATTGAAAATTCTGAAACTTTGACATACAGAGAATTCATAAATTCATTTTTAAGATATCATCTCACAATGTTTGTTGAAGAAAAACTGGCACAATATCTTAATATTTCCGAGCAATGTGTAATAATGGAAAAACTTGCCTGGTTAGGTGTTTTTGAGGAAAAAGCAATAGGTATTAAAAGAGCTACTCCTGCAAAAATATTACAACATTTGCTTGAAGAAAAATGGGCTTTAGAGCCGGGTGATAAGGATATGATTGTAATGCAACACGATTTTGAATATGAACTTAATGGACAGAAAAAAGGAATTCGTTCTTCTTTGGTTGTTAAAGGTAAAGATACAATGAATACTGCAATGTCAATTACTGTTGGAACACCTGTTGCAATAGCTACAAAACTTTTATTAACAGGCAAGATAAATATAAGTGGAGTACACAGACCTGTTACTCCAAATTTATATATGCCAATACTTGAGGAACTGGAAGAATACGGTATTAAATTTATTGATGAGGAGTTTACTCCTGAGAAATGATTTCAGACCTCAGAAATATTGAGTTCAGGACTTATGTTTTGTGAGTAATCCCGCAAATACTATCCTTTTTAGCTCCGGTTACAGATGCAAGGCTATTATTTTCGTCTCTGATTCTTAATAAGCCGAGAAATGCAAATATTATAGCTTCTTTAAAATCAATAATATTTTCATCGGGAATTATTATGGTATGATTTATTCTTTTGCGAATAAGTTTAATTAAAAATCTGTTGTAAGCACCTCCACCTGTTAATAAAATGTTGCTGTCTTTTTTGAATGTGGTAGATAAAGTTATTTGTATTGCAATATGTTCGCAAATAGTTCTTAGTTTGTCTTTAAGGTCAAGTTTATATTTTTCTACAATAGGAATAAATTTTGCAGAAACCCATTCTCTGCCAAGCGATTTTGGCGATAATGTTTTATAATATCTTAAGCTGTTAAGTTCTTTTAATAATGGAGTAGATATTCTTCCGCTTTGTGCAATTTTGCCATCGGTATCATATTCCATTTTCATTTCATTGGCATAATGATTTATTACAATGTTAACAGGGCAAATATCAAATGCGTAGCGAGTACCGTTCATATCGTATGAAATATTTGCAAATCCGCCAAGGTTTAAACAGTAATCGTATTTGCCAAATAAAAACATATCGCCAACTGGCACCATTGGTGCTCCTTGTCCGCCAAGGGCAACATCCATCGACCTTAGATCTGAAACAACTGTTTTATTTGTTTTGGCAGCAATAGAATATCCATCGCCAATTTGAAAAGTTAATCCTTTATCGGGTTGATGAAATATTGTGTGTCCGTGCGATGATATAAGATCTGTTTCTTCAGTACAATCATTGGTAAAGTCCAATATTCTTTCGCCAATAAAAGTGCCGTATTCTTTATGTAGTTGTAAAAATTCTATAGTTGTAATATTTGGAGCATCAATAAGTTTCTTTTTCCAGTAAGAAGAATAAGGATATGTGTCGCCTTTAATAAAATTAAATTCCCAATCGCCGTTTTTAACAAAGTTTACATGACAAATATCCAATCCGTCTAACGAACTTCCTGACATTACTCCAATTACATTGTAAGAATTTTCCATTTTCTAATAATAAAAATATGTCTTAAAAATTGATGTATTACCTCTTTCGTCTTTTACTTTTAATAAAAACTTGTGTTTTTCCTCGGTTTTCTCAATTTTGTCGTCAAAGTTATAAATAATTAAATTTTGTTTTGGTTCAAATTCAAAAAGAATCCATCTTTCGTCAATAAATCCATTGTACGATACAATACCTGACAAGTTATCTGTTATTTTTAAACTGATATTGTTGTCATTTTCAAATTTCGCACCTTCAAAAATATCTTTTGAACTTATTCTTGGTGGAATAGTGTCTATTAGTACAAAGTATTTTCCAAATTTATCAATTTGGGCAGTAATGCTTCCATCAGAAAATTTTCCGCCATACGATATTATTTTATCCTTTTTTGTTAAATGAGCAATAAGAAGTTTACTTGTTAAACTATCAGAAATAGAATCTGCCTTAATATTTAAATCAATTTTATTGTGCAATGGACTTGTATTTTTATGAATATGATAAACAGGTGTTAAGCTGCCATTTCTTTTTTCTGATATATTATATTGGAAATAAATATTGTTGTACAATACGCTATCCGATAGATTTACAGTAATACAATCGTTTTTAAAAATGTTTTCTTTATTATAAAACATTTCCTGTCCTTCATTTTTAATATCAGAAACTAATACATTTGTGTTTGTTTTGCTTTGTACTTTAAAATTTAATTTTGAAATATTATCTCTGTAATCGGATATAAGACACTCTATGTTATGAATTTCATCATCGTTAAAGTTATATATTCCGTTATTAATAACATTTTTATATAAACTTAATTTATTGTTAGGCTCTACCCATAACTTATTTATGCGTTTTTTTGTTTCAATGTAATAAGCATAATCAAGGTGTGCATTGATATATCGTTTTTGGTAATAAGAAAATTTATCTAAAACAAATTCATAAACTATTGAAGAATCAATTTTTAAGGTAATAGCTTTTATTCCGCATTTATTACTCGAACCATTGATATAATCTAATGTTTCAATTCCAAATCCTGTATAGCCGGATAAATTTAGAATATTGTTTAAATAATAATTTCCATTACTGCCATATATTTGATGTTTTGTTCTTTTTATGTAAACCATATTCGTATCTGCAAAAGAATATATGTGAAAAGACTTTATACGGGGTTTAATATTATCTTTTATTTGTGGATAAAATTGCATAGGGTCAACAGGGAATTCTGTAATTGTCTCGCGAATTTCAAAATGCAAATGAGGACCAAACGATCTTCCTGTATTACCCGATAAGCCAATAAATTCTCCTTTTTTTATAGGTAATTTATCTTTTTCTATTTGTATATCAATTGCAAATTCTTGATTGTTGTATTGCAGTTGACGTGTGTGTGTTTTAATTTCAGAATTAAAACTTTTCAGGTGAGCATAAACAGAAGTATATCCATTAGGGTGGTCAATATAAATAGTGTTTCCATAGCTCCACGGCGAAATTTTTATTCTTGAAACAAAGCCATCTTCTATAGCATATATTCTTATTCCCTCTTTTCCACCTGTTCTAATATCAATTCCGGCATGAAAATGATTAACTCTAAATTCTCCAAAGCTTGACGAAATTGATACAGGAATTTTAACAGGCATAATAAAGTTCACACTATCGTTCTGAGAAAAACAAAAGGTGCTGATAATTATGAAATTTAATATTGTTATAATCTTTTTCAAAAAACTTATTTCTGAGAAATTAGATTGCAAAGATAATTGCTGAAAAAGTAATCGGAATGATAAAAATGCATTATTTATTAAAAAAAGGTTTTTTCTATTTCCATATTTACAAAACAATGTTAATTTTGTATTGAATTTTTATTAAAATGCAAGAAAATTATATTGATATAATCAGTAATATAAAAGAAAAGCTTACTGAAATTATATTAAAATTTGAAAGCGTTAAAGATGAAAATTTAAAGTTAAAAAAAGAAAACGAAGAATTAATTAAAGAAATAAAAGAAAAAGATATTCAATTTAAAGAATTAGAAAACAAATTTAATAATTCGAAATTTGCAGGAGCATTAGTTTCCGATAATGGAAATGAAGAAGCAAAAAGTACAATAAATAAATTAGTGCGGGAAATTGATTATTGTATTACTCTTTTAAATAGATAGTATTGACAATAATGGAGGATAAATTAACAATAAGACTTAATATCGCAGATAGGAATTATCCATTAAATATTGAGAGAAAGGATGAGGAAAGAATTAGAAAAGCAGCTAAAACAATTAATGAAATAGTAATAAAATATAAAAACAAATACTCAAATAACGAGAAAGATAATCAGGACTTTCTGGCTATGGCTGCTTTGCAATTTGTAACACAATTGCAGGATGTTGAAGAAAAACAGGATATTACTCCAATTATTGAAAAATTAAAAAATCTTGACACAGAGTTAGGAGATTATTTAAAAGAAAAAAATTAGGTTCTTTAAAATATTTATTGATTTACCCGCATTGAATCTTTTAATCGTTTTAAAAATCAACACTACTTAAATTGGTGCGAAACTCGGTTTTTGTAAGGCAGGCCTCAACCCTCGTGGTTCTTTTAATTAAGACAGTGGACGCAAGAATTAAACCGGTAGCTCCAGGCATGTTATCATGGGTTTTTTTAAATGCTAAAAGAAATGGTGCGGGTTTTTTTATTTAATAAATTTAATAAATAATGCGAATCAAGGATTGAAAATTATTACTGAGAATCAGACGAGTAAAGTACTTGTTGCTTGTTTCTGGTTGCTTGTTAAAAGTATAATGTGAAAAACCAGTAACAAGTAACCAGCAACAATACCAGATAGTTATTTTATTTCATAATGATTTTTTATATAAAATCAACTCTTGATTAACATTAATAATATATATATAAACTTAAACTATAATCAGATATGGAACTAATATCAATAATAATTGCAATAGCAGCGTTCGTAGTTGGCGGATTTATTTCGTATTTTGTTTGGGATAAAGCCCTTTCAAAAAAGAAAGAAACATTGCTTAAAGATGCTGAAATTGAAGCAGAAGTAATAAAAAAAGATAAAATATTACAAGCAAAAGAAAAGTTTTTTCAACTTAAAACTGAGCATGAAAAGCATATCAACGAGAGAAATAATAAAGTGCTAGTTGATGAAAATAAGGTTAAGCAAAGAGAATCTGCATATTCTCAAAAAATTGAAGAATATCAACGTAAAAGTACAGAAGTTGATTCGATAAAAGAAAACCTTACTTTTCAATTAGATGTAATTGAAAAAAAATCTGAAGAACTTGAAAAAGTCCACAAACAGCATGTTGAGCAATTAGAAGCTATATCAGCACTTTCAGCTGATGAAGCAAAAGCTCAGCTTATTGATTCTTTAAAAGCAGAAGCTAAAACAGAAGCAATGTCTTTTGTTAACGAAATAGTTGATGAAGCAAAAATGACTGCAAGTAAAGAAGCAAAAAAAATAATTGTTCATACATTGCAAAGAGTGGCTTCAGAAACAGTAATTGAAAATTCTGTTACGGTTTTTCATATAGATAATGACGAGATAAAAGGAAGAATAATTGGCAGAGAAGGAAGGAATATCAGAGCATTAGAAGCTGCAACAGGAGTAGAAATTGTTGTTGATGACACACCTGAAGCAATTGTTCTTTCCGCATTCGACCCCTTTAGAAGAGAAGTGGCAAGATTAGCTTTACATCAACTTGTTTCTGATGGAAGAATTCATCCGGCCAGAATTGAGGAAATTGTAAATAAAACTCAAAAACAATTAGGTGAGGAAATTATTGATATTGGCAAGAGAACAGCCATCGACCTTGGTATTCATGGACTACATCCCGAATTAATAAAATTAGTCGGGAAAATGAAATATCGTTCATCTTATGGTCAGAATTTATTGCAACACTCACGCGAAACTGCTAACCTTTGTGCTGTAATGGCTACAGAATTAGGCTTAAATGTAAAACTTGCCAAACGTGCCGGATTATTACATGATATTGGAAAAGTATCTGATGAAGATCCTGATTTACCACATGCATTGCTTGGAATGAAACTCGCAGAAAGATTTAAAGAAAAACCCGAAGTTTGTAATGCAATAGGTGCTCACCATGATGAAGCTGAAATGAATACAATATTAGCCCCAATTATTCAGGTTTGTGATGCTATATCAGGAGCAAGGCCGGGTGCCAGAAGAGAAATTGCAGAATCATATATTAAACGATTAAAAAATCTTGAAGAACTTGCTCTTTCATATCCGGGTGTTTATAAAACCTATGCCATTCAGGCAGGTCGTGAGCTTAGGGTAATTGTTGGCAGTGAAAAGGTTTCTGACAAAGAAGCAGAAACTCTTTCTTTTGATATTGCAAAGAAAATACAAGATGAAATGACTTATCCCGGACAAGTTAAAATTACAGTAATAAGGGAAACAAGAGCTGTTAATTATGCGAAATAGAAGCCCCTCCTAACCTCCCCAAAGGGGAGGAACTAGAGGCAAGGTGCTCCAATATCGCAAGTCTGTGACTTGTGATTGATGGGTTTATTTTTAGCATTATAATTATTTTTTTCAATTATTTTAGTCATTTTAAATTTTAGTCATTTTGAATTTTAACTACAATGAATAACATGAAAATATCAAATTCAAAAGTTTTGGTTACAGGTGGAGCCGGATTTATTGGCTCTAACATAATTGAAGACCTTTTGAAATTCAACAATAGTGTTATTTGCCTTGATAATTTTTCTACCGGGAAAAAAGAGAATATTGAACCATTTATTAACAATACCAATTTTAAATTAATTGAAGGTGATATAAGAGATATTGATACTTGCCATAAAGCAGCAAAAGCTGTTGATTATATTTTACATCAGGCAGCATTAGGTTCTGTTCCACGTTCAATTGATGACCCAAAAACTACTAATGATGTTAATATTGGTGGTTTTGTAAATATGCTGATTGCTGCAAAAGATGCTAATATTAAAAGATTTGTTTATGCTGCAAGCTCTTCAACTTATGGCGATAATAATGAATTGCCTAAAATTGAAGAAAATATTGGTAATCCGCTTTCGCCTTATGCAATTACAAAGTATGTAAATGAACTTTATGCAAAAATATTTTCCAATTTATATAATATTGAAACAATAGGCTTAAGGTATTTTAATGTTTTTGGTAAAAGACAAAGCCCCGATGGTGCGTATGCAGCAGTTATTCCAAAATTTATAATTTCTTTATCAGAACACAAATCCCCCACAATTAACGGCGATGGCTCAAATACCAGAGATTTTACTTATATCAAAAATGTTGTTCATGCCAATCATGTTGCCGCTATAGCCGATAATCCCAAAGCAATTAACAAAGTGTATAATGTTGCTTTTGGAAAAAATATTTCGATAATTCAACTTTTTGAAAACATTAAAAATCATCTAATAAAATTTGATAGTGAAGCAAGCAGTATTAATCCAATTTTCGGACCACCGCGTAAAGGCGATGTAATGCATTCATTAGCTTCTGTCGAAAAAGCCAAACAATACTTAAACTACAATCCTAAGGTAGATGTTTTTCAGGGTTTGGAAAAAACAGTTGAATGGTTTTGGGAAAATTATAAGAAGTAGGCAACTTTTATATACTTGTATATTTTGTCCATATTAATACATAAAAATATAATAAGAATAACAGTTTGAAATTTGATTATAATGTTTTAATTTTGGGAAACAATAATTAAACTAAAATTGTTTATGTATACTTATATGATTTATGTAGGTATTGTTGCATACCTTATATTATTTTTTGTTTTTCTTACAGGGCTTAAAATTATAAAAGTTAAATACAAAATACATAAAACTCTTGGAATTACAGGATTTATTACAGCAACTGTACATGGTTTGGTAATGTTTTATTATTATTTTATTCAATAATACAAAATCTTAATATTTAAAATTATGACTAAAAAATTAATACTCAGTATTCTCGTGCTTATGTTGGTAAGCTTTATGGCATTTGCTCATCCACCACAAAAAGTTGAACTATTATTTAATAAAGAAACAAAGGTTTTGGAAATAACAGTAGTTCATACCGTAAAAAATATTAATACTCATAACATTGATGTAATTATTGTTTTTGTTGACGGAGAAGAATTTAAAGTAATTAATAGTAAAGTTCAAACAAACGAGCAGAAACACATTGTAAAACTTGAAATGCCGAATATAAAGTCGGGTAGTATTATAAAAGTTAAAGCAAAGTGTAATAAAATGGGTGCAAAAACTGCAACAATTAAAATCTAAAATTTCCCGTTGAATGGTTTTGGGAAAATTATAAGTAGTTGTTATACACTTTCGTGATACGCCTGTACACTTTCGTGATATACTTGTACACTGTCGTGATATAGCAAAACTCTTTCATGCAAACATCAATCTGTTTCACCCGATTACCAAACTGTTTCACCCAATTACCAAACTGTTTCATAATAAAATCATCTTTTATTCATATTAAAACATCTCGCGGAGAGGCTCCGCAATATCGCGGAGATCTATAACTGTGTCATTAATATGGAAATATCTTATTTAAATTTGGAAAACCGTTTTTTTTTACTGTACTATTGTAAATCAAAAATTAAGCTAAAAAATATTTTCGGCATACTGCCGCAACCCAACAAACAGCCCAAAAACTTATTATTCGGTACCGATAGGCTCCTTACCGTGCCCCTTGGCTCTTCTGTGGTGCCCGTTGGCTTATCTATGGTGCCCGTTGGCTCTTCTATGGTGCCCCTTGGCTCTTCTATGGTGCCCGATGGCTCATCTATGGTGCCCGTTGGCTTATCTATGGTGCCCCTTGGCTCTTCTATGGTGCCCGATAGGGTAGTGAACGGTGCCGAAAAGTCATATTTGGTGCCCGAAAAGTTATTTTTGGTGCCCGAAAAGTCATTATTTGGGCAACAACAAATCAATAAGTATCACAATATTAATTAAATATAAATCATTATGGTATAAATGAGGAAGAAATTAAAAGTTTGAAAGCGTTTACGGAAAACGTACCGGAAAAAATTAACGAAGCAGTAGAAGCAAGCAATATTGCACAACAAAAAACAGAAGTTAAAACAGACGAACTTCATAACTGTAAAACAAATTTTTTAAGAACATTTAGATTTATGCAAGATTCGCCCAAGTTTAAAGAAAAAGATGCCGAAGCAATAGGCTTTCGCAAACACCACACTCCACCAGACCCACATACAATGAAACCAATAGTAAGCCAAGTAACACCAACACTCGAAAATATTATTATCGACTGGGTAAAAAGCGGAATGGAAGGAATATTTATATATAGCAGTTACGATGGAAATAAATGGGAAAAAATAGGACGCGACACAAGGTCGCCCTACGAAGACGAACGCAAAAACCTAAGCGATAAACCCGAAGACAGATATTATAAATTACGCTATATTAAAAACGATAAACCAATAGGATTAGAAGGAGATGTTGTAAAAGTATTGGCTGAAATTTATTAGAAAAAAGAATAAATATAAAATGTAAAATTTAAAAGGAGAGTTTTCTCCTTTTTTTTTGTTTATCTTTGGAGAGGTGATGTTATACAATTTTGCATTAAACGTTTACATTCGGCTTTATTAAACATTAACAACAACTTATAAAGCCAAAGTACAAAAACCGCAAATTATATAACAAGCATTAATGCACGTTATCCTGATGTTACCTGCAATTTAAAAAGATATATGAGACTGATATTGTATTATTTTCTGATTCTAACATTTGTATTCTTATTAGGATGTAAAAGGAAATGTAAAGAATATGATGATTATCCTCAGTTTACAGAAATGAATAGTATTGAAGGAATTCAGCAAATCGATACTGATATTCACACAGATAGTATGTCTGATTCTTATATTATAAGAACTGACTCAACCTATCAGATATTAATTAATAAAACTTTGGAACATACGTTGTGTGAGTATTGTGATTTTGCGGAAATTGATTTTGAACAATATGACTTAATTGGAAAAGCTACAGCATCATTTAATAGTTTAAAAAAAGTCGTTGAATATAATGAGAACACTTACAAATATATTTTGAAAATTCAAGATGACCCGGGAACAACATTTGAAATTCAGTTTAGCATGAACTGGATTATTATTCCAAAAATTGAGTTGTCTGATACAGTAATTTTTGAAGTATATTTTTACGGTTGCGAATATGAAAATTAGTAATAAAAAACAGCAGGTAACAAAACCTAAAAAGCATTAAAACGCAGTTTAGCTAAACGTTGGCAATAATTAGTAAGACATATCGTTATTAACAACAATTAATGAAATTATGAGAGCAATAAGTTATTTAGGATTTCCATTACTACTACTAATCGTAATAAATGTAATTTTTTTTCAAGGTTGCAAGAAATCAAATGATAGTGACTGTGATGACTCTAACAGTGATACATCTAATGTACTTGAAAAACCAAATATCTATATATATCCAGAAACAAAAACTCAATTGACAGTAAATCTTGATTTTCCAATAGGAGGTGAAGTTATTGCTTCAATTCCTGATTATGGTAATGGATGGAATGTATCGGTTGATACGAATGGATTGATTGATAATACCTATTCATACTTATTTTATGAAAGTACTCAACCTGATATTTGGCAAAAATATAGTGGATGGATTCTTAAGAAGGATAGTTTAGAAGTATTCTTCAGAGAGAATATGTCTGAATATGGATTTTACGGACAGGAGATTAATGATTTTGTTGAATACTGGATACCCCGATTCAATGATTATGAATATTATTTGATTTTCCCTCAAACTATTGATATAATTGAAGATGTGGTTATTTTAAATATTTCGGAAGAACCGGATAATTTATTAAGACTCTTTTATATTATCAAAGGATTTCATAATTCGCCTAACATTGAATTGATAGAACCACAAATTAATATATTTAAAAGAGAAAATTATTTTGTAACAGAATGGGGAGTAGTATTGAATTAAATAACAAGTGCCAACAATAAATAAAAAGCATTAAAACGCGTTCTATTAGGGGCGTTATGCATAATATTGAAAAATGAAATATTTATTAATTGTAACATTATTGAACTTATTTTATGGAGATAAATAAATACACCTTAAGATGTCTTTTTGCAATTGGGTTCATTTTTTTTTCAAGTTCTCTTTTTTCGCAAGCATTAGAACTTGGGTTTAATTTTTCTTTTTCCGACACAAGACTTTTTTATGGAAGTGATAAGAAATATACTACAGATTTTCTTAATAATAAAATTAAAAATAGAAGTTTAGAATACGATTATACAATATTTGACAAAGAACCCCAACCAATTAATTTTAATGAATATAAATCACCTTTTTTACTACAAATTTCATTAACTCGTTTCAAAACGGATTCATATGTGAAGAATACATTAAATTGGTATTATAAATTCTATTTAAGATATTTTAACAATAAGTATTCAGGCATATATTTTCAAAAAGAAAATACCGTATTTATTAATGACACTGTGGTTAGAATTACTGCAAATATTAATGAAAACTCTAATGATTTAGTATTTGGCAGTAATTTGCACCTTATACTATTTAAAAAGAAATTTTTCGAATTGCATACTGGTATTGATTTTGGGATTGGGGCAACCTTAAATAACAAGATTACTGAATATGTTTACCAAAACAAATACTTATACAATGAAGAATTTCGTGATACAAGTCGTGAAGTTATTATAAAAAATTATTATACTGCGATGCCATGTCTTTTAACAAATCTTGGAGCTTTGATAGGAATAAAAATCTCAATTTATAAAAAATGGGGCTTTAATATGAATTACACTTATAGTTTGCTCTCTGAATATCAATTTAGCAATGCCCATATTTTAAAAAAATATTCCATCTTATCTTGGGGAATATTCTACAAGTTAAACTATAATCCAGTTGATTTGGGTTTGTAAGCTAAACATTAAAAACCCCAATGGCGCGGATTTAACGAAGAGTAATCCGTGCCTCATTTTAGGTATTTACAAATTACAAATCTTGCATTAAAGATTGATAAATAACTTCCTGAATTTTTGTTCGCACATCCATATCCAGTAGTTTTTTATTATTCATGTCAGGGTAAGTTCTGTTAGAAAGAAAAATATATACAATTTCTTTATCGGGGTCAACCCAAGCCATTGTGCCTGTAAAACCTGTGTGCCCAAAACTGTTTTTGCTCACACACTGGCATGTTGGACCAACTTTATTGTAATTCATTTCTGGTTTATCAAAACCAATTCCTCTGCGGCTTTCAGGGCAATAAATACAAGTGTTAAATTGCTTAATAATTGTAGAATCTAAATATTGAATATCGGCATAATTACCATTTTGCAGATACATTTGCATTAATTTAGCAAGGTCGTTAGCATTTGAGAACAAACCTGCATGACCACAAACACCGCCAAGCATAGCTGCTCCCATATCGTGTACATATCCATCAACAGTGTTATTTCTAAAATATGTTTCTTTTTCGGTGGGAACAATTCTGCTGTTTGGAAATCTTTTTAATGGATTAAAATCAAGTGTTACAGCACCAAGGGGTTTATAAAAATTATTAAACAAATATTCTTGAAATTTTGTGCCTGATGTTTTTTCAACCAACTGATATAACCAGTAATATCCTATATCGCTGTATTTATATCCGTTCTTTTTACGCAAATTAGAATTAGCGATACGCTTAAAAATTGTATCTCTATAGTCGTTTCTGATATATAAATTTTCAGATACCAAAGTATTATATAAACTATCGGGTTTGTTTTTGTATATAGATTTACGAACAATATCGTTTTTTACTGTTTTAATATAAAATGGTATCCAGGGTTTTAATCTTGCATTATGAGCAAGAATATCTTTTATTATTATATCTTTTTTATTTGTCGTGTCTAAATAAGTCAGATAATGAGATATTGTGCTGTCAATTGAACATTTTTTTTCACCAACAAGTTTAATAATTGAAGTTGTTGTTGCTGCAACTTTAGTAATAGAAGCAATATCGTAAATATCGTCTAATTTTACTTTGTTTTTTTTGCTGTATGTATGATATCCAAAAGCCTTATGATAAACAATTACACCATTTTTGGCAATTAATATCTGACATCCGGGAGTAGCTTTTTGTTTTATAGCATCTAATGCTATTGAATCTATTTTAATTAATTTTGAATTATCAATTCCTATTTCTTCCGGAATAGAATATTTTAATCTAAGTTTTTTTTTTTGAATTACTCCGCTTCCTACCGGATAATCATTTGAAATTGAAACAGGCAATTTTCCCAAAGCAGGTATTCCTCCAAATATTAATTGTGCCGATAGGTTTTTTGTTAAATCCCAATCGTTGTATGAAACAATTACCGATTTAAAATCTCCAATATTTTTGAAATATTTCAGGCTATATGGATTTGCAAAAACATCTATAATTACATTCATTTTTTTTGCCAAATCTTCTGCAAACAAAATACTCGCATTTGATATGCCATAATTTTTTGATGGTTTTCTACTTGGCTTATGAAAACTAACAATAACAAGATCATATTTAGCACTTAGTTTTTTTATTAGAATATCGGCATCGTTTTTATTAATGTATTTTGCAATTGAGTAATTATCAATTTCGGTATATAAATTTATTGTTTTTTGAAATTCATTATCCTTCACATCCCCTACAACAACAGAAGCTATTTTTAGTGTGTCAAACTTGTAAAATGGGATAAAACCATCATCTTTAACAAGTGTAATTGCATTTTCAATTAATTTACGTTTAATAAGTTCTGAACTTGAATTGTTAAGGTCATTGTAAATGTTTTTTGTGTCAATTGGCTTAAAATTATTTAAACCTGTCCAGTATTTTACAGTAAGTATTTTTTTACATCTATTATTGATCTCTTCCATTGAAATATCGTCATTGTCAATTGCAATTTTAATTTGCTCTATTGCTTTTTGAATATCGGCAGGGAAGAGTAATACATCGTTGCCGGCAAGCAAAGCTTTTACATCTACTTCTCCCGGCTTAAAATACTTACTTACTCCTTTCATATTTAAAGCATCGGTAAATATTAAACCTTTAAAGGCTAATTTTTCTTTTAAAAGTTTTGTAACAACATTATTCGATAATGTAGTGGCTGTATTTTTGGCAGAATCTAAAGAAGGAATATATAAATGGGCTACCATTATGCCTCCTAAACCTTGTTCAATAAGCTGCTTAAAAGGATATAATTCAATACTGTCCAAACGAGCTTTAGAATGATTTATTACTGGTAGTTCATGATGAGAATCAACATCAGTATCACCATGTCCGGGAAAATGTTTTCCAACGGCTAATACATTGTTATCTTGCATGCCATTCATGTAATAATACCCTTTGCGTGATACATTCCTTTTATCTTCTCCAAAAGAACGACTGCCAATAACAGGATTTGCAGGATTATTATTCACATCAATTACAGGAGCAAAATTTACCTGTATTCCTGTTCTTTTACATTCACTTGCTACAACTTGTCCAAATTCATAAAGTAATTGTTCATTTGTTATAGCACCCAACATCATCTGCCTTGGATATCTGATTGTACTATCAAGTCGCATTGAAATACCCCATTCTCCATCAATAGCCATAAGCAAAGGAACATTGGAAGCTGATTGAAATCTGTTAACCAATTCTATTTGTTTAACAGGGCTACCTTTCATAAAAATAAGACCACCAATTTTGTAATCACGAATTAGCTTTTCAATATAAGCACTTTCTTCTTCACTTTTGTTTGAGTAAACAGGATACATAAAAAGCTGTGCTATTATTTCTTCATCGGTAAGATTATTGAAAATAGAATCAACCCAAAGAGAATCAGTTGTTAAAAATGGAGGGGAAATAGGCTTGCTATTATTATATTCTTCAGAATAGTTTAGAAAACTACTATGTAGTAATAATACAATTGATAAAACAAATATTAATAAAATTCTAAATACCATAAATATTAACTTAAATAGTCCTTGAACGAAAATCTAGTGTTTTCTTGCAAACAAATATAAAAAACAAATTTAGTAATCAGAATAATTGAAATAATAATAAAAAATAATCTTTATTAACATTAGCCTTTTTATAAATAAAAAAGCCACTTTAAAGTGGCTTTTAAACATTGTAAACATTATAAATTTTAGTAAACAATAAACTTCGTGCTTTTTTGTTTTCCTCCGGAATTCAAATTAAATATATATGTTCCCGGTTCTAACTTTGTAGTATCAAATGAATATTTATGTGAACCCTTTATTTGATTAGTTAACATTTGATATTTTATAAGTTTACCATTAAGATTATAAATTTTAATTTCAACATTAGAAGATTTATTTAAGTTGTAAGAAACCGTTGCTCTTTCACTAACAGGATTTGGATATAGAATTAGTGATTCAATATTAACAGCAGTAGAAACTGGTATTTCTTCAATAGCTGTTGGTCCTTCCAAAGTTTTACATTTAAAAAAGCCTCTACCATGAGTACCTGCATAAATAATTCCATGATTAGATACGCCTGTATTTCCACTAGCCCAGAAATTAGAAAATGTTTGTTGTCTAATTTGATATACAGGAATATTTGGTATATTATTATTTTGATCTGTCCAAATAACAGTAGTATCAGTAACATCATCAGTTGCATACATACCATATTCGGTTCCAATTATAATTTCTCTTGAATCATTCCAATTAACTACAGCAGTATAAACAGGCATTTCAGGTAAATTGCCTTGTATAGATATAAAATTAACATTTGTATTTTCAGAATTTGTAGTAGCTGCATTTGTTGAGAAATACACATATTCTGTATTACCATAATTTCCTAATGTTACAACTATGTTATTAGGATTTGTTGGATCAATTGCAATATCTGTTATTGTTTGACTAAATGTGCCAATTACCTGTGTTTCTGTAACTAGCATTGAGTCTGGTGATACCAACATATTATATTCAGGACTTTCATGATTATATGTCATAATATCATCACATGTTCTGGCATTTTGGAAATTGGAAATACGATAAATACGATTGTTTGGATAATTTCTATCAGCAACAAATAAATGATTCCCATTTTTTGACCATGCTAAAGCTGTTATTGCTCCAATATTTTTATTGCTTAATACACTTGTGTCTATAGCAGGATACCAATAATTTTCGCCAATCCAGTCCTTTGCAAAATTTAATGGGTATCTTGTAATCCAAACATTTCCATTAAGACCAAGAGCTAATGCAGCTTGATAATAATCATGTATTTGTATAGTATCACCAAGATTACATTGTCCCTCAAAAATATGTGTAATTGGCCTATTATATATATTACTCCTTAACCGATTAAGTCCGTTAGAACCATATATTGCTTCACCAGTTTGATAATTAATGTATATTCCCATATGATCTTCATCAATATCAACCAAAACCACATCATTGTATATTAAATTTAATGCATTATATAAGCTATCTACAAATAGGCTATCTTCCTCATTGTCGGCAAGATATTCGGTGCCCCAATTTATAAACTCAATAGAATCTATACTCTTTGTATCATAAAAACTTTCCCATAAGGCAATTTGAGGAATAAAAGGTTCATAGTCGGTACCTATGTGTTGGTTATACAACTCTGAATACATCCATGGTGAATACGCAAATTGTGTAAAAGGTTCCATGTCATTTTCTCTGTTTCCTGAACGGCTTAATCTACCATAATATATAGTAGCAAAAATAACATCAGGATGCAACATTGACATAGCGCAACCACCACCATCACCTCCAAGTACTTCAACGGCAGACTTTACAGTATTGCCCATGTAGTCAATATATTGGGTGCCATTATCTTGTGTTCCCCCAACTACTCTACCATCGCCGGAAAATCCAACAGTATAAAATTGAGTTGTAGTGTATCTTTTTACAAGTGGTGTAAATGTACTTCCCGCATCCATTGATCTAAATACACCACCATCATTTGCAAAGAAAATAGTTTTATTTGTTGTTCCATTATAATCAGGATGAAATACAATTGCATGTTGATCGGCATGAACCCACCATTGTCCAGCCCATTCCTGCCAATATGAAATTGGTTCCATTATTTCACCATCTTTCCATTTCCATAAATCTATACCTCCAACAATTATTTTTGTTGGGTCATTAGGATAAACAGCTATTGTATTATTCCAATTACCTTGATTATTGTCTCCAAATACATTCATAGATTCATCTATTCCTTCAAATATTGGAGCCCATGTATCACCTTTATTTGTAGACCTGTAAACATTTCTAAGCGAACCATCTCCCCAAGATGCTAAACAATAAATATAATTTAAGTTTGATGGTGCAAAAGCAAATTCTAATCTTGCCATTTGAGTATTGGGAATAACATCGGGATTATTAGCAGAACCGGATACCATAACAAAAGAACCATTATCTCCGGTAGAAGAAATATATCCTAATTCACTTATTGATGCAATAACAGTTCCATCACTTGCAACTTTAACATCAGTGGACTGATCCTGATAGCTTAACTGTGAAGAAGTTAATGGATTATACCAAATGGTGCCACCATCATCTGTTACTCTTAATCCCTTATTTGTAGCAGCATATATTCTGTTTGAATTACTCGGGTCAGCTGCTAATTTACTAACATATATAAATGTATTTTGGATATCTGTATCGGTATTACTCCATGTTGAACTTAAATGAACAAAATTATCTGTTCCACTGGCTGATTTCCAAATACCCATTCCTCTTGTTCCTGTATTTAAATCTGTTCCTGCTGATGCTGCAAAAGATTCACCTGTGCCAAAATAGATATCTCCATTTGAAGCCTGACAAATTGAAACAATAGCATTATTTTCGTACTGGTCACCAATCAATTGCCATGAAAGCCCACCTGTTGTTGTTTTCCATAAACCACCGGCAACACCACCTGCATACATAACTTGAGAATTGTTTCTATCTATCAATAATGCACGTGTTCTTCCGCCAACATTATCCGGACCTAATTCTATCCAATTAAGGTCTAAAGTAGACGTACCTTTATTCATCCTTAATGCTGCAACTTGTTTTTTTGCTTTTTCTACATCTTTTATATCAATAATTCCGGTATGTTGGTTTGCTCTTCTTTCATTTTGCCAATTCATTGCATCATGAGCAGAATAATTATTTACACTATTAATTTCGTTTCTAGGAAAATAATTTTTTTCGTAATTTTGGTTAAATGGAACCAAAATAAATAATCCTAAAATAATACATAAAGTAATACTCGTTAGTAAATGCTTAGTTTTCATAATCTTATAATTATATTGATTATACAGAAATTCACATTAAAATAATTTTCTAAATTAAGAATAATTTTTTTAATAAAAAACAGAAATTTTATTATTTTAACAAATGTTGGTCGGCATGATAAGATGATCTTACTAATGAACTGCTTTCAACTATTTTAAATCCTTTTTTTAATCCAATTTTTTTATAATTATCAAATTCTTTTTGCGAAATATATTTTTGAACAGGTATTTGTTGTTTTGTAGGTTGTAAATATTGACCTATTGTTAAAATATCACAACCAATAGCTATAAGGTCGTCCATTGCCTCATATATTTCTTTTTCTTTTTCTCCTAATCCAACCATAATGCCTGATTTTGTAACAATTCCTGAGTCTTTTATTGTTTTCAATACAAATAAACTTTGTTCATATTTTGCTTGTATTCTTATTTGTTTTGTTAAACTTTTTACCGTTTCTAAATTGTGTGAAATAACCTCGGGTTTAACTTCAATAATTTTTTGTAGATTTTCAATATTGCCCTGAAAGTCGGGAATTAATGTTTCAATTGTAGTAAATGGAGATATTTTTCTAATTTCTTTAATTGTTTCTGCCCAAATAATACTCCCTCCATCTTTAAGGTCATCACGATCAACTGAAGTTAGCACGCAATGTTTTAATTTCATTAATTTTACAGATTTTGCAATATTTTCAGGTTCTGATATATCAATGGCTTTAGGTTTTCCTGTTTTAACAGAACAAAATTTGCATGAACGAGTACAAATATCTCCCAGTATCATAAATGTAGCAGTTCCTGCTTCCCAACATTCTCTCATATTAGGACAATTACCACTTTCACAAATAGTGTGTAAATGATGTTTTTCAATAATTTTTTTTATAAAAATATAATTTTTACCGGAAGGTAATTTTACCTTGGGTTTATTTGAATCTATTTTTCTTTTTTTTTTGTTCATTTTGGTTTTTTAATAAAGTGAGTTAATCTTTTATAGTTCCAATTGTTTTACCATAACGATATGCAATAAATAATGATATAAAAATTTGATTAGGGTCATTAAGAGCCATTATTTGAATATCATCTGCAAAAATTTCTAATACAGTACCTACTTCTATAGCATTAATAATGTCATCATTTTTTCCATATTCAAAACTAAATCCAAATTTTAAAAATCCACCGGGTATTATTTTGGTTTCATTTAATCCATCAAAAAAAGATGCTTGCCCATATATATCAAATACGGTATGAATAGAAGATGGATCAAATTTCTGAATATTTACTACCTGATCACCATTACTATTATCATATATTTCATAATATACAGGTTTAAGCAATCCTAAAGATAGTCCTCCCAAATAAAAATATTTTATTGCAATGCCACCTTTATCAAATTTACTGAATATCTCTTTCTGATATCCGTATCCTGTTTTTAAAGTAAAAAAAGAGTTTAATTTACCAAAAACAAATTTTTCATCATGACTTGGGTGATGTATTTTTTGTTCTTTTGGATGTTTTATCCCAACAAAGTCAAAATCTATAAGGCGTTTTTTGTAACCATCCAAACGCTTCCCAATTCTAAAATTAATACCCCAGCCATTTGAATTAAGTAATAAACTGCCTGAATTCTCACTTCTGTTATACATTTTTTCTTCCTCAATTTCTCCTTGAGAAAAAGATATAGAATATAGAATAATTAATAAAATTGAAAGAAATACAAATTTCATATTACAATAATATGTAAATAAATTATACAAATATAAACAAGAAACTTGTAAAGGCAAAAGAATTATTGTAATTAGTAGATGAAAATTTAAGTAATCTGATCCTGTTGCTCTTGGTTAGCTTGACCATACGCTGGACATTTCTCGCTGCTTTTACATGAACTTAAAACAAAACCAAACATTATGGTAACTACTATAATTATAAAAATTTTTTTCATCACATTTTAATTTATCAGAAAGCAAATAAAAATACAAAAGTAAAACAAAAATTAAAGAAGAACAAAAAACAAATCAAATTTTTTTATAATATTCAAGTTTTTTTATCAACATAGTTTAATATTATCATGATAGCGTGACATAATCGGAATCAATAGTCTAATACACCGATACTCTGAATCGAAAATTTGGTTTTAGAGTTTATCCTGAGTTATTATACCATATTATTGCATTTAAAACGGAATACACATTATATAAAAAGCCCTGTAAAGCAGGGCTTCTGAAGGTTAAATAATACATCATCTTAACAATACAAGTTTTTTAGTGTAAACTTTATTGTCACATATCATACGACAATAATAAATATTATTTGAAACTTGAATGCCCTGAGAATCTTTACCATCCCAGCGATAGTGATGTTCTCCTTTTTTTAACAAATTACAAGCAATAAAATTAACCAATTGTCCTTTGGAATTATAAATAGCAAGTTCTGTATAGCTATCTGATTTTATATTAAAATTAATATTTACATAATCAGTTACAGGGTTTGGAAATACATTAAATTCTAAACCTGTGTTTGTTTCCTGAGTTTCATAATTTGTATTAAAATCAATGCAAATTTGATAAATAGAATCTGCATCATTGTTAGCTACCCATAAATATTGACCGTCCCATGCAAGCCCATTTGGGAAAATTCCTCCGGGTGCTTCAATTGTATGAATTACCTCAAAGCTTACAGGGTCTATCTGATGAATTAGTTGTTCTACATTATCTGATGACCAAAGATATGTTCCATCATAAGTTAATCCGCTTGGATAGCCTCCAATAGAGGGAAATATTTGAATTTCTTGTCCAAGTGTATCAATATTATGAGTTAAATCTCCGGAAAGTGACGCATTTGCACCAATAGCATCATTATACCATAACTCTTTATTCATATATGTTAATCCAGTAGGATAAGAATCCTGACTACTATTAATAGATATTGTTTTAATTACAGAGCCATCAATAGGGTTAACCTGTTTAATTTCTTTATTGTCATTATCAAGAATCCAAATATTATTACCATCAAAGCATAAACCGTATGGTCTTTTAATATCAGTAGGAATTGTATTAATTATATTTCCGGTTGCAGTATCTAATTTATATATTTGATACTCGTTATAACCTTCTGCAAGAATATTGTTACCATCAAATGTAATATCAGCAATATACTCAATAGGCGAAGGAATTACATTTATAATTCTTGACGGTGTAATTATATATGTATCTTTAGCATTGTTTGAATTATGCATTTCAATTGTTTGGTTAACAGGCATTCCACTAAAATCGTATTGTGCAATTATATTATTAAATGCGAATATTAGTATGGCAGTAATTAGTAAATTTTTCATTATTCTTGGTGCTTTTAGTTTTAGTTAATTTGTTGATATAAATATACACCTAAAATCAAGGGTTATCAAGAGTAAAAATACTGTTTTTTGATTAGGTAGAACTACTGTAAATTTCAGGTAATTTTACCTGATTGTGTATTGCGTAAAAGACGTATTATTTTCGTGAAATATCAACAATGCGCAGACAATGAGGCGGATAAGTTCTTTGTATTAATCTCTTTAATTAATACAAACTATAAAATAAGTATAGAAATATTTATTTGTGAAAATGCGTAAAATTTGAATTTTTGCAAAAAAACGCATTTTCAATTAATATAAACTTCCAAAATCTTTGTTTGTTCTGTTGTTTCAAGGGTAATATTTTTCAGAACTGCAGGTAATAAAACTGTTTCGCCCTTATCAACTTTAATTTTACTATTGCTATAATTAATTGAAAAGCTTCCTTCAATACACATATAAATTACAAAAGAATCGATAAGATTGTAATCTTTTTCTAAAGATTTTGAGAGGTCTATAATATTGGTATTAAAATATTCGCAATGAATAATTTTAGATGTTTTGTCATTCTTAATACAATAGTCTGTTTTATATGAATCGTAAAAATTATAATCTATGGCATCAATTGCCATGTCGGTATGTAATTCTCTTAAATTTCCATTGTCATCTTTTCTGTTCCAATCATAAATTCTATATGTAACATCTGATGTTTGTTGAATTTCGGCAAGTAATATACCCGATCCAATAGCATGAACTCTTCCTGAGGGAATATAAAAAACATCGTCCTTATTTACTTTTTCGTGATTTAAAATATTTTTAAGAGTGTTATTGTTCAAATTTGCTGTATATTCTTTTTTTGAAGCCTTCTTATTAAATCCTGAAATTAATTCAGAATTTTTCTCAGCTTCAATAATATACCACATTTCTGTTTTACCATAAGCATTGTGTCGTTCTTTTGCAAGATCATTATCAGGATGGACTTGAATAGAAAGAACATCATTAGCGTCAATAAATTTTATAAGTAATGGAAATTCAATTCCAAATTTTTCATAAACTTTATCACCAACAAGGTCACCCATATATATATCAATCAATTCCTGCAGATTGTTATTTTTTAATTTGCCGTTTGCAACAACAGAAATTTCATTTTGTACTCCACTTATTTCCCAGCTTTCACCACATTTATCAGATGCTTTTGATTTATTAAGCAATGTGTGTAATTTATTTCCGCCCCAAATTTTATCTTTTAAAATTGGTTTAAATTTTAATGGATATAACATGTTGAATATATGAATTTAATATTAATTTCTCAATAATTTCAACAACGAAATTAATGTTTTTAGTTAAAAATTATTGTAGATTATTATTTTTTATTTAATTTTACTGCCACATGAATTTTTGTTAAGATGAAAAACTGGTTTCTTGAATTCAAAATAAAGATCAATCGTACCTGCCTATTTTAGAATACATCCTTTTTACCGCAGTTATGCCGATAAAAATAATCTTGTGAAAATTTTCCGATTTAATTGGAATTTAGTATCGGTATTCTTTATAAATTATTAAATAGTATTGAATGTATAATTCATAAAAAAAAATTAAAATATATATCATGGATAAATTAATAATAAAAGGCGAAGGTCTTACAATAGAAAATGTTGTTAATGTTGCACGTTATGGTCAAAAAGTTGAATTACACCCTGATGCAGTTAACAGAATTAATGTTTGCAGAGCAATGCTTGAAAAAAAGATTGAAGCAAACGAAATTATGTATGGAGTAAATACAGGAATTGGAGAATTTTCCGAAGTTGTTTTAAATGACGATCAGGTACAAGATTTTCAGAAATATCTTGTTTATAACCATGCTGCAGGTATTGGAGATCCTGCTCCTGAAGAGTATGTACGCGGTGCTATGTTAGGTAGAATTAATGTTCATGCTCATGGAAATTCAGGGAATCGTTTAGTTATAACTCAAACTTTAGTTGATCTATTAAATAAAGGAGTTACTCCTTTTGTATGTCAAAAGGGCTCAGTTGGAGCTAGTGGAGATTTAGCTCCAATGTCACAAATTGCTCTTTTAATGATGGGTGAAGGAGAAGCTTATTATAATGGTGAACTAATGCCATCGAAAGAAGCAATGGATAAGGCAGGGATCGAAGTTCCCGGTTTACAAGCCAGAGACGGACTAGCAACTATTAATGGATCGAATGTACTTACAGCAATGAGTGCTATTTTCTTATATGATGCAAACCGATGGTTAAAACAAGCAGAAATTGCAGCATCAATGTCGCTTGAAGCATTGAAAGCTAATATGAAACCTTATACAAAACTTTTACATGAAGTAAGAGGATTTAAGGGAGCAGTTAGGAGTGCAGAAGCTATTAATAAATGTGTAGCAGGTGGAGATCTTAAAGAAGAAAAGGTAAAATGCAAAGTACAGGATGCATATTCAATGCGCTCAACTCCGCAGGTTATTGGAGCTGCTCATGATGCACTTGCTTATGCTCGTTCACAAGTAGAAATTGAATTAAATGGAGTAGGGGATAACCCGATCTTTTTTCCTGATAAAAATTTACAAATTTCCGGTGCAAATTTCCAGGGTTCTCCGGTTTCAGTTCCAATGGACATGGCAGGTGTATGTATTACAATGGTAAGTGTAATGTCTGAAAGAAGAATGAATAGACTTAATAACCCGGCACTAAGTGTTGGACTTCCTGCATTTTTAACAAAAGGAGCAGGAATGTTTTCAGGATTAATGCTAAGTCAATATACGGCAGATATGCAAATTGTTGAGCAAAGAATATTATCTGCTCCTGCATCAATTCAATCAATACCGGCAGCTGCAGATCAAGAAGATTTTGTATCAATGGGAATGAATACTGCTATTAAAAATTTTCAGATTCTTGATAATGCTTATGGTATTCTTGGTATTGAGTTTATGGCTGCTGCCCAGGCTTTGGATTTTAGAAAAGAAGAATATAGCTTTGGAAAAGGAGTTCAAAAAGCTAAAGATGTTATTCGTAAATATGTTGATTTTCTGGAAATTGACAGACCTCTTTATTCTGACCATACCGCAATGCAAAAACTTGTTAAGACCGGAGAAATACTAGAGGAGGTTGAAAAAGTTGTTGGAAGTTTGGAATAAAAATTTAATAAAATACCCAATAATGAAAGTTCCATCTTTTAATAGATGGAACTTTTTTAAAATTTAAAATTGCGTTTAAACCACATCTTTATTTTCTTTCTATTAAATTTTTTACTTCCACAATCATCACATTTCTTGCGAATTTTCACGTTTGGATTTATCCAATATCGATACCCTAAAGTAAATGTAAATGTTTCAAATTGATGCCCGTAAAAGAACCCTATGTTAAAATCAGAACGTGATACACCTTTTTCTTTTCCTAAATAATAATAATATTTAAATTCGCAGGTATATGAGAATTTTGTTTCAAATTTTTTGCCGGAAACAAAATCATATTCAGGAACATATCTGGAAATATCATTCCATTTATCGCGATATAGATATGCAGCACCTAATGCAAATGAGAAAGAGTGTTTATATATATGAAAAAATTTTCGTTTTAATGAAAGCCCTGTATATCCTGCAAATTGAGCTGCAGCATCAGAATACAATCCCTGATTTAGTTGAATGGAAGTGTGTGTTAATAGTATAAATTTTTGATACGAAATAATAATACCAGGTTCTATTACCCAAGAACCATCGGAAGAAATACTATTTTCATAGATTATATAGTTGGGATTATCAAAGGGATGGTAGCCTAAACCAAAAAAGTCGAAATTAATAGCACTTTGCGAAAAAGCCTGAATATTAAAAAAAAACAATATTATTATTATGATCTTCGAATATTTCATTTTCAGTACTTATTTCAATAATAAGAATTCAAAAGTAATGAAATTTGAAATAAAATAAGAAAACATATGTTATAAACAACTAAGCTGAATTATTCATAAATTAAATTATATGTTATTATCAGTAGCACCGTCCTTCAGGGCGGGGTATATATTTAAAAAAAACCCATCTCTGCGAAATTTTGACCCCGAGTACTCGGGGTCAAAATTTCGCAGAGGATATTGCGTTCTCATCCTTGCCCCCGCCTTAAAAGACAGGGCTACTGATTTTTTCATATTAAAGTTTATTAATTTAATTTTTTTTAAATGTTATTTTTGTGAGAAATGAAACAGGTATATACATATATAAAAGATTATATAAAAAGTGATTTTAATGTATTTACTTATTTATATACAGCTATTTTTTTAATTATAGCTTTTATAATTAATTATGGTTTTGATTTTGAGGATAAAATCTTATCTAAAACTTATGGCAAACCAATCGGGTTTTTCTATTATTCTGTTTATTATGCTTTTGCATATTTTGCGATTGCAATACCAATAGTATTGTATTACAAGAAACATAAAGTTTTAAAAGACCATAGATTTTGGATTAAAAGCATAAGTTTTGTTGCTCTTATTGGAGTTGCTGGTGCTTTCTATTATTACGATGATATATTATCATTGTTTAATGATGCATTAGAACAATTTTATGTAAGGAAAATACTAATAAATTCTAAAAGAACTGTTTTATACCTTATACCATTATTTATTATAAAAATGATATTTGACAAGGATGTAAAGGGTTTATATGGTTTGCGTTTTAAGCAATTTAATATTAAACCATATTTTATAATGTTGCTTATAATGATACCTGTTATTGTTTGGGCTTCTTATCAGCCGGATTTTTTGAATGTATATCCAAAATTTCGTCCATGGATAGGCTCAGAAGTTTTCAGCCTTAATACATGGCAAAGAACAGCAATTTTTGAATTTATATATGGATTGGATTTTGTTTTTGTAGAATTAATTTTTAGAGGAACTTTAGTAATTGGGATGGTGTCTTTATTAGGAAAAGATGTAATTTTGCCTATGGTTGTTACTTATGCTTTTTTACATTTTGGAAAACCAATGCCAGAAGCAATAGGCTCTATTTTTGGAGCTTATATTTTGGGAGTAATTGCATTATATACAAAAAATATAATGGGAGGATGTATTATACATATGGGAGTTGCACTTTTCATGGAACTATCGGCTATGGGACAATATTATATTTATGGAAATCAATAAAAAATGAATTAAGATTGAAAAAATAAAATTAAAATAAATGAAAATGATAATTAAAATACTAATAATATTTATAATATGCATAGTTCTGCTTGTAATACTGGCGCGTTGTTCACAAGAAAGATTAATATTTCATCCCTCAAAATTATCACTCAATTATAAATACGAGTTTGAGACCTGCTATAAAGAATACTTTATTGAAGTTGACAAAAAAGTAAAACTTAACGGATTGTTATTTAAAGCCGATACAAGCAAAGGTTTGATATTTTATCTGCATGGTAATGCCGGAGCATTAGATGGTTGGGGACAAATAGCAGAACTTTATTTAAGCAATAATTACGATATCTTTATTATAGATTATCGTGGTTTTGGAAAAAGTGAAGGTAAAATAAAAAACGAAACACAATTACACAGCGATGTTAAAATTGCATACAACTTGATGAAAAACGAATATGAAGAAAAAAATATTATTATTATTGGGTTTTCAATAGGAACGGGAATGGCGGCCAGGCTTGCTGCAACTAATAATCCTAAAATGCTTATTTTAAAAGCCCCTTATTATAATTTTACAGACCTTGTACACCAACATTATAAAATAGTACCGGGCTTTCTTATTAAATATAAATTAAAAACTAACGAGTATATTACTGATGTTTCTGTTCCCATTGTTATTTTTCATGGTGATGATGACCAAATAATTAATTACGATTCATCTGTTAAACTCAGTAAACTATTAAAAGAAACCGATAGGTTTATTACTCTAAAAAATGGCATGCATAATGGGATGAACGATAATCCTGATTACAGAGAACATATTAACGAAATACTTGAGTAGAGCCTGTCTATAAAGTTATTTTATTATGAATAAACACTAATTAAAAAATTATAGTACAAAAACTTTAAAACATATAGAATTATATATTACCAATTATGATTTAATATCTTTTTACAGGTTTATTATTTTTCCATTTAGCTTTTATTATTTTGCCGCTTGGATATGTAAAAGTTCCATTACCATGAAACTTGTTTTTTTTAAATTTCCCAATATATTTGGCACCGTTTATTAATATGAGTTCACCATATCCATGCTTCAAACTATTTTTCCATGTACCACTATAAAAATTCCCATTTACATAGTAGAATTTACCATCACCGCATGTTTTATTATTTTCAAATTGACCGATATATTTACTTCCTTTATATCTGCCACTGCCATAATAATAAGTTCCTAAACCATTAAGTTTGTGTTTTCTGAAACTCCCTTCATATCTACTGCTGTCTGAATAATAAAAAATACCTTCACCGGACATTCTGTTATTTTTCCATTCTCCAACATATTTACATCCTTCCCATTTACCTGCATTAATGTATAATGTTCCATTGCCGTTTAATTTATAGCCTTTCCATTCTCCAACGTATTTGCTGCCGTTTAGGTAACCCCATGTTCCGGTTCCGTTTTTACAATTTCCTTCTACACATCTGCCTAAGTATGCACAATTTGTAAATAATAATGCTATTGAAATCAGGACAATTAATTTTTTAGTCATTCTGAACCGATTGATTTTTTATGATTTGATCGTATATTTCATTGCTGCCCGGAAATAAAAGATATACAGTAGATAAAAATTGTCTTTCAGTTTTTTTTCTGCTGCTTTCTCCATTCAGAAAATCAACTTTCAATGCATCATTTAATTGTGTGCAAAGTGTCTCTTTTTGAAGTTCAAAATCAATCTTATCCATTTTTCTTACTTTCTCTACAATTTTTTTGATTTTTAATATCATCTTTTTTCTATAATGGGTTTTTATTCCGGGTAATGTTGCATTAATAACATCTTCTAGTGGCAGGAAATAAAGTGCCTTAAAATCATTCCAATCATCTTCATGTAATTTTCTAATATCTTCGAAATATTTCGTCCATTCATTCTTACTAAATGCTTGTCCTATATTTGTTGGATTAGCAAGGTCGTTAACCGGTAAAAGACCACATCTAAAATCGTTCATCATATATTTTTGCCCATCAGTTAGTATGCTGTCTACGCTTGTTTTTAGTTCCCAAAGTAGCTTTGTTCCATTGTCATTAAAAATACCTTTTATATGTGCTAAATCAATTATTTTTCGTTTCCATGGAGGAATTGCATTAGTTTCTTTATTTGCAATATCTCCTTGTGGAAAATATTTTGGTAATGCATGACATCTTATACAATTTTTTCCTTTTATACCTGGTCTTTGAGCTGCAAGTACAGTTCTTTTTATTATGTCCGATTCTAATAATCGCATTGAAAAAACCTCATTTTTAAAAGTTTCAGGTATTGTTTTTTGTTCTAATAAATATCTTATTAGTTTATTATAAGTTCTACTGATTTTATTAAGATCTTTATTTAGTATGTTTATTGTATCAGGATATTGAATATTTAGCTTATCAACTTTTTTTGAAAGCTTTTTTAATGCTTTTGCCTGATCAATCGTTAGATTTAGTCCGTTTATTATATTAATTGATGAGGTGCGAATAATAAGGTAGTTCATTTCATTGAGTTGATCTTCCCATATTTTATCTTTAGTTTTTGGAATACTTGATGATATTAATACAATTATCAGAACAACGAGAGGAACTATAGTAATACGCTTTATTGTTCCAAATAAAATTGATATTTTATTTTTTACTGTCATTAATTTATCCAATTTCCTGAAATTTCATGACCACAAGAACATTTACCATGTTTAAGATTATTTTTAATAACCGTAAAACCCACTCTTTCAATTATTTTCTTATTGCATCTCGGACAATATGTATTATTTCCGTCGTGTCCGGGAATATTTCCAACATAAACATATTGCAAGCCTTCTGCTTTTGAAATTTTGTAAGCATTTTCAAGTGTTGCAATAGGAGTAGGGGAAAGGTCTTTTAATTTGTAGGCAGGTTCAAATTTTGTAAAATGTAAAGGAATATCTTCACCTATTTCCAACTTTATCCATTTACACATTTCCTTTATTGATTCATCTTTATCGTTAAGTCCGGGTACTAGTAAGTTTACAATTTCAAACCATGTTTTATCTTTGTTTTTTGCAAGTATCTTTAAAGAGTTTTTAATAGGCTCAAGTTCGCAACCAATATATTCTTTGTAAAAGTTATTATCAAAACCTTTTAATCCGAAAACAAAAGCATCTATTAATGGTATAATCTCTTTTAGAGGCTCACTGTTAACATAACCTGCTGTTACGCAAAAAGTCTTCATTTTTTCCTTTTTTGCAAGTTTAGCTATGTCAAGCATATATTCGTAATAAATAAAAGGCTCTGTGTAAAAGAAGTTTATTGCATTGGCATTGTTCTTTTTTGCATATTCAATAACCTCAGCAGGGGATAAATCAAATGTTTTGTTCTTATCAGGTCCTGACTGACTTAACTCCCAGTTTTGACAAAACTGACAAGTTAAATTACAGCCAGCTGTTGCAATACTAAAAACTTTACCATCGACTTGATAATGATATAATGGAGATTTTTCTATTAGGTCTAAAGTTATTATCGAAGGTTTGGAGTAAACCATTGTATAAAGCGTACCATCAATATTTTTTCTTGTATGGCATAAACTTACCTGTTCGGGTGAAAGTTCGCAAAAATTAGGACATAAATTGCATCTTGTTTTTTTGTTTAACAAAGATTCCCAATATTTTGCTTTTTGCAATTCGGTATTATTGCCAATAGATTTGTTTATTATTGGTGATTCGGCTAATGTAAAGTTCTTTAGTACAGTAAAACCTATACCAAATGCAAAACATTTTTTAAAAAATTTTTCACGCGAAATATAATTGCTTTCTTGTTTTTTCATTGTATTTATAAATTTCGTGCAATATAATAAATTAGTTTTTATTATTTAAAAGAAAATCAGATATAAATTTTCCCATTTATCTTTTTTATTCTGCTAAATCACTTTTTTAAGGGACGACTAAATAGGTAACTTCTATGAGGCTACAAAAATGTGAGGAAAAAGAGGCAAAACATTTAGAGCGTTTACCCTGTATATTTTATGATATTATTGGTTCTCTTTCCAGGTTTTATAATGACCAATAAGAGGTCTAGTTGCTGAAACATCTGCTGTTACAACTGTTGATAATGTTAATTCTGTTTGATCTTCATCCCAGAAGACAACAGGAAATTTTTCTCCGCCATGTTCTCCGTTTGATGTTTCAAAGGTTTCGGAAAAACCACCCATATAATACATATACGGACCTTTATTGTTATATCGTTTTATTTTAGCTGTTTCAATATCGGGAAATTCCAAAATAACTGTTCCACATAATATATTATCTTTTTCAAATAGTTTTTTATCGATAATAGTAGCCCCTTCAAAATCGTCAAGAATTTTTTCACCTTCAAAATAATCGGTAATTAATATTCCAAAATCTTTAAAAGAAACATTTTTTTCATCATCGTCTTGTGAAACAATATTGTAATAATTAATTGTAAGTCTGACTTTGCCATCTTTAAGAATTTCAAATTTATAATCCTTTTTCTCAACGGTAAGGCAGCCCGATAAAATAAAAATGCTAAGAAATATTGCGATAATTAAATTTATATTTTTCATAATAGTTAATTTTTATACATTTACAAAATGTAATTTAGGTTTTATATTGAATTGTAAAGATAAATAAAAAAAGCCATAGATTATAAAATTTATTCAGAGTACTCTTGATAATGTTTTGCCTTTGGCTCCTCCCCTTTGGGGAGGCTAGGAGGTGCTTTTAATATAAACTAATAATATTCAAATGGAAAAAGGAAAACTATATCTTATTCCAAGTTTGTTAAGCAATACATCAATCAATTATATTATTCCTGTTGATGTTATTAAAAAAGCTAAGGAGCTCAAATATTTTATTGTTGAAAATATCAGAACTACAAGAAGATATTTAAAGAAAATTGATAAAAGTATTGATATTGATATGCTTGAATTTTATGAATTAAATAAGCATACTAAAAGTAATGAGATATATAAATATCTTGAATGCTGCAAAAAAGGAAAGGATGTTGGTTTGATAACTGAAGCAGGTTGTCCGGGAGTAGCAGATCCCGGTTCTGAGATTGTTTCTCTGGCTCATAAAAATAATATTAAAGTAATTCCATTAATAGGACCATCGTCAATTATTTTGGCATTAATGGCTTCGGGTTTGAATGGGCAGAACTTTGTGTTTTTGGGATATCTGCCAATAGATAAAAACGCAAGAATTAAAAAGATAAAATATATTGAAAGTGTATCTGCAAAACAAAATCAGACACAAATATTTATTGAAACACCATATAGAAACATGCAATTGCTGCAAGATATAATAAGTTCTTGCAACGGAAACACTCAACTGTGCATTGCAAGCGATATTACTGGACAAACGGAGCTTATTAAAACAAAAAGTATTAAGAACTGGAAAGAAAAGTTGCCAAATATTAATAAAATACCTGCAATATTCTTAATACACGTACTCTGTCATTGAGGACATTTCCTCGTTAAACAAATATACTGACATTTTTTGAAAAACCCGGCTACAACACTCTTACATTAGATATTGAAATAATTAAAAATAAAGGCTATCGTTGGGATGTGAAGTTATGCAAAGCTGAGTAGAAACATTACTGCGAAATCAGGAATCCAGTTTATTTTTATTACATTTGTAGTTAAGATAATATGTACGGTTATACATATGTTATGTACAATGCTAAAAAAAACAGAAACATGAAACTTTATAA
This sequence comes from uncultured Bacteroidales bacterium, assembly GCA_964435855.1. Lineage (GTDB taxonomy): Bacteria > Bacteroidota > Bacteroidia > Bacteroidales > CAYTAU01 > CAYTAU01. The sequence continues at coordinate 133,452 of CAYTAU010000001.1, read as the reverse complement.
GATTATTATATATGGCTTACTTTTTTTGTCGATTATAGTAATCGCGTATATTAATTTTTTTGAAAATTATTGGATATCATGTTTTAAACAACTTGATAGTGATAAACTAAACAGATTGATTGAAATAATTGCAATTGCTTATGTAACATCCTTCATTTTCTATTATGTAGTAGTAGTTTTAAAAGAAAACCAAGACAAAAAAATAATATTGCCTTTTGTTGCTGATTATACTTATATAGCGATGAATAATTGTATGATGTTTTGTTCTATTATGAGAAAGTGGGCAGGATTAGAATTTATTCAAATAAAAAACGGAATTCATAATAGAAGTATAAATCTATATCCTAATTCTGATGATTTAAAAATTATTTGTTCAAGTATTAATCCAGATGAAGAAATAAATGAAAAGATTGGATCTGATGGTTCTAGAAGAATCCCTCATTTTTTTGGTAACATGATTATGTATTCTCATTATATAGACTATTACATTAAAATTATTCTTGAGAAATCAAGATTTTTAGATACGGAATTTATAAGAATTTTAACAGACATTCAGACTTCTGGATATCATCAATTGATGGTTTCATATGACATAAAATCAATTTATAACGCAAAAGAATATCATCATAAAAGTTTAGAGGTATATAAGGAATCATTTCAGAATTATTTTGATATTTTTCTGAAATTAGAATCATATGCAGAAAAAGAATTGAAGAAATATGTTGAAAGAGAATCTTTAAAAAGGAAGGAATGAGAAAAGAAAAATCCCCAATATCGCCCCGAGTACTCGGGGTGATTAATGGAAAACACAGAGACCACAAGTTCGGAAACATGCGGCATTTGAGGGGTATTAGTAATAGTATTAACGATATAATAAGATTTTGATTACAATTAATGACTTACTTTACTAAAATATATAGTATTTATTTTGCTCATATACTGCAAATTTTCTTTATTATTTGTTGCTTTTTAAATTATTCATGCGCAGATAATGGAAAAAAAGAGGATTTTAAAATACCAAGACAAGTTATTTATGATCCACCTAATGTTTATTGTTCAACATTAATATATGAAACAAAAGATTCTGGGCGTGATTATTTGAAACCAATTTCTCCAAATCAAGATAAGGATGTTTATATTAATATTGGGGCAAATCTTTTTGTCTTGGGAAATCGACTTTTACATAATGATACACTATTTGATGATTTTGACATAATACTTAAAATAAACGATACACTAGATAAATATTTAGGTAACATAATTCAATCTAAAATAAGCAATAGAGATTCGCTTTGGGTGAAAGTATCAGCAAAATATCGAACAGGATGTGGCTTTGATTTAATATATGAAGGATTACAGAACAATAATAAATTTAAATTAAGGGAAGATAAACATGTATCAATACTAATTGGGTCTTGGTTTGAGTTCTTGAATTATCAAGTAATTCGTCTTGAAAATAATGATATTGATGCTGAAAATTTTCTATTACTTGAGAGAAGTATTTATAGTATTATATATCATTTAAAAGATGATTGTGAATCACCAATAAGTAATTTATATATTAAAGAGTTATCAAAGACACATCGCTTATTCAAAAATGCAATTATAAAGGATAATAGCTATGTTTCTGTAATCGGCGACAGTATTAAAAGATGTAAGTTTATATATGATAATGATAAAATGCCTGAAATAATAACAAAAATAAAATATTTAAGAAATAAATACATTGGTAAAAAACAAATATCAAGAAAAACAACAAGTGCCGGATTATTTGCACAATAGTTTAGATAGAAAGATATGTACCTAATAGATTATATTAGTGATAAAGAAACAGATCTGTATCTCTCAATATTGAAAGTCTTGTATCATTTTTCATTTTATACCAGTTGTTAAAACCTTTTTCAATTGCAAAATTTAGCTGTTCTTTTGCTGCTCCGGCATCACCAATTATAGCATAGTAGCATGCATATAAATAATACACATCACTATTTTCGGGGTCAGCAAGCTTATATAAATCAAGAATAGCAGCAGCCTCTTCAATTGCATTTTGTTTTAATGCTCCATCTGCACTCATAAAAAACATCAGGCTTAAGTAGTTTAACAATCTTGCAGATTTCAAATCTGATTTAGCATTCAACTTATTGATTTCACTTTTCCACCAGTCAAGATCATTTTCATTCAAATATTTTGCATAATTGTTTCTTTCTGTTATTTCGCTTTCAATATCAATGGTTTCTTTTTTCAAATATTGTTTTACATCACTTTTATTTATTAATTCCCAATTTTTCTTTTTAATTGTTTCAATATCTGTTAATCCATCTAAAAATGAAATAATAGTTTCAGAGATTTTAAATTTTTCTGTATTATCAGTAGCCATTTCAAACTGTTTATTGTAAAAAGTTTGTATTTCCGATATTAGAGAATCGTTTTTAGGTTTTAGGCTATCGCGCATTGCATTAGTTTCGAGCCAATAAAATGCTTCAAGCATAACAGAATCGGGTGGCCATTCGTGTTTACCATTAAACCCAATAAAATGATTTTTATAATTCTGATTGTCCAAATAATTTGCAAGCTGTTTTAATTCTGTATAATTAAAGTCAATGTTGCCTGCAATTCCTACAAAATTAAATTTATTTTGATTTTCTCCATTAAGTTGTGGAAATCCTGCACCACATGCAATCACTCCTATTATTCCGCCTTCAGATATAGCAATCATTGAAGCAACTCTTGCTCCGCCAGAAAAACCGGAAGTATATATTCTTGCTTTATTAAAACTAAATTTCTTACTAATATCATTTTTGATATTATTATAAATTGAAAAATATTGATTTTCTGTTAATCCATTTTCAGATTTGTTTGAGCCAATTAAAATATATCCAAATTTTTCTGACAGCTTTTTATATTTTTTTAGAGGAAGGTCTCCAATTGCATGAGCATCAAAGAAAATTAATATCGGCAATTCTGTGTTTGTTTTATAAATTGATGGCAGATAATAATAATATGCATTTGCTGGTTCGTAAACTATCTCAGATGTTTTTAGCTCTTCTTTTTGGGTTTCTTTTGCTTCGTCAACAACTGTATTATTGCTATTGCAAGAGCACATTACAAATATTACCAGATAAATTACATACTTCATAATAAATAATAGTTAGTCTATAACTAATATATATTTAAAAAGGATAAGTAGTGGCAAAGTAATCGATATCTTCTTTGGTAAAGGCAAAGTGATCCATATAATCTCTTATGATATCGAATATTTTAGTGCCATTTTCCTGTACTTGTTCAAAATCGTTAATAATCGCATCTAGCTTAGCGGCATCTGATGAGTCGAAACCATCTTTATTAAAATCGCTGATAATTGGTTTAAGGTTTGTATTTGAGTTTTTAATCAATGTTTTATAGTAGTTTGCATATTCCTGTTTTAAATTAAAAGGGTCGTCAATATTATCAATCTGCTCCAGACTTTCTACAGTTTTTTTTAGGGTTGCTATTGCATCATTAAATGATTTATTTACTTTATTATAGTTCTCCTGATTTAAAACTATAATATACTCATCAGCGGTCATTTTTAAAAGAGCTTCGTTTATGACATTAAAAAAAACATCGCCAAATGCCTGATATTCTTTCGATGCAGGTAGTGCATACTGGCATATTTTATCTAAATGGTCTATAGCATCTTCTTTTGTGGTTTCATTGTTACAGGATGTGTTTCCCAGTACAATTATTAAAAGTACTAAAGCACTTATTATTAATTTTTTCATATTTTTTTCTTATTATATAATAACAACTCTTATTCTATATTGTAATGATAAAAAAATAAACCACTTAGTGGATTAGAGGTTATTACAAATCAGAACTATTGAACAATAGAACAATTTATTTTATTAACCGCTACCACCAATTGTATAATGTGGTTTTTATTTCATTTCCTCAACAAAATGCTTATAGAAATGAGAAATAGTTTCAATACCGTTATAAAATTGTTTTAATGGATAGTTCTCGTTAGGAGAATGAATAGCATCATCTTCAAGTCCAAATCCCATTAATACTGATTTTATACCAAGCACTTGTTCGAAAGTAGAAATAATTGGAATACTACCACCGCTACGTACAGGAACAGGCTTAATACCATAAACATCGGTATAAGCTTTTTCTGCTGCTCTATATGCAGGAATATCAATAGGGCAAACATAGCCTTGTCCGCCATGTAAACTTGTAACATTTATTTTTACATTTTTAGGAGCAATAGCTTCAAAATGCACTTTAAACATTTCGGCAATTTTTTTATTATCCTGATTTGGGACTAATCTTGTGGAAACTTTAGCATAAGCTTTTGAAGGCAATACTGTTTTTGCACCTTCGCCTGTATATCCACCCCAAATTCCACAAACATCAAACGATGGTCTTATTCCTGTTCTTTCGTTTGTTGAAAATCCTTTTTCTCCACTCAATTCCACTACGTCAATAGCTTTTTTGTATTCTTCTTTGTTAAATGGTGCTTCTGCCATAAGTTTTCTTTCTTCATCAGAAACCTCAATAACATCATCGTAAAATCCGGGCATTGTTATTTTGCCATTTTCATCTACCATTTCGGCTATTAATTTGGCAAGTACATTTATTGGATTTGCAACAGCACCACCAAATAATCCTGAGTGTAGATCACGACTAGGACCTGTAACTTCAACTTCCCAATACGATAATCCACGTAAACCTGTAGTAATAGAAGGAATATCTTCTGATATCATTCCTGTATCTGAAACAAGAATAATATCAGCCGCAAGCATTGGCTTGTTATCAGTACACCATTTTCCAAGACTTGGAGAACCAATTTCTTCTTCACCTTCAATCATAAATTTAATATTGCAAGGTAAATTGTTTGTTTTAACAAGCAATTCAAATGCTTTAATGTGCATAAATGCTTGCCCTTTGTCATCATCAGCACCACGTGCCCATATTTTACCATCTTTAACAATGGGTTCAAAAGGTTTTGTGTTCCAAAGTTCAAGAGGGTCAACTGGCATAACATCGTAATGTCCGTAAACCAAAACAGTTGGCAAATTTGCATCAATTATTTTTTCGCCATATACAACAGGATTTCCTTCCGTTTGAAAAACAAGAGCTTTGTCAGCACCGGCTTCAATTAGTGAGCCTTTTATATGTTCTGCTGTTTTTACCATATCATTTTTATGGTCTGATAACGAACTAATAGACGGAATGCGAATCAAGTCAAATAATTCGTCAAGAAAACGTTCTTTGTTTTCTTCAATGTAATTTTTTATGTAATCCATGTTTTTAATGATTTTTTTTATTAAAAATTAATGCTTGCAAATTTATAAAATTTCTAATTAATTTCAGAAGTTTAAGCAATATTAAAAAATCAGTAGCCCCGTCCTTCAGGTCGGGGACAAGAATAAGAGCACAATGCCCTCTGCAAGATTTTGTTCATTTTATTGAATAGGGAAATAAAATGAACAAAATCTTGCAGAGGTGGGCGTTACCTAAATCTATACCCCGCCTTAAAAGACGGGGCTACTGAATAGACGGTTCCCCTTTCGCAATGACGGCAAAATCCTTAACTAAATATGTCCTTTTGGAAAAGTTAGGAGGGGTTTTATTTATAATTCAAATTCAATACTAAATATTTTTCGGCTTCTTCAACACTAATGTTTTTCCTTTTGGCGTAATCTAAGAGCTGGTCTTTACCAATTTTCCCAATATTAAAATATTTTGCTTTGGGGCTTGCAAAATAATAGCCACAAACCGAAGCTGCGGGGTTCATTGCGAAATTTTCCGTTAAACTGATATTTGTTTTTTCTTCTGCTTGTAAAAGTTCAAAAATTATTTTTTTTTCAGAATGTTCAGGACATGCTGGATATCCCGGAGCAGGGCGTATGCCAGTATATCTGCCTTTTAGTATCTCAATAATGTTTGGCTCTGTATTTTCTTCGTATCCCCAGTATTCAGTACGTATTTTATAGTGTAATAATTCCGAAAATGCTTCAACAAGCCTGTCGGCAATAATTTTTACCATAATTATATTATAATCGTCGTTATCTGCTTCAAATTCTTTTATGTATTTTTCAATTCCCAGTCCTGTAGTTGCCGCAAAACAGCCTATATAATCGGCAATATTTTTTTCTTTATCAATAATAAAATCTGATAAACAAAGGTTTGGTTCATTATCTTTTTTCTTTTCTTGATTTCTTAAAAAATGAAATTTTGTGATGATATTGTTTCTATTTGTTTCAGAATAAATTTCAATATCATTGCCAATAGAATTTGCAGGAAAAATGCCAAAAACGGCTTTTGCTTTAAGTGTTTTTTCTTTAATAATACGCTTTAATAAATCTTGTGCATCGCTAAATAGTTTTTTTGCTTCCTGCCCTTTTTCAGGATCGTTAAAAATGTGAGGATATATTCCATTAAGTTTCCAGGCTTTAAAAAACATTGTCCAATTGATAAACTTACTTATTTCTTCAATTAAATAGTTATTTAAAGATATAATGCCTGTTAAGTTTGGTTTTTTTTTGGTTCTCATTTCTAATTACAAAATATTAATACCCTGTATTTATTTGAACAGGGTATAATTATAAAACATAGTTAAGCCTTTTATTCCCTCCCATTTGGGAAGGTTAGGAAGGGCTTTTACTATTTATTTTTTTGGGCATCGCTATAAGAAACATATTCTTTATTGTCAGATTTCTCTTTATAGTCATTTCTGATCTTTAAACTATGTTCTTTTAGTGTTTTGATATATTCTTCACTATTTTCAGAAAGCAAACCAACACTTACACTAACACTTTTCGATGCATCGATAACATGAACTATGGGTGCATTATAATATGGTTCTATCATCACAGCAGTATGCACCTCAGATGTAGTTGCACCACCTATCATTATTGGAATATTTAAACCTTTTTGTTTAAATTCTTTTGCAACATTAATAATTTCGTCTAACGATGGGGTTATTAAACCACTTAATCCAACAAGGTCAACTTTTTCATCAATGACAGTCTGAACAATTTTTTCGGTTGGAACCATTACACCAATATCAATAACTTCAAAATTATTACATGCCAGCACAACTCCTACAATGTTTTTTCCAATATCGTGAATATCGCCTTTAACAGTGGCAAGTAAAATCTTTTTAGTGGATTTATTATCTGTTTTTTCTTCATTAATATATGGTAATAATTTGGCAACGGCTTTTTTCATTACTCTTGCACTTTTAACTACTTGAGGCAAAAACATTTTTCCATCACCAAACATTTCTCCAACCTTGCTCATCCCGTTCATTAAGGGTTGTTCTATTATCTCAATTGCTTTGTCAAAATGTTGTCTGCATTCTTCTACATCATCATCAATATAATCGGTAATTCCTTTAATAAGAGCATAGCTTAATCTATCCTGTACCGACCTTGTTCGCCATTCGTCAATTTTCTTTTCTTGTTCATCTGTATTATTAATAAGCTTTTCTGCAAAAGCAATAAGTCTTTCTGTAGAATCATCTCGTTTATTTAAAACAACATCCTCGGTTAGTTCCAGCAGGTCTTGAGGAATGGTGTCATATACCTGTAACATTCCTGCATTTACAATTGCCATATCCATACCTGCTTTAATAGCATGATAAAGAAAAGCAGAGTGCATTGCTTCGCGAACAACATTGTTGCCTCTAAAAGAAAATGACAGATTGCTAACTCCACCACTGGTTTTAGCATGTGGTAAATTTTCTTTTATCCATTTTACAGCGTTTATATAATCAACTGCAAAACTGTTATGCTCTTCCATTCCTGTGGCTATAGTCAGGATATTTGGATCAAAAATAATATCTTGAGGAGGAAAACCTACTTTTTCGATTAGTATATCATAAGCTCTTTTGCAAACATCAATTCTTTTTTTGTATGAACTTGCCTGACCTTGTTCGTCAAAAGCCATTACAACCACGGCAGCTCCATAGTTCTTTATTTTTGTTGCTTTTTCAATAAAAGCTTCTTCACCTTCTTTTAAACTAATCGAGTTAACAATACCTTTTCCCTGCAAACATTTTAGACCAGCTTCTATAACTTCCCATTTTGATGAATCTATCATTACCGGAACTCGTGAAATTTCAGGTTCTGATGCAAGAAGATTTAGAAAAATAGTCATTTCTGCTTTAGCATCAAGCATGGCATCGTCAAAGCAAACATCAATAACTTGTGCGCCGTTTTCTACTTGCTGGCGTGCAATAGAAAGAGTTTCTTCGTATTTTTTCTCTTTAATTAATCTTGCAAACTTTTTAGAACCGGCTACATTTGTTCTTTCTCCAATATTTATAAAATTAGTTTCCTTACTAATAGTTAAGTTTTCCAGTCCGCTTAATTTTGTTTGAGTTTTTATTTCGGGAATTTTCCTGACTTGTCCTTTTAATGCAATTTCAGCAAAATGTTTTATGTGTGCGGGTGTAGTTCCGCAGCATCCACCAATAATGTTTACAGTTTGTTCATCAACTATATTTTGAATATGAAGCCCCATTGTTTCGGGTGTTTCATCGTACTCGCCAAATTCGTTTGGAAGTCCGGCATTTGGATATGCACTAATGTTGATATTTGCTTTTTCTGATAATTCTTTAATATAGGGTTTCATTTGTTCTGCTCCCAAGGCACAATTAAACCCAATACTTAATAATTTAACATGTGATAATGAGTTTAGAAATGCCTCAGGTGTTTGTCCGCTTAAAGTTCTTCCGCTTTTATCGGTAATAGTTCCAGAAAGCATTACGGGGATTTTTTTGTTGAGTTTTTTCATTGCCTCATTAGCGGCAAACAAAGCTGCTTTAGCATTTAAAGTGTCAAAAACAGTTTCGACAAGTAAAACGTCAACACCACCTTCAATTAATGCAAATATTTGTTCATAATAAGAATTATAAAAATCGTCAAAAGATGCTGCTCTGTAGCCGGGATTATTAACATCGGGTGACATTGATGCAGATTTATTTGTTGGCCCAATCGAACCTGCTACAAAACGAGGTTTATCAGGATTTATCTGCGTAAATTCATCTGCAATTTCTTTCGCAATTTTAGCCGATTGATAATTTAGTTCGTAAATCTGTTCTGTAAGCGCATAGTCTTCCATTGAAATTCTGCTGGCACTAAATGTGTTTGTTTCTATTATATCAGCACCTGCTTCAAGATATTTTTTATGAATTTCTTTAATTATATCGGGTTGTGTTAATGATAAAATATCATTGTTCCCTTTCTGATTTATTGAAATATCTTTGAATTTTTCACCTCTGAAATCTTCTTCTGTAAGTTTATACTTTTGTATCATTGTTCCCATTGCTCCATCAAGAACAAGAATACGTGATTTTAAAATTTCTGAAATCCTTTTACTTTCCATTTTGTTTGTTTGATTATTAAAATAATGGGGCAAAGGTAAAAAAAAATAGATAATCGTTCATGTCGTTTATCGTTTGTCGTTTGTCGTGGCTTACAATTAGCATAATTCTAACCACAAGATTGTTATTTGTAAAACAAATATTATCTTTAAAAAAAATTATAAACCACAATGATACAGGTTAAAAATCTAACAAAAAGTTACGAAGATGTTAAAGCTTTAAAGGGAGTAAGTTTTGAAATTCCTGATGGAGAAATATTTGGTATGCTTGGTCCTAATGGAGCGGGGAAAAGTACTACAATAAATATTCTAAGTACAATTCTTGAACCCGATTCAGGTGAAGTATTTCTTAACGGACTTGAGCTGAAAAATAACGTAAATGCTTGTAAAAAAATAATTGGTGTTGTTCCTCAGGAAATATCTCTGTATGAAGATTTATCGGCAATTGATAATCTTATGTTTTGGGGAAGTTTATATAAACTCAGAAAATCGGAATTAAAGGAGAAATCAAACACAGTATTACAATTACTGGGCTTGTATGAAAGAAAAAACGATAAAATAAAAACATATTCCGGTGGTATGAAACGCCGAATTAATATTGCTACAGCCTTATTACATTCTCCTAAAATTTTATTTATGGATGAACCAACTGTAGGAATAGATTCGCAAAGCAGGAACTTGATCTTTGATGTAATAGAACAATTAAACAAAGATGGGACAACAATTATATATACTACACATTACATGGAAGAAGCAGAAAGATTATGCAATAGAATTGCTATTATTGACACGGGCAAAATTATTGCTCAGGGTACTTTGCCGGAGTTAAAAAAAATTAGTAATACCGATGAATTTATTTCAATAAAACTTGACAACAATACAAATACTGATGAAGAAAAACTTAAAAAAATATTAAACTCAAAATTTAGTTTAAATGATAAGATTTTAAATATTTATAGCGAGGATATAAGAAACGAATTACCTCAACTAATAACGACTTTGCATGATTCGGGTATTGAGCCTGTTCAAATTGAAATACAAAAAGCCAATCTTGAACAAATATTTTTAAAATTAGTAGGAAAACAATTAAGAGATTAAGTTATGATTAAGATATGTATAAAAGACCTTAAATTATTTTTTGCAGACAAAAAGGGAGTATTATTATCCTTTTTATTACCAATAGCACTTATTAGTTTATTTACATTGGCTTTTGGTGGTATGGGAGGAGGGAAAAGTGAATTTAAACCAATTGCCTTACCGATAGTAAATTTGGATAGTACAAAAACAATAGAAAAAATGATTGTTGATATAGATTCAACAAAAGAACTTATTATTGAGAACAGAACACTCGAAAATAGTAAAGAATTGGTTAGAAAAGGAGATAGGATAGGAGTTCTTATTTTTCATAAAGGTTTTGAAGATTCTTTAAAAACAAATAAAGAGCTTCCGATGGAACTTATGTACGATGCTGCAAGAGAAATTGAAATTGGAATGTTGCAATCTGTTTTAATAGGCAATTTGATGGAAAATATTGGAACTACTGCAATGAAACGAGATGTTAAAACGAATATTGCAGAACAATATTCTAAAATAAATTCTGAAGAATTAGAAGCAATTTTAAATAATATTGAAAGCCAATTTGAAAATAATCTGGGAACTGACAATATGAACTTGAAATTAACTTCAATTATTGGCGAAGAAAAAGAAAATAATTTGGGATTAATTCAAGCTGTTGCAGGTGTTGCAGTTCTTATGCTTTTATTTAGTGTTACAGCTATAGGTTCAGGACTACTTGAAGAAAAAGAAGGTGGAACTTTAAAAAAACTGCTTTATTCACCAATTAAAAAAAATAATATTCTATACGGAAAAATGCTTGCAGGTCTCTTTGTTTCCATATTGCAACTTGCAATAATGTTTATTTTTGCGAGGCTGGCTTTTGGATTAAACATTGGTGCAGATATACCATCTCTAATACTTATGATAATTGCTACAGCTTTTGCATGCTCAAGTTTTGGAATTTTTCTTGCATCCATTGCCCGATCACGTCAACAAATTCAAAGTTTATCTATGATAATTATTCTTGTTATGTCTGCAATTGGCGGGAGTATGATACCATTATTTATTATGCCTGCATTTATGCAAAATATTGCTGTGGTTAGTGTAAACTATTGGGCAATTCAGGGGTTTTACGATATTTTTTGGCGTGAATTACCAATTGCAGATGTGAGCATTAATGCCGCTGTTCTTTTTGGCATTGGTATTTTTGTTAGTATAATTTCTGTGTTTATGTTTAAAAGAAATGTGCTGAAAATTCTATAACTTAAAACAGCTTTTAATAAAAGGTGTTTTTAATGGATTTTGCTTTCTTTTTGCCTGTAGTTTTTTAATTCATGTTTCTCTTTTAGTTTATTAATTATTACAAAGGTCTAAACTACAATTAAATCCGTGCCGATTGGTGAGTGATTGGCACCATTTGGTGACCGGTTGGTGTCTTTTGGCGAGTAAAGGTTGCCTTTTGGTAAGTAAAGCCCGGCTTTTGGTAACTGATTACTGGGTATTAATTTAAACTATACCCTACTCAGTTTTATCAATAGAGTAGTGCAAATAAATTACATTTGAATATAATGCAATAGCACTTTGGGTTCCAACATCAGAAAATGCATAGCCAATACCAAGGCGATCAAACAATCGTAATCCTAAACCAATACTTGGCTGAAAAGTAAAATCGTTTGTATTATCAAGATTTGGTATTTCCTGAAAATTGCCAACACCGGCACGGAAAAATACCATTTGTTTAAAATTAACTTCCAAACCCATGTGTGGATCAATACTAATAGGATCTCCTTTTATAACAACATTTCTTTTACCGTCAAAAGTAAGGTCTAGATCTACCTCAACCAGTAAACCAAATTTGTTTGATAATTGAAAATCTTTGGCGGCACCCAACAACAGTTTAGGCATAGTAATTTCTAATGAATTTACAGGAATTTCGTTGCCTGTAATCAAAAAAGTTTCTTCAAATGTTTCGGTATTGAAACTCCATGCATTAAAAGTAGAAGTAACATCTCTGAACATTGCCCCAAAGTGCCATGTTTTTAAATCGTATAGAGCGCTTGCATCCAATCCAAATCCCCATGAGCCTGCAAATTCGCCAACCACTCTTCTTATTATTTTAACATTAGCTCCATATCGTAAACCGGGTACTTTAGACCTCATTGCATAAGAAAATATAAAAGCCCAATCGGCTACCGAAAAAGAAGTAATTCTATCGTAATGTACGTTGCCTTCACTATCAACAAGATCTAATGTATTGGGAATATCATCTACACCAAACCTGATAATTGAAACTCCAAAAGAAGCAGAATCACCAAGCTTTGCTACAGCACCCAAATAATCGTATTTGCCAATTCCTGCAAAATACTCGTTATGCATTGCTCCAATTTGCAAGTCATTAGGTATTCTTGTAATTGCCGAAGGATTCCAATATCCTCCTGTAACATCATTTACTGTTGCTATCACAGAATTAGCCATTCCTAAAGAACGTGCTCCTACACCAATTGATAAAAATTCATTACTATATTTTGGAGTTTTTGTGTCTTCTTGTCCAAAAACAACAATTGAAAAAGTGAATAATAGTATTAAAAAAATATATTTCATATATTAATTTTCTTGCTACAAAGATACATGATTTATAATTAAATTGTTAAAGTATCTTTAATTTTATCTTGATTTTATGGTAATATTAACTTCAATTATTTAATTTTATTGTATTACTTTTGACTAAAATTTATGAGAAACATTGTAAAGCATATTCCAAACTTTGTTACTTGCCTTAATTTAATTGCAGGAACTCTTGCTGTTATTTATGCTTTTGAAAGCAAACTTGAACAATCGTGTTATTTAATTGGTATTGCACTTATACTCGATTTTCTTGATGGATTTTTATCCAGATTATTAAATGCGTATTCAGAACTGGGCAAACAATTAGATTCTCTAGCCGACCTTATTAGTTTTGGTTTAGCGCCGTCTGTTTTTTTATATCAACTAAACAAGCTTGTTTTTATTAATGATGGCAATTTTTCAAGCTTAATAAAACCCGATATAATCACATTTATTATATTAGGCTCAAGTTTTCTTGTAGTGATATTTTCAGCATTAAGACTTGCTAAATTTAATATTGATGAAGAACAAACTACATCCTTTAAAGGATTACCTACTCCGGCAAATGCAATTTTAATAGCTTCTTTTCCATTAATAGTATTTCAATATGAAAACACAATATATTCCGATATTATTTTAAACCATTATTTTCTGTTATCAATTGCTGTTGTCTCATCATTTCTTTTAATATCAAACATTCCAATGTTTTCGTTAAAACTAAAATCATTTGCTGTAAAGAAAAATTTAATTCAATACATCTTTCTTTTAATATCTCTAATTTTATTAATAACATTGCAATTCCTTGCAATACCATTAATAATTATTACATATATTTTGTTATCAATTATCGGTAGTTTTATAAATATTAAATATGATTAAATGATGAAATTTTCAGTTGAAATAAATGTAATGCCACTAAAAGCATTATTAGACCCACAAGGTAAGGCAGTTACTCAAAGCATGAATAATATTGGATACAACACTGTAGAAAATGTTAGAATTGGTAAACATATTACTCTAGAAATTGAAGCTGATAATAAAAAACATGCTGAAGAAAAAGTTGAAGAAGCATGCGAAAAAATTCTTTCAAATCCTATAATGGAAGGATATGAATATACTCTAAATGAAGTAAAATAGTAAAAGCCCCTCCTAATCCGTTTTAAGCGGATGATGCTGTATAAAATAGCATGTTTATTTTGGTAGTCGGTTTAAAACCGACTTTTAGAACTCCGAATACAATATACAATTCGTTATTATCGTTATTAGATTAACCCAAACTATGCAATATAAATAAAAATAAATTTTTATTGCATAGCGACAAAGAGTTTCATTCATTTTGAAAAACATCAAAATGGTAAAACTCTAAGTCGGGATTAATCCTCGCTAATGCAAGTAGTTCGACTTTTCCAAGTCTCCTATTGCATAATCGTGGATTAACAAGCTTTTGTTAATAATATTTCCATTCTATTATAAATTCAGGCTTATTAGTAGCTAATTTCGTTGCAAATAAAAATTTTATTATTATGAACTTTATTAATTCTCTTTTATTACAAATTCAGGTTGGAAATACCGATACAGTAGCTGTTATTAATGAGGCGTCGGATAAGTCACAAGAATTATCATTATCTATTTGGAATCTGGCACTAAAAGGTGGTTGGATAATGATACCAATTGCAATTTTATCTGTAATTGCTGTTTACATTTTTATAGAACGTTTTATTGCTATAAAAAAAGTATCTAAAGTAGAACCCGAATTTATGAACAACATTAAACAAAACATTCAAGACGGGAAAGTTAATGAAGCTTTAGCAATTTGCACGGCAACTTCAGGTCCATTAGCAAGAATGATAGAAAAAGGAATTAGCCGAATTGGTAAATCTTTAGATGATATTAATGTTGCAATAGAAAACATTGGTAGACTTGAAATTGTAAAACTTGAAAAAGGTTTATCAACACTTGCGTCAGTTTCGGGTGGAGCACCTATGATAGGGTTTTTGGGAACAGTTATGGGAATGATACGGGCATTTTATGATATGGCAACTGTTGCAGGCGGTAATATTAATGTGCAGGTACTTTCAAACGGTATATATACGGCAATGGTTACCACGGTAGCTGGTCTTATTGTAGGAATTATTGCATATTTTGCATACAATATTTTGGTAGCAAGAGTTGATAAAGTTGTAAATAATCTTGAAGCTAAATCAATTGAGTTTATGGATATATTAAACGAACCTGCTAAATAATTTAAACCGATATGGCATTAAAAACAAGAAATAAAGTAAATGCAGGATTTAGCATGTCGTCAATGACCGACATAGTTTTCCTGTTGCTAATATTTTTCATGATAACTTCTACTCTTATAGCTCCTAATGCACTTGATTTATTGTTGCCAAACAGTTCTTATCAATCGGATAAACAAGCAACAACTACCGTCTCAATAACTGAAGATTTAATATTTGCCGTAGAGCGTGATATTGTTGATATTGAAAATTTGGAACAAATTTTGCAACAAAAACTTTTTGGTGAAAAAGAACCAACTATTGCATTGCATGCAGAAAAAGCTGTTCCGATAGAGTATGTGGTAAAAATTATGAATATAGCAAAAGACAATAAATACAGACTAATTTTAGCAACCAATCCTAAATAAATGAGTGTTTTTTGGAAAAATAATAAAAATGGTTTAATTGGTACAGTTTTGTTCCACCTCATGCTTGTATTATTATTTATTTTTTTAAGTTTTACTGCTCCTCCTGCTGAATTTCCTGAACCGGAAGGCATATTAATTGATTTTGGAGATTCTGAAACAGGACTTGGTGATGAAGAACCTGAGTCTGTCGAAAATAATACATCAAACGCAAATAATAATTCGGAAAATACTGAGGAAGAAATTTTAGTGCAAGATGATATTGAAACTGTTGTTATAGAAAATAATAACACTCCTGAAAATAATGACAATAATACTGAAGATAACGTAGAAGAACAGCCGGAAGTTAATAATAATGCACTATATACGGGAAATACTAATACAAGTGAAGGTAATACCAATGGCGATGGAAATATGGGAGACCCCGATGGAGCTAATTCTGATAATTATACAGGTGGAGGAGTTGGAAATGGTATTAATTATAATTTAAAAGGAAGAAGTCCTGTAGGGAAATTTCCAAAACCGGATTATCCTCCGGGAAATGTTTACGGTAAAGTTGTTGTAAATATTAAGGTTGATAAATACGGTAAGGTAATACGTGTTGATATAGGAAAAGGAACAACAACAAGTGATGAAGGATTAATGCGTTCTGCAAAAAAAGCTGCGTGGAAAGTGCGTTTTAGTAACGATTTTAAATCAATTGAACAAACAGGTACAATTACTTACAATTTTTCTTTGATGTAACTTAGTGAAAGGTTCAAAATAATTTCCCCATTTTGACTTGTTCTTTTTTCCTTTTTCTTCGTTAAAATTTTAAACCGTAACTACAGCTATGCTTGAAAATTTTGCCTTTATAAAGAAAAAAATAATATCGTCAATTCTGATGAACTTATTTTAAACTTTTCACTTAATCAAAAGGAGTTATATCTAATTCTGACATTCTTTTTACTTCTAAAAATTGTTCCGGAGTCAGATCATTAAAGTAATAATTAACAGGATTTACAGGAATACCATGTTTGTGTATTTCATAATGAAGGTGTGGACCTGTTGAAAAACCGGTATTACCAACACTTGCAATAATTTGTCCTCTTTTTACCCTATCTCCTTTTTCAATAAATATTTTTCGTAAATGAGCATATAATGTTTCATATCCATAGCCATGATCTATCACAATCATGTTCCCATAACCTCGTCGGGAGTATTTAACTTTTTTTACAACACCATAACCTGTTGCATAAACATCAGTTCCACGTGGTGCTGCAAAATCCATACCCCTATGCAATTTCCTAATTCTTAATATTGGATGATATCTCATTCCATAACCGGAAGATATTCTTTTTAAATCTTTATTTTCTATTGGTTGAATTGCAGGAATACAACGCAACTTTTTAATATTTAAACATGCCATGTTCATTATTTCATCATAAGAATTTTCTTGTATATGGAATTGTGTTAAAAGTTTATCCATTTTTTTTGCAGTTTTTAACACTATTTCAGAATTATCATAACCCTCTAATTTATGATACTTATTAACTCCACCAAACCCGGCCTCTCTAATAGTCGAAGGCAAAGGATCTAAACCGAATATTGTCCTGTATATATTGTCGTCTTGATCCTGAATATCTTTAAATACACTGTCAATTGCAATTATTTTATTATTCAATATTTCATATTGCGCAATAAGTTGATTATTTTCTTTTTTAAAATGTTTTACTTTCGGAGTATCAATACAAAATGCATATAAAAAATAAATTATGATTGCGAAAAACATTGTAGAGATTATATATTTAAAAGATTTGAGAAGCTTTTGTTTTATATTATTGCCTGTTTTTTCAAATACTAAAGTTTCAGGATTAAACCTGTATTTTGTTTTTGATATTTTTAAATTAAACTTTAGCATGATATTTGGAACTATAAATGTTTTAAGCTTTCTATTAAAATATACGATTATTTTCATGTATTTGTTTCAATATGTGGAATGTTTTTCAATTCGCATAAGATAATTTGAAAAATAATATTTTAATAATTTGTCAAAAACGATTATATTAACAATGGCATTGAAAATGAATAATTCTAATATTTATTTGGTTGATGCAGATGCTATATCGAAGTATTAGCACGGGCTATGAAAATAGTCTGATAAAAACGTAACAAGTTGTCCAATTGGTATTAAACTTTACCAATTATCATCATCATCTTCCTCTTCCAGAGGCTCCTCCTCTTCTTCTTCCCAGATTATTGAAAAATTGGTATTAGAATTATCGTCATTATTTTGATTATTACGGATAATTGTGGAATCATTTTTAAACCAACCAAATTCTTCGTTAAGTATTGATTTCAAATTTTGTTTTTCCTCTTTCAGGCTTTGCTTAATATGGTCTTTAACTTTTTTAGTATCATAAGTTATTTTATAATCATCTGTTGTTCCCGTAATTGACAAATACAAGCTTGTTCGTCCAAGTCCATCATCTTCAATAACACCAAATTCGTTGTTTTCCTTTTTAGCTTTTTTTGAGAGGACATCAGAAAGTAAAATTTTAATTCTATACAATATGTGATTATCAAATGTATGTTCGCCCGATAATTCAATTTCGGCAGCCGTTGATTTTATTTCCATTTGTGGAATAGTTATTTTCCTGTCTTTTATAAAAATATCATTTTCCAGAGTAGAGAATTTAATATGCCTCAACTCTTCAAGTGCAATATATTTCGACAATCTTTCTATTGGCTCAAAATCAACCAATTCGCCATTCTTTATATTGATGTTACCATCTGCAATAATACTTTTTTCATTTACCTCAAATTTATCTGACCAATTTGATGAAAAATTAATATTAGAACTTACTTTACCTTTTAAGTGTTCCTGTCTGATGAAATTTTGCCCGAAATCTTTAAATGTATAAAACAGTTTTTCAACGTCAATATTTTTAAGTTCTGTTACAAATTTTGTAGTAAATGTATTGTTGGTGTTTTGTGCAATTGTCCCTGTAGTTTTCAAATTACCGGTCATGGTGTTGAAATGCAAAGGAGAGGCATTCAGAGTTTTATTTCTGTAATAAATTGTTCCATGCACATTCTCTGCTTTAAATCTGTTAAATTTAAATTTGCCAATTACAATTTTTGCATTTAATAGAATGTTATCGGGAAAATTATATCCTTCATTTTTATTCAGATCATTTTCTCCTATTACAAATAATTTTTCAATATCAATCGATTTTGATTTTATGTACCCGTCAATTATTAGATTTTGATCTTTAACCAGAATATAGCTTAAAATGTTTTTGAAAAAACCATGAACCAAAATGTCATTTTCATTTACAGTCATTCTTGTACTATCTATACGAATATCATTATTCTTAAAAGTAAAATCGCCATAAATATCTAAAAAGTTGTAATCATTATTTTCAATTTTTAATTGTCCGTTTTTTATGTTTAGTTTTCCTTCTGTTTTAGCTCTTCTAAAATCCTTTACTGTAAACTCATTAATGCTGTTGAGTCTTCCTTTAAATTTAAAATTTGTTTGAATTAATCCGGAAATATTTTCAATTGTATCAAATTCGAAAAACTCATGTAACTCTTTAAGTTCAATTTTGGCTTCAGCAATTAATTCAATTTTAGGTCTTTTAAGATTTTCCATTTTGTAGCTTCCAACAAGTTGACTATTACCCATTTTAATATCAAAATTATTAAAATACAAATATGAACTGCTAATGTTATTTCTTGAACCGTTGCTGTAAATTCCTGTTATATTTACATTTGTTAGTTTTACGGTAGTATTTTTTCGCTCAATTTCGCCATTTTCTACTCCAAAACTTATTTCAATATGTGGTGTTTTAATGCTGTTGGTTTTGCCGATAATACTGGAATTAAAATAAAATATTCCATTACTGTTAAAATCATCTACTTTATTTTTATATTTATCCGGTAAAAGCGATATAAATGACTTTATATTAATATCTTTACCTTTAATCTCTAAATTAATATCGCTTGTTTCACCGGCAATTATATTTCCATTAATATTGAATAGTATTCCTTCTACTTTTAGATTCCCTTTATGAATATTATAATAATTATTTTTAACATCCAGATTTAAATCCAACTCAACATTTTTTGAGACAAAATAATTAATATCATCAAACTTAAATTTATAGATTTTGAAAGTGCCGTTAGTTCCGAGTTGATAATCGCCTGATGCAAAATCGCCTGACAAATCCAAATAAGATGTAAAAGTTTCTAATTCAACGCCCTTTGGAATGTTAATAAATCGCAGATTTATATTATTAAATATTAGTTTTTTAAGCTGTAATTCAAAATTTGAATTTGTACTTGAACTTTCTTTCCAAAAATGAAAGTTATCATTACCTTTATTATCTATATATATATTTAAACTCCCTTTGTCAACATCAATAGTTTTAAGCTTATAGTTTTTCTTTATAATATCAATAATGTTAAATTGAAGGAAAAGGCTTTTTGCAGTAAACAAGGTGTCGGTATTTCTCTTTTTAAAATTATTTTTATTAAACTCATCGCTTGACATTGCGACAACATCTGTTAATTCAAGAGATGCATTTGGGAATTTTTTAAAAACACTAAAATTAATGTCATTAACACTGATTTCTGTTTTAATGTATTGATTAAGTTCTTCAATTACATAGCTTTTTACTTCATCTCCGTAAAAATTAGCAATAACTAATCCTGTCCCAATAATCAATGCTATTATTATAGCAATGCTAATTAAAACCCATTTAATTATTTTTTTGAATTTTGACACAGAGTTAAATATTATGAAATTAATCAAACGGCAATATAATTATAACGAACATAATGTACACTATATTGTTAAAAATCATAATAGTGATTATTTAGAGAAGCTCTGATACCCAGAAAAATATAATTAGTTTCGGTACTAATTGAATTGTTAATAAACTTGCGATTTACAAAACCTGCAAAAAGATGCATATTGTTTCTTGGATTAATTAAAAAGCCCAATCTCAATGAAATATGTGTTATTGTTGATTTTAAATATTTTATATCATTTGTTGGAATTAGTTCACAGGCCAAAGTATCTGAAAGAAAAATGTTTGAACCGCAGTGATAATTATTTAAACTTGTATTAATATTTGATTTTATGTATTTGAAATCTATAAAAAAGTCATTAATTTTATAATGCATAATACCAATTACTTCTTTAAAATTAGCACCCAAAGGATGGGCAAGTGGCTCATTTGCATTAGAATAATTTTGGAAGTGGTCTACATGTCCATAAGTATAAGGGGATACGCTATTATATTCTGCTTGTAAATACAAATTTTTCAATTTAAAGATTTCAAAAAATTTAATTCCAATCTGATATCCGTTTTTTTCACCGATATAATCATTTATTACATCATCAAGCATATATTGACCGTAAAGCTGAATAGAGTTAATTATTTTTATTTTTGCATTTAAACCTAATACAACATTATTTTCATCGCTTAATCCGTATTGCAACGGGCGAACCATTATTACCGGATCAAAGTAATTTATGTCAAAATTATTATTTGAGTTCGAATATGTAGTTTTCCATATAATTCCTTCAAATAAACCAATTTGAATTCGTTTATTAATCAGCCAACTCAAATAATTAAAAGAGCCATGTTTCCTTTGGTAAGCAAGTAATCTTGAGTCGGCAGGTTTTATTTCCTGATGAGCAGTAAACATTGAAGTGTATTGAAATTTATTTAGTGTAATTGTTGTTCTAACAAAAGGATAATTAAAAGAAAAGTCTGATAATAATAATGATCTGTAACCTTCTCCAATAAAGTTTTTCCCGTGTCCAATGCAAAAATTCAAATATTTTTTTGGTGTAAACGATAGATATCCGGATGCATAAGCATAATCGTGTCCATTGCCCTTAAATCCACGATTTCTTCCTTGTCCGGGAATTACAGCATGTTCATTTATATATTGATGCACATAATCAGGAAAAAATGCTTGATTCTCATAAAAATCGGAATAAAAAGATAATGTTTTACCTATATTGCCTTTTACTGCTATTCCCCTGGTGTTTACACTCAGTAACGAATCATTTATAGTATTTTTACCATATTCTAAGTTGAACATTGGATTAATTGAAAGAAAAAAATCGGCTGTATCAACTAATATTAAATCTTCTGTTCTTAGCTTTCGCCAAATCCAAGTATGCTTTTTTTTGCTTAAAAAAATACTGTCGCGCTGATAATCATATATTATTGAATCGCTATCAAAATAATTATTCAAATAAGAACTTAAAACAGGTTTAAAGCTAGTATGAACATTATTGTTTAAATAATTTACCTGTTTATTAATATCAATATTAACATTATGATTTAATGGTAGAAATAGTTGTTGAGAAAACGAGATTATAGGGGATAAAAATATTAGTAGCAATAAAACCTTCATAGGGTTTATTTATATTTTTTTACTTTTATTTTTGGCTAATAAATAGATAATTATAGAAAATGAAAGAGTACTGACAAATAAAAGTGAACCTAACCAGTAATTTCCAATTCCTTGTAAAAGAAAAACAGTAATCGTTAAAATAATTGCAAAAATTGAAAGAATAAATGTTGCAAAATTATGTGATAATCCTGTATCAATTAAAATATGATGTAAGTGATTTCTATCAGGTCTAAATGGTGACCTGCCTCTGTAAATTCTAATTGAAAATACTCTTAATAAATCAAAAAGAGGGATGAATAATGTTCCTATTGCTACCATTGGTGCAGCCTGAACAGCATATGGCATGGTTTTAAAATCTATATTAGTTTGAATAAACTCAATTGCTAAAACTGATAAAATTAAACCTAATAACATTGATCCTGTGTCGCCCATAAAAATTTTAGCAGGAGAAATATTAAATCTTAAAAAAGCAAGAAGAGAGCCAACCAAAGCTACAGCTATAATAGCATGCTGATAATTTTCAATTAAAAAGAACCATATACCAAAAGTTACAGCACTAATTATCCCAAAACTTGCAGATAAACCATTAATACCATCAATCATATTAAAAGCATTAATAATAACAAGAATAGTAAAAGTTGAAAAAATAACACTAAAAATAAAATGTACTTCTCCTATTCCAAAAACTCCTAACATGCTGGTTACTCTAATGTCTCCCCATATAACAAGGATAATTGCAGCAAATAATTGTCCTAATAATTTTTTCGAAGCCGATAAACCGCTTATGTCATCTTTTATCCCAATAAAAGAGATTACTGTCATAGCTGCAATAATAAACTGTAGATGTAAACATTGAGAAAAATCTGTCCAAAATGTTATTGCAAACATTACTCCTGCAAATATGCCTATACCGCCTAAAGTTGGAATTTTTGTTGTGTGAGATTTGCGTTTATTTGGTTCATCATACAACTGTTTTTCTTTGGCAACTTTAATTATTGCCGGAATTGAAAGAAATGTAATACCAACAGCAGTGATAAAACTAAAAATTACGGTATTAATTATGTTGTAATCCATACATTGCAAATATATAACTTTTATTTTCAATTGTACAGAATTTTATCAAATTCTGTGTTTGCTATCTTCTTTATGAAACAAATTTAAATAACTATTATATCTTGAAATACTTATGTTCCCATTGTCAACGGCTTTTAATACAGCACAATTTGGTTCATGAATATGTGTACAATTATAATAAAAACATTTTTTCGAAATTTTAAATATTTCGGGAAAAAAATGATACAATTCTTCTTTTTCCATATCAATAACACCAAAACCTTTTATTCCCGGCGTATCAATAATATATCCACCGGAAGGAAGTTCTATCATTTCAGCAAAAGTAGTTGTATGTTTTCCTTTTAGGTGATATTCAGAAAGTTCTCCAATTTTAAGTTTTGCATTTGGATTAATAATATTTATTAATGTTGATTTTCCTACTCCTGAATGACCGGCAACAACATTGATTTTTCCGTTCATTTTAGTTCTCAAAGTATCAATATTAATATTGTTTAATGCTGATACTTCAAAACATTTATAGCCTATTTTTTCATATATTTCAACCAACTTATGCATGTATTCGATATGCTCTTTCACAAAAATATCAATTTTATTAAATATCAAGGAAACAGGTATTCTGTAAGCTTCAGCAGAAACAAGAAATCTGTCAATAAATTCTGTTGATGTTTCAGGTAAAGCAATAGTAACAATTAGATAGGCATGGTCAACATTTGCAGCAATAATATGTGTGCGTTTTGATAAATTTGTTGCTTTTCTTATTATGTAATTTTTCCTTTCACATAAATTTTTTATTACTCCAATATTTTTTTCAATATCCTCTATTTCAAATTCAACATTATCTCCAACAATAATAGGATTAGTACTTTTAATACCATCAAGTCGCAACTTCCCTCTTATTCTACATTCATATTTATTTCCATTAGTATCTTTCACCAGATACCAACTCCCTGTAGATTTTATGATTAATCCTTTTTTCAAAATTTTTAAACAGTTTTGACTCAATACCAAATTCTATTTAATGCGAAAGATATTAATTTTTTAATAAATTTAACTTAAAGACGATATCTTTTATAAAAAAGTTGCATATATAAAAAAATACAATTTGTTGTATATCTTAAAATCCTTCAAAAATCTCTATCTTTGTT
>CAYTAU010000001.1:86516-109037 GCA_964435855.1 uncultured Bacteroidales bacterium | reverse complement strand
AAAAAATACAATTTGTTGTATATCTTAAAATCCTTCAAAAATCTCTATCTTTGTTTTAAATTTATAATAAATTCTCAAAATGAATATTATTCCAAGGTCAGAACTAATAATAAATAAAGACGGAAGTATTTTTCATCTTCATTTAAAATCAGAACATATTGCAAAAGACATTATTCTTGTGGGTGATCCGGGAAGAGTTGAAATAGTTTCTTCTTATTTCGATAACATTGAATTTAAAATTCAAAATCGCGAGTTTTTAACTCATACCGGTTATTATAAAAATAAATATATTTCTGTTATATCTACAGGGATTGGCACAGATAATATCGATATTGTTATAAATGAGCTTGACGCTATTGCAAATATTGATTTAGAAAAAAGAATAATTAAAAATAAACATACAAGTTTAAATTTTATAAGAATTGGTACTTCAGGTGCTTTACAAGCAGACGTTCCGGTAGATTCGTTTTTAATGTCAAAAATGGCAATAGGTTTTGATGGAATGTTAAATTATTACGCAAACAGAAATAAGGTTAGCAAACTAGAAATAGAAAAAGCGTTTATAAAATATACTAATTGGAACAAACAACTTGCTGCACCTTATTTTGTAGAAGCTTCTGAAAAAATGATTAATAAGTTTGGAGAAGGAATAAAAAAGGGTGTTACAATTTCTGCTCCCGGATTTTATGGTCCACAAGGCAGGCAACTTCGATTGGAAACAGCAGACCCTTTGTTAAACAATAAAATCACAGATTTTGATTTTAAAGGAGAAAAGATAACAAACTACGAAATGGAAAGTTCTGCAATTTTCGGATTATCAAAATTACTCGGGCATAACTCAGTTACTATATGCGCTATTATTGCAAATCGTGTTAAAAAAGAATATAGTAAGGATTATAAGCCGGTTATTAAAAAATTAATTAAACATGTTTTGGAAAGAATTTAATTTTTTTATATTAGTAATGTAGAAATTTAAAAATAAAGATTATGGAAAATTCAAAAAGAATAGCAGTAATATTATCAGGATGCGGAGTTTATGATGGTGCAGAAATACACGAAGCCACTCTTACTCTTTATGCAATTTCTAAATTAGGTGGCACATACGAAATATTTGCACCCGACATTCTGCAACATCATGTAATAAACCATATTACTGGTGAAGAAATGAATGAAAAAAGAAATGTGCTTGTAGAGTCAGCAAGAATTGCAAGAGGTAATATCAAGGCTTTGAGCGAATTAAGCATTGACGATTTTGATGCAATAATTTTTCCGGGTGGATTTGGAGCTGCTAAAAATCTATCCACGATTGCTTTTGATGGTGCAAACTGTGTAGTAAATGATGAAGTTGAAAATATTGTAAAACAAACAGTAGAAGCAGGCAAACCTATTGGAGCATTGTGTATAGCTCCAGCTATGATATCGAAAATTATTAATGGCGCCGAAGTTACTATTGGACAAGATGAAGGTACAGCAAAGGCAATTGAAGCAATGGGAGGAATACATAAAACTACAGGGCACGGAGAAGTTGTTGTTGACAAAAAACATAAAATTGTTACAACTCCTTGTTATATGCTTGATGCAACAATTACACAAATTGGAGAAGGTGCAGAAAATGTGGTAAAAACAATTTTGGAAATTTCGTAGAGTACATTTCTTAGAATAAAATATTTTTTAATTTTTGCATTTTTATAAAAAAGATATACTTTTGCAGTCCAATTTTGCGAAAATAGCTCAGTTGGTAGAGCACGACCTTGCCAAGGTCGGGGTCGCGGGTTCGAGTCCCGTTTTTCGCTCAAAATTATCAGTTTTATGCTGATAATTTTTTGGATGCCCAGGTGGCGGAATTGGTAGACGCGCTGGACTTAAAATCCAGTGGCCTTTTTGGCCGTGCCGGTTCGATCCCGGCCCCGGGTACATATAAAAACCGTCTTATAAAATCGGACGGTTTTTTAAACTTTAAATGGTGGTTGTAGTTCAGTTGGTTAGAACGCCTGATTGTGGTTCAGGAGGTCGTGGGTTCAAATCCCATCTTCCACCCATAGAAAAACCCGATTCAAAAATTGAATCGGGTTTTGTATTTTTATTCTAAAAAGGTAATTTAATATTTATTCTTCTTCTTGTTCTTTTTCGTATGTTTTTAAAAGTTCTGTTTGTATATCACCGGGAACTTGTGTATATTCATCAAAAGCCATTGAGTACATTGCTCTACCACCTGTAAGAGAACTAAGAGCAGTTGAATATTTGCTCATTTCTGCAAGAGGAACTTTTGCTGTAATTTTTTCAAAGCCTTGTTCACTGCTCATTCCTTGTACAATTGCTCTTCTGCCTTGTAAATCACTCATCACATCACCCATTCTGTCTGCAGGAACTAATACTTCAACTATATATACAGGCTCCATAATTTTTGGACCAGCTACTTTAAACGCCATACTAAATGCATTTCTTCCTGCTAATTTAAATGATATTTCATTTGAATCTACGGGGTGCATTTTACCATCATATACACAAACTCTAATATCTCTGGCATAAGAGCCTGTTAACGGACCTTCTTCCATTTTTTCCATAATACCTTTTAAAATTGCAGGCAAAAATCTTGCATCAATAGAACCACCAACAATACAATTATAATATACCAGTTTTCCACCCCATTCTAGTTTGTGTTCGTCTTTTCCTCTGACATTTACAGTATATTCAGAACCTCCAATTTTAAATTTTGATGGATCTGGAGCTCCTTCAACATAAGGTTCAATTATCATATAAACTTCACCAAATTGTCCGGCGCCACCTGATTGTTTTTTATGTCTGTAAGAAGATTGAGCAACTTTTGTTATTGTTTCACGGTAAGGAATTTTTGGAGCAATATATTCTGTTTCAATTTTATAAATATTGTCAAGATGCCATTTTAATATGTTTAAATGATATTCTCCTTGTCCGTGAATTATTATTTGTTTCAGTTCTTTTGAATATTCTATAATTATTGTAGGGTCTTCATCACGCATTCTGCCCAATGCTTCACCTAATTTTTCTTCATCACCCTCGTTTAGGGGTTTAATTGCAGCTCTGTATTTTGGATTTGGGAAATCAATAGAATTGTAAAAATATGATTTACCGGGCAATGTTAGGGTATGGTTTGTTTTTGACCCTTTAAGTTTAACTGTTGCACCTATATCTCCGGCAAACATTTTGGCAACCTTGGTTTTTTCTTTACCTGCAACAACAAATAATTGTGATATCCTTTCTTTATTTCGTGTAGTTTGATTGTATAAATCCATGCTTTCAGCAATTTCGCCCGACATTACTTTAAAGTAATTTATTTCACCAATATGGTGTTCAATAGCAGTTTTAAAAATAAATGCACAAGCTTGTCCTGATTTATCCATTTTAATTTCATTGTTCTCAGAGTCTTTAGGTGCAGGAATGTCAGTAGGAGAAGGAGCAGCAATAGTAATAAACTCCATAAGCCTGTCAATACCAATATTATTTTTTGCCGAAACACAGAATATTGGAAATATGCCTCTTTGTATTAATCCATGAGCAATACCTTTTTGCATTTCTTCAGAAGTTAATGTATCATTCTCGAAAAATATCTCCATTAAGCTTTCATCACTTTCTGCTGCTTTCTCTATAAGTTCACTTTGTAATTTTTCTGCTCTGTCTTTTTCTCCATCTGGAATATCAGTAATTTCGGGTTTTCCTCCTTTAGCAGGATATTTATATAATTTCATTGTAATAAGATCAACAATAGAGTCAAAACCTGTTCCTTGATTTACCGGATATTGTGCAATAACTGCATTTCCACCAAAACTTTGTTTAATGGTATCTATTGATTTTTCAAAGTTTGCATTATCATGATCAAGATGGTTAATAATCATTATTACCGGTTTTTCAAATTTTTCCAAATATCTTTTCTGAATTTCAGTACCTACTTCAACACCGTTTTGTGAGTTTATTAACATTAAAGCAGATTCAACCGGCATTAATGAAGATATTACGTTTCCAACAAAATCGTCTGCCCCAGGGGCATCAATAAAATTAATTTTTTTATCGTTAAATTCTGCATGTAAAACTGTAGAAAAAACAGATATTGTATTTTCATGTTCAATTTCGCGATAATCCGACACTGTATTTTTATTGTCAACATCACCAAGTCTGTCAATTACACCACCATTAAACAACATTGTTTCCGATAAAGTAGTTTTTCCCGAGCGAGAATTACCTAATATTGCAATGTTCTTAATTTCATTAGTCTGATAAATTTTCATTAGAAATTATTTTTATTTGTTTAAAAAAATATTTAAAGGATTTCTCAAAAAATGGACTGCAAAATTAATAAAATTTTAACATTTATATCAATATATGTATTACATATTTAAAAAAAACAAACCATGTTCGCAAGGCGCTAATATACAGGGATTTAAAATGCATATCTTTTAATGAACAATTTTATACTTGCTTATTCAACATTTTCAAATAATTACAATATAAATTATCGTTTATTTCAAACAAACAAACTTGTATATACAAAAGGAAAAAAAATGTTATTAGTTGTTGTTTTATAAAAAAATTATACCTTTGCAGTCCGATTTTATAAAAATTTATATAAAAAGCATTTGTATATGCCTACAATTCAGCAGTTAGTAAGAAAGGGGAGGAAGAAACTTATTTCAAAAAGTAAAGCTCCTGCTTTAGATTCATGTCCTCAAAGAAGAGGAGTATGCGTAAGAGTTTATACAACAACGCCTAAGAAGCCTAACTCTGCAATGAGAAAAGTTGCAAGAGTAAGATTGACAAATGGGAAAGAAGTTAATGCTTATATTCCCGGTGAAGGTCATAATTTACAAGAACACTCAATTGTTCTTATAAGAGGAGGAAGAATTAAGGATCTTCCCGGAGTAAGATATCATATTGTTAGAGGCGCATTAGATACATCAGGTGTTGATGGTCGTACACAAAGAAGATCAAAGTATGGTACAAAACGGCCTAAGGAATAAATAAATTTAAAGATATTTTATTATGAGAAAAGGAAATCCCCAAAAAAGAATTTTATTACCCGATCCAAAATTTAATGATACTTTAGTTACACGTTTTGTTAATGATCTTATGCTTAATGGCAAAAAGAATACTGCTTATAATATATTTTATGAAGCCATTGATTTAGTTGAGAAAAAAAGTAAAGATACAGAACTTACTTCTCTTGAATATTGGAAAAAAGCATTAGAAAAAGTAACTCCTGCAGTTGAAGTTAAAAGCAGAAGGGTTGGCGGTGCCACATTTCAGGTTCCAATGGAAATTCATCAAAGCAGAAAATTGTCCATAAGTATTAAAAGCATGATATTATTTTCCAGTAAAAGAAATGGGAAATCTATGAGCGAAAAATTGGCGGCTGAAATTATTGCGGCGTATAATGAAGAAGGTGGTGCTTTTAAAAAGAAGGAAGATACCCACAGAATGGCAGAAGCCAATAGAGCATTCTCACATTTTAAATTTTAAACTTTGCGAAGTACTGGTAGTCAATAGATGAAAGCAGAATTAAAAAATATAAGAAATATTGGGATAATGGCCCATATTGATGCTGGTAAAACTACTACTACAGAGCGTATATTATATTATACAGGATTAAATCACAAAATTGGGGAAGTTCACGATGGAACTGCCACAATGGACTGGATGATACAAGAACAAGAAAGAGGTATTACTATAACTTCTGCATCTACTACAGCATATTGGAATTATAATAATACAGATTACAATATTAATATTATAGATACTCCCGGACATGTTGATTTTACTGTTGAGGTTGAAAGATCGCTTAGAGTTTTAGATGGTGCAATTGCTATTTTTTGTGCAGTTGGAGGAGTTGAACCTCAATCAGAAACAGTATGGAGACAAGCAGATAAATATAATGTTCCCAGAATTGCATTTGTAAATAAAATGGATAGACCGGGTGCCGATTTTTTCAATGTCGTAGCTCAAATTCAAGATAAGTTAAAAGCAAATCCTGTCCCATTACAAATACCATTTGGAATAGAGGATCAATTCAAAGGAGTTATTGACCTTATAGAAAAAAAAATACTGGTTTGGAACAACGATGATCTTGGAGAAAAATACGATTTCATAAATATCCCCGATGAACTGACAGAAGAAGTTGAAGAATGGAGAGAAAAATTAATTGAAACTGTTGTTGAAACGGAAGATAAATTACTTGAAAAATTTTTAGAAAACAGGAATTCAATAAGTGTAGAAGAATTTAAGGAAAGTGTAAGAAAAGGTGTCCTTGAGGGTAAGTTCATACCCGTTTTTTGTGGCGCTGCTTTCAAAAATAAAGGAATCCAACCTTTATTAGATGCAATTACAGCTTTTTTGCCTAGCCCACTTGATATTGGTGATATTAAAGGAATAGATCCGAAAAAAGAAACAGAAATTTATCGTTCTCCGAAAAATGAACAAGCTTTATCTGCATTAGTGTTTAAAATTACTTCCAGAAGTTTTTCAGGAAAATTAGTATATGTTCGGGTTTATTCCGGAGAATTAAAGGAAAACGAAATGGTTTATAATCCCAGAACAAACAAAAAGGAAAGAATAACTCGATTATTTCGTATGCACGCAAATAAACAAAATCCTGTTAAAACTGTTGGTGCAGGCGAAATTTGTGCCGTAATAGGATTAAAAGATATTTATACAGGCGATACACTTTGTAGCGATAAACAACCAATAATTTTTGAATCAATGACATTTCCGGAGCCTGTTTTGGGTTTGGCTGTTGAGCCAATGACACAGGCAGATATTGATAAATTATATGATTCTTTGGTTAAAATTGCAGAAGAAGATCCAACATTTACAGTCAAAACTGATGAAAATAGCGGACAAATGATTATTAGTGGAATGGGAGAATTACATCTTGAGATTATAATTGATAGATTAAAAAGAGAATTTAATGTAATGTGTAATCAGGGAAATCCACAAGTTGCATACAAAGAGGCTATTACTTCTTTATCAAAACAATATCAATTATTTGACAAACTTACCGGAGGAAAAGGAAAATATGCTGAAATTACTGTTATTATTTCTCCTGTTGAAGAAAAAAGGGCAGGCTTACAATTTATAAATAAACTAGAAAAGGGAATTTTACCCCAAGAATATATAAGTGCAGTTGAAAAAGGATTTAGAGAAGCAATGTTTAACGGACCTATTGCCGGTTATCCTATGTATAACCTAAAAGTTGAACTAATTGATGCAACATACAATATGGAAGATTCAGATACATTATCTTTTGAAGTAGTCGCAAAAATGGCATTTAGAGAAGCTGCTAAAAAGTCAAATCCTATTTTACTTGAACCTGTAATGGACGTTGAAGTTGTTACACCTGATGATTATTTAGGAGATGTTGTCGCCGATCTTAATAAAAGAAGGGCTAATATCGAAAATATGAATTCACGTGGAGAATTGAAAGTAGTAAAAGCATTAGTCCCGCTTGCAGAACAATTTGGTTATGTAACTACTCTCAGAACTATCACATCGGGCAGAGCAACATCAACAATGGAATTTCACAGTTATGAAGAAATTCCAAATGAGTTAGCTAAAAAATTAGTAAATAGTATATTTTTAAATTAAAAATAAATTAATTTGTAATGAGTCAAAAGATTAGAATTAAACTAAAGTCTTACGATCACAATTTGGTTGACAAATCTGCTGAAAAAATTTCAAAAACTGTTAAAGCTACAGGTGCTGTTGTTAGTGGACCAATACCATTACCAACCCATAGAAGAGTTTTTACTGTTTTGCGTTCACCTTTTGTTAATAAAAAATCAAGAGAACAATTTCAATTAAATGCACACAAAAGATTAATGGACATTTATAGCACTTCAGCAAAAACAATTGATGCTTTGATGAAATTGGAATTACCAAGTGGAGTGGAAGTGGAAATTAAAGTATAAGTATTTAAAATTATAATAAAATGCCAGGATTAATAGGAAAAAAAATTGGAATGACATCCATTTTCAGTGCCGAGGGTAAAAATATACCATGCACTGTTTTAGAAGTAGGCCCTTGTGTTGTAACACAAATCAAAACCAAGGAAACTGATGGTTATACTGCCGTTCAACTTGCATTTGATGATAAAAAAGAAAAGCATTCAACAAAGGCAATGATTGGTCACTTTAAAAAAGCCAATACTTCTTCAAAAAGAAAGGTTATTGAACTTAAAGGTTTTGTTAAAGATTGGAAAGTTGGAGATACTATCTCTGTTGATTATTTTAGTGATGACACTTGGGTTGATGTATCTGGAATTTCAAAAGGAAAAGGTTTTCAAGGCGTTGTTAAACGTCATGGTTTTCACGGAGTAGGTGATGCAACACATGGTCAACATAATAGATTAAGGGCTCCTGGTTCACTCGGTGCATCTTCATATCCATCAAGAGTATTTAAAGGAATGAGAATGGGCGGAAGAATGGGTGGAGATAAAATAAAAATGATTAACCTAAGAGTTATAAAACTAATTCCTGAACATAATTTATTAATAGTTAAAGGATCTGTTTCAGGTTCAAAAGGTTCATTTATAATAGTAGAAAAGTAATGAAAATAAATTTATATAATATAACTGGAAAAGATACAGGTAAAAAAATTGATTTAAACAAATCGATTTTTGGTATTGATCCAAACGACCATGCTATATATTTAGATGTAAAACAATATATGGCAGGACAAAGACAAGGTACTAATAAAACAAAAGAAAGAGCAGATATTAAAGGAAGTACTAGAAAAATTAAAAGACAAAAAGGAACGGGTACTGCAAGAATGGGTAGTATTAAATCACCCATATTAAGAGGTGGTGGTCGAGCATTTGGTCCGAGACCAAGAGATTATTCTTTTAAGTTAAATAAAAAAGTAAAACAACTTGCAAGAAAATCTGCCTTATCGTATAAAGCTAGAAATGAAAAAATTATAGCATTGGAAAGCTTTGATTTTGAGCAGCCTAAAACAAAAAATATCAATGAAATTATCAAAAACTTAAAAATTACTGATAAAAAATTGCTTTTAGTTGTATCAGAACAAAATAAAAATATATATTTGTCAACTCGAAATTTACGAGACTTCAAAATTGTATTGGCCTCAAGCTTAACAACATACGATGTTGTGCGGTCATCGTTTTTGCTTGTAACTGAGAGTTCGTTTGATGTTTTGAATGATATTTTTAAGAATTAGCACATAAAAAAGATGAATATTTTATTAAAACCAGTAATAACTGAAAAAATGACAATTCAAAGTGAAAAATTGAATCGTTATGGTTTTATTGTAGACAAGAGAGCTAATAAAGTTCAGATAAAGAATGTTGTAGAAGAAATGTATAGTGTTACGGTTGTTTCTGTTAATACTATGCGTTATCCGGGAAAAGCGAAATCAAAATTTACAAAATCCGGAGTTATAAATGGAAGGACAAATGCGTTCAAAAAAGCAATTATTACATTAGTTGAAGGAGATACTATTGATTTTTATAGCAATATTTAAGAAAGATGGCAGTAAAAAAATTAAAACCAACAACACCGAGTCAAAGGCATAAAATAATAAGCACTTTTGAAGAGATTACTCAAACTATTCCTGAAAAATCTCTTTTAAGTCCTTTGAAAAAATCGGGTGGACGTAATAATGATGGAAAAATGACTATCAGAAATATTGGTGGTGGTCATAAAAGAAGATATCGTATTATTGATTTTAAGAGAGATAAAGAAGGTGTTGTTGCTAAAGTTAAAACTATAGAGTATGACCCTAACAGAACAGGGAGAATTGCATTAGTTGTTTATAAAGATGGTGAAAAAAGATATATTGTAGCACCAAGCGGTTTAGAAGTTGGTCAGGAAATTATTTCAGGAAAAGGAGTTTCTCCTGATTTGGGAAATACTTTATATTTATCTGACATACCATTAGGAACTATAATACATAATATTGAGTTAGTTCCTAATCGTGGAGCTGTCTTAGCAAGAAGTGCAGGTTCTTATGCATCCTTGATATCTCGTGAAGGAAAATATGCAATTATTAAATTGCCATCAGGTGAAATAAGAAAAATTTTAACTACTTGTAAAGCAACAATTGGTTTTGTTTCAAATTCTGACCATGGTCTTGAAGTATCAGGAAAAGCAGGAAGGTCAAGATGGCTTGGCAGAAGACCACGAGTAAGAGGTGTTGCCATGAACCCTGTTGATCACCCGATGGGTGGCGGTGAAGGACGAGCTTCAGGTGGTCATCCTCGTTCAAGAACAGGATTGCCGGCAAAAGGATTCAAAACAAGAAATAAAAATAAAGAATCTAATAAATATATAATAGAAAGACGTAAAACAAAAAAATAAGTTATATATAATTGAATACTATGGGCAGATCACTTAAAAAAGGACCTTTTATTGAACATAAGCTGGAAAAGCGAGTTATTGAGCAAGGTGAATCAAGAAAAAAGAAAGTTATCAAAACTTGGTCAAGAAGATCAATGATTTCTCCCGATTTTGTGGGACAAACTATTGCTGTTCATAATGGGAATAAGTTTATCCCTGTTTATATAACTGAAAATATGGTTGGGCATAAATTAGGAGAATTTGCTCCAACTCGAAACT
The DNA here is from genome assembly GCA_964435855.1 of uncultured Bacteroidales bacterium. Classification (GTDB taxonomy): domain Bacteria; phylum Bacteroidota; class Bacteroidia; order Bacteroidales; family CAYTAU01; genus CAYTAU01. The sequence goes on along the minus strand of CAYTAU010000001.1, from coordinate 98,439 downwards.
TTAGAAGTCATAGTGGGAAAAACATGTAAATAGACAAAATAAAAATGGGCAATAATAAAAAAAATAGAAAAATTAAAAATAAAGAGGAGAAAAAATTGAGACACTTAGCAGTTCTTAAAAACTGTCCTACTTCACCTCGTAAAATGAGATTAGTTGCTGATCAAATCCGTGGTGTTGAGATAAATCAAGCATTAAATATTTTAAAATATAGCCCAAAAGAGGCTTCTGGCAGATTAGAGAAACTCTTATTATCTGCAATCAGTAATTGGCAATCAAAAAATGAAGGTGCAAGAATTGAAGACAGCAATTTATTTGTTAGCGAAATATTTGTTGATTCAGGCAGAGTTTTAAAAAGATTACGAACAGCTCCGCAAGGAAGAGCATATAGGATTAGAAAAAGATCAAATCATGTTACTTTGATAATTAATTCAACTAATATGATTAATGATAATATAAAAGAAATTACAAGTAATGAAAATAGTCAAACTGAATAATTTATAATAAATGGGACAAAAAGTTAATCCAATAGGAAACAGATTAGGTATTATTAAAGGATGGGATTCTAATTGGTATGGAGGTAAAAACTATGCTGATAAGATTCTTGAAGATGATAAAATTCGTAAATATTTGAATATAAGATTGGCTAAAGCTAGTGTTTCCCAAATTATTATTGAAAGAACTTTAAAACTTGTAACTATAACTGTTAATACTGCCAGACCTGGTATTATTATTGGAAAAGGAGGACAAGAAGTTGATAAACTTAGAGAAGAATTAAAAAAAATCACAAAAAAAGAAGTTCAAATTAATATATATGAAATTAAACGACCAGAACTTGATGCTGTATTAGTTGCAAATAATGTTGCACGACAAATTGAAGGAAAAATTGCATACAGAAGAGCTATAAAAATGTCTATTGCTTCAACAATGAGAATGGGAGCAGAAGGAGTAAAAATTCTTGTTTCGGGAAGATTAAATGGTGCAGAAATGGCAAGATCCGAATCATATAAAGAAGGAAGAATTCCTTTACATACTTTTAGGGCAGATATAGATTATGCATTAGCAGAAGCATTAACAAAAACAGGTTTAATTGGGGTAAAAGTTTGGATTTGCAAAGGAGAAGTTTACGGGAAAAGAGATCTTTCACCAAATATTGGAGCAAAAAATACAAAATCAAAATCAAAAGGAAATTTTAAAAAGAGACGATAAGAATCAAAGTAAAATAATAATAAAATGTTACAACCCAAAAAAACTAAATATAGAAGAATGCAAAAGGGCAAAATGAAAGGAAATTCCCAAAGAGGAAATCAGCTTGCATTCGGTTCTTTCGGGATTAAATCTCTAGAGGAAACGTGGATTACCGGAAGACAAATTGAAGCAGCTCGTCAGGCGGTTACAAGATATATGAAACGTGACGGGCAAATTTGGATTAGAATTTTTCCTGACAAACCAATTACAAAAAAACCGGCAGAAGTGCGTATGGGTAAAGGAAAAGGAGCACCAGAAGCATTTGTTGCTCCTATTTCACCAGGTAGAATTATTATTGAGGCAGAAGGAGTACCTTTTGAGATTGCAAAAGAAGCTTTAAGATTAGCTGCCCAAAAGCTACCTGTTAAAACAAAATTTATAGTTAGAAGAGACTATGTTGAAGATTTAACACAACTATAGAATGAAAAATACAGAAATTAAACAATTAACAAATAAAGAATTGGCAGAAAGAGTAAATGATGAAAAAAATATGCTTATTCGCATGAAAATAAATCATACTGTTTCTCCATTAGATAATCCATTAAAGATTAAATATAGTAGAAGGTTAATTGCTAGACTTAAAACAGAAATGAAGCAAAGAGAAATTGATGGAAAAATGAATAGTTAATTTCAAAGAAATGGAAAGAAATTTAAGAAAAGAAAGAATAGGAACAGTAGTTAGTAATAAAATGGAAAAATCTATTGTTGTTGCTGTTAAAAGAAGAATGAAGCATCCAAAATATGGAAAATTTGTTAACAAAACTTCTAAATTTGTTGCTCACGATGAAAAAAATGAATGTAACATAGGTGATACAGTAAAATTAATGGAAACTAGACCATTGAGCAAAAACAAATGTTGGAGATTAGTAGAAATAATTGAAAGAGCTAAATAATCATGATACAACAAGAAAGCAGATTATTAGTTGCCGATAATAGCGGAGCAAAAGAAGTGTTATGTATAAGAGTTCTGGGTGGAACAGGGAAAAGATATGCTTCTATTGGTGATAAAATAGTTGTTACTGTTAAAAGTGCTTTGCCGGCAAGTGAAGTAAAAAAAGGAACAATAACAAGAGCCGTTGTTGTCAGGACAAAAAAAGAAATAAGAAGATCAGATGGTTCTTATATTCGTTTTGATGATAATGCAGTAGTTTTATTAAGTGCTACTGGCGAAATAAGAGGTACTCGTATTTTTGGTCCTGTTGCTCGCGAATTACGTGAAAAACAATATATGAAAATTGTTTCATTGGCACCTGAAGTAATTTAATTAAAAAAGTTTAATCTTTATGCAAAAGAAATTACATATTAAAAAGGGAGATATAGTTATTGTTATTTCTGGTAACTACAAAGGACAACAAGGAAAAGTTCTAAATGTTATCAAAAACAAGGATAGAGCTATAGTTGAGGGCATTAATATGATATCCAAGCATTTAAAGCCAAATGCTGATACCCCACAAGGTGGAATAATTAAAAAAGAAGCTCCTATTCATATTTCAAATATTTTATTAATTGATCCTTCAACAGGAGAGCCAACAAGAATAGGTAGAAAAATAAGTGAGAAAACAAAAAAATTGGTTCGATATTCAAAAAAATCAGGGGAGGAAATCAAGTAATGAAATACACACCAACATTAAAAAAGAAATATAAAGAAGAAATTATTCCTGTTTTGATGAAAGAATTCAATTACAAAAGTATTATGCAAATACCAAAAATTGAAAAAATTATCATAAATCAAGGATTGGGGCAAGCAATTACCGATAAAAAACTAATTGATACAGCAATTGAGGAATTGTCTGCAATTACAGGTCAAAACCCCATAAAGACTATTTCTCGTAAAGATATATCAAATTTTAAATTAAGAAAAGGAATGCCAATTGGTGTTAAAGTTACACTTAGACAAGATAAGATGTATGAATTTTTAGAACGTCTTATTTCTATTGCATTACCACGCATCAGAGACTTTCGAGGAGTTGATGCCAAATTAGATAAAAATGGAAATTATACCTTAGGAATACTAGAACAAATTATTTTTCCTGAAATTGATATTGATAAAATAAATAAAATTATTGGTATGCAAATTACATTTGTAACATCTGCAAATACCGATAAAGAAGGTTATGCTTTATTAAAAGAATTTGGTTTACCATTTAAAAATATAAAAAGGAATTAGTATGGCAAAAGAATCAATGAAAGCACGCGAAGTAAAACGCAAAAAATTAGTTGATAAATACGCTGAAAAAAGAGCAAAGCTCAAAGCAGAAGGGGATTATATTGGGTTGAGTAAATTGCCCCGAAACTCTTCAAAAGTAAGATTACACAATAGATGCTCATTAACAGGAAGACCAAAAGGTTATATGAGACAATTTGGACTTAGCAGAATTACTTTTAGAGAAATGGCATCTGCCGGACTAATTCCTGGAATTAAAAAAGCTAGTTGGTAATATTAAAATATATATATAATATGACAGATCCTATTGCAGATTATTTAACTAGAGTACGAAATGCTTTAATGGCAAGACATAAAGTTGTTGAAATTCCTTCGTCAAATTTGAAAAAGGAAATAACTAAAGTATTGTATGATAGTGGATATATCTTAAAATATAAATTTGAAGATGATAAAGTGCAAGGTAAAATTAAAATTGCATTAAAATATCATCCACAAACTAAAATGCCTGCAATAAAAAAAATTACTAGAATAAGTAAACCGGGCTTAAGAAAATATACTGATCATAAAAACTTGCCTCGAGTTTTAAATGGTTTAGGTATAGCTATTATATCAACATCACATGGTGTGGTTTCAGATAAAATAGCAAGAGAAAAAAATATTGGTGGTGAGGTATTGTGTTACGTTTATTAAAATTAATATTAAGATAATGTCTAGAATTGGAAAATTACCTATTGTTATACCTGATGGAGTTAGCTGTACTGTTGACAACAATAATCTTGTTGTAGTAAAAGGACCTTTAGGCGAATTACAGCAACAAGTAAACAAAGATATTAGTGTTAATATTAAAGAAAAACAAGTTGTTATTACTCGTCCATCAGATGAAAAAGAATACAGAGCATTGCATGGTTTGTATCGCTCATTATTAAACAATATGTTTATCGGTGTCTCAAAGGGATTTGAAATAAAACTTGAACTTGTTGGAGTAGGATACAAGGCTACAACAAATAATCAAATTCTTGAAATGTCATTGGGATATTCTCATAATATAGCTTTTGAATTACCAATTGAAGTAAAAGTAGAGGCAGTAACTGAAAGAAGACAAAATCCAATAATCACACTCAAAAGCATTGACAAGCAGCTTGTTGGACATGTTGCCGCAAAAATAAGATCATTAAGAAAACCTGAACCCTACAAAGGAAAAGGGATAAAATTTGTTGGAGAACAATTAAGAAGAAAAACCGGTAAAGCAGCAGCAGCAATTTAATTGAAATAAATTTATAGTTATGGCTTTTTCAAAAAGAGAAAAAAGAATTAAAATAAAAAAAAGAATTAGAAAAAATATTTTCGGAACTCCTGAAAAACCCAGAATGTCGGTTTTTAGAAGCAACAAACATATATATGTGCAGATAGTTGATGATGTTAATGGAAAAACTATTATCAATGCATCTTCAAGAAATAAAGGGATTGTTGAGAAAAAAGATATTAAAAAAAGTGAAGTTGCTACTTTAGTTGGTAAACTGATAGCAGAAAAAGCTATTAAAGCTGGTGTTAAAAAAGTAGTTTTCGACAGAAATGGATATATTTATCATGGCAGAGTTAAATCATTAGCTGATGCATCAAGAAAAGAAGGACTTAAATTTTAATTATTATGACAGTAGCTATCAGAAAAATTAAAACAAGTGATTTAGAATTACAAGATAGGTTAGTAAATATTAATCGTGTTACAAAAGTAACAAAAGGCGGGCGTACTTTTAGTTTTGCAGCGGTTGTTGTTGTTGGTAATGAAAACGGTATTGTTGGACACGGGCTTGGCAAAGCAAATGAAGTTACAACTGCAATTGCTAAAGGTGTTGAAGATGCAAAGAAAAATCTTATTAAAGTTCCAATTATTAACGGAACTTTACCACATGAACAACTTGGCAAATATGGTGGAGCAAAAGTTTTTATTAAACCAGCATCAAGTGGAACAGGAGTTAAAGCAGGTGGAGTTATGCGTGCTGTTTTAGAAAGCGTAGGTGTTACTGATGTTTTAGCAAAATCAAAAGGTTCGTCAAATCCTCATAACTTAGTTAAAGCAACAATTAATGCTTTATTGGAAATGAGAGATGCATATACCGTTGCTGAAAACAGAAATATTTCTGTAGAAAAAGTTTTTAATGGATAAGATATAAATAGGAAAAAATGGCTAAAAATAAAAAAATAAAAATAACACAAATAAAAAGTCAAATTAGAAGTCCAAAAAGACAAAAAAGAACTTTAGAAGCACTTGGATTAAAAAAATTAAATTCATCTGTAGAAAAAGAAGCCACTCCACAAATATTAGGAATGGTAAATAAAGTAACACATTTAGTTTTAGTTGAAGACGTTAAATAATATTAATATGGATTTAAGCAATTTAAAACCGGCTAAAGGCTCAGTAAAAAACGGAAAAAGATTAGGCAGAGGACAAGGATCTGGAAGAGGTGGTACAGCAACAAGAGGACATAAAGGACAAAAATCCAGATCAGGTTATTCTCGTAAACTTGGATTTGAAGGCGGTCAAATGCCATTACAAAGACGTGTGCCAAAATTTGGTTTCAAAAATATTAACAGAAAAGAATACAAAGCTGTTAATTTATCCGTTTTGCAGCGTATTGCTGAATCAAATAAAATTGATAAAATTGATTTACAGATATTAATAAATAATGGTGTAGCTTCAAAAAATGATCTTGTTAAGATTCTTGGAAATGGTAAACTTACAATTAAACTAGAAGTACAAGCTCATGCATTTTCAAAAACTGCAAAAGAAGCAATTGAAACATTAAAAGGAACAGTGGTAACAATGTAAATTATTATTGATGAGGAAGTTTATTGAAACCCTAAAAAATATTTATAAAATAGAGGATCTAAGAAGTAGAATCTTAACTACATTGGGTTTGATTCTAATCTACAGATTAGGTTCTTATATTGTATTGCCAGGTATTGATCCGATGCAGTTAGATAATCTACAAGCACAAACTGCTGGTGGCATAATGGATATATTAAATATGTTTACAGGTGGGGCATTTGCAAATGCTTCTATATTTGCATTAGGCATTATGCCTTATATCTCTGCATCAATTGTAATTCAATTACTCGGTATTGCAATACCATATTTCCAAAGATTACAACGAGAAGGAGAAAGTGGTAGAAAAAAAATAAACCAAATTACCAGATATTTAACAGTTATAATCACTTTATTACAAGCTCCAAGTTACTTAACAAATTTATTTTTTCAGTTACCCGAATCGGCTTTTGTTTTACAAGGAACATTTTTTTGGGTATCTTCAGTTCTAATTTTGGTTTCCGGAACAATGTTTATTATGTGGCTGGGAGAACGAATTACTGACAAAGGTATTGGAAATGGAATTTCACTTATTATAATGATAGGTATTATTGCTAGATTACCATTCTCATTAGCATCAGAATTTTTTATGAAAATAGAAGTAGCAGGTGGTGGCTTAATAATGTTTATTATTGAAATTGTTGTGATGTTACTTGTTATTGTTGCAACAATATTACTTGTACAAGGTACACGACGAATACCCGTACAGTATGCAAAACGTATTGTTGGAAATAAACAATATGGCGGTGTTCGACAATATATTCCATTAAAAGTAAATGCAGCGGGAGTAATGCCAATTATCTTTGCTCAAGCAATTATGATGGTGCCAATAATGTTTTTTTCAAAGTTTGATGCAACAAGTGGACTCGCTGCGGCATTCAATTATGGAGGATTCTGGTATAACTTTACTTTTGCAATATTAATTATATTGTTTACATATTTTTATACAGCTATTACTATTAACCCAACACAAATGGCTGAAGACATGAAAAAGAACGGTGGTTTTATACCCGGAGTTAAACCAGGAAGAAAAACGGTTGAATTTTTAGACACAATTATGTCAAGAATAACTTTACCGGGGTCAATATTTTTAGCAATAGTAGCTATTTTACCTGCTTTTGCTATTATGGGAGGTGTTGGTAATCAGTTTGCCCAGTTTTTTGGGGGAACATCATTATTAATTATGGTAGGTGTTGTGCTTGATACTTTACAGCAAATAGAAAGTCATTTATTAATGCGACACTATGATGGATTAATGAAGTCTGGAAGAATAAAAGGAAGAACTGCCGGAGCGGCAGCAATATAATAAGGTTTTTTGATGATATTTTATAAAAGCAAAGAAGAAATTGAATTGTTAAGAGAAAGTAACTTACTTGTTGGTAAAACACTGGCAGAAGTTGCTAAATTTATGAAGCCGGGCATTAAAACTATTAAAGTTGATAAAATTGCAGAAGAATTTATAAGAGATAATAATGCAATTCCTGGCTTTTTAGATTATGGCGGATTTCCTAATACACTTTGTATTTCAATAAACGATAGTGTTGTTCATGGAATACCTTCTGATTATGAATTAAAAGAAGGAGATATTGTTTCTGTTGATTGTGGTGTTATTAAAAATGAATATTATGGTGATTCAGCTTTTACTTTTCAAATAGGAGAAGTTAATGAGAAAACAAAAAGGCTATTAACAGTAACAAAACTATCATTATATAAAGGAATTGAAAAAGCTGTTATTGGGAATAGAATTGGAGATATTAGTTTTGCAATTCAAAACTTTGCTGAAAACAATGGTTACTCTGTTGTAAGAGATCTTGTAGGTCATGGAGTTGGAAGAAATTTGCACGAAGAACCTCAAGTTCCTAACTTTGGTAAAAGAGGAAAAGGTATAAAAATTAAAGAAGGATTGGTTATTGCAATTGAACCAATGGTGAATATGGGAGCAAAAGGGGTAATACAACTAAAAGATGGGTGGACAATTAAAACGTATGATGGATTGCCTTCTGCACACTTTGAACATACAATAGCAGTAACTAAAGAAAAAACAGATATATTATCATCATTTAAATATATAGAAGAAGTTTTTTAAATAAATAATATGGCAAAACAGCCTTCAATAGAACAAGATGGAACAATAACAGAAGCATTGTCAAATGCAATGTTTCGTGTAGAATTAGAAAATGGACATATAATTACTGCCCATATTTCTGGTAAAATGAGAATGCATTATATTAAAATTTTGCCTGGCGATAAAGTGAAAGTTGAAATGTCGCCTTATGATTTAACAAAGGGACGTATCACGTTTAGATATAAATAGTAAAATTAATAGGAGATGAAAGTAAGAGCATCGGTTAAAAAGCGTAGTGATGATTGCAAAATAGTTCGACGTAAAGGGGTATTATATGTAATTAATAAAAAAAATCCAAAATTTAAGCAACGACAAGGTTAATAATTAATAAAAAATAATAATATGGCCAGAATAGCAGGTGTTGATATTCCTGATAATAAGAGAGGAGAAATAGGATTAACTTATATCTATGGTATTGGAAGAAGTAATGCCAATAAAATATTAGCAGAAGCTAATATTGATGTAAATATTTATGTTAAAGATTGGACAGATGAACAATTATCAAAAATTCGTTCAGTTATTACTGATAAATACAAAATAGAAGGTGAATTAAGAGCCGAAACTCAACTCAATATTAAACGATTAATGGATATTGGGTGCTATAGAGGAATCAGACATCGTACTGGATTACCTGTTCGTGGACAATCTACAAAAAATAATGCAAGAACACGAAGAGGTAGAAAAAAAACAATTGCAAATAAAAAGAAAGCGACTAAATAATAATAGATTATGGCAAAAAGGACTAAATCAGCACGAAAACGGGTTGTTAAAATTGAGCCTCTTGGACAAGCTCATATACATTCATCTTTTAACAATATTATTATTACATTAACAAATAATGAGGGACAAGTAATTTCTTGGTCTTCAGCAGGGAAGAAAGGATTCAGAGGGTCGAAAAAAAATACTCCTTATGCAGCACAAGTTGCGGCAGAAGAGTGTGCAAGAACAGCTTATGACTTGGGAGTGAGAAAAGTAAAGGTATTTGTTAAAGGACCTGGAACAGGTAGAGAATCTGCAATTAGATCAATAAGTGGAGTTGGAATTGAAGTAACAGAAATAGTTGATGTTACTCCAATGCCACACAATGGATGCAGACCACCCAAAAGAAGAAGAGTTTAATTAGATTATTTTAAAATTATTTATACATGGCAAGATACATAGGATCAAAATCAAAAATTGCAAGAAAATTTGGAGAACCAATATTTGGACCCGATTCAGCACTAGATAAAAAAAATTATCCTCCCGGAATGCATGGGAATAGCAAAAGACGAAGAAAGCCTTCTGTTTATGGAATACAGTTGAAAGAAAAACAAAAAGCAAAATATACCTATGGTATTCTGGAAAGACAATTCCGAAATATTTTTAGTAAAGCATCAAGCAGCAAAGGAATTACAGGGGAAGTTCTTTTACAACTGTTAGAATCAAGATTAGATAATATTGTTTACAGATTAGGAATTGCACCAACAAGAAGTGCTGCAAGACAATTGGTGTCTCACCGCCATATTATCGTAAATGATGTAAATGTAAATATTCCATCATATACATTAAAACCAGGAGACATAATTAGTGTTAGAGAAAAATCAAAATCGCTTGAAGTTATATCTGATTCATTAGCTTCTTCTAAATATAGTAAATATTCATGGTTAGAATGGGATCAAAATGAAATGCAAGGCAAATTTTTAAATAAACCTGAAAGAGAAGAAATCCCTGAAAACATTAAAGAACAATTAATTGTAGAATTATACTCTAAGTAAAATTTAAAAGAATAATTTAATTTATGGCAATTTTAGCTTTTCAAAAACCGGATAAAGTAATAATGATCGATGCTGATGATTATTATGGAAAATTTGAATTTCGTCCGTTAGAACCCGGATACGGTATCACAGTAGGTAATGCATTAAGAAGAATTCTATTGTCTTCTCTTGATGGTTTTGCTATTACAAGTATTAAAATAGAAGGTGTAGATCACGAGTTTTCTACGATAAAAGGCGTAATGGAAGACGTAACAGAAATTATTCTTAATTTAAAAAAAATACGTTTTCGTAGAAGGATTGATGATGTTGATGGTGAAAAAGCTACAGTTATCGTTTCGGGACAAGAAGAATTTAAGGCCAACGATATTGGCCGATTTTTATCGAGTTTTGAAATACTAAATCCAGATTTAGTAATATGTAGAATGGAACAATCTGTGAAAATACAGATTGAAGTTTCAATTAATAAAGGTAGAGGATATTTATCATCTGAAGATAACAAGCCTTTAGAAGCTGAGATTGGCGTAATTCCAATTAGTTCAATTTTTACACCAATTAAAAATGTAAAATATACAATTGAAAATATCAGAGTTGAACAAAAAACCGATTTCGAAAAATTGGTATTTGAAATAATGACTGATGGATCAATTCATCCAAAAGAAGCATTAAAAGAAGCAGCTAAAATATTGATTTATCATTTTATGTTGTTCTCTGATGAAAAAATAACTTTAGATACAGATGAGAAAAAAGAAAATGAAGAATTCGATGAAGAAGTACTTCATATGAGACAACTTCTTAAAACCAAGCTTGTTGATCTTGATCTTTCTGTCAGAGCATTAAACTGTTTAAAAGCTGCTGACGTAGACACATTGGGAGACCTTGTCGTATTTAATAAAAATGATTTATTAAAATTCAGGAATTTTGGAAAAAAATCATTAACGGAATTAGACGATCTTTTAAATTCTATGAATTTGAGTTTTGGAATGGATATAACTAAATATAAACTTGAGAAAGAATAATTAAGATGAGACACGGGAAAAAATTCAATCACTTAGGAAGAAAAGTTGCACATCGAAAAGCTATGTTATCAAATATGGCTATTTCTCTTATAATGCATAAAAAAATTAAAACGACTGTGGCTAAAGCTAAAGCATTAAGAGTTTATGTTGAACCACTAATCACAAAATCAAAAGAAGATTCAACCCATTCACGCAGAATAGTTTTTAGTTATCTGCAAAACAAACATGCTGTTTCAGAACTTTTCAGAGAAATTTCTCCTAAAATAGTTGATAGACCAGGTGGTTATACCAGAATTCTTAAAATTGGTAATCGACTAGGAGATAATGCAGAAATGTGTATTATTGAATTAGTTGATTATAATGAAAATATGTTGACTGAAAAGAAAACAAAAGATAAATCAACAAGAAAAAGAAGACGTGGTGGAGCTAAGAAACAAACTATTGAAACTCAGTTAACAGAAACCATTGAAGATGAAACAAAAGAAATTTCTGATGAGGAAGAGAAAATAAAAAAGGAAGTAATTGAAGATACTGTTGAAGAAAAAATAGAAGCTAAGGATGAAGCTAAAGAGGAAAAACCTGAGCCAAAAATAGAAGACACGAAAGAAGAACTAAAGAAAGAGGAATCAAAGAAAGAAGAATCAAAGAAAGAAGAGCCAAAGAAAGAAGAGCCAAAGAAAGAAGAATCAAAGAAAGAGGAACCAAAGAAAGAAGAGCCAAAGAAAGAAGAATCAAAGAAAGAGGAACCAAAGAAAG
>CAYTAU010000001.1:4309-86416 GCA_964435855.1 uncultured Bacteroidales bacterium | reverse complement strand
CCAAAGAAAGAAGAGCCAAAGAAAGAAGAATCAAAGAAAGAGGAACCAAAGAAAGAAGAGCCAAAGAAAGAAGAGCCAAAGAAAGAAGACGAGGAAAAGTAGTATTTGTGATTATATAAATTACTTATGGGATTTAAACAATCCCTTTTTTTTTATGTAAAAATAAAAAAATTCACTATTTTTAAAAAATATTAATTTACTAAATTTTCATAAATAATGGAACAAATTGTTAAAATTAAAGCTAAACAAATTTTAGATTCAAGAGGAAATCCTACAATAGAAGTAGATGTATTTACAGATAGAGGAATTCTAGGTAGAGCAGCAGTACCATCAGGCGCCTCAACAGGAATTCACGAAGCTGTTGAATTGAGAGATGGTGATGAAAAAAGATTTCTCGGAAAAGGAGTTTTAAAAGCAGTTCAGAATGTGAATAATGCATTAAATGAGGAACTTAAAGGAATGTATGTTCTTGATCAGGGTAAAATTGATGCTACAATGATAAATCTTGATGGAACTGAAAATAAATCAAACCTTGGTGCAAATGCAATTCTTGGAGTTTCGCTGGCATGTGCAAAAGCTGCAGCACAAATCACAAATCAACATTTATATAGATATATAGGAGGCGTAAATGCTAATATATTACCAATCCCTATGATGAATATATTGAATGGAGGTTCTCACGCTGATAATAAAATAGATATTCAAGAATTTATGGTTATGCCTGTTGGAGCTGACACATTTAGCGAATCGTTGAGAATGGGAACAGAAATTTTTCATAATTTAAAACAAGCTCTTAAACAAAAAGGATATTCTACAAATGTTGGTGATGAAGGTGGTTTTGCTCCAAATTTATCATCAAACGAAGAAGCCATAGAATTTGTTATAATGGCAATTGAAAAAGCAGGATATAAGCCTGGCGAAGACGTATATATAGCTTTAGATGCCGCTGCTTCTGAATTTTATAATGATAAGGAAGGTGTTTATTATTTTGAATCAGTTGATAAAAAACTATCATCTGAAGAATTGGTTGATTATTGGGAAAATTGGACAAAAAAATACCCGCTTCTATCTATCGAAGATGGTTTGGCAGAAGATGATTGGAGTGGATGGGCAAAGCACACTAAATCGATTGGAGATAAAATCCAGCTTGTTGGTGACGACCTTTTTGTAACCAATGTAAAACGATTACAAAAAGGAATTGATGAAAATATTGCAAACTCAATTCTAATAAAAGTAAATCAAATAGGTACACTAACAGAAACAATTAACGCTGTTCAATTAGCAAACGAAAATTCTTATACTTCTATAATAAGTCACAGATCAGGAGAAACAGAAGATACAACAATTGCTGACCTCGCAGTTGCACTTAATACAGGAATGATAAAGACAGGTTCTGCTTCAAGATCCGACAGAGTTGCAAAATATAATCAATTATTAAGAATTGAGGAATCACTTGGAAGTTCTGCAAAGTTTCTCGGAAAGGATTTTAAATTTATACAATAATATTATTATAAACAGGGTAGCTATTGTTACCCTTTTTTATTATGGCTTTTAAATGCTTGAATGAATTTATTTCACTACTCGAAGAAGAAAGAGAACTTATTAGAATTAAGCAGTTTGTTGACCCTGTTTTAGAAATTGCCGAAATTACCGACAGAATCTCTAAAAGCAATAATGGAGGTAAAGCATTACTCTTTGAAAATACAGGTACAGATTTTCCTTTATTGATAAATGCTTTTGGTTCTTATAAAAGGATGAGCCTTGCTATAGGAGTTAAAAATCTTGATGATATTGGAAAAAATATTGAAAATTTATTTATGGAAATTTCAATGCCAAGAATTAGTTTTAAAGATAAATTCAAGGCATTACCGAAGTTGAAAATGATAACATCTTGGTTTCCTAAAACTGTAAAATCAAAAGCATCTTGTCAGGAAATTATTCATACAAAACCTGATTTGTCAAAATTACCAATTTTAAAATGCTGGCCGGCTGATGGCGGAAGATTTATAACATTACCAATAGTAATAACAAAAGACCCAAATACAAATATCAGAAATGTAGGCATGTATAGAATGCAGGTTTTTGAAAAAGATAAGACCGGTATGCATTGGCATATACATAAAGTTGGAGCAAGGCATTTTAATGAATATAAAAAACTTGGAAAAAAGATGCCTATTGCTGTTGTTTTAGGAGGTGACCCGGTATACACATATTCTGCAACAGCTCCATTACCCGATAACTTTGATGAGTTTCTCTTTGCCGGTTTTATTAGAAAAAAGAAAGTTGAATTAATAAAATGTTTAACACAAAATATTGAAGTTCCAATTGATGCAGATATTGTTATTGAAGGATATGTTGATCCCGAAGAAGATTTTATTTTAGAAGGTCCATTTGGAGACCATACTGGATTTTACTCACTAACAGATTATTATCCAAAATTTCATGTAACCTGTATTACTCATAGAAAAAATGCAGTTTATCCAGCAACAATTGTTGGAGTCCCTCCACAAGAAGACGCATGGATTGGGAAAGCAACAGAAAGGATATTTATTAGTCCAATAAAACTTTCAATGTTGCCCGAAATTATTGATTTAAATTTACCCTTTTCCGGCGTAGCACATAATCTTGCATTTGTTAAAATTGAATCACAATTTCCGGGTCATGCCAATAAAGTAGTAAATGCTATGTGGGGTGCAGGTCAAATGATGTTAAATAAAATTATTATTGTTGCAAATCAAAATGTAGATATTCAAAACTATAATGAAGTTGCCAAGTATGTATCAGAAAACGTAAATCCTAGAAATGATATTTTTTATGGACAAGGACCATTAGATATTCTTGATCACTCATCAGAAAGACAGTCTTTTGGGAGTAAGCTTTTTATTGATGCAACTAAAGATATTGAACAGGATAGCTTTGTACAAGCTAAAATTAACAAAGATGCAATATTAAAAATCCCATACATTGATAATATTAACGATTCATTGATTGAAAAAGGATTATCATTTTTAATATTATCTATTAGTAAAGAAGAAACAACAAAAATATTAGATATAGGAAAACAAATATTTGAAAATGTAGAAGGAGTTAAATTTATAATTTTTGTAGATTCGGAAATAGATATTTATGATTTGAATATTGTAACATGGTATGTAACAAATAACATAGACCCAAAGAGAGATACGCTAATATTAGATTATTCAAACAAAAAACAGTCATGTTTGATAATTGATGGAACACGAAAGGTAACGAAAGTAGATAATTTTCAACGGGATTGGCCAAATGTTGTTATATCAAATGATGAAACAATTAAGAAAGTTGATGAGATGTGGAATGATTTAAATATTGGAGAATTTATTAGTTCTCCATCATTGAAATTAAAAGACTTAGTTAAGAACAACGGACCGATTGCTCAATAAAATTATTTATTTTTTAGGTAATAAAGCAAAGAAGTATTAAATTGCAAGCAACAATATGAAATACAATTCAAACATATCAATATTTGTACTACCTTTTATAATATTATTATTTTTCAATACTTTAAGTGCTCAAAAGTCTGATATAAGTTTTACATATTTAACAATGGATGATGGGCTTTCTCAAGGTTCCATTAATTGCATGTTGCAGGACAAAGAGGGTTTTATTTGGTTTGGAACTCAAGGGGGTTTAAATAAGTATAATGGAAGTTCAAGCCAGCCATTCAAAGTTTATTTGCATAATATATCTGATACTAATTCCTTGTCAAGTAGTTGGGTGTATGGAATTTCTGAAGATAATTCCGGAAATATATGGATTGCCACAATGTCTGGTTTAGACAAATTAGATAGAAAAACGGGAAATATTATTAGGCATCTTCACGACCCTGCAGACCCTCAAACAGTTAGTAGTGATAGAATTTTTGGTGTTTTGGTTGACAGACATGGTTATATTTGGGCAAAAACAATTGATGCAATTAACAGATTAGATACAGCAACCGGAAAATTTATCCGTTTTGTGCATCATATTGATTATTTTACAAAACCTAGTCTGAATTATAGTTTTCCAATTTTTGAAGACTCGAAAGACAATTTATGGATAGGAACTCAAGATGGTTTATTACTGTTTGACAGGGATTATGAAACATGGAAAAAATTTTCTGTCAAAGATTGTGATATTTCTAACAATCATATTAATATAATTTATGAAGACTCGAAAGGAAATTTATGGATAGGCACAAATAATGGCTTAAGTAAATTTATTTATAAAACGGGAAAGTTTATAAACTATTTTCATGATGATTTAAATCCCACTAATAGTATTAGTAATAATGATGTTCGAGCAATATATGAAGATTATTTAGGTCGTTTATGGATTGGTACTTTTGGCGGTGGACTTAATATGTTTGACCCTAAAACAGATGAATTTAGATTTTTCATGCCAAAAGTTAATGACCCTAATGCAATTAGCCACCCTCTTGTCTTATCTATTATTGAAGATAATTCTAATATTTTATGGATAGGAACATATGGTGGTGCAGTAAACAAAATTGACCTAAAAAGTAAAAAGTTCAAATTATTTACACAACACAACTTTGGATTGAACTATAATGATATGGCTGCAATATATGAAGAAGATGATATTTTATGGATTGGAACATGGGGAGAAGGATTAAATTTATATAATGAAAAAACGGGAAAAATTGAACTAATAACTTCAAAGTCGAAAGGAAAAAGAAAATTAATAAATGATTTTGTTCATGTTATTAAAAAAGATAGTCGTGGATACATTTGGCTTGGTACAAGAAATGGAATAAATATCTATAATAAAAAAACAGATGAATTTACAACACTTAAAAATCTTTTTAAAGAGAATAATATTTTAAGTGGATATGAAGTTTTTAACATTCGTATTAATGATATAATTGAAGACAAATATAATAATATATGGGTGGGAACGGATTATGGTTTATATTGTATAAATTTTGAAACAAAATCTGTTAATGCTTTTATTCATGAAACAGGAAATGAAGAAAGTTTGTCAAATAATCATGTTTATGCAGTACTTGAAGATAAAGAGGGTTTTATTTGGGTAGGTACAGTTGCTAATGGATTAAACAGGTATAATCCTGTAACAGGAGTTTTTAAGAGATACCAAAGAGATGTAAGAAACCAAAATTCTATAAGTAACAACAGAGTTTTTGGTATTTTTGAAGATTCTGAAGGTTTACTGTGGATATCTACAGGTAGTGGATTAAATAAATTTGACAAAAAAGATACTTCATTTACTATATATACAAAATCTGATGGATTAGGATTGCCAAATGATATAATATATAATATAGTTGAAGATAATAATAGAAATTTATGGATGGGTACTGGGTACGGTTTTGCAATGTTTGATAGGAAAACAAATACATTTAAATCTTATGATAAAGCAGATGGTTTAGGAAGTCTGGAAATAAACTTTGGTTCAATTTATAAAAGCAAAAGCGGTGAAATATATGTTGGTGGTACCGGTGGTTTAAACTCTTTTTATCCTGATTCATTATTTGAAAACCCATACAAACCTAAAATTGTATTTTTAGAATATACTAAAAACAATCATGATGGTATTTTTACAGAACCTTTAGAGAATATTGAAGAAATTGAATTGTTTCATAATGATCATACTATTACTATATACTTTGCTGCTTTAGAATTTACAAATCCACAAAAGAACAGATATAAATATAAAATGGAAGGTCTAAGTGATGATTGGACAGATTTAGCAAATCAAAATTTTCAAACTTTTTCAAATTTACCTGCAGGAAACTATGTTTTAACTGTTATTGGATCTAACAATGACCAGATTTGGAATGAAGAAGGAGTATCTTTGAAAATAACAGTTCATCCACCATACTGGCAAACAACCTGGGCGTATCTTGCTTATTTAGTATTATTGGTTTTATTTGTATACAATATTATTAGATTAAGAACAAAAAAACTTAAAAGTGCAAATCAAACACTTAGATCAAAGCAAATGGCTGCACTTGAAATCGCTAGACAAAAAGAAGAATTAACAGTAAAGAATAAGAGTATCACAGATAGTATAAACTACGCAAAACGTATTCAGGAAGCAATGATGCCATCAGAATTTTTGTTTAAAAAGCTCTTACCACAATCATTTGTTTTTTACAAACCGAAAGATATTGTTTCAGGTGATTTTTATTGGATTGCAGAAAAAAACAATAAAATTTTTGTTGCAGTTGTCGATTGCACAGGGCATGGTGTTCCTGGAGCATTTATGTCAATAATTGGATTTGATTTGTTGCGAAATATTACTAAAGAACAAGGTGTTGAAGATCCAGCTCAAATTTTGAATCAACTAAATATTGGAGTATCCGAAACATTTTCTAAAAATGTAAACGAACAAGAAGTAAAAGATGGCATGGATGTTTCATTATGTATAATAGATAAAAATCAAAGACAAATTGAATATGCAGGGGCAATGAACCCGCTTTATATTGTTAGAAATAACAAAATTATTCAAATAAAAGGAAATAGATTTGCTATAGGAACAGCTTATTTGGGTACTGATGAACAAAAATTTGAAAATCATATATTCTCATATAAAGATGATGATATGATTTATTTATTTTCTGATGGCTATACTGATCAATTTGGAGGACCAATTGGAAAAAAATTCAAATTCAGAAGGTATAGACATTTGTTGCTGACGATTAATAAGTTGTCAATGGGTAAGCAGAAAAAATTTCTTGATGAAAATATTGAAAATTGGAAAGGAGAATTAGAACAAGTTGATGATATTTTAGTTATTGGTATCAGGTTATAAAGTTATACTACAACAATTACTTATTGATATTGAGCTGTCAAAATATTAAACTATGAAATGCTTCTTTATAATATTAATTAGTTTATTTTTTTTAAATTCATACGCTCAAACAGATAATATTGGGAAAATTAAATATACTCCCGATTATGAATTTAAAGAAGGAATATTTATATCTTTTGAGCAAGTGAAATTAAATAAACCTGTAAATATTTCAAGAATTGTGTCTGATATTGATCACAATTCATTCAATTTTTTCAAAGAACTAGTTGAAAAAGAAAAAATTTACTTTTTTGATGATTTTGGAATAAAACAAGAAGTTGAAACAAAAAAATTATGGGGCTATTCTAGAAGTGGAACTTTGTATATAAACTACAATAGGGAATTTAACAGGATCCCTGTTGTAGGAAATATATCACATTTTATTGCAGATGTAACGGTTCTTAGAGAAAGAATGCCTGACCCTTTTCATTATAATCGTTATTATTCTCCAATTAATTCTACATACGAAACACGAGAAATGAGACAATATTTGCTTGATTTCAGTTCGGGAAAAATATATCGCTATGACATCCAGGGCGTTGAGGTGCTTTTGATGCGGGATATTGAATTATATGATGAATTTAATCAATTAAAAAAGCGAAAAAAGAAAAAAATGTTGTTTTTTTATATTAGAAAATTTAATGATAATAATCCTCTGTATTTATTTAAATATCAATAATTATGAAAAATGTAACCTTTATTCTTTTATTAGTATTTGTAACTAATTTTGCGTTTTCTCAAAAAGAAGTCGCAACTCAAGAAGAAATTAAACAGTTTTTAAAAACAAAAACTTTAGTAGTAGTTGATAATAATCCATTGTCAGAATATAATTTTGAAATTAAAGATGTTGTAAAGAAAAGTTGGAAACTTACTGAGTTTGAGATTATTGATATCTCTGAATTTGAGAAAAAAAGAAAAGATCCTGCATATTCATTTCTTACTATTGATAAAGTATATTATGAAAAAGATAAAACTCAAGCACAGTATGAGTTTTTATGCCTTTCATTAGGAGGGAAATACAGGACTTTGAGTGATATGCCTCAAATTTGTACAGTCCCATTATGCTATTTTGGTGTTGATGAAGAAAGTTATGTGTACAAAATTGGAACACTAATAAATTTCATGCAGAATCATGTGCTTTTAACAAGTAAGAATCCTGACTTGAATTCAAAGAATATTATAAAACATTATAATAAAAATATTTCTAGTGTAAAAGATAAAACACTATATTTGGTTAAAGACGAGATGACAAAAGAAGCAAATTCGGAATCAAAAATTAAAACTGTTTATCCATATAAATTCAAATTTGTTACACGTGACGAAATTCAAGAAGCTATTGTGAATGATAATAACGACGTTGTTTTTTTACATAAAGTTGGACCTGAGGGAACTAAGAGAAAAGCTCGGTGTTTTAAAATTTTAATTGGAGCTAACGATGCAAAGTTCTATTATTTTAATTACCATATGATAAGTGATAAAAAACAAGATGGATTTTTATTAAATGATTTTAAAAAATTAGCTAAATAATAATATTCAAATACATAATAATTATGAAAAAAATATTTTTTATAAACACATTGATTATTGTTTTTGTTTTATCAGCTATTGCACAAAATGATAAAGATGAAGAAAAAATGATAACTGCTGCAGCAAAAGGAGAATACGGCAAAGTTGTAAGTATGATTAAAAAAGGAACAGATATTAATGCAAAAAACAGAGCAAGATGGTCTTCACTTGCATACGCTTGTAAGTACGGGCATGGAAATATTGTAAAATATCTTGTCGAACATGGTGCAGATATAGATCAAACTGTAAATGTTGGTTCAACACCGTTACAGGTTTCTTTAAATAAAAATTATTATAATATTGCAGACTATTTAATTAGAAATGGAGCAGATGTTAATATCCCTGATATTACAGGCATGTCAGCACTTGCTTGGGCTGCTAAAGGTGGAGATTTAAAAACTGTTAAGTATTTAGTTGATAAAGGAGCAAACGTAAATTCAAAAAACGTTAGTTCTCGTACAGTTCTTGACACTACAATCGATCCTAAAGTTAAGCAATATTTAAAAACTGTTGGAGCTAAAACAGGCAAAGAATTAATGGAATCTTAAATTATATATTAATTCTTAAAAATGGCTCAAAACCCATCAATACCAAAAGGAACACGCGATTTTTCACCATTAGAGATGGTGAAAAGAAATTATATTTTTGATACAATTAAGAATATTTTTCTTAAATATGGTTTTTCTCAAATTGAAACTCCTGCAATGGAAAATTTATCAACTTTGATGGGAAAATATGGAGATGAAGGAGATAGATTAATATTCAAAATTTTAAATTCAGGTGATTTCATATCTAAACTTGATAAAGAATTAATTGAGGAAAAAGAATCAATTAAAATTTCAAATCAAATATCTGAAAAAGGACTTCGATATGACTTGACTGTTCCTTTTGCCCGTTACGTTGTTCAGCATAGAAATGATATAACATTTCCATTTAAAAGATATCAAATTCAACCTGTTTGGCGAGCAGATAAACCTCAAAAAGGAAGGTACAGAGAATTTTATCAATGTGATGTTGATGTTATTGGCAGTAACTCTTTATTAAACGAAGTAGAACTTATTCAGATTATTGATGATGTTTTTAATAGTTTGCAGATAAACTCAATAATTAAAGTAAATAACAGAAAAATATTAGCAGGTATTACTGAAATAATAGGAGAAATTGATAAAACAATTGCAATTACTATTGCTATTGATAAAATTAATAAAATTGGTATAGATAAAGTTAATGAAGAATTAACGGCAAAAGGATTAACTAAACAGGCAATTGAAAATTTACAACCAATTTTAAATTTATCAGGTAATAATTTTGAAAAACTTAAGCAATTAAAAAATATTTTAAAAACTTCCAAAATAGGATTGCAGGGTATTTCAGAAATGGAATCAATTTTGACTTATTTTAAAGATATTACAATTAAAAACATTCTTGAACTTGATTTAACATTAGCTCGTGGATTGAACTATTATACAGGCTCTATTTTTGAAGTTCAGGCAAAAGATGTTAACATAGGAAGTATTTGTGGAGGAGGAAGGTACGATGATTTAACAGGAATTTTTGGATTAAAAGATATTTCAGGGGTTGGGATTTCTTTTGGAGCTGATAGAATTTATGATGTGTTAACACAATTAGATAAATTCCCAAAAGATAAACAAAATACAACAAAACTTTTATTTGTAAATTTTGGAGAGAAAGAAGAAAAACATTGTCTATTTTTAATTAACCAAATAAGAAAAGCCGGAATTAATACAGAAATTTATCCGGATAATTCAAAAATTAAAAAACAAATGAATTATGCTAATAATAAAAACATTCCTTTTGTTGCTTTAGTTGGCGAAAATGAATTGGCAGAAGATAGTGTTACTTTAAAAGATATGAAAACTGGAAATCAGGAAAAATTGGAAATTTCTGACTTAATAAATAAATTATTACCTTAAATTATTGAAGTTTTGTCAAAATATTGAGAAACTGCTAAAAAATAATTATATTTTTGTAATGTTCAAAAAGCAAATATTATTTTAAAATTGATTTAGAAGAAACTTATGGCATCAACATCTGATTTTAAAAATGGTTTATGTATTGAATTTAATGGAAAATTATTTTCTATTGTCCAATTTCAGCATGTTAAGCCTGGAAAAGGTCCTGCATTTGTAAGAACAAAACTTAAAAATATAGAAACAGGGAAAGTAATTGAAAATACTTTTACAGCAGGCGTTAAAATTAATACAGTTAGAATTGAAAGAAGACAATACCAATACATTTATTCTGATGATATAGGATTTGTGTTTATGCACAATGAAACTTTTGAGCAAATTACAATTGAAAAAAATATGGTTGATAATCACCTTTTGCTTAAAGAAGGTATGGTAGTAGAAGTTGTTTTTCATGCAGAAAATGAAATGCCGTTAACATGTGAACTCCCTCCTTTTGTTATTATGGAAGTAACATATTCAGAGCCGGGAGTGAAAGGAGATACATCTTCTTCAACTGCAACTAAGTCTGCAACTTTAGAGACAGGATTGGAGATTAATGTTCCATTGTTTATAAATGAAGGTGACTTAATTAAAGTTGATACCAGAACTGTTTCTTATTCTGAGAGGGTAAAAAAATAAATTAAACTATATGCAATTCAATAAACCAAAAACATTAAAAGAAATAGCAGGGCTCATTAATGCAGAATATGAGGGAGATGCAAATTTTTTGATAACAGGAATAAACGAAATTCATAACGTAGAACAAGGAGATATTACATTTGTAGATCACCCTAAATATTATGAAAAATCATTACAATC
Organism: uncultured Bacteroidales bacterium; assembly: GCA_964435855.1. Lineage (GTDB taxonomy): Bacteria > Bacteroidota > Bacteroidia > Bacteroidales > CAYTAU01 > CAYTAU01. The sequence goes on along the minus strand of CAYTAU010000001.1, from coordinate 75,212 downwards.
AAAAGCATCTGTAGTTCTAATAAATAAAAAAGTTGAAAATTCGTATAACAAATCCCTGATATTTTCCAGTGACCCATTTAGAGATTATAATATAATAGTAGAGAAATTTTTTGCTTTTAAAATATCTCAAGACAGTATTAGTAAATCTGCTACAATTGGTCAAGGAACAATAATTCAACCAAATGTTTTTATCGGAAATAATGTGAAAATTGGCAATAATTGTATAATACATGCTAATGTTAGCATTTATGATAACAGTATTATTGGGAACAATGTAATAATTCAATCTAATACTGTTATTGGTGGTGATGCTTTTTATTTTCAAAAAAAACAGGAAGCTTATAGAAAATTATTATCTTGTGGGAGAGTTGTAATTAAAGATAATGTTGAAATTGGAGCAAATTGTACAATTGACAAAGGAGTTTCAAGCGATACAGTTATCGGGTTTGGTACAAAATTAGACAATCTAATTCAGATTGGACATGATACTGTTATAGGTAAAAATTGTTTATTTACCTCACAAGTTGGGATTTCTGGTTGCGTAATTGTAGAAGATGATGTAATTTTATGGGGGCAGGTTGGTGTGCAAAAAGATTTAACAATTGGAAAAGGTGCTGTTGTACTCGGACAATCAGGAATACCTAAATCTTTAGAAGGTGGTAAAGTTTATTTTGGTTCTCCGGTTAAGGAAGCTAAAGAGAAAATGAGAGAGTTGGCATATATTAGCAGAATACCCGATATTTTAAAACTTTTATCTGAAAAACATGAAAGGTAAAGCTTCATTACGAAGACTTAAATTGTCAAATTATAAATTGAACACATTGCTTGATATTACTCAGGCAATAAATGATAATGTTTCCACAGAAGGCTTAATTGACAGATATGAGAATATTTTACGAAACGAACTAAATATTGGGAAAGTTGTTGTTTTCAGTTTTAATCAAAAATGGCAAAGAATTCTAGCTTCAGGAATTGATAGTAGCGATATCACTAAAAGAATTAACGTTAAAGCAGACCTTTTAGGTTATACTGACATTTCAAATTTAGCTGCAACATCAAAACCCAGATTTTTAGAACAATATGATGTCGTTATACCTGTATATCATAAAAATATACCCTTAGCCTATGTTCTAATTGGGGATATTGAAGAAGAAAGAACAGGCATTAGCCCAACTATCAAACACTTGCATTTTGTCCAAACTCTCACAAATGTAATTATTGTAGCAATTGAAAATAAAAGATTATTTACAGAGAATTTGCGACAAGAAGCTATGAAAAAGGAGCTTGAATTAGCTTCAAAAATGCAAAGTATGCTTATTCCAACAAATGAATCTCTACCTTCTAATGATCAAATTCATGTTGTAACACATTACGACCCACATTTTGAAGTTGGAGGAGATTATTATGATTTTATTTACCTAAATAAAGATGAAGTTGGTTTTTGTATTGCCGATGTATCAGGAAAAGGAATTGCTGCAGCACTTTTGATGTCAAACTTTCAGGCAAGTTTAAGGGCTTTGTTTACAGATATGATATCAATTAAACAATTGGTGGAAAAATTAAATAAGATTGTAATGTCAACAACAAAAGGAGATAAGTTCATTACACTATTTATTGCTAAATATAATTTTAAAACAAGAAAGCTTAACTATATTAATGCAGGTCATAATCCTCCAATTCTTTATAAAACTTTAGAAAAAGAATTAATATTTTTAAAAGATGGATGTATTGGATTGGGTATGTTCAAAGAAATCCCCGTAATTAATGAAGGTGTTTTATCTTTATCACCACGCACTAAACTTCTTTGTTATACAGATGGACTTGTTGAAGTTGAGAACGATAATAAAATTGAATTTGGTACTATTGAAATTGAAAATTCAATAAAAAATAATTTGCCAATTGAAAAAGTAATTTCTGATATTGTTAACAAATTAGATATTTACAAAGAAAAAAAATCATTTTTTGATGATGTTTCAATTATTGGTCTTGAGTTTTATTAATTTCCCCTTTTTCTTTTAATTCCTCGTCATATTTTGAATGATATACATCTATTGCTAATATAATTGCAGTAAATCCCCAAAATGGGATAGAAGCTTTATCTGTATCTAAAAAATTATTTAGTAATCCATGAAAATAATAAGTAATTAATCCTAACATTACAGATATTAGAATAATTTTTAATTCTCTGTTTTTTAATTTTGAATATAACCTTATTGCAATATATAATGTAGATATTATAATAAACAAAAATGTGATCATTCCAAAAACCCCGGACTCTGCAAGAGGTCCTAAATACTCGCTATGAGCATTCCCTTTGTCTCCAGCATTAGTACTTATAATAGTTTTTTCATACGATAATTGAAATGGTGCATAATTAAACATATAAGTGCCTGGACCCCATCCAAAAACTGGTTTTTCTTTGAACATTTTTATTGCACAATTCCATCTGTTTAGTCTCTCAAGATTTGAAGCATCAGAAGTAATATTAGATATAGATTGAATGTGCTCAGTAATATTTTTTGAAGATTCTTGCCTGTTTTGCTCTAAACTCATTAATATCTGATTTTGAAACGTGAAAAAGAAAAAAACAAGTATGGCAGAAACTATAAAAATGTATTTGAATTTTATTTTTAGCATTATAATTATAAAAACAAATAAAGCAACAACAATACTAATCCATGTTGCTCTTGTATAAGATAAAACGGTTGCAAAAACAAATATTAAAAAAACAATAAAAACAAATAATTTTATTGTAGGTTTAATACGCTTACTAATTAATACTCCAATTATAACAGGTAAAAACATAGCCAATATAGCACCATATGATGTATGGTCATTGAAAAAAGGATGTACTACAAAATTTGCTGCTTCCTGATCTAATAATCCATATTCTATATGGTTAATGATTGTGTAAGCTATAACAATTATTAGCGGAATAATATATAACCAAAGAAAATTATATATATTTTTCTGATTACGAAATACCTGAGAAATTAAGAAGTAGAATGCAACAATAAACCACAGTCTTGATAAAAGAAATTTAAAAGAAACTAATGGCATAGTGCTGGTGAAACAAGTAATTAATATCCAAATAAGATTTATATATATTGCAATAGAAATTGGGTGTAATAGAATTTTTTTGTCAAATTTTTGTTCAATTGATATTTTTAGAATAAATATTATCAAAATACAAAAGATTATAGGTTCAGTAGGGATATACATGTTAAAATCCAAACCCGGAATAATTTCACTTAACGGGATTGAGAAGGGAGTTAAAAAAACTAAAAGCAACAATAATTTATCTAGTGAAAAAAAAGCAAATAATAAAACTAAAATACCGATTGGGAATAATGTTAAATAATAAAGTTCTTTATAAACAAGATATGTATTTATTAAAATAAACAATAGGGAAATAATATAAACCCATGTTATTTTTTTCTTTAAAAACAAAAGCTAAATATTTTAAGTTTATTGAGATTTTTTTAAGCTTTCAATAATTGAAATAATAATTATTGACATAATAAATGTTCCAATAACACTAAACATTACAATTAACCAGCGTATAGGAAGAAATTTTTTATCAGCAGGAAAAGGTGCTGATATTACTTGTGCATATGTTATTTTCTTTTCAACTTCTTCAACTGCTATGTCATAATCTTCTTTTAAGATAACATAAGTATCATACTCACTGATTAGTTTTATAGATAACTCTTTTAATTTACCTCCTTTGGTTTTAAAATTATCTAAAATAGTTTTAATGTCATTTAAAGATTTTGAATTTTCTCTTCCTGTAGATACTAATTTAACATAGCCTTTTGTAAGTTCTTCAAGTTGAATGTCGTAATGTAATAAACCATATTTTTCACTTAATTCATTAAGTTGATTATGTAATTCATCAATTTCTTTTTGTTTTTTAATCATTTCTCTTGATTTGATATCAACTACTTCTTGGTGTTTTTGACTATGCATTAAACTTATTTTTTTATTATAAAATTCAATAATAGTGTTAATAATATCACATGCCATTTGCGGATCAGTATCTAATGCTTTAATTTGAATTGATTCAAATTCTGTTTTACTTATGTTAATATTATTACCATATTCATAATATAATGTGGACAAATAATGTTTGTAATTTTTATCAATACCATAATGTTTATCTAATTCCAGTTTTTTAATAACATTATCTTTAATATCCTGAGACATTAAGATTTGTTGCATTTGTTCAGTATGGGATTCTTCAGAATAAGAACCAAGATTTACGGGATATACAACAGATACAGCTTTGTATTTTGGTTTAATAAAAGCTGATGAAGAGAATACAGCAGATACAATTATAGAAATTATAACTATAATTATAATATGGTATTTCCATTTTGAAATAAGTTTTAATATCCCTTTATTGTTAAAATAACTTTCCATGATATTATAATTTAAATATACTAAATTTTCATCAATTTTTTTAAAGTTACTTAATAATTGAAATTTTAAGTTTTTTTTTTAAAAAGGTCAAATAAAATCAATAATAATAAACTAAAAATAAATGTTAAAATTGTTGAAATTGAAATAATTACCCATCGTATTGGATATGCTTTTCTTTCAGATTTTTCCGCATGATTTACAACAAATTTGTGTGGAAGATCAAGTTCCGAATCAACTTTTGCTTCTTGATACTTTGATTCTAAAATACTTAATTTTTTAATCTCATATTCTAATAAATCACGTATTGAAGTGTATGCTCCACCATATTCAGCTAATATTGCTAATTTATCTTCTAAGTTTTTTATACCGACCAACCTTCCTGATGCTAATGCGGTTGCATAAGCATCATTAAAAACTTCTGATTGTGATTCATAATCAAAAATCCCCAGTCTTCTGATTTGTAACATTGAATCTTGTAAAAATTTAATATGGTTTTTTAAAAAGAAATATTCTTTTTCAACAATTTTCAATGCCTGAATAGCTCGCTCTTTTTGCATTTTATTAATAATTGTATCAAGATATATTACAATATCATTAGCAATATCAGCAGCCATTTGAGGATCTTCATCAAGTACGTCTATCTCTATCGATAAATACTTTGTTTTAGTAAACTTAACATTATTTTTATACTTATTGTTAAGATTTGTATTAGGATAACGTGAATTTTTATCAATAAGATAATGTTTAAATAAATTATATTTATTAATAATTTTATTTCTTATATCATCAGAACTAAGTATTTGTAATAATTGTTCCACTTCTTCTTCTTCACCAAATTTTAAGATGTTTTTTTCATAAAGATTACTTGTTAATAGTTCATGAGAAACAGAACTTGAAGATGTAGGGAAAATAACTACAGTTGATTTGAATTTAGGATTAATAATAAAAAAAGCAGTAATAGCAGAAATAAGAAAAGCAGTAATAGTAAGTATTATTAATGGCTTTTTTCTTTTAAAAATAAAAGTTAAAAGATCTGGGGAATCAAAATTAAATTTAATATTATCGCTCATTCCTGTGATTTTTCAGCGTCAAAAATATAAAAATTTTTTCTTACAAAAAATATATACAACCTTTTATCTCTTTTATTAGTCTTATTTATGTAATTGTTAAGTAATTTTAATTAACTTTTTTATTTTTGCTCTTTGTAAACATAATTAGATTTGAATAGAAAATTTATAACAAATTTAGCATTAGTCTTACTTTTAAACCTATTAGTTAAGCCTTTTTGGATATTTGGAATTGAAGTAAGTGTACAGAATGCAGTTGGAGCTGAAAACTATGGTTTTTATTTCTCGCTTTTTGGTTTCTCAGTAATGTTAAATATTTTGTTGGATATTGGCATAACTAATTACAACAACAGAAATATTGCCCAAAATCATCAATTAATAAGCAAATATGTTTCAAGTCTAATAGTATTGAAATTCATACTTGCTCTTGTTTATTTTACTATTGCTATTATTGCTGCAATGGCAATTGGTTGGGGTTGGCACGAAATAAAATTTCTTTTAATACTTTTATTTAACCAATTCTTATCTTCATTTGTACTTTATTTAAGGTCAAATATTAGTGGCTTACAGTTTTTTCGTACCGATAGCATAATTTCTGTACTTGATCGCACCCTTATGATTATTATATGTGGTGTTCTGCTATGGGGAAATGTAACAGATACTCCATTTCAGATAGAATGGTTTGTATATGCACAAACTCTTGCATATTTGCTTGCTGCCCTAACTGCATTTTTTGTGGTTTTATCAAAAACAGAATTTTTGAAATTAAATTACGATAGAACATTTTTTATTGCAATATTAAAAAAGAGCTTTCCTTTTGCATTGCTTATTTTATTAATGTCGTTTTATTATCGTATAGATTCTGTAATGATAGAAAGATTATTGCCAGATGACCCTGATGCTGTTTTGTATGGGAAAGTACAAGCAGGAATTTATGCTCAAGGATTTAGAATTCTAGATGCGGCATCTAATTTTGCTTTGCTTTTTGGTGCTTTGCTTTTGCCAATGTTTGCAAAAATGATAAAACAAAAAGAGTCTATTCAGAAATTATTAAAGTTATCATACTCTTTAATTATTGTCCCCGCACTTGCGGGTGCTATTGCATGTTTATTCTACAGTTATGAAATTATGGACTTGCTTTATCTTGAACACGTTAATGCTTCGTCGAAAATATTTAGTTTACTTATAATTGGCTTTATCTCGATTTCTACTACTTACATTTTTGGAACTCTTCTTACTGCAAATGGCAGTTTAAAGCACCTTAATATTATGGCAGCATCTGGGATGGCTATTAATATTATATTAAATTTTATTTTAATACCAATGCACGGAGCTTATGGTTCTGCTATTGCGAGTCTTATAACTCAGGCATTAACAGCTTTGGCACAAGTTATAATTGCTGTTGGAATATTTAAATTAAAAATCAACTACAGATACCTTTTATTATTATTTATTTATATTGGTGGTATTATAGGATTAGGATTTATTGTTACCGAAAATATTCAGGATTGGAGAATAGGAATAGCTCTAATGATATTTATTTCAATGATTATAGCATTCGGTATCCGACTAATAAGTCTTAAAGCATTATACCAAATAATTAAATACGATAAGGATTAAACCGATTTTATATTAAACATTCCCGAGATAATTCCCTAAATAAATTGTTACATTGCTAAATTGCTTTTAATATGAGTTCGACATAAGAGTTTGTGTCAAACATCAGGGAATCAGTTGTCTCGCCTTTTAAGGCGGGGGATTAAAAGTAATCAACCACTCCCTTGCAAAATTTGTGAAAATTTAAAAATTTTAAATTTTCACAAATTTTGCAAGTGTAAAAAAGGGATATTCATTATCCCCGACCTGAAGGACGGGGCAACTGATATGCATTTCCATGTTTATTCTGCCGAACTCAGGGTTTTACTAAATTACTTTAACAAGAAAATAATTTTTCTTTCCTTTTTGCAATAAAATATATTTCTCATTAATAAGAAAACTATTATCAATTGTTGCTTCGGCATCAGATATTTTTTCTTTATTAATACTTATAGAATTTTCTTTTAATGCACGTCGTGCTTCTCCGTTCGATTTTAAAAATTCTGTTTTCGATGCTAGAATATCAATAATATTAATACCTGCTTTTAGTTCGCTTTTTGAAATATCGGAGTTTGGCACTCCCTCAAAAACCGACAAAAATGTTTGTTCATCAATTTTTCTTAAAGTTTCGGAAGTTGCTTTGCCGAATAAAATATTAGATGCATCAACAGCCATATTATAATCATTAACAGAATGTACCATTGTGGTAATTTCTTTTGCCAATCGTTTTTGCAGTGGACGCAAATGTGGTGTTTCTTTATGCTCTTTTACCAAATTTGCAATTTCATCTTTATTAAGCAATGTGAAAACTTTGATATATTTTTCTGCATCTTCATCACTTACGTTTACCCAAAATTGATAAAATTTATACGGTGATGTATATTTTGGGTCTAACCATATATTGCCTTCTTCTGTTTTGCCAAATTTACCACCATCGGCTTTGGTAATTAGAGGTATTGTAAGCGCAAAAGCTTCTCCCTGATCTTTACGTCTTATTAATTCTGTACCTGTTAAAATATTGCCCCATTGGTCAGAACCGCCCATTTGCAGTTTACAGTTTTTGTTTTTATACAACCAGTAAAAATCATAGCCCTGCACAAGCTGATATGAAAATTCCGTAAACGACATACCTGTTTTCGATTCTGCTCCAAGTCGTTTTTTTACAGAATCTTTTGCCATCATATAATTTACTGTAATATGTTTACCTATATCGCGAATAAAACTAAGAAAATTGTATTCTTTCATCCAGTCGTAATTATTTACAATTTCGGCATGGTTTGGTATTGAAGTATTAAAATCTAAAAATTTTGAAAGCTGATTTTTTATTCCCTCAAGGTTTTTATTTAGTGTTTTTTCATCTAATAAATTACGTTCTGCTGATTTCCCAGATGGATCACCTATCATACCTGTGGCTCCGCCAATTAAGACTATTGGTTTATGACCAGCCATCTGAAATCTTTTTAGCAACATTATTTGTGCAAAACTGCCAACATGCAACGAATCGGAGCTTGGATCAAAGCCTATATATGCCGATGTCATTTCTTTTTCAAGTTGCTCTTCTGTTCCGGGCTTGATATCGTGTATCATATCACGCCATTTCAGGTCTTTTATAAAATTCATTTCTCAGTTTTTTTTTGGTAAAGATAATAAAGAAAAAAAAAGTACGAAATATGAAATCGTAAGTTTAAATATATTTCAGAAATTTGAGTAATATGAAAAAGTCAGTAGCCACGCCTTTTAAGGCGTGGACAAGGATAAACTCACGACGCCCTCTGCGAAATTTTCAAAATTTCGCAGAGTTGGGTGTTGCTTAAATCTATACCCCGTCCTAAAGGACGGGGCAACTGAATAGACAATTGTTTGCTTTTTTTGAAATCCCGTTAGGGATGAAATTTTGGTAGTATTGATGTTTCAAAGGCATTTTTAAAGCCTCGTTAGAGGCGATATATTTGTAGTAAAACGATTAATATTAAATCAGAGCCCCGTAGTGGGCGAAATATAAAAATAAGCTAGTATAAATTTTTAATTGTATAGTGAAATTTAAAAAATATTGAGTTCAAAATATTTTGATAATAATTCTTTAATAATTAATTTCAAATTTTTTTATAAATGATTGTGTTTACTCTATTTGAATCAATAAGAAAAATTCCTTTTGTAAGATTCTTTGCCCCTTTCTTACTTGGTATTATTCTGCAAATAAAACTCAATTTTCAGCCAACTTTTATTTTATATACAGTAGCAATTTCTTTTATTTTAATATTTGCCTTTTTATTGATAAAGAATATTGGTTCATCGTACAAACGAAGCTGGATATTTGGTCTATTGGTAAATATTTTTCTGTGTTTTTCGGGAATTGTTATTACACAGTATCAACAAACAAAAATACTTAATGTTGATACTACTAACATAAATGGAGTAATAGTTGCAAATATTGTTGAACCCGTATCAGAAAAACCCAATTCAATTAAAGCTGTTGTAGAAGTTTTTGCAATAAAAAATAATAATGATTGGTTAGAAACATCGGGCAAAGCAATAATTTATTTTGAAAAAGATAGTATTTCAAAAAATCTTGAAATTGGAGACAGAATAGCTTTTGAACCAAATCTAAATGATATTCAAAGTACAAATAATCCTCATGAATTTAATTATAAAAAATATTTGTTTTTTCATCTTATATCAAAACAGGCATATTTAAAATCGGATAGCTGGACACTAATAAAAAGCGATAAGGGCAATTTTATACAATACTATGCCGATAAAATAAGAAATAGGCTTATAAGTATTTATGAAGAAAACGGTATTACAGGAGACGAACTTTCAATTGCTTCAGCATTAACACTGGGTTATAAGGACAAACTTAACGAAGAAATAAAAAGGTCGTATTCATCGGCGGGAGCAATGCATGTTTTGGCTGTGTCGGGGCTGCATGTTGGTATTATTTATTTAATATTTAGTTCACTGCTTTTCTTTTTAGATAAAAATAAATACAGCAGAATATTTAAAACTATTTTGTTGCTGCTTGTTTTATGGTTTTATGCATATATTACCGGTTTATCACCTTCGGTTTTGCGGGCATCTACAATGTTTTCGTTTATTATTGTTGCCAAAACTTTTAACCGAAAAACAAACATCTACAATACACTTGCTGCTTCTGCTTTTTTGCTTGTTTTAATTAATCCGTATATTATTATGGAAGTAGGTTTTCAATTGAGCTATCTGGCTGTACTTGCAATTGTATTTTTTCAGCCTAAGATGTATAAATGGATATCGTTCAAATATAAATTATTTGATAAAGCCTGGGCATTATTTACTGTTTCTATTGCCGCCCAACTGGGTACTGCTCCAATTGCCATTTATTATTTTCATCAGTTTCCAAACTATTTCTTTATCACAAATTTTATTGTTATTCCTGCTGCCACAATTATTCTTTGCATGGGTATGGCTGTGCTTGTTACTTCTTTTATTCCGGCAATATCATCTTTTCTTGCCTATATTCTTTCGCTTATAATTAAAGGATTAAATTTTTCGATAAACTATATCGAACAATTGCCATATTCAACCACAAATGATATTTCAATTAATATGCCCGAAACACTTATACTTTATGCCATATTTTTATTAATAGCTTTTTACTTTTTGTATAAACGTGTAAGAATTTTACAGTTTGCTCTTGTATCAATAGTTTTATTTTTTGCTATTAATATTTACAATAATTTAGATTCTATAAAACAGCGCCAATTTATTGTTTATAATATTAGAGGCAATACGGCATTCAATTTTATTGATGGCAACGATAATATACTTTACAGCGATATTGTTGTAAAAGAGAACCCAAGTCAGCTTATGTATTCGGTAAAAAACAATTGGTTGAAACTGGGACTTGACAATGAAAAAATAATTGACCTTAACAGATCAAACAAGCAGTTTCTTTTCACAAATTTGTTTGTAAGCGATAATCAAAGGGTTTTTAATAAAAATTCTTTTTATAAATTTTACGATAAAAGCATATTATTTATCGATAATGATAAATATCTTAATAAAAAATCAGAGAAAAAACTTGACATTGATTTTATAGTTCTGTCAAAAAATGTAAAAGTAAAAATTGAAGATATTGTTAAACTCTTTGATTTTAAATTGCTAATTATCGATTCGTCAAATTCTAATTGGATAGTAGATAATTGGATTGATGAATGCGAAACACACAATGTTGATTATATGAATGTTTTGCAAGACGGAGCATTTGTTTATGAGTTTTAGGAAAGCACGTGTCACGAATAACAGAATTTCTCCTTTTTTTTGTTACTTTTGTTATTACTAAGTTTTTGCATGCTTTTACTTATTGCAGAGTTGGCAACCATACTAAAAACAAACATTGTAGATTAAAAGAAATATGTTAAGAAAAAATAATAGCGAATAAAACTGATAATTAATATGTTGAAGAGTATAAAGTCCTTTTTATGCGTAAAACACAAACTGTATATATTTTTTATTGTTTGCACTTCTGTTTTAATAACCAATTTTGTACATGCACAAAAAACAATACGAGTAGGAGTATATCAAAATCCGCCAAAGATATTCACTAATGAGCAAGGAAAACCAGATGGATTTTTTATAGAAATATTAAACCATATTGCTACCAAAGAAAACTGGAAATTAATATATATAAATGGCACATGGGATGAATGCATTAACCGCATAGACTCGTCAGAAATAGATGTTATGCCAGATGTTGCTTATTCAAAAATCAGGAATGAAAAATATGATTTTAATAAAGAATGTTTATTGACCAATTGGAGCACTATTTATATAAATAAAAAAACTAAGCTAAATACAATTTTTGACCTTGAAGGGAAAAAAGTTGCTTATGTTAGGGGGGATATTGCATTCTACAGGCTAACAGAAATGCTTGAGAATTATGTTGTAAGCTGCAATTATATAGAAGTAGATAATTTTGAAGATGCAATAAAGTTAATAGACGAAGAAAAAGTTGATGCAGGAGTTATTAGCAGATTAATTGGGCAATTAAACGAAAATAAATATAAAATATATCCAACTCATATTAGATTGAGCCCATACCAGTTATTTTATGCTACACAAAAAGGGAAAAACCAAGATATTTTAACAACAATAGATAAGAATTGTGTAAGATTAAAAAAAGACAAATCTTCATTATATTATAAGGCTTTAAATAAATGGATATTACCTTATGATAAGGTGAAATTTCCTGTTTGGTTAAAATTGTCATTATATGTATTATCATTTCTGATAGTAATTGCAATTTCATTTATATATATTTTACGTAGATTGGTTAAAAAAAGAACATTGGAACTTGAAAAAGCTAAGACTAACGCAGAAGAGTCTGATAAATTAAAAACAGCATTCCTCGAAAACATGTCACATGAAATAAGAACACCAATGAATGCAATTATGGGATTTTCTCAATTATTGAATAATCAGGATTTAGATGTAAATTCAAAAAACGAATTTGTAAAAATAATTAACTATCATGGATATGAACTCACAAGTAGAATTGATAGTATAATTACACTTTCAAAAATTTATTCAAAAAATATTATTATTAAAAAAACGCAATGTGATATTAATGCTCTTTTTAATGAGCTTGTAAAAGAATCTCATTCAAAGTACAACAATAATGAATTACAAAACATCCAACTGATTACAAAACTGCCAAATAAAGAAATTTATATCAATACAGATGCATACAGATTAAAACAAATTTTATCTAATCTTATTGATAATAGTATTAAATTTACAAAACAAGGGACTATTGAAATTGGTTATTATAAAGAAAATAGTGATTTGGTTTTATTCATAAAAGATACTGGAATTGGAATAGATGAAAAGAACCAAACAATGATATTTGAAAGATTTAGAAAAATTGATGAAGATAAAACAATTCTATATAGAGGAATTGGAATTGGGCTAACTATATCAAATGAACTTGCAAGATTATTAGGAGCAAAATTCTCACTTAAATCAAAACTAAAAAGTGGTTCAACATTTTATTTAAAATTTACCTTATAATTAGGAACAATATTATGAATAATTTTACTCTTTTAATAGCCGAAGACGACGATAGTATGTTTTTACTCGTAAAAATAGTATTGAAAAAAACAATGATAAATATTATTCGTGCAACAAATGGGCTGGAAGCAGTAAATATTTGTAAAGAGAATAAGCTTATTGATTTAGTTTTGATGGATATAAGAATGCCAGTAATGGATGGTATAGCTGCAACCAAAAATATAAGAGGATTTAGCAAAGATTTACCAATTATTGCATTAACAGCCTATGCATTTCCCGAACAAGAGGAAAAATGCCTAAAAGCTGGATGCAATTGTTTTATGACAAAACCTTTAAATGTAGATTTATTTCTTTCAAAAGTTTCTGAATTCACTAATACTAAGAATTAAATAAATAGATAATCAGAACGTCAAAAAAACCCAACATGAATTGAAAGGGAATTCATCATTTACACCGCTCACTCCAATATTATCCCAAGTACTCGGGACGGGATTTGTGAGTTTTCTCCTTTTTTGTTATATTTGTTAAATGAATTAAAAAGAAATTAATAGCTAATAACTATAATAGGTATATACGTGTGTTAACCAAAAGTAAAAAGAGATATTATGAAAAAATTAAAGAAATTTTTAATCATTACAACATCAATTTTGTTAATCATTTTTGGCGTAGGATATTTTGGTTTAAAATATTTACAACATCAATTGGAAAATAAACTCGTTGGTTGTGAAATTCAAAATAAAAATTTTTACACCTCTGTTCCTTTTGACTTAGTTAATAATTGGATTCTGGTAAAAGTAAAAGTAACCGACAGTGATGAAAAATTCCCCTTTATTTTTGATACTGGTGCACAAACGGTTTTATTAGATTCATTATTAAATATTATTGGAAAAGAGCAATACGATAGTTACTCTTATAAAGAAGACAGTACCGCTTCCACAAATTCTTTCAATAATGAACTTATTACGCTACATAATTTGATAATAGAAAAAATCTCTTTTAAGAACATTGGTTCTATTTCTGCAAAAAATTCAAAATGGGGAATGTTAAACTGTGTTTCTCCTTATGGAATATTAGGTTATAATATACTTCAAACACTTTACTCTCAAATTGACTACGAAAAAAAAGAAATTATTTTTACTGATGATATAAATAAACTTCCCAATTATAACAATATTCAATGGATTAATTATGAGCCATCCATAAATCAGGAAACTCCAATTCTTAAAGCAATAATAAACGACAGTATTAAAATTAGCTTATTTTTTGATACAGGAAACAGCGGAGGAATTAGTCTAAACTCTGAAAAATTATATTACAAGTTGGCTAATGATAGCAATATTAAAGCAAAAAAGTTTATTTCACAACCTACTATTAGAATAAGAGGGGAATCCGATTCCATTCAAGAATCAATATCATTTTTAGCATCGAAATTTACTTTAGGAGACATTGCTCAAACTGATGTTAAAATAAATATAACAAATTCTGAAGAACGTGAATTTACAGGATTTATTGGCAATAAGTTTCTTAAGGATTTTATTATTACATTAGATTACAAAAAACAACGAATAGGTTTTATTAAAAGAAAAGAAACAACTACTCAAGATAGTGGCTATGGAATTAATTATGTACCTCAAAATGGCAATATTGTTATTTCATCTGTTTACAAAAATTCAAAAGCATATGATTTAGGAATTCGCCCGGGTGATGTTGTGTATTCCGTCAATAATATCCTAATTAAAGAGTTAAATAGTGAAGACTTATGCAATATTTACAGAAATGAATACCAGTTGCAAAATGCAAATGATAGTATATTAGACATAGAAATAGTGAATGAGGAAATGGTAAAAAAATACTCAATAAAGAAATATAAATTGTATTAGTTTTATACAAGTTTTAGGAAAACTTTCTCTGCTTAACGGATAAACCTAAAAAAGTTAGGCAACTATCCCCAAAAGTACAGTAAATTAAAAAATTTCACAAATTTTTGCCATATTGACAGACAAAAACTAAGCTCAAACCACTTGTAATCATTAATGCTATATTTATTGCAATATATTAATATTTATTTAGTAATTTTGATTTGAATATTAATTTAATAACTTTTTTTATGGCATATAAAGTAATAACAATCAATGTAAATATCTTTTTTGAAAAAGAAAGTAATTTAACCAATAGTGGATATTCTTCATTTGAATACCCAGAATTAAATGAATATTTAGAAAAAGGATACATAGTCAAAGAGACAATACCTTTTAGTGATGGCAATATGGTATCAATCACATTTGTTTTAAGTAAGTCAAGAGCAGGAGTTAGATAAAAGCATAATAACATTATTATTTAGCAATTCTTTGTGTTCTTTTCTATATTGCAGATTTGATTTTTATAGCTTTTAATAGTTTATTCATAAAAATAAAGTATTAATTTTGTATCCAAATATTATACTTTTATTAGTATTATTTACGTTTAAATCTAATGCATTGCACTTTAAGTGTTGTATAATATTATTGTAAATTAATATTTGTTTTAGTATATTTGCTGAAAATAATAATATTTATATTATTATTAAGAATATTTATAAATAAAAATAATTTTGTTATAATAGTAAAATATACGTTTAGTTTTCGTAAAATTGTACGATATTTGAACTACTATTCAAAATAACATTCAATATAATTATGAAAATAACATTTGATGAAAAATCTAAGAGTGAAGTCTTAGACATCTTAGATAAAGCGGTGGATGCCAGTGGGTATATTGTTGAAAAAGATAACGCTAACCAAAAAGTGTTAAACATTGACGGTGAAGAAGTTAAAATAGAGGAATTTGCTGGAATCAGAAAAGGGTCTGAAGTATTTATTAAAAATGACCTTCCCTCCTTAATGGAACTTAGTAAAATATAGATGAATAATTGGTTTTTTGATAAACTCACAAAGTTAATTGATGGGAAGTTTAGCTTCAATAACAATAGTTTTATCACTATAAATATAACCAAAAATTCACATAATTCTCCAATAGTTTTAGATGATAAGAATAAAGTTCTAAATGTAGATTTAAAGCAATTTGACGATAAACAAAAAGAACAATTTAAAGAGATTACATCAAAGAGTATTGATGAAGGCAACTATCTCTTAGAAAACAATTCTTTTGATATTTTAGAAAAACTCTATGAGTTCAACAAAGGGAATGATTTTAGTAAACACTTATCTTTTTTTAACGGTAAGATAAATGATGATGATTATTCGGCATTAGAATTATCCTTTTTTCTAAGAAACTTAATGGTAAATCATAATCCTACAAATATCTATGATTATAAAAAAAATATTAGTGATAGGTTTGGGAAACGAGGAGGACACATAGCAAATTTATGCACAGCAGGATATTTTGAAGAGTTATTAATCCCAATTGGCAAAACTTCTGAAGATGATTTCAAATATTATTATGACCTTATTGTAAAGAGAGAAGCCTTAACCTTATTTATCCATCGAGACTTAAAGAAAAGCGAAATTATTTCTATAATTAAGAATAAGATTAAATCGGCTAAACTTTATGGGCTTCAGGTTTTATATATTCATAGCAGAGGCAAAAGAAATAATAGGACTATTAGGTCTTGTTTAGATGATTTTAATAAAAATCATTTTAAGCTGGATGTCGGAGAAAAAGTAATACTAGAGTATGATATATTAGTTTTGAAAATAACCATAAAATAATTTTTTCATCTCCACTCAAGCGTTTTTCTTCCCTCTTTTCGCCAACTGCCGCCAGTTTGCAACTGGTGGTTAATGGAAAAAGCAAAGACCAAAAGTTCAGAAACTTGCGGGATTTGGGGATTATTTAAATTCAGAAAAGTTTTTCAGAAATGTTTGAGCTTTTTCCACTAAGGGAATTTGTGGTGTTTCATAATCATAACATTTAACAATTACTTCATAGGTTTTATCTGTTTTTTTATCTTTTACATGCTTTGTAAGACGTTTTACTTCTAATAGCTTATACTTCCTATTTGCATTGTTTAGGATGAAGTCATTTCCTATTTGAGAAGAAAGTTCGTTTTTCAAGCGTTCAGCTTCAACCTTATTTACATTAAATTTCATAGCTTAAATATATTTAGTAAAATTTAAAGATAATATTTTATTCATAAAAAATAAAACCAATACCTTAATGACTCCAGCTCATGAGTGGTTTTACCGCTCACGCTAATAAGGATACAAGCTGCAATCTCGCACCAGAGGAGCATTTTTTATAAGTTTTAAGAAAGCCCCAAAAACAAATTGATACAGACAATTGCAAAACGTTCTCTTGAGTCTTGTTTAAAACGAGACTAATAAATTGCACTAAACATAACGCAGTACTCTTATAAATGCTATTTTGTTAATTGCCACGTTTTTTATACAATGGGTCCATTTCTTTAAATGCGCTTAAAAACTGTGCTTTTGTTAGCAAATCTAATTGAGTAAGAGTTGCTTTTTCTGTATTAAATCCTTCAATATCATTTTTATTTTGGTTCATCCAATTTACCAGATTCATAACCACTTTTCTGCTCCCCTGTGAGTGTTTACTTTTTGATGTCATATTTCTTAAGTACACAGCACTATATGCAAATGAAAAAAACGGATCATTAGAAAATAATATTTCAGAAAGTTTAGCACGATATTCGAAATCTTTACAAAATGGCTCAAAAATAAGACGATATTTTTTATCAATTGTATGCCTTCCTTCATGTCCAACAATAGAAGCATTAATGGTATATGTTTCAAATTCGGAAATAAATGCAATTCTTAATTCATTACCACTTAAGCCTTGTTTCTCTAATGAATCTTTTAATTTAATTAAAGATTTATAAAGCATTCTATCAACTAAGCCAGGTAAATATGCATAAGGATTTTCTTTTGCAATGGTTTCGTCTTTTATAGTAAGTTCTTTTATTTTTTCTTCCCATTCTTTTCTTAATTCCTCATCTGTAATTTTTTTCCAGTAAAAAAGCGGTGCATTAGAGTATGCTCTTCGCATTTGTACTATTAATGATTTTCCGTTCCAACCGCCCAAACGACCTGTTTCACTTCCTAAAAACCAACCATCATAAGAATTTGCACACATAAAATCTAAATTTACAAAATGGATTGTTGTTGAGTAACCATACTGTTCTATCAACTTTTGACTGTCACTAATGGTATGAGCAAAAAGGAACAATCCTGTTTTGCCTAAACTTGTATAATAAGGTTTAACATCTTTAAATATAGTTCCAAAGCGCTTATACATTTCATCTTTAAAGTTTGAATCAGAAAACTTCAGCGGTTTTTCATTCCATGTTAACTTATTCCATAAGCTAAGTTCTGCATCCTTTACATCCTGATAGAATTTCTCTCTACCTTCACTGCTAACACCATTATCTATTGCAATATTTCGATGATAGTCATCTGATATTGTATTTACGGATTCGCAGAATGCATAATAGTTCAGAATATCCTTAATTTCATCTGGATTTTCATTTTCAAGAGATGGTAAAATCATATTCACTATATCTGCGTAATGATAAAAACGAGAATCTGCTAAACCAAGTATTAGTTTATTTCGTTGATCAAATGCAAGTTTATTTTCTTTCCAATTTGTAAGTACACTTTCCAAATTCTTATCAGCTTCAGATAAAATTCCTTTTGCTCTTTCATTTGGTGCTATTCTAAAATATCCTTTCCAGGCCTGGTAGGCTAATTTACCATCGTTTAATATAAGAGCCAATCCAAGTTGTATTTCATTTGCATCGAGTCGGCCCGATTCTTTTTTATTGATTTCAGTTATTTTCTTTAATGCATCGTTTAGTGTATTTAAGTTTAAATTTTCCTTCCTTTTTATCTGAAGAATAGATTCTGTTAGAGCTATTTTAGTTTCCTGAACTCGAATCTCAATTTCCTGTGATGAATTCTTAACGTACTTTATTGCTTTTTCACATAATTGAAGCGCTTGCTTAAAATTTTGCGCTTCTAATTCATATTTAGATAATTCAAGCAACAAATCAACTTCATTGGTTTTTAGCTCTATACTTAAGTTAATGTATTCTCTTGTTTTGTCAATATCTTGCTTAATATGCCATGATAAATATGCCAGCCTTTTACCTGCATCTGCTTTATCTTCTGCCGAAGAATTGGTATCGTTCCATATATCTAGATATTGCTTATTGGCATTGGTATATAAACAATTACGATATGCTTTGTAAGCTTCACCAATTTTGCTTTTTGAAAAAAGTGAAGTAAGCGATAAGTGAATTATTATTACAGCAATTGTTGCGATTTTAATATTATTTTTCATGGATTCTCATTTTTCTTATATCTATTCGACGTTCTAAATATTCATTTTGTTACAAACTTGCACACTAGTTATCGCATGTAATCAAACGGCAGAAGATGAGGAGACAGGAAAAGGTAAGCCTGGTAATATTTTATTTACAAAATGATACGATTGAAAAATATGAAATTGGGTATTCACCAACTGCCGCCAGTTTGCAACTGGTGGTTAATGGGAATAGCATTAATTATACTTGGTGCTATTATTTGTTTGCTTTTTTTTCTTGCCGATTTATTTTTTGATATTTTAAAATAAAGGAGGGGGTTTCTCTTTTATTTTTATTACTTTTGGTAAATAAACAGTTTATTAATTTAAAATTATATGTTATGAAAACAAAAAACATTTTTTTAGTATTATTCATTTTTCTTGTAGCAACAGGGTTTTCTCAGAAAATTGACAAACAAAAACTTGAATTTGAATACAACCAATTACCAAAAAAACCTTTGAATAAAAGTATCAAAAATTATTCAAGTCAGTTAGAAATGGCTTATGAAGCAGATATTATTGCCGAAAAACAAAAAGCACAAGATGATTTTGAGAAGGCTACAACTGAGCATCCCCAAAAGGTTAAAGATGCCGAAGCTAAACACAAAGAAATTGTTGCAGAATATGAAGCTGACATGAAAGCATGGAAAGAAAAATCTACAGGGAGCAAAATTGTGGAAAGAACATTATTAGATGAAAAAAATAAGCCTGTAAAACCTGGCGATTTTAGACCTTCAATGGCACCACGTTTAAAAATAGTTTATCATCAAAAAATATTTAATAAAGAAACACTTGCTAATACATATTTAAAATTGTCAGGATATAAAAAATCTACCGAAAACGCTGTAAAAATAACAGCAACATTACAAGGTTTCGAAAATCTAGAACAAGAATTAAAATCTAGAGAAGGAAATTTTTATAATAAACAAACAAAAACAACAACAAAAACATTTAAATATTGGTATGAAGTATCGCACAGACACCCTATAAATCTTAAAATAGAAACACCAGACGGTGAAGTGATTTTAGACGAAATACTTGAGCAATTTAATGAATACACAATTGCAAAAAGTTCTTCGAAAGAAGGAAAAGCTCCCAGTTTTAATATAAATAAATTTGCTAAAATTCTTCAAGATAAAATAGTGCAAAGCAATATGAAATCTCTCGAAGAATATATTAATAGTAATTATGGTTTTTCGAAAGTAAAACGAAACATAACTGTTTATAGAGTTAATGCAAAAAAGTTGAACTATGATGATTATCAAAAGGCATTTGAATCTACTACCGCAGGATACAATCTATTAGTTAGCGATAATACATCTGCTATTGAGAAAATCAAAAGCGCTATTGCAATATGGGAAAAAGCACTTACGGAATCAAATCCATCTGATAAAAAAGCTAGAGTTAATTCAGATATAACGATTATTACCCTATTTAATCTTGTAGAGGCTTGTATTTGGACTAATAATTATAACAAATCAGAAGAATATTTAAATAAAATAGTTGGTTTAAATCCTTCAAAAAAAGAAACAAAATTAATTGATGAATATCGAGAATTTCTTAAAGAACATAAAGAAAGATGGGAAGCTAATAAATAAATTATATCCCCCCGAAGATATTTAAATACAAATCTAAAGGTTGGGCGTAGGCTCTTGTTTACGTCCACAAATAACAAATTAACAACCTGCCTGCCGGCAGGCAGGTTTAACATTTTTTCTTAATAGGAATTTTATCAATTCTGAGTTGGTGTCTTCCTTTTTCAAACTTGGTGTTTAAAAATATCTCTACAATTTCTTTTGCTTTATTGCTTGTAATAAATCTGGCAGGTATGGCACAAATATTAGCATCGTTGTGTAGGCGTGCTAGCCGTGCAATTTCATTGTTCCAGCATAATGCAGACCTAATACCCGGATATTTGTTTGCAACCATATTTATACCATTTCCACTTCCACACAGCGAAATACCACACCGGAATTTTCCTTTTTCAACTGCCTTTGCCATTGGGTGAGCATAATCGGGATAATCGCAACTTTTTTCAGAATCTGTTCCAAAATCTTTAATTTCATATCCTTTTGTTTTAAGAAATTCTATAATTTCCAGTTTTGTGGAAACACCTGCATGGTCGCAGGCAAGAGCAATTTTTAAGTTCATAGCTTTTTGTTTTAGTGTATATTACAAATTTACATAATTTTTTTCTTAAATCTACATTAGCTGCGTTAAAAGTTTTAAATTTGTAAGATTATTGTATTTACAAATGCCGGATTTAAAAGACGAAATAAAATTTCTTTTGGGCGTAGGACCCAAGCGTGCAGAATTGCTAAACAAAGAATTAGATGTATTTTCTTTTGAAGATCTGCTTTATTATTTCCCATATAAATATATTGACAGAACAAAATTTTATAAAATAAATGAAATCAATCCACGCTTACCATACATACAGATAAAAGGTAAAATAACAGGTTTTGAAACAGCAGGGCACGCAAGAAAACAACGCTTAAAAGCAAGTTTTACCGATGGCACCGGCACAATTGAACTTGTTTGGTTTAAAGGAATAAAATGGATAAAAAGTAGTTTAAGTATAGACGAAGAATATATTGTTTTCGGAAAGCCCAATATTTTCAATAAGCAGATAAATATTCCTCATCCTGAAATAGAAAAAGTAGCAGAAATTGATGAAAAAATAAATGCATCCCTACAAGCAGGCTATCACACCAGTGAAAAACTTAAAAATAGTTTTGTTACTTCAAAAACAATAAGCAAATTACAAAAGGCGTTGCTTAAAACTATTTACCCGTATATTCAGGAAACATTGCCCGATTATATTATTTCAAAATATAATTTTATTTCATTAAAAAAAGCACTGTTAAACATCCATTATCCTCAAGACAACAGCTTATTGCAAAAAGCAATATATCGTCTGAAATTTGAAGAATTGTTTTATATTCAATTAAATCTTATTAAACAAAAGTTTTATCGTTACAATAAGTTTAATGGATTTGTTTTTTCAAAAGTTGGAGACTATTTCAATTCTTTTTATTCAAAAAATTTACCTTTTGAGTTAACAAATGCACAAAAAAAAGTGCTTAAAGAGATTCGTGCTGATATTGGTTCCGGCAAACAGATGAACAGACTTTTGCAAGGTGATGTGGGGAGCGGAAAAACTCTTGTAGCATTAATGAGCATGCTAATTGCATTAGATAACGGATATCAGGCTTGTATAATGGCACCAACCGAAATTCTGGCAAATCAGCATTTAAAAACAATAGAGGACTTTCTTAAAGGATTAAATATTAAAATTGGCTTGCTTACAGGTTCTTCCAAAAAAGCTGAAAGAGATGTTTTGCACGAAGAGCTTTTAAACGGGCAATTGCAAATACTTATTGGCACACATGCATTGATTGAAGATACCGTTAATTTTAAAAATCTAGGTATAGTAATTATTGATGAACAACACCGATTTGGTGTTGCACAAAGGGCAAAACTTTGGAAAAAGAATATTAATCTTCCTCATATATTGGTGATGACTGCCACACCAATACCAAGAACTTTGGCAATGACATTATATGGCGACCTTGAAGTTTCTGTTATTGATGAAATGCCACCGGGACGCAAGCCAATTAAAACAATACATTACAACGATTCAAAACGATTGTTGGTATTTAGTTTTATTAAAAAACAGATTAAAGAAGGCAAACAAATTTATATTGTTTATCCTTTAATCAAGGAGTCGGAGACAATGGATTATAAAGATCTTGAAGATGGTTTGGAAAGTATCTCAAGAGCTTTTCCTCCTCCGCAATATGCTATTAGTGTTGTTCATGGAAAAATGAAAACCGTTGAGAAAGAAAAATCAATGCAATTGTTTATCAATAAACAAACTAATATAATGATTGCAACTACTGTAATTGAGGTTGGAGTAGATATTCCAAATGCTACTGTTATGATAATTGAAAGTGCTGAACGTTTTGGATTATCGCAATTGCATCAGTTAAGAGGAAGGGTTGGGAGAGGAGGCGAACAATCGTATTGTGTTTTGATGACAGGTAATAAAATATCGGATGATGGTAAAAAACGCCTCGAAACAATGTTACGTACAAACGATGGTTTTGAAATTTCGGAAGTTGACTTGCAATTACGAGGTCCGGGCGACCTTGGCGGTACACAACAAAGTGGTATAGCTTTTGACCTTAAAATTGCACAACTTGCCAAAGACGGAAAAATACTTGAGTATGCCCGTAGAGTAGCCGAAGAAATTCTTGAAAATGACACTAATCTTGAAAAAGAAGAAAACCAATTACTTGTTAAGCAATTAAAAAAACTATCGAAAAGTAAACATAATTGGAGTGCTATTTCTTGAAAATTTGACGGGGTATGCGTTAGTTAGGGCAACAAAAAAGTAAAAATCATTAAACCCCGATTATGCAATAGGAGACTTGAAAAGTCGAACTACTTGCAGTTTCCACACAAAATTTTCAAAAGGCATTAAGCATTTTCCTAATAAATCGGAAAAAGTTGTGTAATCGGCATTAAAACTTATAAGAATAAGATATTCCCAAAATATATGAATGTGCAGGATTTTCTACATTAAATTGGTTTTGCTGACGGTAATATAATCCAATACTGCTGTTATTGTTAATTTTGCGTTTTACTCCGGCTGTTATACGGTATTTATTAAATTGATGACTGTTAATACCATTTAACTGATAATAAATTTCGCCCGAGATATATGGAGTAACAGGGTTTTTTCTGATATTATATTCAAAAGCGAGCTTTTCTCTTAAATAATTATTTGGCACCATTCCCATATCGTCGCTATATAAATCGGTATATTTTGTTTGAAAACGGTTTCTAATACTAATTTTAAGTCGTTGAATATTTTCAGAAATAGTCAGGTTGATATAATATCTGTGTCTTGAACTGTAATTATGGTTTATCTTTTGCTTTTGAATAAACCTGTAATAAACTCCAAGTTTTATTTTAGAGTGTAATTTATATGAGACACCAATATCGGAGTGGAATTTTTTTATTGATGTAGCATTTTCGTTAAAACGAAATTCCTCTTCAAAACTAATGCTGAGTTTGTCGTTAATTTTTTTGCTAAGTTTAACACCTGTCCACAGTTCAAAGTCGTTTATTTGCGCTTGTGTAAAACCAATTGTAATAAACAATAAGACAAGTAATAATAATATGTTTTTGTAAACATTCACAGCTTAAAATTAGAACAATTAATTTAAAAGCCAAAAATCAAAAGTCAAAAATTTCCTCTATGGGATTTAGTGGGTATCAAACGACAAACAACAAACGATAAACGACAAACGATTACCCAAAATCATCATATTCAAGCATTTCGTCAGGTATGCCAAAATCATAAATCATTTTAACAATTGCCTGATTCATTAGAGGTGGACCACAAAGGTAATACTCAATTTCTTCAGGTTCCTCATGTTTGCTAAGGTATTCGTTAATAATTACCTGATGAATAAAACCTGTTAAACCTGTCCAGTTATCCTCTTCTTTCGGTTCCGATAAAGCTATATTAAATTTAAAATTTGGAAAATCTTTTTCTATTGCTCTAAATTCATCTTCGTAAAAAATTTCTTTTTTTGTACGTGCTCCATACCAAAAAGAAACTTTTCTACCAGTTTTAACTGTTTTAAAAAGATGAAATAAGTGAGAACGCATAGGAGCCATACCTGCTCCTCCACCAATATACATCATTTCTCTTTCGGATTCTCTAATAAAAAATTCTCCATAAGGACCGGAAATAGTAACTTTATCGCCTGGTTTTTGTGCAAAAATATAAGACGAACAAATACCAGGGTTAACTTTCATAAAACCATTCTTTTTTCTATCCCATGGTGGGGTAGCAATTCTAATATTAAGTTTAATAATATCTCCTTCGGCAGGATAACAAGCCATAGAATATGCTCTATAAGTTGGTTCAGGATTTTTCATTGTTAAACCCCACATGTTAAGTTGATCCCATTCATCTCTATATTCTTCTTCTATTTCAAAATCCTTATAATTGATTACACATTTTGGAACGTCAATTTGTACATAACCACCTGATTTGAAATTAAGATGTTCTCCTTCGGGAAGTTTAACAACAAATTCTTTAATAAATGTTGATACATTTCTATTAGAAATAACTTCGCATTCCCATTTTTTAATATCAAGTATCTCAGGTGCAAGTTTAATTTTCATATCTTCTTTTACTTTAACCTGACAACCAAGTCTCCAGTTATTCATTTGTTCTTTTTTAGAAAAGAAACCTGTTTCTGTAGGTAAAATTGATCCTCCACCTTCTTCAACCTGACATCGACACATACCACATGTTCCACCACCACCACAAGCAGCTGGTAAAAATATTTTGTTACTACTTAATGTATTAAGTAAAGTAGAACCCGACTGTACTTCAAGTTCTTTGTCATTAATTGTTAATTTTACAGGACCTGAAGAAACTAATCTAGCCCTTGCAAATAATAATAGTAGAACTAAAAGCAAAATTGTTAAAAGAAAAACAGCTATACTAATTAAAACTATTATTCCTATTCCTACATTTAAAAGCATATCTTTAAATTTATTTCAATTTATTAATCAATCAAATATTATAATTTAATGCCCATAAAAGACATAAAAGCAAATCCCATTAATCCAACAATAATGAATGTTATTCCTAATCCTCTTAATGCCGGAGGAACATTAGAGTAGCGTATTTTTTCACGAATAGCAGCAAGAGAAATAATTGCCAAAAACCATCCAATTCCTGAACCTAATCCAAATACAGTTGCTTCACCAATTGTATTATATTCTCTTTGTTGCATAAATAAAGAACCACCAAGAATTGCACAGTTTACAGCAATAAGCGGTAAAAATATACCAAGTTGTGCATATAAAGCAGGTGCAAATTTTTCAATAATCATTTCAACTAATTGCACAATTGAAGCAATTACAGCTATAAACATTATAAAACTTAAAAAGCTAAGGTCAACCTCAGCGAGACCTGGGCTTAACCATTCTAAAGCACCATCTTTAAGTATATATGTATACATTAAATAATCAACAGGGACAGTAATAAGCAATACAAAAGATACTGCAATTCCTAATCCTGTGGCTGTTTTTACTGTTTTTGATACTGCAAGAAATGAACACATTCCTAAAAAAAATGCAAATACCATATTATCAACAAAAACTGCTTTTACAAATATGTTTATTAAATTTTCCATGTTATTATATTTCTTAATTCAAATTTTCTATTATTATTTTTCAATCAATTCTTTATTCCTACTTCTATGAATCCAAACAAAAATACCGAGTGTTATTAATGCCATTGGAGGCAATATCATAAGTCCGTTGTCTTCGTAGCCAATATCATACATGCCAATTTTGTCAATAAGAGGGTAACCCATAACTGTACCTGAACCAAATAGTTCTCTGAAAAATGATAGTAAAATAAGTATTAAACCAAAACCTGCTGCGTTCCCAATTCCATCTAAAAATGCTGCCCATGGCTTATTTCCTAAAGCAAATGCTTCAAGTCTTCCCATTATAATACAATTGGTAATAATAAGACCAACAAAAACAGAAAGTTGTTTGCTTACGTCAAAAACATAAGCCTTTAATACTTGATCAACAAGGATTACTAATGCAGCAACTACTACAAGTTGTACAATAATTCTTATTCTTGGAGGAATAGTATTTCGCAATAATGAAATAACAACATTTGCAACCGAAAGAACAACCATAACAGAAATTGACATAACAATTGCAGGTTTTAATTCAACTGTAACACCCAGTGCAGGACAAATACCAAGAATTAGTACTGTTACAGGGTTACTGAAACTGAGAGGCTGCTTAACCAGTCTCATGTTTTTTGCTGAAAATAAAGGTTCTCTATTATTATTCATAGTATAATATTATTTATTTTTCTTTAAAAAAGGTTCATATATTTTAAGACATTCTTTAAACATTGCATCAACACCTTTACTGGTTATAGTTCCTCCTGAAATTGCATCAACAGCATGGGGATTGCCAGTTGCTTTATTTCCTTTTAATAATGATATTGATACAAAATCTCCTGATTCATCAAAAATTTGTTTATCTTTAAAAGACATTTGAAATTCTTTAAGAGTAATTTTAGCACCCAAGCCTGGTGTTTCTGCATCATGATCGAAAGTTGTACCAATTACAGTATTCATATCTTCTTTAAATGAAATAAATCCCCAAATTGGTCCACCTAATCCCTTCCCTCTTACAGGAATAATATACGCACTGTTGCCATCATCAAGTGTACACTCATAAACAGGAAGTTTTCTTTCTTCAACAGCTTTTGATTTTTCCTTATTTAAATCAACTTTAAATGCATCTCCTTCTATTTTCTCTCCTTTTGAATTTATTATGTAAGAAGATGAAATATTTTTTTTGTAAAGTTCGTCAACAGTTTGCGTAGTACTTTCAATATTTACTGAAGAAAGAATATCCTGCATTTTTTTATTTTCAATGTTTTTCTTTTGAGCAGGTCTTAATTGAATAGCAGTAAAAGACAACATAGCTGCGACAATTATTACTAATCCTGCTGCATAAAGAAAAATATATGTATTACTGAATTTTTTCATATCAATTTATTTATTAAGTATTAACTAACTTGATTTAGAAACTTTTAATCTTTTCAATCTACGTTTTACATTACCTTGAACAACATAATGGTCAATTAAAGGTGCAAGCACATTCATAAATAGAATTGCAAGCATCATTCCTTCAGGGTATCCTGGATTAAATACTCTAATAATAACTGCAAATACTCCGATAAGAAATCCATAGATTACTTTTCCTTTAGCTGTTTGAGCTGCAGTAACTGGGTCTGTTGCCATAAATACTGCACCAAATGCAAATCCACCAAGAAGTAAATGGTAATATGACGGCATATTCATGTATGCGTGACCATCAGGAGCAACTAAATTTAAAAAGTATCCCATAGCAAAACCACCAACAAAAACGGAAAACATAATTCGGAAACTTGCAATACCTGTAAACAAAAGGATTGCAGCACCAAGCATTATTGCTATTACCGATGTTTCACCAATTGATCCCGGAATATTACCTATTATCATTTCAGTGATAGAAGGTAAATTACTCATATTACCGGCGGCAGCATCAGCTAGAGGTGTTGCACCTGAAAATCCATCAACTATTGAAGCACCACCATCATGTATACCTGCAATCCAAACTTTATCCCCTGACATCCATGAAGGATAAGCAAAGAATAGAAATGCACGAGCAATAAGTGCGGGATTTAAAATATTCATTCCTGAACCACCAAAAACTTCTTTACCAATAATAACTGCAAAAGCAGTAGCTACTGCAACCATCCATAAAGGACAATCAACAGGCAATATTAAAGGAATTAATAATCCTGTAACAAAAAATCCTTCATTAACATCATGATGTCGAATTTGTGCAAATATTATTTCAATACCCAAGCCAACCCCATAAGAAATAATAATGATTGGTAAAATTTTCAAAAATCCGTACCAAAAGTTTTGCCAAAACTCTGTTGCTTCACCTATTGATAGATAATGTTGCAAACCTGTGTTCCACATTCCGAACAATAATGCTGGCATTAATGCAACCCAAACTACTATCATTGCTCTTTTCATATCAATACTGTCTCTGATATGAGAACCTAATGATGTAACTTTTTTTGGTATAAAAAAGAGAGTTTCAACTGATTCAAAGGCAGAATGAAACATATATAGTTTCCCGCCTTTTTCAAAATTTGGTTTTATTTTGTCTATTTGTTTTCTAATAAATTTCATATGTTAATAATTTGTTTTTTAATTGCCATATGTAACTCCCCATTATAATCATTCCTCTGTATACCAAGCTTGTTGACATGGCTCGTTTCATATATTATTTTTATTATATGATTTTTAACCTAATTCTTTAATCATTAAATCAATACCTTTCTGAACTATTGATTGTGAATTTATTTTTGATGTACATACAAATTCGCATAATGCAAAATCTTCTGGAGCAACTTCGTAAATTCCAAGATCTTCCATGTTGTCAATATCTTCTACTATAATTGCTTTTAATAAATTAATAGGTAAGATATCCATTGGGAAAACTTTTTCATATTGACCTGTAAATACAAATGCTCTTTCTCCTCCAAAAAGGTTAGTATGTAATTTGTATTTTTTATTTGGTCTTAACCATGAAATGAAAGTTCTGGATACACTAAGTTTTTTAAGCCCTGGCAATGCCCAACCTAAAAACTCATAATGATCACCTTCAGGAATAACTGTAATTTGATTACCGTAAAATGATAAAAACCCATTTTCTTCAATTTTTGTTCCGGTAAATACATCACCACTAATATATCTTACATTTTCACTACCAACATTATTTTCAGATATTGAAAAAAGATTAGCTCCTAAAACTGTTTTGTAATACTTCGGCTCAATAACTTCTGAACCGGTAAAGGCTATAATACGTGAAGCATCAAAAATTCCTTTTTCAAATAATCTTCCAATTAATATTACTCCATAAGGGTCTATTGTCCATGCAATTTCATCTTTATTAATTGGGTCAATATGATGAATTTGCACACCAACATTTCCTGCAGGATGAGGTCCTGAAATTTTATTTAATTGAACTCCTTTTGTATTTGCAAAAATTGACGGTACTTCTTCTTTTCCATTAACAGTAAGGTGAATCTTGCCACTAGTTAATTTTGAAAGAGCATTAATGCCGGTTTGGAAGTTTTTTTCTTCACCTTCAAATAAAAACGAAGAATCCGGAGCTAATGGAGCACTACTAAACCCTGATATGAATATTGCTTTTGGTTCATCTTGTGGATTTGCGATTATATTATATGGTCTTTGTTTTATAAAAGGCCATATTCCACTTTTTGCAATATTTTCAGAAATATCTTCTTTTGAAAGTTTATTAGGGTCTTCTTTCGTGAAGTTTTCATATTCATTTTTTTCATCAGCATTAACAACAATTTCAAGCAACTTTCTTCTTTCACCTCTGTTAATAGCCGATATTTTACCACTTACCGGAGATGTAAATGCAATTTCAGGATTATTTTTATCAAAAAACAATCTTGTTCCTGCTTTTACTTCATCTTCAACTTTTACCGTTAGTTTCGATGTAATTCCATGAAAATCAGTAGGTTTAATTGCGATTTGCTTTGGAAAAATGGTTTTGCCAAATATTTTTTCAGCTTCGCCTTTTAATTTGATATTAAGACCTTTCCTTAATTTAATTATTTTTGACATATTTAAAATAATAAATAATTATTGGCAACAAATGTATATTTTTTTAATGTATTTTCGTTATTAATTATATGTTATTTGACAGTTTTTAATTTGATTTAATTAATATCTCTTGTTTAATAAAAATTATAAAAATTTGCAAATAATAAAAAAATAATTGAATATTTGCCAAAAGCATTAATATACATTGATGTATGAGATTTATACTGTTCTCTGGCATAAATTGCGTTTTATTATTTGTCATTATGCTTAGCATCATTAACTTCGTGTCATTTGTTTCACGTCATTATATTGTTTTAACCAATGGATGACAATGAATGACTTAATGACGATTAATGACCGTTTAAAATCTAATTTTAAATTTCAATTATTAAATAAAACACAAATTATAACCAAGTGAAGTATATTAATAAACATGTAAATAATATTTCAGGGCTACAGTTTTTTCAATTACTTAGATTTGGAACATTATTTTTAATAGGAATTTTATTTGCAAAGAGTAATTTGTCGCCAAAAGATATTGGAACCTATGAAACTTTAGTATTTATTGCAGGCGGCGTGAGTTTTTTTTGGGTTTCAGGTTTTCTACAATCTTTTATCTCATTATTTAATAATAACAATACATTTAAAGAAAATAAAACTGAAAAATCTCCGGAGATATTTAATACTTCTTTAATATTCCTATTTTTCAGTATATGTGCCTTTTTGTTTGTATTCTTTTTCAAAAATTACATTGCTAAAGTATTTGTGCAAAACGAAAATATCCCGTATGTAAATTATTTATTATGGTATATATTATTGAGTAATCTAGGGTTTTTAATCGAATATATATACTTGGTAAAGAATAAACCGAAAAAGATAATAATATATGGAGGTTTAACTTTTTTTGTTCAATTTTTAATAGTTGGATTTCCACCTTTGTTAGGTTATGGAATAGAGGTATGTTTATTAGGATTAATAGGAATTTCAATAGTAAGACTTATTTGGTTATTTATTTTAGTACTTAAATATTCAAGTTTTAAATTTTCTTTCACATATATAAAAGAACATATTAGTATTGGATTACCTTTGGTTCTTAGTGTATTTTTAAGCGGTTCGGCACAATATATTGATGGAATTATTATTTCAAACAGATATGATGAAACTGTGTTTGCTGTTTTTAGATACGGGGCCAGAGAATTACCAATAGTTGTTCTTTTAGCAAATGCATTTAGTAATGCAATGTTGCCGGTATTTTCAAAAACCAATAACCTAAAACAGGCATTATTAACAATTAAAAGTAAATCTAAACGCTTAATGCATTTTTTATTCCCAATTACAATATTGCTAATATTAACAAGCAATTATTTTTATCCGATTATTTTTAATAGTAATTTTTCTGAAAGTGCAGGTGTTTTTAATGTCTATTTGCTTTTAATTGTTAGCCGGTTGGTGTTTCCTCAGACAATTTTAATAGGATTAAAAAAGACGAAATTTATTTTGTTTGTAACGGTTATTGAGTTGGTTATTAATGTTGTGTTGAGTTTAATATTAATTAAATATTTTGAGATTATTGGAGTAGCAATTGCTACTGTAATAGCATTTTTTATTGAAAAATTAATATTGATAATTTTTAATTATAAATATTTAAAAATAAAACCTTCAAAATATATTCCAATTCCATGGCATATTTTTTATTCCCTGATAACAGTTTTTATATATTTGATAATTGAGTTTAATATTTTGCATTACTAAATTTTATTTTTATTTTTTAACATACAGAATAAATAATAAAATAATGTATTTTTGAAGGTTTAATTAAATCTAAGTTGAGCGATTGAAACTACAATAGCTATTTGGGTGAACAATAGCTTTATTTAGGAATAAATCCTGTGTAAATATTGTTGGATTTCATCAATTGAGTGAAAAGAAAATTGACGAAATCCGTACAATTATTAAGTCAATTGAGAGATTTTGTGATAACAAATCGCTCAATTTGGATTTAAAAAGGTTTCATAAGATTATTGTAAATTATGGAAAAAAGAGAACTAGAGAAATATTTCGAACCGTTTAGGAAAAATATAGTTGGGTATAATGCCACTTATAATTCTCCTTATGGAAAGCAAAAAATTATTTATGCAGATTGGATTGCAGGAGGTAGGTTATATGGGCCAATTGAAGACAAAATAAAGAATGAATTTGGACCTTATGTTGCAAATACTCATACTGAAGCAAGTGAGACAGGAACAAGAATGACCAAAGCATACAAATTAGCTCATCAACTAATTAAAAAACATGTAAATGCAGGACCTGATGATGTAATTATTACGGCTGGCTTTGGAC
Source organism: uncultured Bacteroidales bacterium (assembly GCA_964435855.1). Classification (GTDB taxonomy): domain Bacteria; phylum Bacteroidota; class Bacteroidia; order Bacteroidales; family CAYTAU01; genus CAYTAU01. Next base: position 42,163 of record CAYTAU010000001.1, on the reverse strand, counting down.
TAACAGCAGTAATAAATAAATTTCAAAGAATACTTGGCTTAAAGACTTGTGGAGAGTTATATAAAACCGAATGTATTCAAAAAAGAGAACGTCCTGTTGTTTTTATAACACACATGGAACATCATTCAAATCATACATCGTGGTATGAAACACATGTTGATGTTGAAATAATAAAACCTGACGATGAATTGCTTGTAGATATAAATGATCTAAAAAAGAAACTTGAAAAATACAAAAATAGGGAATTTAAAATAGGCTCATTTACAGCATGTTCCAATGTTACTGGTATTAAAACACAATATTATAAACTTGCAAAATTGATGCATGAATATGGCGGTTTGTGTTTTGTTGATTTTGCAGCTTCTGCTCCATATGTCGATATTGATATGCACCCTGAAGATTCAATGGAAAAGATAGACGCAATAATGTTTTCTCCACATAAATTTTTGGGAGGTCCTGGTTCTTCAGGTGTTTTGATTTTTGATAAATCGATGTATAAGCAATCTGTTCCAGATAATCCTGGTGGAGGAACTGTTGACTGGACAAATCCTTGGGGTGAATACAAATATTTTGATGATATTGAAGTACGTGAGGACGGTGGAACACCGGGATTTTTACAAGCAATACGTATTGCGTTGGTATTAGAGTTGAAAAATTCTATGAGTGTTGAAAAAATACTTGCAAGAGAACATGAATTAGTTGAAAAATTGTTTCTCGGATTAAAGAACATTAATAGGATTAATATATTTGCTGACAATATTAAAGATAGAATTGGAGTTGTATCATTTTATGCTGATGATATTCATTATAACTTATTTGTAAAGTTATTAAGCGATAGATTTGGTATTCAGGTTAGGGGCGGATGTGTATGTGCCGGTACTTATGGGCATTTTTTGTTAGATATAGATAGAGAATATTCCAAAAAAATAACAAACCAAATTAATTCCGGTAATTTGTCTGAGAAACCGGGATGGGTTCGTTTATCGTTACACCCTACAATGACAGACAATGATATTGATAGCATAATTAATGCTATTAACGAAATTATGAAAAATTATAAAACATGGGAAAAAGATTATAAATATTGTCAATCAACAAATGAATTTCAACATGTAAGTTATAAGTCTGATATTAAAATAGAAAATTGGTTTAAATTATAAATTATTATGAATATCATAGAAGTAAAAGAAAAAAGTACAATTACAGAATTTTTAAAAGTCCCGAAATTATTATATAAAAATGACAAAAATTGGACATGCCCTTTAGATGAAGAAATTGAAGGAATATTTAATCCGCAAAATAATAAATGTTTTAATCATGGCGAAGCAATAAGGTGGATATTAAAAAGTGACAGTAATGAATTAATCGGAAGAATTTCTGCATTTTATGATAAAAATAAAATGAATATTAATAATAAACAACCAACTGGTGGAATAGGCTTTTACGAGTGTATTAATGATAAAAAAGCATCTGCCCTTCTTTTTGACACAGCTCAAAAATGGTTGAAAGATAAAAATATAGAAGCTATGGACGGTCCGATAAACTTCGGAGAGAATATTACAAATTGGGGACTGTTAATAGAAGGATTTATGCATCAAGGTTATGGAATGCAATACAATTTTCCATATTACAAAGACCTTTTTGAAGATTATGGATTTCAAGAATATTTTCAACAATACACGTATCATAAAGACTTATCAGAACCTTTTCCAGAAAGGCTGGAAAAATTTTCAAGACATGTTGGAACAAAAGAAGGTTACTCATTTGAACATTTTACATTTGAAAAAAGCAAAAAATATATAGAAGATTTGACTTATATATTTAATGAAGTGTGGGCGGATTTTCATGAAGATTATGTTCCTATGGATTATAATGATATTAAGAAAGTCTTTGATGATGCAAAACCTATTATTGATGAAAAGATTATCCTTTATGCATATGCACATGGTAAGCCGGTTTCAATGGTTATGTTATTGCCGGATGTAAATCAGGTGCTTAAAAAATTAAATGGGAAACTTAATTTAATAAATAAAATAAAATTTGTTATAAATAAAAAGAAAATTGATAGAGCACGATTGTTTATGACAGGTGTAGTTCCCAGCCAACAAAGAACATATATTATTGGAGCATTGTTTATGAAAATGATTGATGCATTAATAGAGAATGGTTATAAAGAATTGGAAATGTCATGGGTGGGTGATTATAATGTTTCTGTTAATAAAATATATTCAACTTTAGGAATTCCTATAGTGAAAAAACATGCCACATATAGATACTTATTTGACAGAAATGCTGAGTTTAAGAGATTTACAAATGAAACAAGCGATAAAATGAAACGAACATAAAAAAAATGTTTAAGTTTAGAAAAATAATTTTGTATTTTGCTTAAAAGTATATAATTTTGCAGCCCGTTAGAATAAATATATTAAAGAATTGAACGATGAAAAAAGGAATACATCCCGATAAATATAGACTTGTAGCTTTTAAAGACATGTCAAATGAGTATACTTTTATAACAAAGTCAACTGTAAATACAAAAGATACAATAAAAATTGATGGTACAGAGTATCCACTTTTTAAATTAGAGATTTCAAATACAAGCCACCCATTTTATACAGGTAAAATGAAATTTGTAGATACCGCAGGGCGTGTTGATAAATTCCGCAACAGGTATCAAAAACATATGGATAAAAATAAAAAATAAATTTAAACCCCGATTTCGGGGGTTTTTTATATCTTCATAAATTTATAAAACATTTTATAAAAAATTTACGTAAAAATAAATAATTATTTTATTCACCGCATACAACCTTTTTGTTGTTTTTGTAGTCTATATAAAACAGGATGTATAAAAATATTATAAATTATGAAATTATACTTGAAAATTATATTGCCCCTAACAATCACTTTTTTGTTCTCTGTAAATGTGCAAAGTCAATGTGATTGGACATTATATGATATGGGTAATAGTGGTTTGCCCAACAATTATGTAAATGATATTGAAGTTGACCATGATGGTAATTTATGGATGGCTACGGATTATGGTATTGCAGTATATGATGGGTTTTTAAATTGGCAATTACATAATGCTTCTACAGGTTTATATGAATACTCTATCCCTATGCTTGAAGTAGATAATAATGGTAATATTTGGGCAGGAACTTATAATGGTGTATATAGGTTTGATACAGCATGGACTGTTTATAATTCGCTAAACAGCTCTCTTTTGGGAGATGAAATTGTTGATGTTGAGTCCGACAACTATGGAGGCATTTGGTTTAGTGCAGATCCGGCTGCAAAATCAGATGGAGTTACTTATTTTAACGGTAATAATATCTGGTATACATTTACACAAGATAGTGGCTTGGTTAGCAACAATATTATTGATATTACAATTGATGCTTATGATAATGTATGGTTTGCTTCAGGAGAATATTCCGATACAGGAATTACAAAATTTACCGGTACAAATTGGATAACATATAAGTTTGCAGATACAATTCCCTTAATATATATTAACAAAATTGAGGCTGATATGGATGGCAATATATGGATTTTGACATCTATGAATAATGTTATAAAATTTGATGGTACTAATGTTGAAATATTTGATTATAGTAATAGCCCTTTAAATGATTATATTAATTGTGTAGAATTTGATATGAACGGAAATATTTGGTTTGGAACATATCTCGGCGCACATAAATATGATGGAACAACATGGACAACATATAATACTTCTAACGGACTTCCCAGCGACCTTGTTTATGATATTGAAATTGACCTTGACGGTAATATTTGGTTTGCTACAAGTATGGGTGTTGCAAAATTGGATGTAAAAGCAAGTTTGCAAGTTTATGTAAATTATGAAGGAAGCATGTTAGATTATCATGATGTTACTTTGGAGTTGTACTCTCCTACTTACCCTGCTGCAAATGGTTCTGATTCTTTATTTGCTGTAATTGATACTTTTATGCAAACAACTTTTATGTTTGAAAATATAGAGCCGGGTAATTATTATATAAAAGCTGTTGTAAAACCCGGAACAGCACATCTTGATATGATTAATTCATATTATACAAATGATACAATCACAACTTACAATTGGGAAGAAGCGTCTATTGTAAGCTTATTTGAATGCGATTGGCAAAATATAATTTTAAATATGGCATTTTTCCCAATTGATATTGGAACCGGTAATGGTATTTTTTCCGGAAATATTTCATATGATGACGGTAACAATAAATCAGCAGGCGAACCTGTGCCAGGTGCTGAAGTATATATAGAACAAGAACCAAATGATGAACCGGTACTCAATACTGAAACTGATTCCTTGGGCGATTATATTGTTGATGGAATACCGGAAGGCTTATTATTTAAAATATTTGTTGATATCCCGGGTTTTCCTATGCTTACAACCTATAGTAATTTGGAAATTACAGCAACAGAATTATCAATCACAGACCTTGATTTTATTGTTGATACATTAATACATATAGCTGATAATTCAGGTATTATTAATGTCAATGAACAATTTACTGTAAATATTTTTCCCAACCCTTTTACCGATAAGTTAAATATTGAATACGAACTTGATAATTATAGTTTTGTTAATATTTTAATGTTTGATGAAAACGGAAAAACAATTGAACGATTAATTAATGAAAAACAAACAAATGGTAAGCACTCCATATCTTTTAATGCAAATAATATCTCTAATGGAGTTTATTACCTTAAAATTACCTTAGATAATAAATCTTATTTAAAAAAGGTGGTTTTTACAAAGTAACTGCTGGCATCTATTATGCAGATTCTTAATTAATTTGCAGAATAATATATCAATGAATTAAATAGAGGACTAAGATTTTTTTGTTTATTAATCTTAAAAATAAATATTATGAAATTTTTTACTTTTATTATAGCTGCGACCTTAATAGTTAGTTTTACTTTTGCTCAACAACTTAATAATTTCCCTACTAAGAAAGGCCTAAGAAATCTTAACAAAGAAAATCTTAACACTTATCAGAACAAGCCAACACCACAGACAAAAGCTCCGGGTGATGTAATTTACTCTTACGATTTTAACGGTTCTTTACCTGCAGGCTGGACTACTACAGATAATACAGGCAATAATTACGTATGGACTTGGTCTGACATTGGTCCAATTGGTGCTTATACAGGAAATCCAAATTGGGATGACCCAATTGTTCCTTTAGCATCAACAACAGGTGCAAATGGTTTTATGTTATTTCCGTCAGACAACTATAATACCGATCAAGCAACAGGAGTAATTGTTCCTAGTCCTGTAGATCATAATTCTTATATTGAAACTGAATCTCTCGATTTTACAGGACAACCTACTGTTATTTTAACTTTCCAAGAAAGATATAGATGCTGTTGTATTTATAATACAGGAGTAGATTTGTATGCTGATATTAGTAATGATGGTACTACCTGGACTTCTTTTGAAGTAGGTTCAACTTATTCTTCAATAGCCGACCATTCTTGTGGTCCAACAGAAGTTAATCAAATTGAAATAAATATTTCTAATATTGCCGGTAACGAAGCAGCTGTTAATGTTAGATTTCGTATTAGCGGACTTAGCCATTATTACTGGATGATAGATGATGTTGAATTTCTTGAAGGATATACTAATGATATTATTTTAGAAAAAGATTATGCCCATGTTTTTGCATTAGACAATGGTTGGTACGGAAAAATACCAGTATCGCAATGTATGTATGTCCCAATAGCATTTGAAGCAGCAGTTTATAATTATGGTACTAATGCTGCAACAAATGTAGTTTTAAATGTAGATATTACACATAACGGATATCCTTATTATTCAGAGAATAGTTTTGCAGAGTATCCTGTACCAAGTTTGGCAAGTTTAGGAAGAGATACAATTACTCTTGGTGTGGATACGGGTTCTGCATGGTTACCAACAGCATTTACTGCTACTGAATTTGGGGCTTATGATATTTCATATTATCTTTCAATGGATTCTGTTGACCAAAATCCTGCAAATGATTCCGCATTCCGTACTTTTCAGGTAACAAATAACGTTTATGCACGTGATGGCGGTATTTTAACAGGTAGTGTTAGTCCGGCAAACTGGGTAAGTGGAGGAAATAATGGTGATATGTTTGGTATTTCTTTTGATATAAACAATGATACAGCAGGATGTTTTCCACCAAGTGAAATTATGGCACTTGAATTTTATGTTCATCCACAAACTACTTTTACAGGAACAACACCAACTATCAGGGGCGCAATTTGGATGTATGATTCAGGAACAGGTTCTTTCAGTGAAATTCTTACTACTGATTATTATGATATTCAATCAACAGATTCAGCACAGTGGGTAACTCTTAACCTCATAAAGGATGGATTTTCAGAATTTTTAGTCCCCGGATTTTATTTGGCAGTTCTTGAAATAGATTCATTTAATGGTGGAGATTTCTATATTGGTGAAGATGGTAATTCTCCACAATCTCCAATAGCAACTTTTTGGAAAATTGCAGCAGATACTAATTTTACAAGTTTTTCAAATTATGCAAAAAGCATAATGTTACGAGCTAACTTTGAACCTTGTTGGGAGAGTGTTGGTACAATTTCAAAATTAGAAAATGTAAAAATGTATCCAAACCCAACAACCGGTATGTTAAATATTAGTAATGCAGATGGTGCAGATGTTTATATTTATAATATTATGGGAGATATTGTAAAAACCGTTGGGCAAATTAATAATACCGGCAAAATTGATATTTCTAATTTATCTAATGGTAATTACATTGTAAAACTTATTACAGAGCAGGGCATTTCAACACAAAAAATTACTTTGCTTAAGTAAAATATGAATATAGTCTAAGAAGTATCTTTTTGTCATTGCGAATTGCTTCCCAAATAGCCTATTGGATGGGAATAAATGCTTTCCAATAAATTAATCAAATTAAAATTTTATTTTGCTTACTTGTCTATTATTTGAATAATTTTTATTTAAAAAAATAAAAATAATAAATAATAAATAAATTTGTATATTAGCGACCTCAAAAAATACACAATTTTTAAAAAAAATACTATGATTGATTTTTCATTAAGCAAAGAACAAGAAGCTGTACAAGAAAAGTATAGAGATTTTACAAATCAATGGATCAAACCAAATAGAATGAAATATGACGAGCTTGCCGAATTTCCATGGGATATTGTAAAAGCTGCCTACGATAATGGTATAATGAACGGAATATTACCAAAAGAATTTGGAGGACAAGACTTTGATCTTGTAAGGTGTGCAATACAATCGGAAGAGCTTGGCGCAGGTTGTGCAGGAATAGGTATATGTATTGACGCAAATGCACTTGCTCTCACTCCATTAGTGCTTGCCGGAACTGATAGTCAACAGAAAAAATTTTTTCCCGAAATAGTAGAACAAAAAGCTGTAGCAGCATATTGTCTTACTGAACCAAATGCGGGTTCTGATGTAGCAGGTATTAAATCATCAGCAATTCTTAAAGGAGATAAATATATTTTAAACGGGCATAAACGTTTTATAACTAACGCAGAAGTTGCAACATATTTTACAGTTTTTGCACTAACCGACCCTGCAAGGGGAGCAAGAAGTTTAACCGCATTTATAGTTCATAAAGATTCTCCGGGTATTGAAATTAAACCCCGATTACAAAAAATGGGACAAAGAGCATCTGTGCAGAATGAAATTATTTTTACAGATGTAGAAATTCCGAAAGAAAACAGACTTGGAGAAGAAGGACATGGATTTTTAATTGCAATGAAAACTTTTGACCGTACCAGAACAGGAGTTGGAGCATTAAGTCTTGGTGCAGCACGTGAAGCTTTCGAAATATCAAAAGATTGGGCAAAAAATAGAATTCAATTTGGTAAACCAATATCAGCACAACAAATTATCGCTTTTATGCTTTCTGATATGGCTACGGAAATTGAAGCTGCACGTATGCTTATATATAGAGCTGCCTGGGCTTATGATGCAAAACGCAGAGATGCATCAATGCTTTCTGCTATGGCAAAAATGTATGCTTCTGATATGGCAATGAAAGTTGCCACAGATGCAGTACAAGTAATGGCAGGCGATGGATATACTACCGGTTTTATTGTAGAAAAAATTATGAGAGACGTTAAACTTTGTCAGATATACGAAGGTACAAACCAAGTACAAAGAGTTGTTATTTCTAAAAGTATTTTAAAATAGAAGATTGTAAGTATAAATATTGACGTTTTCTTTTTATTTTAACCGTGTTTTGAAATTTTTTCCAGCATTTCTTTATTAATTATTTCTATAACTTTACCATTTATTTTAATAATTTCATCTTTTCTAAATTCTGAAAAAATCCTTATAACATTTTCGGTAGTCATATTAATTAATTGAGCTATTTCTTTTCGTGAAATAGGTAATTCAAAAATTGAGCTGTTATATATCTCATCGGCAAAAAATATTAATATATATGCAATTCTTCCTCTTAGTTGTTTGCTATTAATATTGATATTTGCTTTTATTATTTTATCGAAGTTATTACTCATTTTTTCCATGAGTTTCAAACCAAATTTGCCGTTGCTTTTTATTAGTTCTTTTATAGAATTAAGGTCTATATAACATACAACGGTCTCGTTTAAAGCCGTAATTGAAAAATTATAATGAGTTTCCGAAAATACTGACAGTAAGCTTACAAAATCAAGAGGTTTTGCTATTCTGATTATATGCTCTTTTCCTTTTGCATCAGGTTCAAAAAGCTTTACCAGTCCGCTTTTCAGATAAAGGAACTCGTCAACTTCCTGACCTTTTGATACAATTACATCACCTTTATTAAATCCAACTTCTTTTTTGCTAAGACAAATAATATCTATTTCGCTGTCAATTAGATTTTCAAAAACAGCTGCTCTAAAACCGCAATCTATACAGTTACATGCCTTTTTACTTGTTTCCATATATTATGATATAAATCATAAACTGATATTTATCATACAGATAAATAAAAATTCAGATTATGTCCGACGTATCTTTGTTAAGGCAAAATTATTAAAAATTAACTAGAAATGAAAAAACTTGTAATATTAGGAGCAGGAACAGCCGGAACAATGATGGCTAATAAAATGCGCAATGCCCTTGAAAAAAACGAATGGGAAATAACAATTGTTGATCAAATCAAACAACATTATTATCAACCTGGATTTTTATTTATTCCTTTTGGGATATATAAAAAAGAAGATGTAATAAAACCTAAAAATGATTTTTTCCCAATTGGAGTTAATGTAATTTATTCAGAAATTGATAAAATTCTACCAGACGAAAATAAAGTATTGCTTGTAGAAGGATCAAAAGTATTAAACTATGACTATTTATTTGTCGCAACCGGATGCAAAACAGCACCTGAAGAAGTAGAGGGATTAAAAGGAGAACTTTGGTATAAAGATATTTTTGATTTTTATACCATTGAAGGTTCAGTTGAACTAGCCAAATATTTTAAGACATGGAAAGGTGGTAATCTTGTAATAAATATTGCTGAAATTCCTTATAAATGTCCAGTTGCTCCTTTAGAATTTGCATTTCTTGCAGATGCTTTCTTCACAGAAAGAGGAATGAGAGACAAAGTAAATATCATAATGGCAACTCCATTATCGGGCGCATTTACCAAACCAAAAGCAACAAAATTACTTAGTAATTTGTTAGAAGAGAAGAATATAAAAATTATTCCCGATTATAATATCGCAAGTGTTGATAATAAAGAGAAAAAAATAGTTGACTATGCCGGACTTGAAATACCATTTGATTGTTTAGTTTCTATCCCCACAAATATGGGTGATAAAATAATAGAACGAAGTGGAATGGGTGATGATCTTAATTATGTTCCAACCGACCCCAAAACATTACAAGCAAAAAATTACAAAAATATTTTTGTTATAGGTGATGCCAGCGATATTCCAACATCAAAAGCTGGCTCTGTAGCTCATTTTGCAAGCGAAATATTAATGGAAAACTTTTTCTGTGCAATTGAAAACAGACCTTATACCGGTGAATTTGACGGTCACGCAAATTGTTACATTGTTACAGGACATGGAAAAGGTACTTTAATTGACTTTAATTATGATACAGAGCCATTACCCGGAACTTTTCCCTTACCAGGTGTTGGTCCGTTTGGCTTACTAAAAGTTACAAGAATGAATCATTACGGAAAAATGATTTTTAGATGGATGTATTGGCATATTTTACTTAAAGGAAAAGAAATGCCTATATCGACACATATGTCAATGGCCGGAAAAAAATTATATGAATAAAAAATAATAATTATGAAACAAGTCGAAATACAAGAACAAATTAGCGATATCAACAATAAACTTGATGTGGTTTTAAAATATGTTGAACAACAGAGATTAAAAACCCAAATGCTAGAAGACCTAGTTAGTGATGTATCGCTTGTTGGAAATGATATGTTTAAAGCTACTGTAGAAGAACTTGAAAATAAAAGTGTTGAGTTAGATACGGACGCATTAATGATGCTATTAGTTAAACTCATTAAAAATGTAGGAAATCTTAATAAAATTATCAGCATGATGGAAAGCATGAATGACCTTGCTGCCGATTTAAGTCCAATTCTTAGACATTTAAGTATGGATGTTATTGCTGAAATTGCCGAATTAGAAAAAAAGGGATATTTCTCCATTTTCAAAAACTTGTATGATAATAAAGATAAAATTTTCAAGACAATTCAAAATCTTACAAACCCGGATGTACTAAGTGCAATTGAAAAAATGACAACAGTAATATCAAATGTTAAAATGGATGATGAACTGGATAATAAATCGTTTTATAAATTATATAAAGAAATGAAAAAACCTGAAGTGAGAAAATCTATATCATACTCATTAAGGATTATTCAAGAACTTAATAAAGAACTAAAACAATAAATAAACATTTAAATTAAATAATTATGAACCAAAAAGAATATGCAGGTGTATCTGTCGAAGTGAATGACGATGGATACATGACTAATTCGGAGCAATGGAATAAAGAAGTTGCTAAAGCAATTGCTGCAGAGGGTAATCTTGAACTAACTGATAAACATTTCGAAGTTTTAGAATTTATCAGAGAAAAGCTTGCTAGCGGAGCAACATTAACTATTAGAGCAATAGGGAAATCCGGGATTGTTGATATTAAAGGGTTTTATCAACTTTTTCCAGGAGCACCCTTAAAAAATGCTACAAAAATTGCAGGAGTTCCAAAACCTGCCAGTTGTATTTAATTAAAAATTATGAAATTATGAATAACAAAGAAAAACCATTAAAAAAAGTTTGTATTATTTGCGCAAAAGGAGCAATAGAAGATGTTTATGCATCTTTAGTAATGACAAATGGAGCAGTTATGGAAGGAATTGAAGCAAAAATATTCTTTACATTTTTTGGATTAGATGCCATTACCAAGAAAAGAATGAAAAAATTACGAACAGCTACGGTGGGTAATTCAGCTATGAGAATGCCAGGGAATATTCCTTTTCCAACAATTCTTGGAACATTGCCATTTGTTGAATATGGTGTGTCGGCAATGATGAAAAGCCAGATGGAGAAACTGGATATTCCACCTGTTGATGAATTTTTAGAAATGATAACTGCTGGTGGTGGTGAAATATATGCATGCAAACTGGCAATGGATATGTTTAAATTATCCAAAGAAGATCTCAGTGAACATGTAAGCGATGTATTAACTATAGGCGATTTTTATGGAATGTGTGGTGGTGAAAATACTCAGATAATATTTACTTAATCTGATTAGAGTTTTCATATATATATTTTCTATTTCAGTAAATCGGAATTATAAAAGCAGAGTGGTATAAATACCGAAAAGCTCAAAAGTCATTTTGTACACTTACTAATTGACTAATATTAAGTTTGAGGTTCTTTTGACTATCACCCTGTTGCAAAGTGCAACTTGCGTAAGTTTGTTAAAATTGTTTAAGTAAGCAAAATAAATTCATCTGCAGATACAATATGTTCTTCTTCAAGAGCTAATTGTGCCTTCTTCTCTTTGTAAGCAATTATCATCTGCTTTATCTTTCTTTTTATGAATGAGTATAGAAACATAAGAATAAGTATTGAAGCAGGTATTATTAACAGCAAGTATTCCTGATTATTTACACCGCATTTCAAACCAAATGAAAATTTTGCTGTTAATATTAGAGATAATAAAATTGCAAATTTTTTCATAATGATAATATTTGAAACAAATATACGAAGAAAAATGGTTGAAAACAAATATTCTAATGAGTTTTAATAATTTTTGTTGTTACAAAATTTTCTGCTTGTTTAATCCTAACTATATATAATCCGGTTTTCAATAAATTAATATCTATACTTTTATTCACATTATTTTTTCTTATTACAATTCTTCCTGTTAAATCTGTAATAGTAATTTGTGCATTTTTAATGTTTTTGAAGTAAAGAATACCACTTGTTGGATTTGGGTATAAAACAAAATTATTATTATTGAATTCATCAATATTAACCACGTAATCATAAGTGTCTGAGAATGTGCCGCAATTGTATTGATTAATTACTTCAACCATGTAGCTTCCTGTCCAGAGTGGATTAATACTTGTATTGTTTTCCCCATTAATTATTGTATCATTTATATACCATTGAATATTATTTGTAGTATTAACAATTAAATTACCTGTGGAGTATTCTATTATCGGAACTGGAGGAGAAATCCAGCACTCAATATTATTAAATACGGTATTTGTAATAATAGCAGGATTGTAATCAAAATAGATTTCAGCTTTATTTAAAATTGTAGTGTTTGGAACTAATCCCGAATCAGGTATTATACTGTATCTAACAAACCCATGACTTTCCATTTCATTTGCAGTACTATCTGGTAACATTATACTATCAAATTCAAATTTAAGAATATAGTTATCTATAGTTGTTCTAACTGAATGACTTGATGCTACTAGCTCAAAAGTTGATAAATTAAGATTCTGGTCTAATGTATCAATAATTTCAACATCAATTGCTGTTGCATTTCCTGTATTTTGGAAACGAATGGTATAAGTTAGTCTTTGATTATTAGAAACATGATGTTCAACAGAATAACCAACAGGCTCAACTCTCTTATCATTAGGGTCGTATGAGCAAGTAACTTCAATAAGTGTTGTATCAATAGATGTGTATGTATTATTTCCAATACTGTCCAAAACATAAAGATTAAGAACTTCTACGATAGTATCATTCATAGATGTAGTTATCGGCCATGAAGTATAAACATAAAATGTTTTTTCTTCAAAATAATCTAATGAATCAAAATGCCAATATACGTATTCATTTATAATAGAATCGGGAGTAAATGTGGAATAATAAAAATCTGTCATAGTATCTAGTTTCAACTCAATAATCCCTTTGTCGTGATTTGTTCCAATGTTTCTGTAATGTATCCAGAATTGACCGTAATATCCACACATACCATGATCAAATATTAAGTCTGTTGCAATATCTGTAACTACTGAATCGGGATAAAATCCAAAATCACATGTATCAACAATTTGCTGATTTATTGTTATGTCAACATTATAGTTTTGATATGCAGTTGTTATTCCCCAATAATTTAATGGAGTATAATCAACTGTATAATTTCCAACACTAACAGCTTTCCAATATTCACCATATTGATTTGTGTATGAAGCCAGAGAGCCAGGAGAAATTTGAATATTTGAATTTAAAAAACCTGCCTCCAAAGTATCTCTTATTCCATTTTGATTTGCATCATAAAATATTTCACCCATAATTTTGTATGGACAATTTACATAATTTTTTATCCAGGCAACTTCATTAGACCCATCTGTTCCAAATGCGATATCAATAAAACCATCCATATCAAAATCTCCAGTTACTACTGGTACTGGTTGTATAGAATTTCCTTCAGCAATAATTGGACTTAAATAAACACCATTTTCATTTTCAATCCAATACACAATACTGTTATACGTAAAAACAATATCCATATCAGTATCATTATCAAGATCGGCAATATCTATACTATGAACGAAATCTGTCCAATCAGAAAAAATTACAGAACTACTAAAATTAAAATTGCCATCATTTTTCACCCAAAAAATATCATGACCTGAAAAAGGGATAATATCCATATCTCCATCGTTATCTAAATCTTTAGTAAGCAATCCAAAAAAATTACTACCAGTATTAAAAACCAGATGGATGGTATCAAATTGACATGAACCATTGTTTGCTGTCCAATAAACTTCACCACTTGAAGTTGCAACAACTAAATCCATATCTAAATCATTGTCCATATCAATAGCATTAATAAAATCATAATAATCATATGACGAAAGTGTATCTAATAATTGGGCAATTGGAAAATTCCCAGTACCATCATTTATTAATAAATATGTATTATTAAAATTTGAAAAAACAATATCTTTAAATCCATCTAGATCCATATCTTCTATACAAATACTTCTAATGTTAGTAGTGTCGATTGTTGTTGTATCCCATATACCAGAATTATTTTTAAGTATTATCAACTGATCATCACCTCTATAAACAAAATCAAGATCATTATCATTATCAAGATCATTTAAAGAAGTTTTATCTGATACCACATAATTAATTAATGTATCAATAATAACTTGTTCGGATGCAAAGACTCCTCCTCCTTGATTTTCGTAAAGTGCTAAAAATCTGTCATAAGTATATGCAGCAAGAATATCCTGATCTCCATCAAAGTCATAATCTTCAGCATATATTCTTAAAGGAGAATAGCATTTGTTGTTAAGCGGAACAGGATTTAAAAAATAATTAGCACCATCATTTTCATACCAAAAAATCCTTCCTGAAATTCTCCCTTCAATAATATCTAAATAACCATCATTATTGAAATCTGTAAAAAATATATCTGTGGAAAAAATATTATCATCATTCATAAAAAATATTTGACTTGTCGTTACAATTTCAACATAACCAGCAAAAATACCTGCACCATAAACAGCATTCAAACTGCCATTATTATCATAATCGTTAAAATCTAAAACATAGCCCATTGCATTTGTACTATAAAATCCAGCAGTATTAAAATTACCTCCTCCTAAATTTGTAATTTGAAGAGTGCTCCATAAATGAAATAATATATCTTTTAGACCATCACTATTAATATCAATTAATTGTGGGGCATTATTAACAGGGATCGTATTATTTGCAGGATATAAATTAGAACATGTAAAAACTAAACTACCATTATTATGATAAAAGTCAATTGCATAATCCATAGCAGACGTAACAACCAGGTCCTTAAATCCATCATTATCCATATCTTCTACTTGAATAGTATTAACATCTGTTGCAGAATTTGTAATTATTTGCTCAGATCCAAAATTACCTAATCCATCATTTGTAAACCATGATATTTTTGATGTATTATAAAATCCTGCTACAATATCGAAATCTCCGTCATTATCAATATCTGCAGCAGTACCAAAACATAAATCATTTGAGCTATATACCAAATGATAATTTGAAAAATTATTTGTTCCTGAATTTTCATACCAACCAACACCTAAATTATTACCAATTATTAAATCTGTTAATCCATCAAGATTAATATCTCCTGTATCAATATTCATGTGAGCAGTAGTGCAAATAACCTTTTGAATATTTAATGAATCATTTCCAATATTTTCATAAAAAACAACTTTGCTCCCATTAATAGTTGAAACTATAAGATCATTATCATTATCATTATCATAATCAATTGGTATAATTTCGTATATACCACCCATTGCATGATTCAAAACTTGTTTTTCACCAAATTGCCCAAATGAATATAAGGATACAATTAAGAATATACAGATAAGTAGAAATTTTTTCATAATATTTTAATTTTGAATTCAATATTTATAAGACACACAAATATACAAAATAGTTGCCTGTTTGTCAAAAAAAACATTTAAGTAATACAAAGCTAATTTAAAATCACCCAGATAATCAGCATATTATAAATTAATTTCAAAAAAAATGTTAAAAAATTTGGTAGGAATATTATTATATTTAACTTTGTACTGCAAAGTACTTTTTAAAACAAATTAATTTATTGAGTAATGGATGATAAAACAAAACAGACACAACACTTAGAGAACTTAATAGAGATACGTTCTATAATGGAACATTCTTCTCGTTTTATATCTCTTAGCGGACTATCGGGCGTTCTTGCAGGAATATTCGCATTAATTGGAGCAGCGGTAGCTTTTTGGTATTTCAATTATGAATTTTATACTCCTGAACTTTTTAATCAGATATTCGATTATAGAGGTTATCCCTTACCCGACTTTTTAATTTTCCTTTTTGTTGATGCAGGTTTGGTTTTTGTTTTTTCATTATTTTTTGCAATTATCCTTACAACAAGAAAAGCAAAAAAGAGTGGTCATAAAATTTGGTCAAAAGCTGTTAAACAAATGCTTTCAGCTTTAATAATTCCGGTTGTTACTGGAGGGATTTTTTGTATAGTGCTTTTATTTTATGGTGCAATATTTCTTATTGCTCCTGTAACACTAATTTTTTATGGATTAGCATTGTTAAATGCAAGCAAATATACTTTAAATGATATTAAATATCTTGGGATAATTGAAATATTGCTTGGATTAACAGCATGTTTTATTCCCGGTTATGGTTTATTAATTTGGGCTGTTGGTTTTGGTGTATTTCATATTCTTTATGGTATTATAATGTATTATAAATACGAAAAGAAATAAACAAGAAACAAAGAATTAAAAGTGAAAAACATTATTCTAAATATTAATAAGATCTTCGAAAACAGGATTCGTTTAGGAATAATGTCAATACTTATGGTAAATGATAAAGTAGATTTTAAATCACTAAAAAAGATGCTCGATGCAAGTGATGGAAATATAGCAAGTCACATAAATGCATTAGAAAAAGAAAAATTTATTGAGGTAAAAAAGCAATTTATTGGCAAAAAGCCGAATACAACATATAAAGTAACAGAAAAAGGTAAAAGAGCTTTCAAACAACATCTTGATGCTCTTGAACAATTAATAAAAGGAGGAAGCTGAAAAAGGTTTTAACATGAACAATTAAATGCGAATTATAGGGTTATTTACTACTGATACTGCAAATTAGAAATTTAACCAAATAATTGTTTATGAAACGAGCCATGTCAATTAGCTTAACATGCAAAGAAATGATGATAGTGGCGAGTTCCATCTGGCAATTATTTTAAAACAATTATCAGATGAAAAGGACAGTAAGATTATTAGCTTTAGTAGCCGGAACAATAGTATTTTATACTTTTTTCTGGGGAGAAAATCTTGGAATAAATACACTAATATATAGTGTAATAATGTTCGGATTAGTATTTTATTTACAAGCGGACAGTTTTAAGAAAAAGAACATATTTATAGCCCTTGTAGGCACATTAATATCGGCAGTTTTAGTAGTTTATTATAACTCAGGAACAAGTAAGTTCGCATTTATTTGTTCGTTTATTTTAACGCTTGGCTTTATATTTCAGCCAAGTTTAAGGTCAGTGCTAACATCTTGGTCGGCAGGATTTTTAAATTTCTTTGTTGCACCAAGATTGTTGGCTCTTGACCTTAAATCAAAAAAAGAAAACAGAAAAGGTAAAACTTCATTCTGGAGATGGCTTAAATTATTTTTATTTCCCATTCTTATTCTTCTCGTTTTCTATTTTATTTTTAAAGGCGCCAACCCTGTATTTCATAAGTTTACAGCAGATATTGGTAAAAGCATACGTGTTTTCTTAGAAGAATTGTTTATAAATTATACTTGGGCACAGTTCTTTTTTCTTGTGTTAGGGTTTTCAATTACTGTTGGCATTATCTATAATGCAAAACTTGACTTTTTTACTTCAAGCGAATCAAAAAGAAACGAGCATATTTCAAGAGAATCAATAAAAGCCAAAAGAAAAAGATTCGGAAAATTCCTTGCCTTACAAAATGAATATAAACGAGCATTAATTCTTGTAATCCTGATAAATATACTTGTTCTAATAGTCAACATTATTGATATTAACTGGATATGGCTGAATTTTGAGCTTAAAGAAGGAATGGATCTTAAACAATTGGTTCACGAAGGAACTTACTTATTAATCCTTAGTATTCTTTTATCAATGACTTTAATACTGATCTATTTTAGAGGGAATTTGAATTTTTTCTCTAAAAACAAACTATTGAAATATGGTGTTTATGCGTGGTTAGGTCAAAATATTATTATGATAATCTCTGTTATAATTCGTAATTATCATTATATAAACTATTTTGGATTAGCGTACAAAAGAATAGGAGTATTAATATTTCTATGCTTAACTATTGTTGGTCTAATTACAATATTCCTTAAAATACAGAAAAAACGTTCTGGGTTTTATCTTCTAAAAACAAATGCATGGGCTGTATTCTTAATGATGATCTTTATATCATTCTTTAATTGGGATATAATAATTACAAAGCATAATCTTGATCACCGATTTCCTGAAAACATGGAGGCAGACTTTCTTTTAAGAATGTCAGATAATACTTTATATATTCTTGATGAAAACAGAGATAAGTTTATCAATTCAAATTTTTTAAAGAATGAAAATTCAATAGAAATACTTGACCAAAGAATTGAGGACTTTATTTATTCAAAAGAAGAAAAATCATGGTTGTCGTGGAGTTATGCGAGTAGTAATTCATATGAAAATCTAATAACAATAGCACAAAGAATTAAACAATAAAAATTAAAAAAATGAAAAAACAAATAGAAATTTCGCAAAAACTACCAAAACTAATTGGTCTAATAGCAATATGCTTGTCTGTATCAGTATTTATTTTATCCGACATTTATGATAAAGGAACAAGTAGTGATTTTTTCACAGGCTCATTTTTCATTAATTACATACTTGCATTAGGGTATTTTTCCTTTATATTATTAAGAAGAATAATATTTCAGGGATGGAATATTTTTAAACTTGATGGCGGAAGTTTTAGGTTATTTGTTGTCTTGTTTACAATAAGCGCTTTTGCCTTAAATAGAAGTATGCGTGCTTTTTCAGAGCCTGTACTATGGTTAGAGATATACATAATTATTACTCAAATTGCTTTGATACTATATGCATATAAAGAAAAACTATCTGATAATGTAAAAGAAGCCATATTCTTTATTTTTGGAGCAGGTGCAACTATTGCATTGTATTTCTCAATAGTATTATTTCCAATTTCAGTATTTGGTTTACTTTTTTGCTGGTTTTTTGGAATTTCTTTAAATGGAATAATACAATGGATTTGGTTAGCTGTATTTCTGATTCCTGTTTTTAAAATAAAAAGCAGACCTGCAAAAATCTCATTCTTAACAGGAGCCGTAATACCTATATTTATCGCAATATTTTTTATGTTCAAATGGTCACAAACACAAGAACTTGTAAAAGATACAAATGCGAATATAAATAAAGATATTCCCGAGTGGGTTATGCTTAGCCAAAATTTACCTGACGACTATTTTACAGAGTGGGCAATGGAAAGTGATTTAATTAATGAAACAAGGACAGATCTTTGGGGATTTGATATGTGGGGTTTTGGTTCATCTAATTTCATTAAAAGACACGATCCTTTTACAATGATATCACATAATATACTCGGAGACCTCGGAATTTATAGAGATAATCAAATAAAAATATTAGAAACAAAATTTAAATACCGACATGAAGCTATTCCCAGACTTTGGTCTGATGATGATCTAATTACAAAAAATATTGAGACAGAAGTAGAATTGATGCCCGACTACAGGCTCGCATATATCGAGAAAAAAATAACTATTGAGAATACATATTATGATCCCCACGGATGGTGGTCGCCTGAAGGAGAAGCTGTGTATACATTTCATTTACCTGAAGGAGCAGTTGCAACTTCTTTATCATTATGGATAAACGGTGTTGAAGAAAAAGCAAGATTAACAACTAAAGAAAAAGCCGATAGTGCTTATACTACAATTGTTGGTGTTGAAGTTAGAGATCCTTCCGTTGTTCATTGGCAGGAAGGAAACAGGTTAATAGTTAGAGTTTTTCCTTGTACTCCTAAAGAAGACAGGAAATTTAAATTAGGCGTAACAGTTCCATTGAGAATTAATGATAATGAATTGATCTTTGATAATGTATACTTTCAGGGTCCTGACTACTCTGACACAAAAGAGAGCATAGAAATTATTGTTAAGAATGCGGAAGAGTTTAAAAATATTGATATTCCAAAGTTCTTTAAAAAGAAGAACGATAAATATACATATAAAGGAAAATATAGAGCAAATTGGAAAATAAAAATGCCAAAAACGGAACTCTCAAAAAAGTATTTTTCATTTAATGGCAATTCATATAAAATTAAAGAAATTACCAAAACCAAAGAGAATATTAATATAAAGAATGTATATCTTGACATTAATAATAGTTGGTCAGAGAGTAAATTTAATGAGATTTGGAAACTGATAAAGGAAAAAAATGTATTTGTATTTACTAATGAATTGACTCAAATTACTGAGGATAATAGAGCAGGAGTTTTTGTTAAGCTACACAATTTGAATTTTTCTCTATTTCCCATTTACAAAATTGAGACCCCTAAGAATTCATTATTAATAACAGAATCAAAATCGGATTCTCCAATGCTTGAAGATCTTGAAAATACTGCCTTTAAATTTTTTACACTTGAATATTTAAAAAGTAATAAAGGTAAAATAAAGCTGTTTGATATTGGAGATAACATAACATCATATTTGAAGGTTTTAAAAGAATATGATTCATTTGATTACGCGACAGGTACTATTGATGAACTTAAACAAATATTAAAAGAGAATACTTTTCCGATAATCAAAGAATATGAAAACACGGTTGCATTAGAAACTTCAAATATTGCAATAGTTAAAGATACAATTGCACATAAAAGTGAAGCCCCTGATCATTTATTAAGATTGTTTGCGTACAATAGGATCATGAATGAAATTGGCAATAAATTTCTTGATAAAGAATATATTAATAATGAAATAATAAATATTGCTAAAGAAGCTTATGTTGTTACTCCGGTATCAAGCCTTATTGTTCTTGAATCGAAAGAAGATTACGATAAATTTGATATTGAAAAAACAGATGCTAATACAAGCCTGGAAAATGCTTTTACGGAATCAAGCGGAGCAGTTCCTGAACCTCATGAGTGGGCATTAATTATTATGGGGTTGTTAGTAGCGGGATTCTTATTTTATAGATTTAAATTTTAAAATAATAAACTATGGAAACACAAAACAAATTTTCAAGTAAAAAACGGGCAAAGAGTTTTGTCTATGCTTTCAATGGTATAAAAATACTTTTTACTACTCAGCATAATGTCTGGATACATACAGTTATAGCAATCTTGGTTATTATAGCCGGGTTTTTATTAAAAATAAATACTATAGAGTGGTGTTTTATAATTTTTGCAATTGGGATTGTTTTTATGACAGAAATAATAAATACTTCTATAGAGTATTTTGTAGACTTTGTATCGCCCGAACATAATGAAAAAGCAGGAAAAATTAAAGATCTTGCGGCAGGTGCTGCACTAATAGCAGCTATTACATCGGCAAGTATAGGACTTATTGTTTTTGTTTCTAAGGTAGCAAAACTGTAAACAAAATGTGATGATTTACAAAAATATGAATATATACAGTATTACTATAAATAATGTAAAAATTAAAAATGGAGGAAATTGAAATGAAAGAATTAAAATCGAATATTCTATTAAAAGCAGGTATTATCGTAATTTTAATAGTGTTGCTATTAATACCAACAACTCTTTTGAAAAATCTTATTACGGAAAGAGAGTTTATACAAAGTGATGCAATAAATGAAGTTAGCTCGAAATGGGGCGAAAAGCAAACAATAGCAGGACCAATTATTACAATTCCTTATGATAAATATGTAAAACAATATTCGGAACGTGACCGCGAGGATAAAATTATAAAAACCGTAGAATACATGCACATTCTTCCTGACGAATTAAATATTATAGGAAACATAGACCCAAAAGAGCGATATAGGGGGATTTATAAAATTGTTGTATATAACTCAAATCTCAATTTTCATGGAAAATTTAATTCAATTGATTACAAACAATTCGAGATTTTTAAACAACACATACATTTTGACAAAGCGTTTGTTAGCATTGGAATTAGCGACCTCAAGGGAATTAAAAAACAAGTAGAATTAAAATGGAATAATGAAAAAAACTTGTTTAATCCTGGAGCTATAACTGATGAAATTTTTTATAATGGAATTAGTTGTCCAATAAATATTGATAAGGCAGATAGCATGTCATTCGAGTTTTCGTTTGATATTAATTTAAGAGGGAGTCAACTACTGTATTTTGTTCCTGTTGGTAAAACAACCGATGTTAAAATAAGTTCTAAGTGGAATAATCCAAGTTTTGATGGCACTTTTTTACCGGATTCACGACAAATTAATGAAAAAGGATTTACGGCTAAATGGAGCATATTAAATCTTAATAGGAATTTTCCTCAAGCATGGACAGGTCATAAACATAATATTACAAGTTCATCTTTTGGAGTAAATTTGCGATTACCTGTTGATGGGTATCAAAAATCAATGAGGTCTATTAAGTATGCAATTTTATTTGTTTCTCTTACTTTTATAGTATTCTTTTTTGTTGAAGTGTTAAAGAAAGTATTTATTCATCCTGTTCAATATATTTTAGTTGGAATTGCATTAGTAATTTTTTACACTTTATTAATTTCTATGTCAGAACATTTGAATTTTGATTTGGCATATATTATTTCAGCATTGCTAACTTTAATATTAATTACTGCTTATATGAAATCTGTTCTTAAGATTAATAATCTCGTATTTCTCGTATCTGGGATTCTTGTTATTATGTACACATTTATTTTTGTAATAATTCAGTTACAAGGCTATGCATTGTTATTTGGATGTATTGGTTTATTTATTATTCTAGCTCTTGTTATGTATTTTTCTCGAAAAATAGACTGGTATAATCTAAAAGTTGATGATAACGATAAAAAGGATAAGGTAGCGAAGCTAAAAAGTGAAATTAAAGAACTATAAAAATTTGTATTCAAACTTTTTGGCGAGCTAATCTGCTAAATAAAAGAATATTGTAATAATTATTATATTTTTTCAAAGATGACAAAATTTTAAATTTAATTAGTTTAGACAATATCGTAAATGAATATTTATAAGAAAATAAGAAGACAAAAGAAAGAGGGAGCATTATGGGTTTTAATATTCTCTTCATTATTTAGTGTAGCATTGTTAATATTTAGAATGACATATACTTCACGAATTACATTTATATTTTTAGGATGGAACTTATTCTTAGCCTGGTTACCTTTTATAATAAGTTTTGTTTACAGTTTATACGATAAAACATTCAAATCTAAAATAATGCTGTTTTTCACAGTAATTGTGTGGTTGCCTATTTTTCCTAATGCACCGTATATAATAACGGACTTATTTCATTTATGGCAAAAACCGGGAATGCCCTTGTGGTTCGATTTGATATTACTTCTTTCATTTGCATGGAATGGCTTGGTGTTAGGCTTTTTTTCACTAATAATTTTGCAAAGAATTATAAAAAGAAGATTTGGGAACTTTATATCATGGAGCTTTGCTATTGTAGCAATTTTCACAGGTAGTTTTGGAATATATATAGGGCGTTATCTAAGATGGAATAGTTGGGATATTATTTCAAATCCTTTAGCTCTTGCTAGAGATATGTTAGATATTATTATTCATCCATTTAGTAACGCGGCTGTTTATGGTATGACAATATTTTTCTCATGCTTTTTTATCTTAGGATATCTGACTGTAAAATACCTGAATATACCGAATCGGCATATATAATTAATAATTCAAAATACTTAAAATAGTTTAAGAAGAATGTTGGCAAAAAATTATTCAATATTATATTATTTTATTCGCTTCTACACTGAGCGACAAGCAATCTTTGCCTTGGGTTCTGTAATACTTATTATTGTTGCCGGGTTTTCAATGTTGTCGAGATATCTTATTTCAGATTTTAACTTATATTTCGGATTATTGATGTTTCCCATGATTATTTATGTAAAAGATAAAAATATTTATTCATTACGTTATGGGTTTTACAGTTTGGTAATGCTCGTTCTGTATTACTTTGTACCTGTTCTTACCATATATTATTTCGCATTTTGTTTTGCACTTATATTTATTGTTGAAAATCTGTTTGGGAAAATTAATAATGCAATACTGGTCCTGATTTTTATTCTCGGGTCAATTACACGATATTTCGTAAATATCTTTAGTTTTTCAATTAGGTTAGAATTAAGTGCTTTATCAGGAAAATTATTAAATTTTATTGGATATGAAAATACTGTTAGCGGAAATATTATTTCTCATGCAGGTTCTTCTTTTTCAGTCGACCCTGAATGTATAGGATTAAAAATGGTTGTTACCGGATTTCTTATGATGTTGTTATTTACCAGTATTTTTGAGAGGAGGAATCGACAAGTTCTTTCAATTTACGGAATTATTTTTCAGGTTATTATAACTATAATTTTAATTATGATCAGTAATTTGGCAAGAATAATTGCCTTAATTTTGTTTAGGTCAGAACCTGGAACATTTTCTCATGAAATAATAGGTATTTTCAGCATATTTTTATATACAATAGTGCCTTTGTATTTTATTACACCATTTGTAATTACATTTCTGGGTAAAAAGATGAAACGATCAAATAGATTTTCAAAAGATAATAGAAAGTATGTTCCATTATTGATCTTACCAATAACAATTGCTTTGATTTATTATAATATTGTTTATCAACCAAACAGTATAGCTAATATTGATATTAATACGGCAAATTATCAGGCTTATAATATAGAGATTGCAGAACATAACGTTACTAAACTATATAATGATAATGCTTTAATATATATAAAGCCGCCAACTCAATTTTATGGAAGCGATCATAATCCTTATATTTGCTGGAAAGGAAGTGGTTATATGTTCGAAAATATAAATATTGAAACAATAGATAACATGAAAGTTTATACCGCTTTGTTGGTAAATGGCACAGATAAACTCTATACTTCATGGTGGTATGATAATGGCGATTATCAAACAATTGACCAATGGGATTGGAGATGGAGAACAATTAAAGGAGAGAATGCTTTTAGATTAATAAATGTAAGTTGTGAAAATAGAAAGGACCTTGAAAATGAAATTAGAAAAATGAAAAATATGCAATAGAAATTTATTTTTTATTTCTAACGATAGTTTGGGTTAAGCAAGCCCCAACGAAGCAAAATATAATAGCCCCGACTTTTAAGTCGGGGATTAAGATAAAAAGAGAAAAGTGTTCTGGCGTTATTTTTGCTTTTTTGCAAAAATCATGACAAAACATATAATCAAAAATATCAAGGAAATAGCAAAATTTAAACAGATGAAAAAAGAAACAATAAAAATAATAATTTGGGTAACAATATTTAGTATTGGGATGGCATTTATAGAAAGTTCGGTTGTAGTATATTTGCGTGCATTATATTATCCAAACGGATTTCATTTCCCCTTGCAGCCAATAGATATAGATATTGGATATACCGAGTTCTTAAGAGAATTTGCCACATTAATAATGCTAGTATCAATCGGATTTATTGCAGCAAAAACTAAATTGCAAAAGTTTGCATACTTCATTTATTCATTTGCTATCTGGGACATATTTTATTATGTATTTTTAAAATTTTTACTGGATTGGCCTGAATCATTTTTAACATGGGATATCCTGTTTTTAATTCCTGTAACCTGGGTAGGCCCTGTAATAACTCCCGTAATTTGCTCAATTGCGATGATATTTCTTGCATTTGCAATAATTTACTTGCAAGAAAAATATGATAATGTTAGGATAAAGTTATTTGAATGGTTAATTCTTATTATTGGGAGTATCGTTGTTATAGTATCATTTACTATGGATTATGTTGCTTTCTTACATAAATATTATACCTATAATGAAATATTTACATGGACATGGATAGATGATTCAATTGAACTGGCAAATAATTATGTTCCACAAAATTTCAACTGGTATGTATTTATTATTGGTATGCTTATAATAATTGGTGGTATTATTAAGTTTATTTACAGGAGTAGAAAAAACATTCTTAATTCACATTATTCACAAAAAGGCAGTATGAATCAGCATGAGGCAGACTCGGTTGTATGAATGTGTATAAGTGAAAGGTTCAAAATAACTTCCACATTTTGACTTGTTCTTTTTCCCTTTTTCTTCATTAAAATTTTAAACCGTAACTATTGCTATGCTTGAAAATTGTAACTCGACAAAGAAAAAAATAACATCGTCATCTCTGGCGAACTTATTTTAAACTTTTCACTAATTTAAAACAAAAGAGCAACAATAATTAATTATTATATTTACATGCTATTTTTTAAAAAAGTTATACTTTTGATTTATAAATATTTTCACCAAAACCCTATAGTGATGAAATTTAAATATATAATATTTTGGAGTTTAATTTCTGTTTCAGGAATTTTATTAATAGCTTGTTCTAAAGAAAAAATTACAGAAAACAGACTTACAAAAAGAGATGGAGAATGGAATATTGATCAAATAGAATACACTTATGTTTATGAGGGTGTAGATTCTACAATTGATATGCAAATTGATATTGGAACTGTTACAAATGCAGGAACAGTTACTTTTACAAAAAGCACAGTTGAATTTAAATATGATTTAAATTTAAATTCATATAATGTACAATATAGATATATTATACTTAATGACGGGACTTTTCTTATTAATAAAATTGAGAATTCTTTTTTTACAAATTTAATAGAAAGCATACTTAGTGGAGAAACTGAAAATGCTTATGATAATTTTGATATTGATCAAAGCATCGTACTTTATACAGGTGAATTAAGTAATAGAATAAATGCAGAAATTATTGGAACAGAAACAAGGCAATATGTTTCCACGTCTAATATTAATATTGAACAGGAGGTTTTTACTGCAACATTTACTATTTCAAGATAAATTTATTTCGTTTATCAAGCTTCTTACTAAATCAATATGCAACAGTTAAAGTGGAGAATAGCGGAATCGAACCGCTGACCTCTTGACTGCCAGTCAAACGCTCTAGCCAACTGAGCTAATCCCCCAATATAATTTACAAAGATATAATTTTAATTAAATTTATTTTCATTCTTTTTTTCAGGGTAAATTTCTGGAACAGGATCAAATCCATGAGTACCCCATGGATGGCATTTAGAAATTCTCCTAAGCGAAAGCCAAAAACCTTTAAATAATCCATGTTTTTGAAAAGCTTCAATTGAATATTGAGAACATGTGGGAATATGTCTGCAACTTGAAGGTAAAATTGGAGAAATTGTAAGTCTGTAAAACTTAATTAAAATTATAAAAGGAAATATGATAATTTTTCTAATCATTATTATAATCGTTTACATGTTTTAAATATTAAAAATAAAAAATTGAAAATTAACAGTAGGCAAAATATTCATTGCTAAGGTAAAAAGTCTTTTTATTAAATAGTTAAAGTTTTGTGCCATAAAATTGTTATTTATTAAAAAAATGCCCTTGAGTACAAGATGTCAATTGTCAACTGTCAATTGTTTACGGTTAATTATTATTCAAACTTATCAGCAATTTCATTTAATATACTTAATACATCTTCTTTTGTTTTTGCAGTAAGCAAAGAAATACGTGTTTCCCTAAAGTGCGATAAACCCTTAAAATAATTTGCAAAATGTCGTCGCATTGTAATTACTCCGCCGTAATCACCTTTCCATTCTATTGATTTTTTTAGATGTTCTTTTGCAATTTCAACTTTTTCTTTAATACTTAATGGATCTAAAAGTTTTCCTGTATCTAAATAATGTTTTACTTCTTTAAATAACCATGGTCGTCCAATACTTGCTCTGCCAATCATAATTGCATCAACACCATATTTGTCAAACATTTCTTTTGCTTTTTCTGCTGATGTAATATCTCCGTTTCCTATTATTGGAATATGAATTCTTGAATTATTTTTCACTTTTCCTATTAATGTCCAATCAGCTTCTCCTTTATAAACCTGTGTCCTAGTTCTGCCATGAATTGTTAATGCCTTTATTCCAATATCTTGTAATTTTTCAGCAATTTCTTCAACATTTTGAGAATCTGTATCCCAGCCAAGTCTGGTTTTTGCAGTAACAGGAATTTTAACAGTTTCAACTATCTTTTTTGTTATTTCTACCATTTTAGGAATATCTTTCATCATTCCTGCACCTGCTCCCCTGTTACTTATTTTTTTTACAGGACAACCAAAATTCAAATCAATTACATCAGGTTTTGCTTGTTCAACTATTTTAGCTGCCTCTACCATTGATTCTATCAAATGACCATATAATTGTATCCCAATTGGTCTTTCGTAATCAAATAATTCGAGCTTTCTTAATCCCTTTTTTCCTCCTCTGATAAGGCCATCAGAGGAAATAAATTCAGTAAACATAAAATCTACACCAAATTTCTTGCACATATACCTGAATGAGGTATCTGTAACATCTTCCATAGGTGCCAAAAAAATTGGATATTTTTTAAATGATATGTTTCCTATCTTCAACAAAAAAAAATTACTTTTGCTGCAAAATTAATAAAATTGAACATACAAAAACGAGCAATATTTAAAGATTTACCACATTTCGCCAAATTAACGATTGTGTTATTAATTGTTGGATTTAGTTTTTTGTTTTTCAGTATAATAGGAATTTTGATGGCAAAAACCTTATTCAACATTGGTATTCAGGATATTCTAAACATTAGCGATAATCAAAATATTTCATTTCTTAAATATCTGCAAATTGTTCAATCTGTTGGCTTGTTTATAATACCACCCTTTTTGATTGGATATTTGTTTAACCGTAATAGTTTTTCATATCTTAAATTAAATATTAAACCACAAACATCTTTAATTATAGCAGTTGTTGTATTAATGATCTGCGCGATTCCTGTAATTAATTTGTTTGCTGAAATAAATGCCAGAGCTCTTGATTATATCTTTTCTCCAAATAACTGGATGAAAAATATGGAAGAAGTTGCGATGAAAACTACTGAAGCATTTTTAAAAGTAGATACAACTAACGGTCTTTTAATAAATATTATTATAATAGCAATAATTCCAGCAATTGGTGAAGAATTAGTTTTTAGGGGTGTTTTCCAAAAAATATTTATAAATTGGTCTAAAAATATTCATTTTGGGGTAATATTTTCGGCTATTCTTTTTAGTGCTATTCATATGCAGTTTTATGGTTTTTTACCAAGATTTTTAATGGGTTTACTGTTTGGATATTTATTTGTTTGGTCGGGCTCTATATGGTTGCCAATTGCGGCACATTTCACAAATAATGCATTTGCTGTAATTGTTTCATATTTTATAAACATTGAATCTTTATCAAAGGATATTGAAACAGTAGGGATGGATTTTTCAACAATTATTTATGCAATTGTAAGTATTATTATTGTAAGTATTTTACTATATTTAATCTTTAAAAAGGGAAAGCGAAAACTGTGAATCGGGTTGCTTTTTTTTAATGTTATTTTTTAATAAAACATTAGCTTCATCATCATTTTCAATTTTATCAATTCTGTTTTTTTCATTTTTTCTAAAGAAGTAAATTATACCATATTCTTTTGTTTTTTCTCTTTTTTCTTTATCAGGAAATTCATTGTAAAATACCTCTACTTCGTTCCAGATATTTAGTATTATACTATCTGCTTCGCTTCGCATATCAGCAATTTTATCAGAAAGTCTTTTATAGCTATTCCTTAAAGTATTTTGATGTCTGTATGCATCAATAAACTGATCGTATCTTACTTTAACAACGGCAATAGTTGGGTTTGTTACAGGATTTCCTCCCTGAGCTATTCTTTCTGGTTCACCCTTAATTATTGTTTCCCCCCATTTAATCAGGTCTTTCTCAGTATTTATTTTTGGAATTTTACAATCATTTTCTTTTAAACCATAAAAAGTTCTTGCTATTGGCTTTAATTCTCCTCTTATAATTGAGAAATTCATTATTTGTATGAAATGAGAAATATAAATTTTTGCTTTTTTCTGCAGATCATAATATTTTTTACTTTTTACACTTACAGCGTTTTTAGCTTCCTGCCATTGTTTAAATTGCCTTTCATATTCAGGGAAAAATCCTTTTAGTTGCCTTAAAGACTTTTGACCGTAAGGCAATTTATATGGTGGTAAATCTTCACCCTTTTGTAATGCAATTTTTAAAGCTCTATATCTTGCTGTTTCTGTATTTGGTAGACGCCTGTATGGCATAATTTATAATTTTAATTATACGACAACAAATATTTAGTGCGAATATACCAATACAAAAAGCCTCGATTTTTATTCGCACAAAAAGATATAAACAAATGCCTGTTAATATCAGAAGTTTACGCAAATTTTCAATTTGTCAAGTTAAAATCATAATATGTAAATAAGTGTGGATATTACAAATTATATTATATTTGCCACTTCAAAAATTTAATTCATTTATGAGATTAATAATTATTCTTATAATATTACTTTTTGGCAGTATTACTCTTTTATCTCAACAAGAAAGTTCGCTTCCCGAATTAAATTTTCATGTTCCAACAAAAGGAAAACTTACATCAATGTTTGGTTGGCGTATGCAAAAAAATAGTATTGGAATAAAAGAACGAAAATTTCACAGAGGGATTGATATTGCAGGAAAATACGGCGAAACTATTTATGCAGCCAAATCAGGTAAAGTTGTATTTGTTGGGTGGAATGCAGGTTATGGCAGATATGTTGAAATAAAGCATGATGAACGTTACAGTACTTGTTATTGCCATTTGCGACGTTTTTCGGTTTCAAAAGGAGATAGTGTAATTACAGGTGAAAAAATTGGAGAAATGGGCAATTCAGGTACAACTTTTTCAACAATTGGAGGAAAAGGAGTTCATCTGCATTTTGAAATACGTGATAATACTAAAGTTAAATGGAATAATCCAAAAGGCACAATTAATCCAATTAGATATTTGAAAAATTATAAATTCCTGGAAAAATATGATGTTGTTTCTTTTCAATATGAAATAATTAAATTGCCACTATATAAGGCTCAAATTATTAATACAGAATATCTTGCGGAATATCAAAGTATTAATTCTTATATGTTTTACAAACCAGACCTAAATCCTGTTTTGTTGACAAACATATCTAACAGATCTAAAAAACAATATCATGTTGTGAAAAATAAAATTGAAAATATAACAAAAATAAAATCAAAAGAAAGCAGGATTATTGAAAATGTATATTTTGCTGAAAACAAAAAAATTGATATAAAAAGGGAGGTAAATTATGAAATTAAAACAATTTCAAAACCTAAAACAATAGTTAACAATAAATTTTATGCTATACAAATTGAGGCTCATCACAAAAAGCTAAGTGATATTCAACTTAAACAATTGAAAAATAAATATAAAGTTTCATGTATTAAATGGGATAAAGTTGAGATTAATGGAAAATTATGGTATAAATATACAATTGGATTTTTTGAAAGTGAGGAAGAAGCAAAGCATTACAAACAAAAATTGCTTAATGAAAATATTTTAAATAATGCTGCTATATGTAAATATGTTAATAACGAGATAATCAGAACAATTTGGTAACAATGAGTTCGCTCCGAAAAGTCATAAAAACTTAAAAAACCCACAGATTCACAGATTTTTTAAAAGCTAAATCTGTGATAATTAGTGTAATCTGTGGCGGCTTTTTCAATTATTTTGAAATTTAATTTATTTTAGTCATTTTATCCCGAGTATTCGGGATTAGTAATTTTAATCTATGGAAATTTATAAAAAAATAAATACTATTACTGAAAGAATTTCCGCTTTAAAAAAAGAAGAAAAAAGCATAGGATTTGTTCCTACAATGGGAGCATTACATGAAGGGCATATTTCTTTAATAAAAAATTCAATACAAGAAAATGATGTTACAATAGCGAGTATTTTTGTTAACCCTACACAATTTAATGACCCAAACGATCTTGAAAATTACCCAAGAACCATAGATACAGATATAGAAAAACTTGACAAAGCTCATTGCGATATTGTATTTATTCCTAATGTTGAAGAAATGTATCTCAATCAGGAAAAAAGAAAATTTGATTTTGGGTATATTGAAAAAATAATGGAAGGAAAATATCGCATAGGGCATTTCAATGGAGTTGCAACTATTGTTAGTAAGTTTTTTGACATTATTAAACCTGATAATGCATATTTCGGACAAAAAGATTTTCAGCAATTAGCAATAATAAAAAATCTTGTAAAACAATATAATTATAATATAAATATTGTTGCAGGTCCAACAATCAGAGAAAGAGATGGATTAGCAATGAGTTCAAGAAATAAATTATTAACTAATAAACAAAGGGAAATTGCACCACTAATATTTAAAACATTAAAAAAAGCTGTAAAAAAAGCCGATGATTTGAATATAGAGGAATTAAAAAAATGGCTTGTTGAACAAATAAATTCAAATAAATTAATGAAAGTTGAATATTTTGATGTTGTTAATACCGAAACACTTAAAAGTATTGTTAATTGGGATAAAAAGTGTAAAATAACAGGATGTATTGCAATAAAAATTGGAAAAATAAGATTAATAGATAATATTAATTTTAATTATTAATAAATATAATTTATAACTTTGCACCGTAAAACTATTTTTTATTTCAAAAATGAATATTGAAGTAGTAAAATCAAAGATACACAAGGTTAGCATTACAGAAGCTAATTTGCAATATGTTGGCAGTATTACAATTGATGAAGATTTAATGGATGCTGCAAATATTATTGAGAATGAAAAAGTTCAAATCGTTAATATAAATAACGGTGAACGATTGGAAACTTATGTTATTAAGGGAGAAAGAGGTTCCGGGGTAATATGCCTTAACGGACCCGCTGCTAGAAAAGTGCAACTTGGTGATGTTATAATTATTATCTCTTATGCAACAATGGAATTTGAAGAAGCAAAGACTTTTAAACCACAATTTGTTTTTCCAGATACTTCCACAAATCAATTAATTGAATAGGTTTGAAAAAAAAAATCCTAAATGCCTTAAAATTTTTAATATTCCTTGGAGTAGGAGCATTTCTTTTTTGGTTCGTGTATAAAGATCAGGACATTAAGGAATTATTAAAAGAACTTAAAACCGTTAATTATTCTTGGTTAGTTTTATCTTTATTTTTAGGTATTTTAAGCCATATAAGTAGAGCGATGCGTTGGAGAATGCTTGGTCAATCATTAGGTTATAAACCTTCTGTTTTAACAGCTTTTTTAGCAATTATGGTTGGATATCTTGCAAATTTAGCATTCCCGCGTATGGGAGAAGTTTCTAGAGCTGCTATTATTAAAAGATACGAAAAAATCCCTTTTTCTGAGTCGTTTGGGACAGTTGTTATAGAAAGAATTATTGACTTGATCTCACTAATTTTGTTAGCAATTATTGTTGTAATAACTCAATTTAAAGTTGTTGGTGAATTTATAAATAATAATCCTTCTGTTGGTGATAAATTTCAAAATTTTAGTTTATCAGGTAATTTAATCATTATTTTATTATCAACTATAATTTTGCTTATAATTTTATTTTATATATTTAAAAATAAGATTAAAAATACTTTTGTTTATATTAAGTTTAAAAAACTTTTAAAAGAATTTATGGATGGGATAAAATCTATAAAAAGAATAAAAAATCTTCCAATTTTTCTTGCTCATACAGTATTTATATGGTTTATGTATTTTTTAATGCTTTATGTAACATATTATGCTTTCGATTTTACTTCAAACCTAACTTTAATCACAGCACTTACTGTGTTTGTATTTGGTAGTTTTGGAATGGTGGCTCCGGTGCAAGGAGGTATTGGTGCATGGCATTTTATGGTTATCGGAGTTTTAATAATATACGGCATATCAGAAACTAATGCAAGTGCCTTTGCTTTAATCGTTCATGGCGTTCAAACACTTATGTTGGTAGTTGTAGGTTTTCTTTCATTAATAGCCTTGCCTATAATTAATAAAAAATAATTTTATGACAAAACTCGAAGTAATACAATCCAAAATAATTGACCATAAACAATTAGATATACTATTAAGTTTCTGGAAATTTAAAGATAAAAAAATAGTTTTTACAAATGGTTGTTTTGATATTTTACATCGCGGGCATATTGAATATTTATCAAAAGCAGCAGATTTAGGAGATATTCTTATACTTGGTTTAAATACCGATAATTCTGTTAGAAAAATAAAAGGAAATACCCGTCCCATACAAAATGAAAATTCAAGAGCTTTAATTCTTGCTTCATTATATTTTATTACAAATATTGTATTTTTTGATGAAGATACACCTCTTGACCTTATTAAAAAGATTCAACCTGATATTTTGGTAAAAGGAGCTGATTATAAAAAAGAAGATATTGTTGGTGCGGATATTGTTCTTTCAAAAGGAGGAAGTATTGAAACTATTGATTTTATTGACGGTTATTCTACAAGTAATATTATTGAAAAATTGAAAAATGAAACTCACACATAAAACAATACCTGACAAATAAACAATAGCCCCTATTGCCTTGTATCAGTGTTAATTAGTTAATGATTTGAGAATGAAGATAAAAACTACAAATAAAATTTATATTTTATTTGTAGTTAATTAATGTAAAAATATATAAATTTATTTTTTTTTACAGAGTGATTATTTTAATATTGAAAGTGTATTAAATAATGAGGTATTACATTGTATTTGTTTTTATTATAATATTTTCGTTCAATTTATTTTCGCAACACAAGGAACATAATGAAACTGAAAATAATAATCATGAGGAAGAATTTAATGCTACAGAAGTCATTATGCACCATATTTCCGATGTACACGATTGGCATCTATGGACAATAACAGATAAAGAAACAGGAGAAGAACATCATACAACAATTCCCTTACCAATAATACTTTATTACGACGGAAATATAGATATCTTTTTATCCAGTGAATTTCATCATGGAGAAAAAGCTGTTGTAAAAGATAATAGAACTTACATTATACATCACGAAAAAATATATCTGGCAAACAAACAGAACTCTCTTGATTTTGATGAAGAACATCATGTAATTAATGTAATGCCAATGGATTTTTCAATTACTAAAAATGTTGCAGCAATGATGTTTGCATCACTTTTAATATTGTTTATATTTATTAGTGTTGCAAAAAGTTATAAAAATAGACCCGGCAGACCAAAAGGTTTACAATCTTTTATGGAACCATTAATACTATTTATCAGAGACGACATTGCGATACCGAATATTGGTGAAAAAAAATACAAAAAATTTGCACCTTACCTTTTAACAGTATTCTTTTTCATTTTATTTAATAACTTACTTGGTTTAGTACCTTTTATTCCCGGAGGAGCTAATGTTACAGGAAATATAGCTGTTACTTTAACATTAGCATTTATTACTCTTATTATTACAAATATTAGCGGAAATAAACAATACTGGGGACACATATTTGCAACTCCCGGTGTACCTATATGGCTATTACCTATTATGATACCGGTTGAATTAGTAGGGATTATAGTGAAAGCATTAGCATTAATGATTCGTTTATTTGCAAATATTACTGCCGGACATATTATTGTATTAAGTTTAATATCATTAATATTTATATTTAAAACTATTTGGATATCTCCTGTTTCAATAGCATTCGTGCTATTTATGTATTGTCTTGAAATACTTGTTGCATTTTTGCAGGCATATATTTTTACATTGCTTTCGGGATTGTTTATAGGTATGGCAGTACAGGAGCATCATTAATTAATGTTTATTTTTATTAACTAAATATTTTCAAGTTATGACTGGAATTTCGCTTGCTACGATTGGTGTAGGATTGGTTGTTATTGGTGCCTCGTATGGTATTAGTAAAATTGGCGAATCTGCAATGAATGCTATAGCTCGTCAGCCTGAAGCTGCATCAAAAGTGCAAACAGCAATGATTATTTCTTGTGCACTTATTGAAGGTGTCGCACTTTTTGGCGTTGTTGTATCATTATTAGTAGCTTAAGTAAAACATTCATTTCCCGTAACGGTTGGTTGCGGGAAATGATTTTAAATTAATTAATTATGTTGATAGGAATGGGCAAATTATACCAAATCGCTATCAAGATTATAAAAATAAAATAACATAAATTATGGATTTAGCAACCCCTGGAATAGGCTTAATTTTTTGGACATCAATCATATTTTTTATATTGTTGATATTGTTAAGAAAATTTGCCTGGAAACCAATTTTAAAAGCTGTAAAAAACAGAGAAAATTCAATTGAAGATGCTCTTAAATCTGCCGAAAAGGCCAGAGAAGAAATGGCATTGCTTAACGCTGATAATGAAGTAATATTGAGCGAAGCAAGAATGGAAAGAGATAAGCTGTTAAAAGAAGCACGTGAAATGAAAGATAAAATAATTAGCGAAGCAAAAGAAAGAGCAATTGCCGAGCAAAATAAAATATTTGAAGCAGGAAAAATAAGTATTCAAAACGAAATTGCGGCAGCAGAAACACAATTAAAAAATACAGTAGCAAAATTATCGGTTGATATTGCAGAAAAAATATTAAAAGATGAATTAGCTGATAAAGATAAACAAGAACAGTTAATTAACACCTTACTTAAAGATGTTAGTGTAAATTAATTTTAAAAATGAAACGAGCTATGTCAATAATCTTGACACATAGGAAAATGATTATAATGTCAAGTTCCATCTGGCAATTAAAAAACAAATTATAAACAGATGAATTATAGCAAAATAGCATTACGATATTCAAAAGCATTACTCTTATTATCGAAAGAGAAAGGACTGCTTGATGTTATAAAAAATGATATGTTGCTTATACAGAAAGTGTATGAAGAAACTGAAGATTTCATACGATTACTTGAAAGTAAGATTATTCAAACTTCTCAAAAGCAAAAAATACTAACAAGTATATTTCATGGTAAAGTTAATGATCTAACTATATCTTTTATAAATCTTATAGCTAAAAACAATCGTGAAATTTTTATTTCTGATATAGCAAGAAATTTTATTGAACTATACAGAAAAGAAAAAGGTATAAAAGCAGTAACACTTACAACTGCTATTAATATTGACGATAAAATTAAAAAAGATATTATTTCAATTATTAAGCAAATTTATAATGCTAAAGTTGATTTAACATCGATTACAGATAAAAATATTATTGGAGGATTTGTTTTGAGGGTTGATAATGAGCAGCTTGACGCAAGTGTTTCAAATAAATTAAAAGAAATAAACCGAGAGTTTATTAATACAACATTTGAATATAAAATTTTAGGTTAATTATAAAAAATTAAAATATGGCTGATATTAAACCTGCTGAAGTTTCTGAAATTCTAAAAAAACAATTAGAAGGATTTAAATCTGAAAAAGAACTTGAAGAAGTTGGAACAGTATTACAAGTTGGAGATGGTATTGCACGTATTTTTGGATTATCAAAAGTGCAGTCGAATGAAATGGTTGAATTTGAGAACGGAGTAAAAGGTATTGTCCTTAATCTTGAAGAAGACAATGTTGGAATTGTGCTATTAGGTGGATCAGAGGGAATTAAAGAAGGAGATAGCGTTAAAAGATTAAAAGTTATTACATCTATTAATGTTGGTGAAGGCTTATTGGGAAGAGTAATTAATACTAT
>CAYTAU010000001.1:0-4209 GCA_964435855.1 uncultured Bacteroidales bacterium | reverse complement strand
TTATTACATCTATTAATGTTGGTGAAGGCTTATTGGGAAGAGTAATTAATACTATTGGCGAACCGATAGATGGCAAAGGACCAATACAAGGTAAAACTTATGAAATGCCTCTTGAAAGAATTGCTCCAGGAGTAATTTATCGTCAACCTGTAAAAACACCTCTTCAAACAGGGATAAAAGCAATTGATGCAATGATACCGATTGGCAGAGGTCAGCGAGAATTAATAATTGGCGACCGCCAAACAGGAAAAACAGCTATTGCAATTGACACTATAATTAATCAAAAAGAATTTTTTGAACAGGGGAATCCTGTTTATTGCATATATGTTGCAATTGGGCAAAAAGGTTCAACTGTTGCAAATATTGAAAAAACTCTTAGAGAATATGGAGCAATGGATTATACTGTTATTGTTGCAGCAACAGCTTCCGATCCTGCAGCAATTCAATTTTATGCACCATTTGCAGGAGCAGCTATTGGAGAATTTTTTCGTGATACAGGTAGAGATGCATTAATTATTTTTGACGATCTTTCAAAACAAGCAGTTTCGTATCGAGAAGTTTCACTATTGCTTAGACGACCTCCGGGACGTGAAGCATATCCTGGCGATGTTTTTTATTTACATTCAAGACTATTAGAACGTGCTGCAAAGATTATAGAGTCTGATGAAATAGCACAGAAAATGAATAATATTCCTGATTCGATTAAACATTTGGTAAAAGGAGGTGGTTCTCTAACTGCATTACCAATTATTGAAACACAGGCAGGTGATGTTTCGGCATATATTCCTACTAACGTAATTTCAATTACAGATGGTCAAATATTTCTTGAGTCAGACCTTTTTAATTCAGGTGTAAGACCTGCAATTAATGTTGGTATTTCAGTTTCGCGAGTTGGGGGTAATGCTCAGATAAAAGCTATGAAAAAGGTTGCAGGCACATTAAAGCTTGATCAGGCTCAATTTCGTGAATTAGAAGCATTTTCTAAATTTGGATCAGACCTTGATGCAGTAACTATGGCTGTACTTGATAAAGGAAGAAAAAATGTTGAAATACTTAAACAAGCACAATATGCTCCGGTAACAGTTGAAAAACAAATTGCAATAATATACTGTGGAACAAAAGGCTTACTTAAAGATATACCTGTAGAAAAAGTAAAAGAATTTGAAATAAAATTTATAGAATATCTTGAACAAGAACATAGGGATACTCTTGACACTTTAAAATCAGGAAAACTTACTGATGAAGTTATTAAAGTTTTAGAAGAAACAGTAAGTTATATTTCTCCAAATTTTATAAATAAATAATTTTTTCAATGGCAAACCTGAAAGAATTAAGAACAAGAATATCGTCGGTTATATCAACAAGGCAAATTACAAATGCCATGAAAATGGTATCTGCTTCTCGCTTACGTAAAGCACAGGATGCCATTATTAAAATTCGACCTTATGCAAATAAACTACACGAAATACTAACTCATTTGGCTTCAAGCATGGATGTTAAAGAAGGTAATATCTACGCTGACCAACGTGAAATAAACAAAGTGCTACTTGTAGTAATTTCTTCCAACAGAGGTTTATGTGGAGGATTTAATTCAAATATTATAAAAAAAGCTAGAAATCTTGCTAAGGATAAATATAAAGAACAATTAGATAAAGAAAATTTAGACTTTGTTATTATTGGTAAAAAAGCAAATGATATTCTTAAAAAACAATTTAAAATCACAAGTAAACACAATGAAATATTCGATAATTTAGATTTTAGTAATGCTGCTAATATTGCAGAAAATTTAATGAATAAATTTACTGACAAAGAATATGACATTATAGAGATTGTTTATAATCGTTTTAAAAATGCAGCCGTACAAATACTATCTGTTGAACAGTTTTTACCAATAGAAATGGAAAAAAATGATTTGGAAACACAAGAATATGATTATATTTTTGAACCTTCGAAAGAGTTTATAGTTAAAGACCTTATTCCAAAATCTCTTAAAATACAGTTTTACAAAGCACTTATTGATTCTTATGCAGCAGAACATGGTGCCAGAATGACAGCAATGCATAAAGCAACTGATAATGCAACAGAAATTATTAGTGATTTAAAATTAGAATACAATAAAGCAAGACAAGATGCAATTACTAAAGAAATTTTGGAAATTGTTAGTGGTGCTGAAGCATTAAAAGGTTAATTTTTTAGTAATAAAAAGTTTATGCAAAAAAAGGAAATTATTACAACTATTTTTGAATACAACTCAATTAAAGAACTTTCTAATGATGATATTTTATTAATTGAAAAAGCTAAAGAAGCTGCAAAAAATTCATATTCTCCATATTCTACATTTAAAGTTGGTGCTGCTGTTTTATTAGAAAATAACGAAATAATTCAAGGAAGCAATCAAGAAAATGCGGCATATCCTTCGGGACTATGTGCCGAACGAGTTGCTTTATTTTATGCAAATTCAAAATTTCCTGAAATAAAAGTAAAAACAATTGCAATTATTGCTATAATAAACAATAAATTTATTGACGAGCCTGTACCTCCATGTGGCTCATGCAGACAAGTAATGCTTGAAACGGAAATTCGATTTAATTCTCCAATAAAAGTTATTCTTGCAGGCAATAAAAAAATACAAATTATTGAAAATATTAAACAATTACTCCCTTTAGATTTTAGTAATTCGGATATTCTGAAAGCATAAAAGTAGTCTTGACATAAGCAAAGCTTTTTTAAAAAGCTTTGCTTATATGCTTAGAAAAGTATAAAATAAACATTTTTTCTTATTTTTATTTAGAATAAGTAAAATATGTTTTTAAATTTGCATAAATCAAATTCATAATATTATGGCTTGTGATGATTCAATAGATTCAGTAAAAAAGATATTTACAGAATACCTTAAAAAAAAAGGATATCGTAAAACTCCTGAAAGATTTGCTATACTTGAAGAAATATACTCTCACGAAGAACATTTTGATATTGAGTCACTATATATATGTATGAAAAACAAAAATTACAGGGTTAGTAGAGCAACTTTATATAATACAATTGAATTATTACTTAATTGCAAACTTGTAATTAAACATCAATTTGGTAGAAATATGGCTCAATTCGAAAAAGGTTTCAGGTGCCAACAACATGATCACCTTATTTGTGTTAAATCAGGAAAAGTTGTAGAATTTTGTGACCCAAGAATTCAGGAAATTATTAATAATGCTTGTGAAAAGCATGATTTTGAACCATCACACCATTCTCTTTATATTTACGGTGATTTCAAAAACGAGGAATAAAAAACACGGTTTAAAGGCAAATTGCCAATAAACCGTATATTTTCTTAATTATTCAATGGTGGCTTTTTTTTGTCACTTACATTACCATCTTTAATAACAACAGCAAAAATAAATAATACAACTACTGATGCCACAAATACAACAAATAGAGAAGATAAAATCTTCCTTAATACGTCTTCATAATCAATTACTTCCCAAATTGCTAATAAGGCAATAATCGTTAAAGCTAAAATTATTGCAATAAGAATATACGAAGATACAAGCTTAATAGTTTGTCCCATAATTATTTGATTTAAATTAAATTATTAATATTTTTTATTAGTTGGTAAATTGAATCGAATACAAATTTATTATTTTCTTTTTCAAAAACCCATTTTACTGAATTATTTGAACTTAATATTGTAACGTTTACATCATGTTGTTTGTTACATGTATAATTAAAACCTGCCCTGTCAAGTGCTTTTTTTGTCCATTCAAAAGCTAATCCATCTCCCTTAACATTAATGAGATATTGCTTGTCAGTTACAAAAGAAAATTGCCCTGTATTTTTAACAAATTTTAAATTTTTATTTATAAATAAATCTTCAAAATTATTATTTAAAACCAAATCTTCAGGTGCACCAAAAATTATTCCATTTTCTTTCATCAACCATATTTTATCAGATAATTGCATAACAATATTCAAGTCGTGAGAAGAAAAAATAATTGTTTTACCACTTTCTCTGGAAAGTCTTTTAAGCAAATATAATATTTCATAACGATTGGGAATATCCAAAAAAGCTGTAGGTTCATCAAAAATCAGCAAATCTGTATCTTGCGATAAAGCTCTTGCTATCATTGCTCTTTGCAATTCTCCCTCGCTAACTTCATAAATGTTTTTTTCTGCAATATGTTCAATGCCTGTCAAACAAATAGTTTCATTAAT